>JAEWJR010000070.1:0-70030 GCA_023386445.1 Bacillota bacterium | reverse complement strand
TTCCCAAAAGTCAAAAGAATTCTTCAAATCGTTAAAATTGGAGTAAATTCCAATGTGTAAAAACTCAAAAAGAGAGCTGCCTCTCACTAATGTTATTCAAAACATTAGTTTTGAGACAGCCCCTTTTGTATTTATAATAAAATTATTTATCTCAGCAATTCTCTCCAGGCCAAATCTTCTCTTTCCAACCCTTTTATGAGAACCTCGGCTGTGGCGATATTGGTTGCATACGGTATATTATTTGCATCACAATGCTTAAAGAGCAGAAAAGTATTAGTGTCATTTTCAGTATTTGCATCCCTGAAATAAATCAGTAAGTCTATTTCATCGCATGCAATCCGTGCTCCCAACTGCTGGGCACCAAGACTGCCATAAGCCAGCAGATTAATATTCAGTCCCGTTGCCTTATTAATAACTATACCTGTCGACCGGGTGGCAATAAGATGATGCTCCTGAAGAATATACTTATAGGCTATGCAAAAACTGGCCATTAATTCTTTTTTATTATCATGCGCTATAAATGCAATGTTCATGGTTAAAAATCACATACCTTTAATTTTATTTACCTGCATTTTTTACATTTTTAATAGGTATATTAGCCACTAATGCGGGAACTATCCTATCACCATCATCGCTTTTGGTTCTGGTAAGCTGGATGTCAAGAGTACTTTCGTCAATTTCGAAATAGTGCTGGATGACCTTGATAATCTCCCCCTTTACCATTTCAAGAAACTCTGGAGAAACATTTGCTCTGTCGTGTATCAATACCAGCTGTAATCTCTCTTTGGCTACATCCTTTGACGGTTTAGATCTGCCAAAGATCTTTGAAAAATCAATCAGCATACCCTATTCCTCCTTATGTAGTTTTAAATCCTAACATTTTTTTGAATTTGTTAAAAATGGTGTCATCAGTTTCAAGGTTAAGAATAGGAACCTCTTCTCCCTGAATTCGTTTTGTTACTTTTCTGTAAGCTTGTCCGGCCAAGGATTTCTCGTCGGTTACTGCAGGCTCACCTCTATTTGTAGAAATAACTATTTTCTCATCATCAGGGACAACACCTATCAAATCAATGGCTAAAATATCAATAATATCATCAATACTCATCATATCCCCGCGCTTTACCATGTCAATCCTGACTCTGTTGATAAGCAATTTGGGATTTCGCAATTCATTGGCCTCCAGGAGCCCTACAATCCGGTCGGCGTCTCTAACTGCGGAAACCTCCGGTGTTGTAACAACAATAGCCCTGTTTGCACCGGCTATTGCATTCTTGAAGCCCTGTTCAATACCTGCCGGGCAGTCAACGATTATGTAATCAAATTCTGCTTTTAATTCGTTAATCAAATTAATCATCTGTTCTGGAGTTACAGCTGACTTGTCCCTTGTCTGAGCTGCTGGAAGAAGATATAGACCTTCATATCTTTTATCCTTTATCAATGCTTGTTTTACTCTGCATATGCCTTCTACGACATCAACAAGATCATATACTATCCTGTTTTCCAAACCCATAACAACGTCGAGATTTCGAAGTCCTATATCAGTGTCGATCAGTACAACCTTATGACCCGCCAATGCCAGGCCTGTACCAATATTGGCAGTTGTTGTGGTTTTCCCAACACCGCCTTTCCCAGATGTAATTACAATTACCTCGCCCATACAGCTTGCCTCCAATTCTTGTCGAAGAAAAATGATATTTACAAATATTTACTTATTATTAATTTAAAGTTATACACATTAAACTATATATTTGTTTTAAAGTTTTGTCAACTTATCTTAACGTCAATCCGCATAGTTTATAACACTTATGTGTTACGTATTGACGTAGGTAAAAACCGCTCTACAAAGAGCATATCTCCTTTAACATAAGCCAGTTCCGGAACTTGATTGGCACCCGCACCCTTTTCATCCGGAGGTCGGGTTATTATATCGGCAATTCTCAGCTGCGTGGGATTGAGTCCAAGAGCTGCAACGATTGCTTCCTTATTTCCGTCACTCCCTGCATGAACAACCCCTCTGAGCAAACCCATTACCACAATATTTCCCGTAGCCTCAATTACTGCTCCCGGATTGACATCTCCAAGGATGACAAGATTGCCGTCAAAGGTAATGAGTTGACCGGATCTTACTGTTCCGCGGTAAAATTTTGTCTTCCCCTCTTCTATTCCTTTGAAAAACATATATTTTTTGATCTGGTTATTTCTTTCAGAACTTGACGGATTGCTTTTCGGACTTACACTGCTGTTGTCAACTATCTCCTCATCAAAGGATAATATAGTTGCACCGCTTTCTCTCTTTAACAGCTCATGCAGCTGACTTTTTTCGGTCTCGTTCAGTACCCTGCCTCTATATCTGACAGCAAGTTTTGCCCCTCTGAAAAATTTCCCTGCGCTTTCAATTTTCAGGCGCATACTGTCAACAACTTCTTCAAAACCGGCTTCCGGCTTTATTATAATTGTAAGGCCGTTAACTGTTCCCTTGAAAGTTACCGTATTTTCAGACATATAATTTTAATCTCCCAATTGAATTATTTAGTTAATTCCACTATATCGCTCTTTATTTCAATATCCTGAATATTAGAACCTTTATTGTCAAAATATGCTTTCAAAATATCTTTGGCAATGGGTGCCGTATACGCTCCAAGTACGCCTTTTTCAACAACCACCGCAACAGCTATCTCAGGTTTGTTTGCCGGAGCATAGCAAATAAATAAAGCATTTGAGGAGCGGGTCTGATTTTTTGATTCTGTCTCAGCTGTCCCCGTTTTACCTGCAACCTTTATAGGAAGCAATTCGTTAAATGCATTGGCAGCTGTACCTCCCCTGTCTTCGGAGTTGGCAACGGCAATCATGCCTTCCTGTATTATTTTCATATTTTCCTTTTTCACAGGCAACAGCTCATATTCCGGTTTTGTCTCTGTTACTATGGAACCGTCATACTTTACAACCCTTTTTATTATATGCGGCTTAAAGCGCTTGCCTCCGTTTGCAATGGTGGCACAGTAGTTAGCCAGCTGTATGGGTGTAAAGCTGTTGTCAAACTGCCCTATAGATGTCTGTGCCGTATCGGCCTTTCCGAACATATATGGGCTGTAGGTCTTTTTATAAGCCTTTGAAGCAAGTATTCCTGTGCTTTCATCCAGCAGATCTATTCCTGTTTTTTGGCCCAGGCCGAATTTTGTGGCCCATTTGTCTATGTTGTCTATGCCGACTTTTACCCCCAGGTTATAAAAATACGGGTTAGAGGATTTTTGAATTGCCTGTATCAGGTTAACCCACCCCAAGCCGCCTCCATAACTGTGGTACTCTATAGATGCCAGCTTCATATTGTCATAGATTTCGTAGCCCCTATCAAAATACTTTTCATAGGGGTTTACCTTTTTTTCCTCCAGACCTGCAATTCCCACCAGAGGCTTGAAGGTGGAACCGGGAGCATAAGTACCGTTTATGGTCCGGTCAAATGCCGGTCTGGCTTTATTATTGAGATCATACAATTTTCTTATTGCGTTTTGTGCCGCCTCATTCTCAGGACCTGCCAGAAATATGGCCGGATCATAACCCGGATAGCTGGCCATGGCAAGAACTTCTCCGGTATTGACATCAATGGCTACCGCAGCACCCGCATCTGCATCTTTAAAGTTCCTTGACTGAGGTTTTTGTCTTATTAATTGAATATTCTTCTTAAGTGATTCAATTGCAACCTTCTGCAATCTCATATCAATGGTAAGAACAACATCACTGCCCGGCTTGACAGCCTCTTCACTTATGGTTTTTATTTTTCCCTTATCATCTATTTCAATTTTTCTATAGCCGTTGGTGCCTCTCAAATAACCCTCCGCAGTGCGCTCCATACCTGTTTTCCCGATTATGTCATCGGGTTTGTAGCCCTCATCGGCACGATTGGCCAATTCTTCCTCACTTATAGTCCTGACATAACCGATCAGGTGTGCGGCATACTCCGCATCGATATATTTTCTGCTGGGAACCAAATCTACTATTGCTCCCGGAAATTCATCCGTTCTCTCTTCTATTTCGGCCACTGTTTTAGTATTGATGGACTCTGCAATGACAGGATTATTGTTGGTGAGGATTTCAAACCTCAGCGTTATTATTTTGTATATCTCCGGTTCCTTGTATTTTTCAGTATCTATTTCAAATACGGTATCACGGAAATATTCATAAAATTCTTCCGGATCCGAATCCTGATCCAGCTTGGAGAACTTATAACCTGTGGCATTACTCAGCACCTTGATCCTATCCTTGCTGTTTTTAAGCATTGTACCGAATTTAACAGGTTTTTCGCTTAAATACTTTGAAAAAGTATTGTTATACTTATCACCATTTTTCTCCAGTATCTTTATCAGCTTGTACACCATATCATTCATTTCTTCGGGAGGTTTGCCGGCATTCATCAACGTTAAATAGTAACTCGTAGAGTTGACAGCTATTGGCACCCCGTATCTGTCAACTATATTTCCTCTCTCGGCAAAAATTGTACTTGTTCTCAGATTATAGACCTGAGATTGTGTGTAATAATTTTCGCCCTGTACAAGCTGTAAATTCGCAAGCTGATAGATAATTACAGCAAAAATCAATACCAGTACTATACTTACAATAGTATGTCTGTCTTTAAAAAAACGTTTCATTCTTTCAACCACCACTCAATATACTCCATATGTTAATTTTTTTAATATTTGTTTTTTGCATCCATACCTGCAAATCTTCTGTTTATTCTGACAATAAGGAAGAAGATTATCATGCCTAATAAAGTGTTTATGGCAGCTTCGGGCAGGATAATATTATTAAGGCTTTCTATGTAGTTCATTCTAAGTCCAAGGGCATATGATACCAAAATAACTGCCGATTCAAACAATATAGTTGAAATAAAAGTACATATAGCCATTATGAAGATATTCTCTTTAAAAAACCTCTTGTTTATATTTCCAAGGGATATACCAAGCAGCATGCCTATCAGAGCATGATATCCAAGTGCAACTCCGATTACCGCATCCAGGCACAGCCCCGCAAAAAAGCCCACCGTTCCGCCCTGGTTTCTTCCTTCCAGCAACGCAATACTCACTATCAGTATGATTATCAGATTGGGCCTTACCCCGAAAATTTCAATGAAATTCAGGAAGGTGACCTGAGTAGTAACAAATATGAATATAAGTATGGTGTAAATAACTAGTCTGGCTCTCATTTATCGGTAATCTCCATTTCTGAAGATATGGCAGTCATATTCTTTTTCAGTATCACTACCTGGCTGAGCCGTCTTAAATCAACAGCCGGCTGTATAATAGCATACCTGTCCAGATCACTCTCACCGGTTCTTACTTCCTTTACTGTTCCTATTATTATACCCTTGGGATAAATCCCCCCCATTCCTGAGGTTTCTATCACGTCACCCTGAGTAAGGTCAAGGTCGTTTGGAATATATAACATTTTACAGAGACCCTCCTTACTAAGCTTCAAATCGCCTTTAACTACAACCAGATCCCCGCTTTTGGACACAATTGCACTTGCTGCACTGCCATCTTCAATTATACTTGTTATTTTTGAAGAAAACGGCTGTGACGAGGTTACCTTTCCAACCAGACCCTTGCTTGTAACCACGGGCATATTATAGGAAATCCCGTTTGCTACTCCCTTATCCACCAGGAATATATTAAAAAGGTTTCCCGAATCCTTCGCAATAACATTGGCCCCCGCCATATCAATATCATCAAGCTGATCCTTCATCTTCAGAACATTCTTGAGATTGTCATTTTCAGTCTTAAGCCTGACATACTCGGTCCGCTCATTGTTCAATTTGTCAATTTGTTCTTTCAAAGCCTTGTTTTCGGCCCTCAAAGCCTCTACGTCGTTAAACAGACCCACACCCGCCTCAATTTCCTGGCCCGCATAAGTGAATACTTTTTCAATTGAAGTAAACGGAATTGAAATAAGATTTCCAAACCAGTTTACACTACTCAGTGGATTTATTGTAAGACCTATGGTTACAATAAGTACCAAGGTTACTATTAATACTATCAGCGCCCTATTTTTAAAATACTTCAAGGAATACTTCTCCTCTCTAACCCCTTAAAACTTCCACAAAATTATTTCAATCTTTTTGGTGTAAGCAAAACTTTTTTTAAGGTTTCTATTTCCTCCAACACCTTACCGGTCCCCAAAACAACACAATCCAAAGGTCTTTCGGCGATTGATACAGGCATTCCTGTTTCCTGTTTGATCAATTTGTCAAGACCGTCCAACAGTGCCCCCCCGCCTGTAAGCATAATGCCTCTGTCCATTATATCAGAAGCAAGTTCGGGAGGAGTTTTCTCAAGTGTATATTTTATTGAATCTATAATGGCATTAACAGGTTCCTTTAATGCTTCGTTTATTTCTGAAGAAGTTATTTCAATGTTCTTTGGAAGTCCTGTTATCAGATCTCTTCCTCTGATATTCATTCTTTCCTCTTTGGTCTTTGGAAAAGCCCCGCCTATTGTTACCTTTATTTCTTCAGCAGTTCTTTCACCTATCATCAGGCTGTATTCTTTTTTGATATAATGAACTATTGCCTCATCCAGTTCATCTCCTGCTACTCTCAAGGATTTGCTGGTTACTATTCCGCCCAGTGAAATAACTGCAACCTCACTTGTGCCTCCTCCAATGTCCACAACCATACTGCCTGAAGGCTCCTCAACGGGTAATTCCGCACCTATTGCAGCAGCCATGGGCTCCTCTATCAGGTAAGCTTCCTTGGCTCCTGCCTGAAGAGTAGCATCTTCAACAGCTCTCTTTTCAACCTCTGTTACTCCCGAAGGTACACATATAACTACCCTTGGTTTGTTAAACACGCCGTTTGACATGGCTTTTTTTATGAAATACTTTATCATGCTCTGGGTAATGTCAAAATCTGCAATAACACCATCTTTCATAGGCCTTATGGCGACAATGTTACCGGGAGTACGTCCGATCATTTCCTTTGCCGCCTCGCCTACGGCCAGTACTTCATTATTTTTTATATTAACAGCAACCACCGAAGGCTCTCTGACAACTATGCCCTTTCCTTTAACATGTACCAACGTATTTGCTGTCCCCAAATCTATTCCAATATCCTTTGCAAACAAACTCATTCTAGTCTCCTATCTGCGTGCCCAACGCCATTTTTTTAGTTAGGAAAAGTAAACTATATGTATCCCTTTTCCTTGAAGCTTACAAATTTGCCGTCACCAACCACTATGTGATCCAATACTTTGATCCCCAAAATACTGCCGGCTTTCTCAAGCCTCTGGGTAGTCTGTAAATCCTCCGCACTTGGTGTGGGATCACCGCTGGGGTGGTTATGGACAAAAATTATGCTGTTGCTTCCGTATTTTACTGCTTCGCTGAATACTTCTCTTGGATGGACGATCGAGGAATTAAGGCTGCCCATTGAAACATCCACAATTTTTATTATTTGATTTTTGGTATCGAGTAATAATGCTTTAAAAATTTCTTTTTTTAAATACCGCATTTCTTCCATCACTAGATTATTTACGTCATCAGCATTTTTTATTGTATGGTGAAGCAGTCCGTCATTTGTAGCCACTCTCTTGGATAACTCGAGAGCAGCCTTTATCTGGATAGCCTTAACTCTGCCTATTCCCTTTATCTTTTTCAGTTGTTCAATGGACAAGTTGTTTAAAGAAGACAGCCGTCCGTCATGGGACAGCCTTAATACATGCTGTGCCAGTTCAACTGCAGTATAAGACTTTGTTCCGGTCTTAATTATTACGGCAAGCAGTTCCGCATTTGATAAATGCTCCGCACCTACAACTTCAAGTTTTTCGTATGGTCTTTCACCTATCGGAAGTTCCTTGATCTTCAGTCTTTCCATACTTTACTCCCATATGCATATATTGCACGCAAACAAATAGTATTATTGCCCCTGAGTTTTATATACTCAAATTTTTTAAATTTATGCTATGACCTAATTGTTCAAACATACATGATAGCCTGTAAATAGGGAGACCCATAACGTTAAACTAATGTCCTTCTATCTTTTCCACCAGCAGGGAGCCATAGCCTTGAATACCGTAAGCACCGGCTTTATCAAAAGGTTCTTTTGTAGCAATATATGCCAGAAGAAACTCTTCCGGCTTTTTTGCTATTTTAACCCTGGTAGTTTCAAATTCGCACAGGGTTTTCATATCGCTTGTTCTGCACAGACAAACTCCGGTAACAACTTCATGCCATTCACCATTAAGATTTTTAAGCATTTCAAAGGCTTCCTGCTCATCCCTTGGTTTACCTAAAAGTTTATTGTCCTTAACTACGATAGTATCCGCCCCGATTACCAAACTGTCATGCTTTGTTTGTGTAGCAATATCTATGCATTTTTGCTTTGCCAAAGAGACTGCCACCTGATGGGAATCCAGTTTCTGATCCATTTTCTCATCTACATTCGAAGGGGATACTGTAAAATCAAGTCCCATCTGGGTCAATAACTGCTGCCTTCTCGGAGACGCTGAAGCTAATATAATTCTATCCATTTTATCACCATAATTTATTTTTTCATATCTATACACTAAGCGACAAACGCAGCCATATTTATTATATATTTTTATAGCTGATTTTACAAATAAAAAGCTAGGTAAAAATTTATATATATTATCTGTAAAAAGCTTATTTTTTATTAAAGGCGTGATTACATAAGGTTAATAATGGCTTTGTACTTAAATATTACATCTTTTATTATGAATAATATTAATAAATATCACTTCTCAATTCGGGTTTTTAGAAGTATAATATAGTAAAACTATATTCATCAGTCGAATTACGCAAGTATTCAGAGGAGTATTAAAAATTGGTATGGTTAAATAAAGTATCGGAGAGTTGGTGATTATATGAGAATTGAAAAAATTAATGAAAATGTATTGAAGGTCACAATAACACTCAATGATCTTGAAGAAAGAAATATTGATTTAGGCTCTTTGAATTATAATTCGCCTGCAGCTCAGGAACTATTCTGGGATATGATGGAGAAAGCCGAAGAGGAGTATGGCTTTGCTTCAGGTGAATCCCAGCTCATATTCGAGGCTTCTCCTGAAAATGAGGACGGTTTTGTTGTAACTATTACAAAAGTTGATGCCGATGGGGAATTTGAGTCAATCCAAAAGTATATAAAAAGCAAATATAAGAATTCAGAACTAAAGCAAAAGAAAAAGAAGAGCAAGGTTTGTTCAACCTTGAAAATATATTGCTTCAACAATCTGGATGATGTGTGCAGGCTGACTAAACGTGTTAGTGCCGTCTATCAGGGGGAAAGCACCCTGTTCAGGTACCGTGAAAGCTATTATCTCCTTCTCAGCGGTATTTCTACAAGCTCACAGTCTTTGGAAATTATAATGTCCGAATATTCTGTTTTAGTTGGGAATCCGGGATTTTTTGAAGGCTATCTTAACGAATACGGTGAAAAGATAATAAGCGACAATGCAATAGAAACTTTAAATACTTATTTTTAGATTATTCATTAACATATGAATACAGAAGACATAATAAGGCTTCCCCATTTGAGGAAGCCTTTTATATGTTTACCTGTTATTCATAACCAATTCTATTACTTTACCATTTGACTTTGCTATTTCAAAAACAAAATCATCTATAACGGTATTTTCTTCTATCAGTGTATTCCCGTCGTTATCAAATATTGCTTTGGTAGCAACCTTACCGTTAAGATATTCACGGTGTTTTGATTCCATCATATCCGATACAGCTTCGGACTGAATATCTTCTCCTGCAGGAATACCACCGGTAATGTCATCTATAGCTGCAGTCTCAAAATTTTTTTTTTCTGAATAGGCATTTTCGTCTAAAGCCAGGTCAGATGCTCTGTCCAGCAATCTGGCTTCCACATCTTCTTTTACAACTACCAGATTTCTTCCGAAGGTAATGATGCTGTCCCTTGGTATAATTCTGATGCTCTTTTGCGTAATATCGGCAATATACTCAAGCCCTACGATTGAACAATTATCTTCCTCGTTAATATATATATCCCCGATTTCACCTATCAAACGGCCCTTTTTGGTAAGTACCTTTGTACCCTTAACCTGGATATTTTTTTGCAGAAGATCAATAGCAGCCGGTATTTTACTTATATCGTTAATGGCATCTTCATTTTCTATTGTCAATGCGTATTCACCGATTCCCAGTACATATTCTGTTGGAATAACCTTAGCACTTAGTATTTGAATACCGCTATCAACAACAACATAATCAATAGCACCTTTTTCAGCATTGATTATAACAGTTTTGACTTTACCAACCTCAATACCGTCTGATATGCTGATTATAGGTAAGCCTACTATTTCCTTCGTCTTTTTCATTTTTAAAAGTACCCCCTCAAATTCCTAGAAATCTTTTTTTGCTGAATAAATTATTTTAGGTTTTTAATAATTTCTTCTTTTATATCAGGCCTAATAACTGATCCATATTTCTCAACAATTCCTTCCAGTATGCTCTGCGCCAGTTCAGTGAGACCCAGCTGCTTATAAAGCGCGCATACGTCCAATACTATCCAGAAAATCATTTCTTTGTCAGGCCCATGAGAAAGAGCCTGCAAATAATATTCCAAAGCCTGATCCTTTCTGCCCCTGTCCTTGCTTTCAAACGCCTTTTCAACAAGTGACCACGCAGTTATTTCAACTTCACCCGTTTTTTCAGTTTCCAATTGAGAAACAGTATCAATAGTTATATCATAAATATCTTCAATCCTGTCGGATTCACTGCCGTCATTATCCGATAATTTTATTTCATCTATTAATTCTTCATGGCTGACAATATCAACAGCAGCTGCTGTTAAAGTTTCAATCTGCTCCGCGATTTGTAGGCTGCTGTCATCCGTTTCCTCTGCGTGTGACCCGGCCATATCCGTCTCAGTTACATTGTCTTCATCAGCGCCTGTGCTGCCGATTTCAAAATTATCTGCTTGTTCGGAAGCATTAAAATCATTAACCACATCAAGCTCTGCAACTGCTGCAATGGTTCCGGCAGTTTCTGCCGCAATGTTTTCAAAATCTCCAGAAATCCCCAGCAAGGAAATTCCATTCTCACTATTTTCTATTCCCATTGTATCAATTATTTGATTAGTGTCAACTGGTTTTTTCAACTTATTTTCTAAATTATATTCATTTTTTACATTATCTTGCATTAATATGCTTGTATTTCCATATTCTGCGGCCGGTTTTTTGAAAAATCCGTCGGTCACATTTTTAATACCGCTGAAAAATTTATCAATATAGATACCGCAATCTATGGAAGAAAATTTCTTCGGAATTACTATTGATATAACCATGCTTAATATGCAGATAAATATTAAAAATATAAGTAAAACAACCAGCAAAGACAACACCAACAAAATTTTTTTGTTAATATTAATACTTTCACCAAGGGATAATAACATGAATTTAACAGCAGGATTAAAGGAAAACCCCAAAACTATGGAACCCGCTGTTATGGAAAACAATATTCCGAGATTTAATTCTTTTGCCCTGTAAAGCAAATAAAACGCTGTCAATGCGGTAACCAAAATTGTAATAACAACCGAAAACCCATAGTAGGACATAAACCCCTCCAGAATGTGCGCAGTATTTTATCCTTTGTAACGTAAAATTATGTAATTTTAGCCTAATAGTCTTTATTCGATATAAATCAACAAAATTCCTTCTATTTTTTTCAGAATTAATACGCTTATTAATTTTTCTGTCAGAAGGCAATAAAAACCGGCCTATAGCTAAGAGCCGGCCGATTTCTTCATTGATTTATCAAGCTTTAGTCAACGCATTTTTGAGCACAGTTTTCATATCCGAAGCACAAATAAATTTTAAAGAGCTTCTAACATTTTCCGGTATCTCATCAATATCCTTCTTGTTATCTATAGGAAGAATAATTGTTTCAATGCCTGCCCGATGGGCTGCAAGCACCTTTTCTTTCAAACCTCCTATAGGGAGGACCCTTCCTCTCAGGGTTATCTCACCTGTCATGGCAACCTTTCTGTTAACCGGAACACCTGATAAGGCGGAAACCATTGCAGTTGCGAGAGTGATGCCTGCAGATGGGCCATCCTTTGGAATAGCTCCCTCGGGAACATGTATGTGAATGTCCCTGTTTTCATAAAAATTTTCATCAATTTTCAATTCCTTGCATTGGGATCTGATATAACTCATTGCAGCTCTTGCAGATTCCTTCATTACATCACCCAAATGTCCGGTCAGTTCCAGCTTTCCATTACCGTTCATCAAATTGACTTCTATTGAGAGGGTATCTCCCCCGACAGGAGTCCATGCCAGACCGGTCGCAATACCAATCTCATCCTTTTCATTTGCAAAATCAAAGCGAAACCTTTTCACACCAAGATACTTTTCAAGGCTGCTTTTTGACACGGTAACCACACGTTTGTTTTCTGAAATCAAAGTTTTTGCAACTTTTCTGCAGACAGAACCTATTTCTCTTTCAAGGTTTCTGACACCTGCTTCCCTGGTGTAATAATTTATGATATCCCTTATGATTTCCTCGTCGATCTTAATGTTTTTCTGCGTCAGGCCATTGAGCTCGATTTGCTTTGGCAGCAGATATTTCATTGCAATGTTTGCCTTATCCTCTTCTGTGTAACTTGACAGGGTTATGACTTCCATTCTGTCCAGCAATGGCCTGGGAATTGTATCAAGGCTGTTGGCAGTAGTCAAAAATAGTGCATTTGACAGATTAAAGGGCAGTTCGAGATAATGATCTCTGAAAGCAAAATTCTGTTCTGCATCCAGTACTTCCAGCATTGCAGAAGCAGGGTCACCCCTGAAATCACTGCTCATTTTATCTATTTCATCCAGAAGTATCAGCGGATTATTCGACCCGGCCTGCTTCAGGGCGGATATTATCCTTCCAGGCATTGATCCTACATAGGTACGCCTATGTCCGCGAATTTCCGACTCATCCTTTACACCGCCCAGCGAAATCCTGACATAGTTTCTGTTAAGAGCCTTTGCGATAGATTTTGCAATAGAGGTTTTTCCTACGCCCGGCGGTCCAACCAGACACAAAATAGGTCCTCTTAGATTGTTCTTGAGCTTATGGACCGCAAGGTATTCCACAATACGTTCCTTAACTTTTGTCAGTCCGTAATGATCCTGCTCCAGAATTTCCTCCGCTCTTGCAAGATCAATATCCTCCTTGGTGGATTTATTCCAGGGGAGGTCAAATATCCAGTCAACATATGTCCTTATTACGCTGCCTTCTGCAGAACCCGAAGGCATCTTCAGAAGCCGGTCAAGTTCCTTGAGTACCTTCTTCTCGGCTTCTTCGGGAAGACCGGCATCTTCAAGCCTTGCCTTATATTCCTCAACCTCTCCGCTGACTCCGTCCCTGTCACCGAGTTCATTTTGAATAGCCTTCATCTGTTCCCTGAGGTAATATTCCTTCTGAACCTTGTCTATCTGCTTTCTGACCTTTGTATTTATATCCTTTTCGATTTCCAGTATTTCAGTCTCCTGATAAATAATTTTCAGGAGTTTTTCAATTCTTCTCAGAGGGTGGAACTCCGATAAAATTTCCTGCTTTTGCTCAACCTTAAGCGGAATGTTATTTGCAATGATATCCGATACCTGACTGATGTTGTTGATTTCCGCAACGGTTAAAGCCGTATCGGGAGACACTTTTCCGCTTAGCTTCACATAGTCTTCGAAGACTGCAACCAGCCGCCTCTTGAGCGCTTCAACTTCATTTGCCTCGAACTCTTCCTCCGCCTGTCCCTCAACAACCTCGACAACAAAAAAAGGTTCCCTCTGAACAATATTTTTTACTTCGGCCCTGCTTATACCTTCAACAAGTACCCTGATAGTATCGCCCTGAAGCTTAAGCAGCTGTTTGACCTTGGATATTGTACCGATATCGTATATATCCTCTTCACCTGGTGAATCGGTGGAAGCATCCTTCTGTGCAACCAGAAAAATCATCTGATCATTGATCATTGCCTCTTCCAGCGCTTTTATGGATTTTTCTCTCCCCACATCGAAGTACAAAGTCATAAAAGGAAATACTGTTAACCCTCTTAGAGGCAACAGCGGTAATGTTTTAGCCATATTTATCCTCTCATTTACATAAAATAATAAATCTTAAAATTAATGCACACATCAATTGTTATTTATTATTGACATGCCCTCTATTGACAATGTATAACACGCATTGTCAATAGAGGGTACGGATCATTAATCACATCTGAGTACAAGACCTCTTTCGGCATCAACGGTTACTACCGAACCGGTCTTTAAAATTCTGGTGGCATTTTCAGCTCCCACTATTACCGGTAAATCAAGAGCCAGACCCACGGTTGCAGCATGACAAGCCTGTCCGCCTTCTTCAACAATGATAGCCGAAGCCCTTTTAATAACCGGCAGCATTTCATTATTTGTAAAAGGAGCCACCAGAATATCTCCATCCACGAATATATCAAGTGCTTCCCTGGCTGTCTGAGCCACACACAATTGGCCTGTGACAGATGCATCACCTATCCCTGTTCCCTGCACTAATACTTTACCCACAATATGAACTTTCAATGTATTTGTAGTTCCGCTGATACCAGCCGGTACTCCGGCAGTAATTACAGCCAGTTCTCCGTTTTTTACAAGACCTGATTCAAGAGCTTTTTCAATCCCCATATCAAACATCTCATCGGTAGTATTGGCAACAGGTACCAGGTAAGGCAGCACTCCCCATGAAAGGCTGAGCTGTCTCTGCACCTTTGGATTTACAGTGGTTGCAATAATAGGGCACGCAGGACGGAATCTGGAAATCATCCGTGCAGTATGACCTGACTGTGTTACGGTAATAATTGCTGACGCTTTCAAATCAAGAGCCGTAGTACAGGTTGCATGGCTGATGGCATTTGTAACACTGGTATTGATTTCGGTCTGCTGGGTGGTGAATCTCTTCCAGTAATCCATGGCACTTTCAGCCTTTTGAGCTATTTTTGACATAACCTCAACAGTCTCCAGAGGATACTTGCCTGCTGCAGTCTCGCCCGAAAGCATTACACCGCTGGTGCCGTCATAGATGGCATTTGCAACGTCACTTGCTTCGGCACGGGTTGGTCTTGGATTTCTGATCATGGAATCAAGCATCTGTGTTGCAGTAATAACCGGTTTCCCATTTCGATAGCACTTTTCAATGATATTTTTTTGGACAACCGGAACTTCTTCAACAGGTATTTCAACTCCCAGGTCACCTCGGGCAACCATTATTCCGTCCGAAACCTTGAGTATTTCGTCGAAATTCCTGATACCCTCCCGGTTCTCAATCTTTGCTATAACCAGAATCTCGCTGCCGCCATTCTTCTCAAGTACTTTTCGGATTTCAATAACATCGGCTGCCTTTCTTACAAAGGATGCTGCTATTATATCAAAGTCATTTTCAATACCGAATTTTATATCAGCAATATCCTGGCTGGTTAAAGCAGGTAATCTTATATCAACTCCCGGAACATTTATACCCTTATGGTCACCTACTACGCCACCATTTTTTACTTTGCAGTAAATATCCTTATTTTTGATTTCAGTTACCTCAAGTTCAACAAGACCGTCATTAATCAAAATCCTGCTTCCTTTGGATACATCCATATACAGCTCTTTATAGGTGATGGTACAGCTTTTTTCATCTCCGATAATATCTTTATTCATCAGGATAAATTCATTATCTTCCTGTAAAGATACCTGACCGTCTTTAAAATCACCGGTTCTTATTTCAGGGCCTTTCGTATCGAGCAGTAACGGAATGGGCAATTCCAACTCATTCCGGATTTTTTTGAACAAATCGGCTCTTTTTTTATGCTGTTCATGGTTGCCATGTGAAAAGTTCATTCTGGCTACATTCATTCCGCCAAGCATCATTTTTCTAAGAATTTCTTCATTGTCAGAGGCAGGTCCCAGAGTACATACTATTTTAGTTCTTCTCATAAATTAAGCCCTCCAAAAGCAATTAACTGTTTTTATTGTTGCAACTATATAATTTGAAATCTCCTATAAGCTTCATTGCTAATATTTGAAGATTAAATCGCAAATTTTTTAAGTATGAAAACATCTAATATGATATTTTATTTTTAACTGATTGTCTACCATATATAATTTTTTAACAAACTTTTAATCTTGTTATACCCTGTATTTTAATATTTAATCTATTATAAAACCAATTGACTTTTTTGTTTCCAGTATTATAATAAGTATTCTGTAAAAAATATTATCATTATTTTTGAGGTTTTTGCAATTATTTTGGGTAAATCTTACATCGGAGGTTATATGAAGAATAAAAAAGTATCTTTTGAGCGAGAACGTTTTTCAACCGGATTGGCAGTCTTTTTTGCAACTCTGAGCTCTACCGTCGGCCTGGGGAATATATGGAAGTTTCCTTATTTAACAGGGAAATACGGCGGCGGAGCTTTTCTGATCATCTATTTTCTATGTGTAATTTTCGTAGCACTGCCGGTAATGATAAGTGAGATGTTCATTGGCAGAAGGACAAGAAAAAATGCCATTGGAGCCATAAAAGCCCTGACAAAAAAACCATTTTGGAAGGTTATCGGTTATATGGGAATAGTTTCGGCATTTTTTATTTTGTTCTTTTACAGTGCCGTCGCCGGTTGGGTTTACTCCTATATTTTCAAGGCAATTTCAGGCCTGTTTAAAAATGCTACCATGACCAGTGTGGAAGGTATATTTGGTGAAACCGTCACAGGACCTCTGCCTCCAATCATATGGCAGATTGTTGCAATTGCGGTTGTATCAACTATTTTGCTTTTCGGAGTGAAAAAGGGGATAGAAAGAATTACCAAGCTGCTTATGCCGGTCCTGCTCATACTGATTATTATTTGTGATATCAGGGCATTACTGCTTCCCGGAGCAATGGACGGAATAAAGTTTCTGTTTAACGTGGATTTCTCAAGTGTGACAAAAGAAGTGATTTTGATGGCGCTGGGGCTTTCATTTTTCAAGCTCTCACTTGGAATGGGCACTATAATTACCTATGGCAGTTATTTTACCTCTGATAATAATATGTTTGCAACCTCCGGCAAGGTTGCCCTGGCTGATACTATAGTATCACTGCTGGCAGGAATAGCCGTTTTCCCTGCCGTATTTTCCTTCGGCATGAAGCCTGAGCAAGGCCCAGGACTGCTGTTTATGACAATTCCTCTGGTATTTTCAAAAATACCTCTTGGAGGATTGCTTGTAGTTCTGTTTTTCATCTTAACTGCAATTGCCGCCACAACTGCGATGATGTCAATATTTGAGGTGGTTATAACCTTTATAACTGAAGAACAAAAGCTGTCGAGAAGGAAAGCGGTGATAATTACTGCAGTAATCGTAATGATTTTTGGCTTTCCGTCAGCTCTGTCTGCAAATAATACAAGCCTTTTCAGCAATATGAAAATATTCGGACTTACCTTCTTCAATTTCTTTGACAGCGTCTCCTCAAATATTCTCCTGCCATTGGGCGGACTGCTCATAGTAATTTTTGTAGGATACTTTTTAAATAAGCGGGATGTTGCCGAAGAGCTTTCCAACAGAGGTGCTTTAAATAATGGCAGTCTGATTAAGACTTATCTTTTTCTATTGAGATTTATCACACCTGTACTGCTTTTGATTGTGTTCTTAAGCATGATCGGAATTATTTAATCAACCTCTGACCACTGGTACAACTTCAAAAAATGATAAGCTCTATTAAAAGTACATGCGTGAAATTGTAGGTGAAAAACAAGTGTTTTTGCTGTCAAATCGGCAGAAAGCCGATTTGAGCAGCAACACGAAACATGATATCAAATGTTTCACATGTATTTAAATTGTGTTAGTTTTGCGACAGCCCTTTTAGAAAATTCAATTATTGTCTTTCTTCCATCGGGATAAACGGCTGCAGTTTGGAAATACTCTTGTAGGCAGGTCTGATTATTTTCTGCATGCATACGACCTCTTCGATCCTGTGTGCGCACCAGCCAACTATCCTTGCAACAGCAAACAAAGGAGTAAACAGTTCGGTGGGAATTCCCAGTGCATTGTAAACAAAGCCCGAATAAAGATCCACATTGGCACAGATGTTTTTGGAAGTTCCCTTTTTTGCCGAGAACACATCAGGCCCTATTCTCTCTACGGCATCATAAAGGAGAAATTCCTTTTCACGACCCTTTTCTATCGCAAGCTGATGAGCCTTTTCCTTAAGAAGTGTGGTTCTTGGATCGGACAAGGTGTATACCGCATGACCCAAACCATAAATCAGGCCGGCTTTATCAAACACTTCCCTGTTCATCATTCTTGTCAGATAATTCCTTACTTCATCATCATCCGTCCAGTCAGATACATTTTCCTTGATATTTTCAAGCATATGCATTGCCTTTATATTTGCACCGCCGTGTTTCGGCCCTTTTAGAGACCCGACGGCAGCTGCGATTGCAGAATAAGTGTCGGTTTCGGTTGAAGAAACAACTCTGGCGGCAAATGTCGAATTATTCCCTCCGCCGTGTTCAGCATGCAATACGAGGGCAAGGTCAAGAATCTCGGCCTCGGTCCTGGTATATTTATTATCAGGTCTTATCATATACAGTATGTTCTCTGCGGTGGACAGATCAGGTCTCGGCATGTGAATATAGAGACTCTGTCCGCCGTAATAGTGGGATTTGGCCTGAAAGCCATAAGCCGCCATTGTAGGAAAACGGGCAATAAGTTCTATACTCTGCCGCAATAAATTCTTTGGTTCAATGCTGTCAGGGTCATTATCATAGGAATATGAAACCAGCACACTTCTTGCCAGCTTGTTCATGATATCCGAGCTTGGAGCCTTCAGAATCATATCCTCGGTGAAACCGTTGGGAAGAGCCCTCAGCTCCCCCAGCAGACGATTGAATTCATCCAACTGCTCCATGTTCGGAAGTTTTCCAAACATGAGCAAATAGCAGACTTCTTCAAAGCCAAACCGGTGTTCATGCTGAAAACCCCTTACCAGATCAACAACATCAATACCCCTGTAAATAAGGCTGCCTTCATCTTCCTTTCTCTCACCTTCATAAAGGACATAACCATGCACTTCTCCTATTTCGGTGAGGCCGACCAGCACGCCTGAACCGTCGCTGTTTCTAAGACCTTTTTTTACATTATATTTACTGAAATACTCCGCATCTATTTTATTTACATCATCTATAGCACTTACCATTTTTTCTACGTAAGCATTTAATCTCTGTTCCATAGCATCCTCCTAAACGTCTTATGAAATATTGAATAATCCAACTATTCATATTCCACTGAAAAACTACCCCAATTGTATAATACTTCTTTTAATATTGCAAGTTGTATTTGTTAAAAAATCATCATACCTGTTGTCAGTGTTTTACTATTATTAATATTACTAACCAATGCAGGATATATTCCGGAAATTTATATTTTGCCGAGGTTATCCGACTAAGAAATTTGCTTCGCAAATCCGCTTCGCTCCCACTTAGGAACTCTGCCTATGCTACGCAAATTATCTTGTTCGCTAGTGAACCCTAGCTTCCCTTCGACAAAATGTTTCACATTTCTGAGCACCCTCCTGAAACCGGGAAGGGGATTCCCCTTTCCAATCCCCGAGTATAGAAATTTACCGTTTGGAATTTTCTGGTGTACACATTCAAACTCAGTATTATCAGGGCCCCATCACTGTTCCAAAAGTTATAAATTCCTATACTCTAAAAAAACATATAAGCAAACCCCAGGAGATTTGCTTATATGCTTTATATTAATTGACCAATATTCTCAAGTTGACAAATAAAGCCCCGTCCTGTTACTGGCCGCAGCACTTTTTGTATTTCTTGCCGCTTCCGCATGGACAAGGGTCATTTCTGCCTATTTTACTGCTTACCGCCATCCTTGAAGTTCTAAACTCCTTGGTTATATCTTTTCTGGCATCTTCGGACAGGATGTTGTCCCATTCGGGCAGATTGTAAAGCCAGTCAGCTTTTGCATCCAGCATATTAAAATAAAGCTTTTCATAATCTATTTCAACATCAATTATACTTGCTTCCTCCAGCGAATCCAGGTCAACCTCATTTACCAAACTGGTGTTTATACCGTCCAAAAAACCTATGAAGGTAACTGAATCCATATTGAAGGAGCCTGCAACCTCGGACAGCTGACCTTTTACGGTTTTCAGGTTATTTGCCAATATATAAGCATAGTTGTCTTTTTCTTTTAAGAAATAGTCCTTCCAAAAAGCTTCATTTTCTTGTGGAGTTCTTTCTTTATCAGCGATTTCCCTCCACTGATCATTTAATGTCATAACAATTACTCCTTTTCGATTAAATCAAAGTATTGCTCGCAGCATTTAACATACACCAAATGTAATAAAAAGACGCCTGCGGCTATCAATCCCAAGGAGTCCGACGGAAAATCCCATTTATTAAAACATTCAATTTTCCAGAGCAGGAAACCTGCATAATACCGTTAAATTTCACATCAGCTTATGCATATTTCCATAAAAAAGTTAACTTTCCGAATGGACTCCATGGTATTATACCATAGGAAAAAGTGTGCCGCAAGTCCGACACAAAACGGGGATTACAAAACAATCCGCCGGAGTCTCAATATTTATGTTAACCCTTTATATTAATAGAGCATATATTAAAATAGAATAACAATTTCTAAAAATTTTTCAGGTATGGTGGTGAAATTATGACAAATGAAAGTTTCTATTACACCGAAGATTATCTGGACGAAAGGCAGATACCTGGTAAATCATATATAAGAGTTTTTCATGCTGCCCCAGGTGCTCCTGAGGCTGATATTTATGCGAATGGAACGATTATCGCGCGCCGGATTGCCTATGGACAGTTTACGGATTACATTTCCGTTGATGCGGGAACATATAACATTGAAGCCTTTCCGGTCGGCTTGCAAACCTCTCCCATCTTAAGAGTAAATCTTCCGGTCGAAGCAGGGAAGGTATATACTCTGGCAGTTATCGGAATTCTTCCCAGAATAGGAATCCTGCCGGTAGAAGATGTCTATGAGCCCGTAAATCCGGGTAGGACAAATATAAGATTTATAAATCTGTCTCCCAATGCTCCGGGGTTAAGCCTGGCTTTACGTGGAGGCCTGGCGCTTTTTTCAAACATCAGCTACACCGAAGTCAGTGATTACAGGGCAATGCTTCCCGGGCGGTACAATCTGATCGTTACTCCCACCGGAACACCCACTGTGGTTGTCAATCTTCCGAATGTCAATCTGAGGCCGCGCCGAAATATTTCTTTCTATGTTGTAGGAATGTTTGGACAGACTCCTTCTTCCCTGGAGGTATATATCCCATTGGATGGAACTACCTACTTACGGGATTTTGACCTGTAAAGATGCTGTTTTAAAACTGAAAGAATTTGAAATACATGTGATGAATTTTGTATTAGTTGTCTGTAACACTTAAAATCACATATTGCCGACGGTTAAATTCCCGCAGGATTTCGTTGTCGTCCTTGTCAATACATACAGTATTGCCTTTGTCCTCCGCCTTATCCTGCGAAAATTTTCCTCGCCGGCAATGTACGTTTTAAATGTTACAGATCAATTGTACATTGTCATTAGAGGGTATCAATATTAAAAAAATTTTAAAACTCGCAGCTCCCTGTTGTTCTCGGGAAAGGAATTACATCCCTTATATTGGTAATACCCGTCAGATACATAATAGCTCTTTCAAAGCCCAGTCCAAAACCGGCGTGCTTTGTTCCCCCAAATTTACGCAATTCAAGATTCCACCAGTAGTCCTCTTTCTTAAGTCCCATATCCTCCATTTTCTTTTCAAGGACATCAAGACGTTCTTCTCTCTGGCTGCCGCCTATTATCTCACCTACTCCCGGCACCAGCAAATCCATTGCCGCTACCGTTTTATTGTCGTCATTTATCCTCATGTAGAAGGCCTTTATTTCCTTTGGATAATCTGTAACGAATACCGGTTTCTTAAATATCTGCTCGGTAATATACCTCTCGTGTTCCGTCTGCAAATCGCTGCCCCATTCCACCGGGTATTCAAAATTCTGCTTATTCTTCTGAAGCAGTTCTATGGCTTCGGTATAGGTTATGTGGGCAAACTCCGAACTGACAACATTGTTTAAACGTTCCAGCAGGGACTTATCGACAAAATTATTGAAAAACTCCATTTCTTCAGGAGCATTCTCCATAACATAGCTAATAACATACTTGAGCATATCCTCCGCCAGCATCATATCATCCTTGAGATCGGAAAAGGCTATTTCAGGTTCTATCATCCAGAACTCAGCCGCATGGCGGGCCGTATTTGAATTTTCCGCTCTGAAGGTCGGCCCGAAAGTATATATATTCTTGAATGCAAGAGCATATGCTTCCCCAGTAAGCTGTCCGCTTACAGTCAAGCTGGTCTCTTTTTCAAAAAAGTCCTGTGAATAATCTATTTTACCGTTTTCCTGCTTGGGAGGGTTATTAATGTCAAGTGTGGTTACCTTGAACATCTGACCCGCACCTTCGGCATCACTTCCCGTAATCAATGGAGTATGCACATAAACAAAGCTTCTCTCCTGAAAAAATTTGTGTATTGCAAAAGCTGCCAGTGATCTAACTCTGAATACTGCAGAAAAAGTATTTGTTCTTGGTCTCAAATGTGCTATGGTCCTCAAAAACTCAAAGGAATGCCGCTTCTTCTGAAGTTGATAGTCGGCAGGACACATGTTTTCGATGGCAATACGGGTTGCCTTGAGCTCAAATAACTGCTTTGCATTCGGTGTTTCCACCAGTTCGCCTTCAACCTCAATCGCCGAACCTACAGTTAGCTTTGCTACCTCCTTAAAGTTTTCCAGCCTGCCTTCCTCGAATACAACCTGAAGATTTCTGAAAAATGTACCGTCATTAAGTTCAATAAACCCAAAGGTCTTCGAGTCACGTACAGTTTTTACCCAACCCGGAACAGTTATGGTTTTACCGACATAATCCTGCGGTGCTCTAAAAAGTTTCTTTATCTCTGAATAACTCATTGTCTGACTCCTTCGCACTGACTTGAATGTGTTCCTTAAATTATAATATTCCAAAAATAATTAAATTTAAAGTAGTTGTACAAATTTTGTAATCTGTTGTACAACTGTCTGCATTAATAAAAAAATATAACTGCCTGTATCTTGAATAATTTTCAGAAGATCATAAGAGCTCAATATTGTTCTCGAAGCATTCCTTTATCATTTCATTGCTCCATACTGATGACTGCACCTCTCCAATATGCGCCTTTCCAAGGAAGAACATGCATATTCTTGATTGTCCTATTCCGCCGCCTATGGTATAGGGAAGCTCTTTATTAATAAGCTGAGTGTGGAACGGAAGACTCTTTCTGTCTTCACAGCCGGCTTTTTTTAATTGTGCTGTAAGGGCATCTTCATCAACTCTTATACCCATGGATGACACTTCATATGCAATATCCAGTACCGGATAATAAAATACAATGTCTCCGTTCAATGCCCAGTCATCATAATCCGGCGCTCTTCCGTCATGCTTGATTCCCGATTTAAGAGTATCACCTATTTTCATTATAAATATGGCTCTCTTCTCCCTGGCAAGCATCCGTTCTCTTTCTTTCGGAGTTAAGCCGGGATACATATCTTCAAGCTCCTGTGTTGTAACAAAGTAGATATCCTCGGGCAGAAAACGTTTAAGTTCCGGATATATACCGGCTATATAGTCCTCCGTTCTTTTGAAGACGGAATAGATTTGTCTGACTATACTCTTCAAGGTTTCCTCGGTGCGCTGGCTCTTATCTATTATTTCTTCCCAATCCCACTGGTCTACATATACAGAATGCAGATTATCCAGATCTTCATCTCTTCTTATAGCATTCATATCTGTGTATAAACCCTCACCTGATGAAAAACCATAACGCTTAAGAGCCATTCTCTTCCATTTTGCCAGAGAATGGACAACTTCAACAGTGTCCCCGCCAATACCTTTTACATCAAAAGCAACCGGTCTTTCAACACCGTTAAGATTATCGTTCAACCCTGTTTCAGGTTTCACAAATAATGGTGCCGAAACTCTTGTGAGCTTCAATTCCTTCGCAAGTTCATCTTCGAAAAAATCCTTGATCTGCTTAATGGCAATTTCCGTCGTACGAATATTAAGGCTGGATTTATAGCCGTTTGGTTTTGTAATGTTACTCATAAATTCCTCCTGATTTACATTTTGCTATTTCATTAAATTAAAATAATTGCAAGAATCCAAATTATAAAAATCATTTTATCACATATTTAACCATAAATAAAACAACAATAAGCAAAACAGACACCGTTAAAATCAAAATATCTGATTTTTAACCGGTGTCTGTTATTTACGGATAAATTATTTATTTTTAAATTAATACATACCCTCTATTGACAATGTACAATACGTTTTCAATAGAGGGTAAAGTGGCTTTATTCAGGATTAATCCATTTAATATTACAGGGTATCAAAAGTCTTTTTAACTTCCCTGAGGAAATCCTCGGTATTAACAGTCTTGATTTCTTTTAAATCCGACAGGGCTGCAAGGTCTTTAGTCATTATTCCGTTTTCAATTGTAAGAAGGGATGCTTTATCCATTTTATCAGCAAACTCGACAAGTTCGGCTATGCCGTCAATTTCCCCTCTTTTGCGGAGAGCGCCGGTCCAGGCAAACAATGTCGCCATGGAGTTGGTGGAGGTCTCCTGACCTTTCAGATGCTGGTAGTAATGGCGCTGTACAGTTCCGTGCGCCGCTTCATATTCATAATAGCCTTCAGGTGAAACCAGTATAGAGGTCATCATTGCAAGGCTTCCAAAAGCGGTTGCAACCATATCCGACATAACGTCTCCGTCGTAGTTTTTGCAGGCCCAGATAAATCCGCCTTCCGATCTAACTACACGTGCAACCGCATCATCAATCAAAGTGTAGAAGTATTCTATACCGGCAGCTTTGAACTTTTCGTCATATTCTTTTTCATATATTTCCTGGAAGATGTCCTTAAAGGTATGGTCATATTTCTTTGAAATGGTATCCTTTGTGGCAAACCATATATCCTGTTTCTGATCCAGCGCATAGTTAAAGCAGGACCTGGCAAAACTTTCGATTGACTTGTCAATGTTGTGCATTCCAAGGATAACACCGGCTCCGTCAAAATCATGTATTGTCTGACGGGTAATTTCTCCGTTTTCATTTGTAAATACAAGTTCTGCCTTTCCTGCACCGGGCACACGGTATTCAACATCTCTGTAAACATCCCCGTATGCATGTCTTGCAATGGTTATGGGCTTAACCCAGGTCTTAACAAACGGCTTTATGCTGCTAAGCAGAATGGGCGCGCGGAATACCGTTCCATCCAGAATGGCTCTTATTGTTCCATTGGGGCTCTTCCACATTTCAGTGAGATCATATTCTCTGACTCTTTCAGCATTTGGAGTAATTGTGGCACATTTAACCGCGACTCCGTATTTCTTGGTTGCAATTGCGGAATCAATAGTTACCTGGTCACCGGTCTTTTCTCTGTATTCAAGCCCTAAATCATAGTATTCGGTCTTAAGGTCGATATAAGGCAGCAATAAAATATCCTTTATCATTTTCCAGATCACTCTGGTCATTTCATCTCCATCCATTTCAACCAGTGGAGTTTTCATTATAATTTTTGCCATACACATGCTCCTTCTTAATTAATTAAATTTTATTTGATAACATTTCTTAATCATTATTGTTATATTTTTCACACATAGGGATTTTTACTATCTGGTCATTCATTAATATAGCACATTAAAGGGCTGAATGTAAATGCACAAGCAAGAAATTCGCCTCAGATGAAGTTCTCAATATAAAATTATAAATTCCTATACGCCAAGAAATTTATCGGCACCGATTGACATTGCCATTAAAATCCAGTATAATGTAAATAGCTAATTTAGCTATTATTAATTATTTTTTCTTGATCATTTTAGCTAATGTTTTTTATGGGAGGATTGACTTTATGATTGTCAACGCTACGGATCTTAAAAACAATCTGGGGAAATACCTGAGAGCAGTTGAAAGAGAGGATGTCATCATTACCAGCAACGGCAGAAAGATTGCCAGACTTACTGTCTATACCGAAGATTATGATGCTGACTGCTTCTCCACAACTGAAACTGTAAAAGAGAGGGCAGAAGCCTATTCCCTGTTCCCCCGGGAATCCACTTATGAGGAGTTTCTGCAGCTGTCTGAGAACGGCGAGGACCGGTATGAGTATATTGACGGTGTTATCTATTTTCTGCCTTCACCGAAAACAACTCATCAACAGGTTTTAGGCGAGTTATTCGGAATTTTTTACAACTGGTTCAGCGGAAAGAAGTGCAAACCCATGCTGGCGCCCTACGATATAACCCTTAAGAGAAATGCTGAGAATATAAATGTAGTTCAGCCGGATCTCATGGTTATATGCGATCTGGAGGACAAGCTGAATGAAAAGGACTATTATATGGGTGTTCCATCTCTCATGGTGGAAATTTTATCAGAAAGCAGCAGAGGAAAGGATGCAGTTAAAAAACTGGATTTGTATATGTCCACAGGCGTAAAAGAGTACTGGATTGTAAATCCTTTCAATAGAGAAGTAACTCTTTTCCTCTTTGAAAATAGTGATGTCCTTAAAAACACAACCTATAAAAATAATGAAACTATTTCATCATATATATTTGAAGGTCTTAAAGTAAACCTGGAGAGTATTTTTTAGAATAAATGTTTTTCAGCCACTTAATGGTTCCAACCCCCGTTCACTATCTTTTGAAAAATTAGTGAACGGGGGTTGGTAAAAAATATATTGAAAGCTTATACTTTTTGCAAGGCATTCTATTTAGAGTTACTTATTCAGCCAGTTAATGGGCTCCCTGCCGCTCATAACATCGAGGATAGCCTGAGCTGTGGCCATTCCCACAGCCTCATACGTTTCATAGGTCTCAGCTGCACTATGCGGCAAACATACAACATTATCAAGTTCAAATAGAGGATTAGCTGCCGTTGTAGGCTCAACTTCATAAACATCTATACCGGCTCCGGCTATTTTACGTGTCTTTAAAGCCTCATACAGAGCCTTTTCATCAATCACCGGCCCTCTTGCAACATTAATAATAACCGCAGAAGCCTTCATCAGCTCAAATTCCCTTACACTAAATAGTTTTGTGGTTTCAGGAGTACAGGGAACATGTAGGGTAATAATATCACTTTGTTTTATAATGGTATCCAGATCGGTCATAGTAACTCCAATATTTTTTGCAGCCTCATGATTAGGATAAACATCGTATGCGTATATTTCTGCTCCAAATGCACCAAGAAGCTTGGCAGTATATTGTGCAATGGCTCCAAAACCTACCAACCCCACCCTTTTACCTCTTATAGTATTGCCAACATACCTTTCCCACTTTCCTGCACGGGTTGATTTATCCAGGTTGACAAGGTTTCTCAGCACAGCCAGAATCAATCCTACCGTACACTCGGCAACTGAATCGCTGTTAATAGCCCTTGCATTCATTACTTTTATGCCATATTTTTTTGCTGCTTCCAGGTCAATGTTGTCAACTCCGATACCAAAGCGTCCAATTACCTTCAAGTTGGAGGCCAGCTTAAAAACATCTTCATTCCAGGTATCTACTCCGGCAACAACCCCGTAAACATCTCCGACTATATCTTTAAGCTCCTCAAAAGTCATTGGCCTTCCAAATGTATTTTCAATAACTTCAAAGCCTTCCTTTTCAAGAATCGCTTTTGCCCCTGCACAAAGCTTGGAATAATTTGTAGCAGTCACAAGTACTTTTTTCTTCATGGTATCAACCCCCATTATTCTCTATTTTTTATAATAGCGCCTTTGTCCGCAGATTCTGCAAGTCTTGCATAAACATTCAGATATCCTGCCGGAATTTTTTTATCAGGCTTTTTTACGGTAGATAACCTGTATTCAATCTCCTCTTGCGATACATCCAGCATTATATTTCCATTCGGTATATCTATACAAATATCGTCTCCGTCACGCACAGCTGCTATAGGACCACCTTCCATGGCCTCAGGGGATATATGTCCGACGAAGCATCCGTTGTTTGTACCCGAAAAGCGTCCATCGGTGATTACGGCTGTTGACGTAGCAAGATTTTGACCATACAGCATTTTCATCACTCTTACCATCTCCCGCATACCTGGCCCTCCCTTTGGACCCTCATACCGTATAACCACAACCATGCCCGGCATAATCTTTTTGGCTGATATAGCCTCAGTTGCCTCTTCTTCAGAGTTAAAACATATGGCCTTTCCTTTAAATACCTGCATGTTCTTATGAATAGCGGTTGGCTTGGTTACCGCACCTGCCGGAGCCAAATTCCCTTTTAAAACAGCAAGACTTCCCCAGGGATGCCACGGATTGGCCCTGGAATGTATGATATCGTTTTCTATCTCAGGAATATTGTCCAAAATCTCTCCCCAGGTACTTCCTGTACATGTCATGGCCTCCGTATCAATCAGAGGTAATAAATGCTTCATCACGGCGGGAACACCTCCGGAGTTGTAAAAATCAGGTACATTTTTAGATCCTGCAGGGTATATTCTGGCAAGATGCGGTGTGTTTCTTGATATTTGATCTATTGTTTCCATTGATATATCACATTCCGCCTCATACGCTATTGCAGGAATATGAAGTGCAAGATTGGTTGATCCACCAATGGCCATTCCAAGCTTTATTGCATTTGTTAACCCCTTCATGTTGATTATTTTTCTTGCCGTAATATTTTCCCGGACCATCCTGACAATTGTCCGTCCGGATTGCTGGGCAGCTCTGAGCCTCTCGGAAAATACGGCCGGGATGGAAGAGGTTCCCGGAAGGCACATACCAACAGCTTCTGTAAACGCCCCCATGGTATTTGCCGTCCCTAAAAATGAACACGAACCGCAGGTTTGCATGGAATTATCCTCAAGTTTGTCAAACATCTCCTGAGTAATCAGATTTTTTTGCAGCATTCCCAGTGCCTCCGATATGCTGGAGTTATCTGACGACCGGCCGTCAAACTCCATGCCTCCCAGTGACGGTCCTCCCAAAACAAGAATTGCGGGTATATCCAGCCGTGCCGCTGCCATCAGAAGGCCCGGGACAATTTTATCACAGGAGCCCAGCAATACAACCGCGTCAAGCCTGTTTACCCTAACCATTATTTCAATTTCATTTGCAATAATGTCTCTTGCAGGCAGACAATAATGCATTCCGTCATTCCCGACTCCCATCCCGTCGCATGGGCCTATAATCCCAAACTCAACGGGTGTTCCGCCAGATTGAAGGATGCCCTGCCTGACATATTCCGAAACAGTATTTAGATTATAATGCCCCGGGGTAGCACGGTTCCATGAATTTGCAATTCCAATCAGAGGATTTCTAAGATCATAATCGCTATAGCCCATCGCCTTATAAAGGGCTCTGACATGCGACCATAACGGCCGCTCAAGAACTTCTTGGCTGTGAAGTTTAATATTATTTTCCATAACTGCCTCTTTTCATTTATCTAAACAAAATACACTATAAATCAGGCTTAATGATAACCTTTATTTCATTGCCTCCATTAACAGCCTCAAAGGCATTTTGAGTTTTTTCCAAAGGAAATCTGTTACTTATGATTTTATCCAGCTTTACTCTTCCTTTTGATAAGAATTCAAGCGCCAGGGAACTTTCTTCGGCAAAACCCGTTGACCCTATCAGTTGAATCTCTTTAAAAATCAAATTTGTCAACGGGAAATTCAAGCGAGTACCATCATATCCAAGGGCTACAACCCTGCCCCTTTTTTTGCAGCAGCTCACCGCAAAATCATAGGTATCGGTAAATCCGGCAGCATCTATTACAACATCAGCTCCTTCACCATGTGTGTATTCATTTATCTCATTCAATGCTTTTTCCTTATTGCTTGAATCAACAAAATGACTGGCTCCTTGTTCCATTGCCAGAGCACTTTTTTTACCTGAACGGCTAACAGCTATAACCTTATCAGCCCCTGCTATTCCCGCCGTCTGCAATATTAAAAGTCCGATTGTACCGCAGCCGAGAACAACAACATTATCCCCAATCTGAACATTACCTTTGCGAATTACTCTTATGGCATTACCAATCGGATCCAGTAATGCTCCCTTTTCGTAACTTACATTATCAGGAAGTCTTATAAGCTGCTTATCCGAGATGCAGATGTATTCGCACATAGCTCCGTGCAGAAACTTCCTTTTAGAAGATCCGATAAGCTGCATATTATTACAAAGATTATACTTTCCAGTTCTGCAATAGCTACAGGTATTACAGTATATCTGCGGATTTATTGCCACTCTGTCACCAGGTCTCCAGCCGTCAGCCTCTTCCCCGGCCATCTCAACTATTCCCGCAGCCTCGTGCCCCATAATAATTCCCGGACGGCGCCTTTCGATATCTTTTCCTGTAAATGGCCCCATGTCGGAACCACAGATACCTGCGGCCATTATCCTGACCAATACTTCCCTCTTTTTAGGGACAGGCTTATCCATTTGAACTATTTCAAACTTGTACGGTTCCATAAATACCGCTGCTCTCATATTTCCCTCCCGAATCAAAAATTTTCTTAAATTTCCCCTCATACTGACAAAGGATCTAGCCTTTAACCGCTCCTGCAGTTAATCCGGCGATGACATACCTCTGTAAAGCCAGAGAAATTATTAAAATAGGAAGGGTGATCAATACGGCTGCTGCCATCAAGCTTGACCAGTTTATTTCAGTATATGATACAAAGTTAAATACTGCGGTGGGCAGTGTTTTAGTATCATTCGTTCCCAGAACCAATGCAAAAATAAAGTTATTCCACGAGAAAATAAATGCCAGTATTGAAGATGTCAATATACCCGGTGTGGAAAGAGGAAGCATTATTTTGAAAAAGGTTCCGACTCTTGAACATCCGTCAACCCATGCAGCCTGCTCCAGCTCTTTTGGCAGTTGCTCATAATACGGAATCATTATCCATATAATCAGAGGCAGGGACACCAATAAGTGTGCAAGAATCAGCGCTGTATAGGTTCCTGTAAGATGCACCTTGTTAAAAATAATGTACCAGGGGACTAAAAACGAAATCGCCGGAATTATTCTAATAACCAGTATAATTCCCGAGAAAATTGTCTGTTTCTCTCTTGCAATTGAATATGATGTGGGTAACCCGAATATCAATGACAGCACTGTAGATACAACACCTACCAGCAAGCTGTTAAAAATGGGCCTTAAAAAATCATATTTTGAGAACACGTCCAAATATGGCTGAAAGGTTGGCTTAAATATAAACATCTTTTCAACATTAAGCAAATCCACCATGCTTTTAAAAGAAGCCAGAACCATCCATATAAAAGGGAAAGTGGCACAAATCAGTATTATAACCAAAAGTAAATAAAAAATAATATTGCCGGTTATCTTATTGGCCTTAGCTGTTTTAGCCATCAGTAATCCACCTCCACTTTATTTTTTAGCTTAATAAAAATGGCAGCTATAGATAATACAATTACAAAAAATACTACCAATGTCGCAGAGGCTTTACCAAACTGAAAATACTCAAAGGCATGCCTGAAAGACAAAATATTCATTGTTTCGGTCGCAAAACCCGGCCCCCCCTGCGTTGTTGCATATATGATATCAAAAGTTTTCAGAACATCAATAAGTCTTAAAAGAATTGCCGTAAAAATAGTTGGCCTTAAAAGCGGAAGAGTTACCTTCCATAAGGTTTGCCATTTTGTTGCTCCATCCACCATAGCCGATTCAAAAGGTTCGGTTGACAATGAAGATATCCCCGCCAGTACCACCAGCATTACCATCGGTGTCCACTGCCATATGTCCACCAGCATCAGCGACGCCAGGGCTGTATCAGGCGACCCAAGCCAGACCAGAGGTTTCAGTCCCACGGCTTTCACTATAACATTGGCAATTCCTATGGTAGGTTCGTATATTAAAGTCCACACAAGGCCTACAGCAACAGGAGTGGCCACCATTGGCAGCAGGAAGGCAGTTTTTATTATATTTTTTCCAACCATTTCCCTATTCAGGAACAAAGCTATGGAAACTCCCAGTATCACTTCAAAAAGCAGAGCTATAGCCGAAAAGTAAAAGGTTCTTCCAACCGCAGGCAGAAATCTGTCATCAGTAAATAAACTTGTGTAATTTTCCAGACCAATAAACTTCATAGGTACACTATTGGACATGCCCCATTCAAAAAAACTCAGAACCAGAGTATATCCAAGCGGAAAAAGTATCATAGCTAAAACAAATATTATTGTCGGAAGTGTAAAAATGTATTTAAGATTTTTATCAACCCATTTCAAAAGCATTATATCACCCTCCTGTCATTGAAATTTTGGGGTAGTACCTGATATTGTGCTTGCAGTTACTACCCCATTATTTATATAATCAATTTTTGTGTGAATTTATTTTTTTACTTCCTTGTCAAGCAATTTCTGAAAATCTACATTGGCTTTGCTGGCCATTTCGGTCACATCCTTACCCAATATGGCGCCGGTTATAACATTACCTATTACTGTTCTTGCTTCTCCTACATTAATCATAAACGGTCTGTCGGTACCGATACCAATTGGGTTGGTCTGGTTTATAACTTCAACAAGTTCGGCCGGGAAGTTCTTATTTGCATCTTTATTCGTCCAGGTTGAGTTACGTGTACTTGGATTTCCTGCAAGAGCAGTTTTGACATCCATTTCCTTGCCCAATGACCACTTTATGAATTCCCAAGATGCATCCTTATTTTTTGACCCGCTGCTGATCCCTAATGCCCAAGCGACTATATTAAACGGTTTCGCTCCTGCAGGACCTGCCGGCAATACAAAATATCCTACCTTATCAGCTACAAGAGAGCTTTTTGGATCCAGTGCAAATCCATATTGACTGTCGGCATCAATTCTCATGGCTGCCTTGCCCTGTGTAAACAGGGATTGAGTTTCAGTCCAGCCCATATTGGCTACACCAGCAGGACCGTAATTCTTCAGCAAATCTCCGTAAAACTGAAAAGCTTTAATTGCTTCCGGTGTATTTATTGCTGCCTTCCCATCAACAATGAAGTCCCCGCCAAAAGCACGCAGGAAGCCTGAAAATTGAGTTACGGCATCTGAGCCTTTACCTCTGATAGCTATACCGGCTATACCCTTGTCAGGATTATTCAGTTTCTTTGCTGCCTCCATCAGTTCGTCCATTGTTTTCGGAACACTTGTTATTCCGGCTTGGGTAAACATTTCCTTATTATAAAATACTATTTCTCTTTCGGTCATCAGCGGTATTCCATACATTTTTCCGTCAACGGCACATATGTCTTTACCTGATTCAAAAAAATCATTAATATCAAAGTCAGCAGATTTAGAAATGTAACCATCCAAAGGCTCTACCCACCCGTTATTGGTGAACATAAGTGTCTCCTGCAACGGCCTGAAAGCTATAACATCAAGATCACTTCCGCCCGCTGCCGAACTAACGGCAATCTTGTTGCTCAACTGGTCATTTGCAAGCTGCTGAAAGTTAACCGTAATACCGGTCTCTTCTTTAAACTTGTCCAGACTGGCTACGATCTCATTGGTCCACATTGCACCAAAACCAATGTAGTTAATCTTTGCATCGGCAAAAGGTTTTGCTGTACTGCCACTGCTTTCTGCCGTGGAAGAACTTGCAGATGCTGAACCAGCAGTTGTTGAATTGGCAGCAGGTTTTTCGCTGCCGCAGGCAGTAACCAGTGAAACAAGCATTGCAATTAACAGTACCATGCAGATTAATCTTTTTGTAGATCTCATAAATGAATTCCTCCTCTAATTTTTTATTGAGAAGGCATATATTTTTAAAGATATTGCAGGCAATATTTTTTTAATTTTAGTATACCTCAGTAACCTTTAAATATATTTTGCCTTCCTTTTATGTATGCATAAACAGGTATGCTACATTTTCCATGAAATTCCGTACAATAAGACAGGTAAAACCGTTGAACTGCTTCTGTTGCTAGACTTTGCTTTCTATTAACTTTACAAATTCAAGAAAGCCTTTCATTATAAGAACAGCTACTACCGAACCTGCATCCAGCAATTCCCTTGAGTTTTCTCCACGGGTTGCTGCCCTGCCATGTACGGCAATCATGGTTTTTGTCAGTTCACTGCCTCTTTCCGACGCTTTTACAGCATTCTGCGCAGCTTCTAACAATGCTATACCCTTTGGCATATCCTCCCTGAGAGAATCTACTGCAGGTGCTAAGCCGTCAAGAAATGTTTTTTCCCCGACTTTTGCCTTGCCCCTAAATTCCACCCCCTGCTTGTATGCTTCAAAAAGTTGTACAATACCATCAGGTGACAATACAGCTTCTCCTTTTAATGCCTTTCCTGCCTGCATCAAACCCGAGGCCATCAAGGTACCCATAGTAGAAGGAACAGCTGAGGACATTATCTTTCCTGCATTATAAAACATTTTACCGATATCAGTTGCATCTGAATCCGCAACAGCAAGATAAGCCGCCTTAAAGCCATCGCTCATAGTCAACCCTAAATCACCGTCTCCGGCAACACTGTCAATTTCGATCAGGTATTCCCGATTGCTGAGCATTATTATGCTCCATTGTTCAAAAAGCTTTTTAATTTCATTGCATCTGATCATAATTATGCCCATGACCACATCTTGCAAAAAACCTGATGAAAGTTTTGCATGGGCTCGGTCCCCCTTTACAATTTTTTCAGTTTCTTCCAATCCTTTTTCCATAAACTGTAAATCCAGCTATAAAAGCAGGTTAATTAGTCTTGTAATTGCATTTGTTTGAAAAACGGTGTATTTGCGGGAGCAGCCAAAAGTCTTTTAAGCTCCGCATCCAGTCTGAATAAGGTTATTGAGGCTCCGGCCATTTCCATTGAAGTAGCATATTCACCCACAAAAGCCCTGTATACCGAAATATCCTTTTCCTTAAGTATCTGGGAAACCCGCCTGTACATAATATATTGCTCCTCAAGAGGCGTTGCCCCCAAACCGTTTATCAATACCGCCACTTCATCTCCGGCTGTATAGGGTATATCATCTATAATCGGTTTAAGCATTTCATCAACTATTGCATCAGCTGAAAGAAGTTTGCCCCTGCGGATTCCAGGCTCTCCATGTATTCCCATTCCTATTTCCATTTCGTTTTCACCCAGTTCAAAGCTTGGCCGGCCAACTCTCGGTACGGTACATGGAGAAAGTGCTACCCCCATCGTTCTGACATTTTCACATACTTTTTCGGCAATACGCTTTACTTCTGGAAGACTCATCATTTCAGCCGCCGCTGCACCGGCACATTTATATACGAAAAATATACCTGCCACACCTCTGCGCGTATTTCTCTGTCCCGGTGCCGAAGGTCGGGCTGAAGCAACATCCTCTCCTGCCACTACGGTTTCAACTTTTATACCTGCTTCAAAATCAGCCATATCGGCAGCCATGTCGAAATTAAAAATATCTCCATTGTAATTGCCGTAAATATACAAAACACCTGCTCCTGAACTGATTTCCCTGGTAACCTCCAGGATTTGCTCCGGACTTGGAGATTGAAATACATCTCCTACGGCACATCCATCCAGCATTCCCTCTCCTACATATCCCAGAAACAGAGGCAGATGGCCCGAACCTCCTCCTGTGGCTATACCTACCTTGCCATCAGCTTTTTTTGCAGAAACAAAGCATCTCATATCCTCCGCAACAGGCTTAACCATCTCGGGATGAGCTGAATAAATACCCTCAAGCATTTCATTTACAAAATTCTCAGGAGAATTTATTATTTTTTTCAATTGAATACCTCCTTTTTAACCTGAATTTTGGAACTGTCGGATAAATAATTTAAATTAGAAATTTTGTGTTTATTTGTTTACATAATTTTCAGGATCCCTACCGTTGCAGACAACATCTACGGTAGCCTTGGCCGTGATTTCACCTACCATTTTTATGGTCTCAATGGTATCGCTGCCCCAGTGCGGAGTACAAATGAAATTTTCCAATGCGAAAAGTTTATTATCCGATAAAGGCGGCTCTTTCTCAAAAACGTCTGATGCAGCACCAGAGAGCTTTTTATTTATCAGGGCTTCATACAATGCCTCCTCATCTACCAGCGCACCGCGGCTGGTATTTATAAAAAAGGCTCCATCCTTCATTTTAGAAATTGTTCCGGCATTTATTATGTGATTGGTCTCTTCCAGCCTGGGCAAATGAAGACTTATAATATCACATTTTTCTATCAGTTCATTAAAGCCGGAGATTTGAACATTATATTTTTCTGCCCATTGGTAATCCGGATATTTATCAAATGCAAAAATATTGGCATCGAAGCCATACAGCTTTTTGGCAACAAGCCTGGGGATTTTTCCAAAACCAATCAGTCCTATATTCTTTCCGGATATTTCACTGCCTGCGATTCTGTCCCATTTACCTGTTTTACATAGCCTGTCCCCTTTTACAATATTCCTTTTCATATTAATAATTAACCCTATTACCAGCTCGGCTACAGCATTTGTTGAGGCAGGTGCATTACTGACCTTTATTCCGTATTCCTTCGCTTTCATCAAATCAATGTTATCTACACCGATTCCAAACTTAGCAATGGATTTTAATTTTCGGCCTCTTTTAAAAAGTTCCTCATTCCATTCGTCCATCCCTGTTATGACAGCATCCAGGTCCTCTACTATTTCCAAAAGCTCGTCCCTGGTATAAGGTCGCTGATAAGGATTCTCGATTACTTCAAATCCCTTCTGCTCAAGATATGCTTTTGACTCGGGACAGTTTTGAGAATAGTTGTAGCCTCCAAAAAATAACTTGTACATGGATTCTCTCTCCTTATAACGCATGGGTTCATATAAAATTAAAGTGACTATTTTACCAGCTCAAGACATTTTTTGAAGTCCTTTGTGAATACTTCCAGCTCCTGCGAAGATATATCCAGCAATGGCTTTCTCATTGTGCCCATGTCAATGCCTCTTATCTTCAAACCTTCTTTGAAGTAAGACATGTTTGAACCGCACTTGATTGTCTCTGCAGCATATGTTGCAATTTTTTGAAGTCTGGCAGCCTCCTGATACTGTCCTTCGGTGAAAGCCTTGTACACTCTGGAAAAAGCTTCTGGGAATACGCTGGAGCAGCCTGATACTATTCCGTCACAACCAAGCATCAGTGCTGCAAACATCAGAGTATCCGCTCCCTGTACCACAGAAAAATTATTATTGTTTATCCTTCCATAATGTACTGTTCTGTTCATATCTGGCAGACTATATTTTATACCTATTATATTTGGTGCTCTCTTTACCATTCTTTCAATAACCTCAGGTTTAAGATCATTGCCCGACAGCTGAGGAATATTGTAGGCATAGACCGGAAAATTATCAGGAACGCTATTTGCAACTGCAACATAATATTCTTCCAATTCCCTGTCTGTAACCTTAAAATATGCAGGAGTTACAACTCCGATTCCATCAGCACCTATATCAAAGGCATGTCTGGCAAGTTCAACTGTTTCGGTTTGGGCCATGGCACCTACATGAATATAGGCGGTAATCCGTTTATTATTTTGTGATATAACTGTTTCTGCCACCAGCTTTCTTTCTTCAACAGTCATAAGATCCATTTCGCCTGTTGTCCCCAGCGGATAAAGACAGTTCACTCCCCCATCAATCAGAAAATCAACATGCTTTCTGATTGCGTTTGCATCAACCTTTTGATTTTTATCAAAAGGTGTTACCATTGCTGTTATTACCCCAAAAAGTTTCTTCATGAATCCAGCCTCCATTTTTATTTTATGTTTTTATTGAAATAACGAACATTTTATATACATTAAGACTTAAGTTGCCAACCATCATGAAACTATTTACATACCATTAAACATATGACACATAATTTCATATCTTCTGAAAAAACATGCTGACTTTTCTCTTTAATTTGAATATATTGACTGTCCCGATTTATGCTAAGTTGTTCGGTTGTTAAGATTAAATATTGATTTGTGTAATCGTTTTCATATTTATGTATATAATTTAGCATATATAACTAATAAACGCAATACCTTTTGCAAAATATTTATACAATATTTATAATTAATATGTATTTGGTTTATAATATGCTATTAAAAAGTGTGAAAATTCCATGTTTATTAAACAATAATATGAAACCGTTACACCCAATGCATCATAACAGTATAAAATGTGTAACGGTTTTTATAACTATTTTTTATTGATATGTTTTTATGCATATAGTATACTTTTTATGAGTTATGAAACCGTATACATATTCAAAGAATGTAATCGCCATTGGGTTTCATACAAATCCAAGAAGTAAAATATACTTTTAAAATATTCATACATTAGCGAGGAGCATATAAGAATGAAAAACCCTACTATAAAAGATGTTGCCAGCAAAGCAGGTGTTTCGACAGCTACAGTTTCACGGTATTTAAATAGCAGCGGTTATGTCAGCAAAGAAATACAGAAAAAAATCAGTGATGTTATTGAGGAACTGGATTTCATCCCCAATAATGTTGCTCAAAGTCTTAAAAGAACCAGAACTAAAACAATAGGTATTGTAATACCCGATTTGTCAAATGTATCTTTTATGGATACTGTAAAAGCCATAAGCGACATTGTTATTGCACACAATTATCAACCTATTATTTTAAGCAGTGACGAGAATCTTGACAATGAGAACAAGATTCTTGACGTACTGGTCTCCAAAAGAGTCGACGGCATTATAATTGCTTCTGCCGGCAGGAATGAAAAACTGCTTAAAATCCATGGTAATGGGCTTCCTATTGTATTAATGGACAGGGACTTCTGCAACACCGATGACAATATAATAATAGATTCTGTTCTTAATGATAATTTTACCGGGTCATATCAAATGATAAATTATCTTATTTCACTTGGCCATAAAAAAATAGCCATACTATGCAGCCAACAAAATCCCGTACTCATAAATGACAGACTGCGTGGTTACATCAATGCCCACGAGCATAATGGTATGGATGTGGATGAAAATTATATACTATATGGAAACTATAAATTCGAATCGGGCTATGAGTTGACAAAGAGGCTGATAATGCAGCCTTTGAAGCCTACAGCCATTTTTTCGGTCAACAATCTGATGGCATTGGGGGCAGTGGCTGCTTTAAATGAGATGAACATAAGCATCCCTGATGAAATGTCTGTTTGCGCTTTCGGTGTATTTAAATATCATCCTATTTTAAACCCTGACATGACAGTTATAAATCAACGACCTGTTGAACTGGGAATAAAAGCTGCCGAACTTCTTATTAACAGGATAAAAAACCCAAAAGACTGGGTACCTCAAAAATTTGTGTTTGATGCTGATATTATAATGAGAAACTCTTGTTCCGGCCCTAAGTAGGCGGGATAAGTTATCAATTATAATATTAGCGTCTTAATTAAATCCCGGAAAGGTTACCGCAGCTTGCCAAGGCTTCCTCCCGGATGCCACCTGACGTATTGCTGGGGGGTTATTCCCTTTTTTTGCATTGCAGCAACAGACTCAGTATCTGCAGGACAAAAACCTCAGCAAGTATGGAAGCCCGGGGTACTCTATTCAGTGGATCACCTTCATTTTGGACACCCGCGCAGAGATAAGCATCACCTTTTTTTGCCAGCCAGGATTCTCTCTTTCCAGTCACTGCAATTATCTTAGCTCCATTGTTCTTTAATGTTGTAACCGTTGCTTTCATTTCAGCCGTTTCTCCGCTATTGGATATGGCTATGACAACATCCCCTGGTTTTACCTGCCCTGCCGAACCATGAACCGCTTCTGTGCCATGCAGCTCATAAGCCGGTGTTCCGGTAGAAGAAAGCAAAGAAGCAATATATGCCGCAACATGACCCGGCTTTCCTATACCGGTTATGTGCACTCTATTTCCGTCTTCTTCCGCCTCCATCACCAGTTAATTGCCTTTTCATACATTTTTACACTGATTTCACTTTTTAAGGAATTAATCTCTTCAAGGGTAATGTTTAAAAATGTTTTTATTATTGAATCCAATGATTCCCCCACAAAATCACCTCCTTAAATACTGCTGTAATTGTCTTTCATTATCAGACCTTTTACCTCTTCCATGGTTGGCAGGGATGTAATGGCCCCCATTCGCGAAACAGTAAGGGCAGCAGTATAACTTGCAAAATCAAGGGCTTCCTCCGCATTCATACCCATACATACAGCCGAACAGAATGCTCCTGTAAAGGAATCCCCTGCCGCAGTCGGATCAATAACTTCAACTGTATCCACGCAGGGCCTGAATATGAAAGTATCCTTATTCATAAAAGCTGCTCCGTTGCTTCCCAGGGTAATAATTACATTCTTAACGCCTTTGTTCAATAAAACCTGTGCAGCCAGCATCAGCTTTTCGGTATCAACCGAACCATCCTCAGATATAAATTTAATTCCCGTAAGACCATATGCTTCATATTCATTTGGAGATATATAAGTCAATTTGGAGAGAATATCATCGTCCAAAGATTCATACGGAGCTGAATTCAACATAACAGGTATTCCCTTGGCATAAGCAAATTCAATAATTTTACGGTTGACCTCCAGAGGAATTTCAAGCTGTAAAATTACAAGGTCAAAATTTGAAATTTGTTCTTTTAAAAAATAGACATCTTCTACAGTTAAACTCATATTTGCACCCGGCACCACTAAAATTCTGTTCTGACTCTTTTTGCCTGGAATAACCTCTAATATTATGCAGCTTACAGCCGACGGGCAGGTCTCGTCTCTCAAAATGCCGTCAGAATCAATACCTGCATCTTGAATCGTTTTCACAAGTTGATCACCAAGCATATCATTTCCAACCTTGCCAATCATGGTAACGTTTACACCAAGCTTAGCAGATTGAACCGCCTGATTAGCACCTTTTCCTCCCGGTGCCAATAGAAAGGAGAGACCATTCTTTACAGTTTCACCTTCACCCGGAACCTTTGAAGTACTATACACCATATCCATTGCAAGGCTTCCAACAACTAATATTTTCGGTACTTTCATAATGTTAATCGGCCCTTTCCCCAAATAATTTCTTATGAATAATAATATAATTTAATAATCTATTTGTCAAATTAAACAAGGAATATATTTAATTATCTCAAAACCTTCCCAAGTTATATTTTTGCATACTTTCATATGTATTAACAAAGTATTACATATATTTTCAAGAAAACGAGTCAACCAGACAACACATACTACATATTTTTTCTGCGTCTTCGGAAGATATTACCCCTGCTTTAAATAGAGCTCGCACTAATAAACCCCATACTAAAAAACGGTACAGGGACAATTAAGGCTCCCATACCGTTTCTTTAATACATTTTCTACAAATAAGCTTCTATCTTATGAACTTTTCCGTCGTCAATCAGTTCAAATCTGTTTCCTTCGGCAGTTATTCCGTCGGAAGTTATTTTTTTTACATTTGTATTGTGATGACTCTCGTTCTTTACGGTTATTTCGTATACAGCAGTTCCAAAAGTATATTTCACAGTATATTCGTTCATTTTTTTGGGAATGCACGGGTCAATCACCAAATAATTCTCCTGCTTCTTAATTCCTAAAATATGCTCTATGCCAATACGGTACATCCAGCCTGCCGCTCCGGTATACCAGGTCCAGCCGCCTCTCCCCTCATTTGGATAAACGGCATACACGTCGGCAGCCATGACATATGGCTCTACCTTGTAAGTCATCCGTTCCATTCCTGTCCTGGAATGGTTGATGGGATTGATCATATCAAACAGATCCCAGGCCTGTTCTCCGTTTCCAAGTCTTGAAAACGCATATATTACCCAGGTAGCGGCATGGGTGTACTGGCCTCCGTTTTCTCTGACCCCGGGCAGGTAGCCTTTTATATATCCTGGATTCAGTTCACCGTCATAAAAAGGCGGAGTGAGCAGCTTGATAAGACCGTTTTTCCTATCTATCAAGTACTTCTCTACGGCACTCATGGCTTCTTCCACTCTGCTCTCCCTGGCAGCTGCCGATATGGCAGCCCAGGATTGTGAAAGGGAATCTATTTTGCCCTCATCATTCCGGATAGAGCCTAAAGGCGAACCATCATCAAAATAAGCTCTCCTGTACCAGCTCCCGTCCCAGGCTTCTTTTTCCAGCGCTTCAATTATTTTTTCAGCTTTTTCCCTGTATTCTTCCGCCCTGCCTTCATCTCCCATATACCTGCATACAGGTATCATACGCTGCAAAACACAATACAGGAACCAGCCAAGCCAAACGCTCTCTCCCTTGCCGTTGACACCAATCAAATTCATGCCGTCATTCCAGTCTCCGCCTCCTATCAGCGGAATACCATGGGGACCAAAAGCCAGTCCCTTTTCAATGGCTTTGATACAGTGCTGGTATACGTTTCCCCGCTCCTCTGCTACAGATGGTATTTCATATCTCTCGTGCTCATTCTCTCCCAGAAGAGGAGAACTCAAATATGGTTCAATCATATTTAAAATTTCATAATCACCTGTAGCATTGATATAATCACATGTCACATAAGGCAGCCACAGTAAGTCATCCGAATATCTGGTTCTGATACCGTTAATTTTTTGCTCATGCCACCAGTGCTGGACATCGCCTTCAATAAACTGGTGCCTGCAATGCAGTAAAATCTGTTTCTTTGTTATGTCGGGCATGGTGTAAACCACGGCCATTACATCCTGGAGTTGATCCCTGAACCCGAAAGCTCCGCCAGCCTGATAATAGCCCGATCTTGCCCATATTCTGCAGGAAAGCACCTGATATTGAAGCCAGCCGTTAAGCATGATATTTACCGTTTTGTCCGGAGTGTCAACCTGTATCTGCCTAAGTCTGCTTATCCAGTTTTTCCTGACCCTGTCTAACTCGGCAAGGGCCTGCTTTTCAGATCTAAAATTATTAATCAGTCCTTTTAACTGTTCAGTCCTGTCCTGCCCGAAAAGGAAAACAATGTGCCTGGTCTCTCCTGGTAAAATATGAATCCGGGTCTTTATAACCGCACAGGGATCAAGTCCCGCTCCAACCGTCCCTTTTAACCCGTTTATCATTCCTTCCGGCCTTGATAAATCCATCTTTTCGCCCGTAAATTCCAGTCTGTTCCCCGTATAGCTGAGCTGGTTTTCGGAGCAGCTCAAAAAAGCACTTAAACCTTTAAAGTCGGAGCTATACACATTATTTATCAATACCGAGGCCAGTTCATCATCAAATCCGGTAACAATATAGGGGGCTGTTTGGAACGGCTCGCTTCCAAGCACCGGCTTTAAATAATAAGCCGCATCCACAACCGTCTCTGCCCCGGAAATATTTTTCAGCTCCAATATGCTGATTTTCACAGGAGCTTCGGCAGCTGTAAATTGTATCAGCTCCTGCTCCAGGCCGTGGCTTTTCTGTGAATAGGAGGTATATCCGAAGCCGTGACGTATTATATATGCATTTTTTTGTCTCACGGGCAGCGGCGTACAGCTCCATACCTCGTCACTTCCAAACTTGTGCAGGTATATGATTTCCGAAGGCGGGTCAAGAACGGGGTCGTTGGACCATGTCGTCAGTTTGTTCTGGCTGCTGTTCTGATTCCAGGTATAGCCCCCTCCGGACTCAGTACATATGAAGCCGAAGCTGTCGTTGGCTATGACGTTTGACCAGGGGGCCGGTGTTGTCTCCCCTGCCTTGAGACAAATCACATACTCTTCTCCATTTTCGGTGAAACCTCCGATTCCGTTGAAAAAGCTCAACTTGTCTGTTATATGAACAATATCGTGTTCACCGGCCTGTGAGTCATCGGCCTGAGTTCCACCGGTCTGGATTTCTATATGCGCAAGCTCCCGGGCAAATTCACTTGCGGCTGATTTTACTGCATATTTTGCGATTTCCCCGCGTCTGTTTGCCTTTACGGCCTGAATGATTTCATCCGAATCCAGAGCTTCGTCTATAAAATCCGCTACTCCGTTGTCGGCATTTATTATTAACTTTGCACACGCAAAAAGCAAATTTCTCTGCCCCGGTGCCATCTGCCTTGTATTTCTGATAAATATTCCGCCTCTTCTATCCATCAGATCACAGGAACGGCCTGAAACAGCCAGATCCCTGATCATTTCTAAAAGGGGCTGTATATACGATTCTTCATCTGTAATGAGGATCACAAGATCAAAGCTTATACCCTTCAATCTCATAAAGTCGTGCAATTTCAGGGCCCAGCGTATCTCCTCAAAGCTATCCCGGCTTTGCACCGTCACAAGTAATATGGGCAGATCACCCGAAATGCCGAAAGGCCACAGGTCAGACTGGCTAAGGTCATTCCTGGCAATATATTGAGCCTGGATTCTCCTGTCGATACCATATAAAAGCTTTGGAAGCAGCTTAAAATAAGCCCGTTCATCGTTGCCGCCTATATTTATGAAGCCGGCCTCAACGACGCTCCTTGTCCACGCCATTTCAATTACTCTGTCGGCAGCGCTGATGTCACTGTACTTTTCAAGCATGTCCAGGGCGGCACGTCTGGTATCACAAGTACCTATTGCAAAGTTGACGACTGCAGATTCTCCCGGATCAATGCAAACTCTTATTCTAAGGCTGAAAACCGGGTCAAGCACCGAACCTACCGAGTTTGTCAGGGGCTGATCCGGATCCATTGCCCTTGGAAATGCAAGACTTCTGTTTCTACCTATAAACTGTGCACGGTCGGTCTCAAATTCTATATTTCCCTCCATAACACCGTTTGTTGATACTGTGTGATAACCCCAAACGGTTTGCTTGACATCATCACGCTTCCTTCTCATAGCTAAAAGCCCGTTATATTCATTTATATATTCAGTCTTGACGAACAGTTTGCTGAAAGCGGGATGGGCACTATCCGACTCAGGCTGGGTCAATACCACTTCCATATAGCTTGTCAGTTCAACAGTCCTTTTTGACCCGCTGTGGTTATGAATACTGACCCTTCTGATTTCGGTATTATCCTCTGCGCTTACCAGCACCTCGGTATTTGTCTCTATGTTCCCCTCTCTCCTGATATATTCTGCCTTATGAGGCGAGAATATAACCTTGTAGGTTTCAGGTGCACTATTGGTAGGATTAAATGTTGTTGACCAGAAATCGTTGGAATTTACATTCCTCAGATAAATAAATGCACCGCTGCTGGCCATATAGTCACCGGACCACCTGTATACAGACAGGGAATGACACCGTGCCGACCCGCTGCCCCTGTCGGTGAGCAGCACATTATAACTGCCGTTGGTCAAAAGATGCAGGTTTGGCACAGGCTCAAGTCTGGTAAAGCTGCGGAGTACTGTTTCCTCGGAATTTGCCTGCTTTCTGTAAGTGAACATGGGTTTTTCCCTGTGCTCCTTGGAAATCATCACATGTGCAGGGAATTTCTCCTGAATCAATGAATCCACTGCTTTTATCTGGGGATTTGCATGAAACCTCTGCTGCATTATGTCCTGCCTGAAGAAATTAACCAGGGCCAGCATGCTCATTCCCTGATGATGAACCATGTAGCTCTTAACAATTGCACACTTTTGTCCCTCATTCAGCCTTGACTCGGTAAAATCCAGAGCCTCATAAAGTCCAAACCGGCCCTCTGCTCCAAATTGTCTGAGCCTTTCTATATTCTCCCAGCATTGCCTTGGAGCTATATCAATTGCCATTACGGTAGCATATGGAGCTATTACCAGGTCATTGACCAGCCCCCGCTTCAGTCCGAGATGAGGAACTCCAAACGCCCTGTACTGATAGTTTAAAGCTATATCAAACGCATGATAGCAGGATTCTGAGATACCCCACGGAACATTCTTGCTCTGGCCGTATTTTATCTGAGTATTGACTACGAAGTTATAGGTCTTCTCAATCAATGTATTCCTATAACTCTTTATAACCAGCCTTGGCATCAGGTACTCAAACATGGTACCCGTCCAGGATACAAGTCCCCTTTCTCCGTCAACGCGGGTCAATTTCCTGCCCAGCTTGAACCAATGCTGTTTTTCCACCTCTCCTTTTGCTATTGCAATAAGGCTGGTCTGCCTGGCCTCTGACGCAAATAAATCGTAATAGGATTTACTGGGATGTCCTTCTTCAACATCAAAACCTATTGCAAATAAATTCCGCCTTGGGTCATACAGGCTTTTAAAATGCATTCCGTCAATTAAAGCCCCAATTCTTTTTCTTAATTCCTCCAGTTGAACCTTTAATTCTTCTATATTATTAAAATCATTAAAAATCTCTTCACCAAATTCCAGATGCAAAGCCTGGTATATCTCCAGTGCCCCCATCAGCTTCCTGACCCAATAACCCCTTTTGCTTTCTTCATCCAGCTCTGAAAGGTATTTTGCAAGTGTTTTTCCTAACTGTCCAAAACCTCTTTCAAGCCCCTTCCTTTCCTCTGTTTGAGATTCATCCGGTGCTTTTTGATTATCAAACACCAATTTTTTCAGAACTTCCGTTTCAAAATAAGGTTTATCCCTGTTGAGCTCACAGTTGCAAAGTTCAAGCAAGTCCAGAAAAGCCTCCATATGCACGGCTTCATATATGGGTTTATGCCCGTACTGCCCCAGTCCCTCATCAAGTACCATCAAATATCCGGCAAAATTTCCGCTGTCTACGGTAGAGACAAATTTGGGGCGCAGTACCTCAAGATTGACAGTATTATACCAATTATAAAGGTGGCCGTTCCACTTCTGCATTTTTTCAATTGTATCAACAGTATGGGTAATCCTTTGCAGTAAGTCAATCGAATTAATATACCCGAAATCTCTGGCTGCAAGGTGGGAAACCATCATTAACCCGATATTTGTCGGAGATGTACGGTGCGCTGCCCCCTTATACGGCTCTTCCTGATAATTATCAGCCGGAAGGAAATTTTCCTCAGGACCGGCAAATTCATCGAAATAACACCAGGTTTTTCTTGCCAGTAATCTGAGTTCAGTGATATATTCATCGGGAAGGTTCACCCTTTCATTACCCGACGGTTTGCTTATATAAAACGCTGCCCATGGTGAAAGCAGCCACAGTATAAATACTGCGAAGGCCAGCGGAAAATACCCTTGATACATATATCTCACAGCCGTCAGCACAACGGCACCGTATATAGGTGCAAACCACATTCTTCTGTAATAGCTTGGCAGATCATTCTTTAGTGCCAATTCCATATCGGCAGCGGTTACCCATTCCAGCAGGTTTTTCTTTGTGGCAAGAACTCTGCCAAGCGTTTTGATAATTGCGTTGGCCATCAAAAAAGCCTGGTACGGGGCAAAGGTCAGCATCAGGCCAACCTGAAGCAGTATGGCATTCAGGCCTGTAATTATTGTGGCACTTCTTTTTGCAACATAAATTCTGTAGTCACCTACAAAAATCAGATATACAAAATAGCTCAATATTGGCGCACATAAGGAAAATATGCCCAACCAGATCCAGCCGCTGCTGCTTTTGGGCAGCAAAAGCAGACTTGACAGTATTATAACCGCCATTACCGGATATACAAGACTTCTTCTCAAGTTATCAAACATCTTCCATTTTGAAAGCAGCGACAGCTGATTTTTGCCGAAAATCCAGGGCAGCAGCTGCCAATCCCCTCTTGTCCACCTGTGAAGTCTCATCATGAAGGAATTATACTTTGCAGGGTATCCGTCTATCAGCTCAATATCTGTGACAAGTCCGGTTCTCAGATAGCTGCCCTCCAAAAGATCGTGACTGAGTACGGTATTCTCGGGAATAACTCCGTCCAGTGCCTGTTGAAAAATATCCACATCATATATGCCCTTACCTGTGAAAATACCTTCTCCGAAGGCGTCCTGATATACATCGGAAACAGTTGTGGTGTATGGATCAATACCGCCCTGACCGGCAAATATTCTGGTAAAAGCCGATGAACCGGCACTTTCTATATTGACATCAATTCTAGGCTGCAGAATACCATAACCTTCAGTTACGATACCCTTTTGAGCATCAAAAACAGCTCTGTTCATAGGATGTGCAATTGTCCCCACCAACTGCCGGGCAGCCTCCAGAGGCAGTTGAGTATCCGCATCCAGGGTTATGACATATTTGACCTGAGGAATTTCTTCAAGTTCGCAGCTGTTAAATACGTAGCTAGTATTTCTGTCTCCGCGCAGTACTCTGTTAAATTCGATGATTGCTCCTCTTTTTCTCTCCCAACCCATCCACTTTTGCTGTTTTTCATTGAATTGTCTTTTTCTGCACAGGAAATAAAATACAGGTTTGTCCTTACTGCCGTACTTGCTGTTAAGCTGTTCTATCCTGTCAATTGCACTGCTGATTATCCCTGCATCCTCAGGCATTAATTCTTCATTTGTGTCCTTAAAGTCACCCACCAGGGCAAAATATATGTTGCTTCCTTTATTGGCCAGATAAAATACTTCCAGATTGTTAATTAAATCAAGGGTTCTTTTTACATTTGGAACCAGGGTCGGAACAATAACCATTGCGGACATCTCCTCTGGAATTCCTTCCCTGAGTTCCAGCTTTGGAAACCGGGCAGGAATAATTATCCTGCTGAGAAAGCTGTTAACCAGGGCTGTGGCAATTTCACCGGCGGGAATCAAACCCAATATGCCTATGACAACTACAATCAACCAGGAAAAAGGAGTTTCACGGTTTAAGCTGAAAATCACAGGTATTGCCGTAAAAATTAAAGCCAACGCAACAACGGCTCCAATATAAAGCTTGACAGAATGCTTCTTTATAAAAGGTGTAAATTCGTTTTCCTGCCCGCTCTTTTTATTAAATTCACGGTACAACCTGTTTTGGCCCTTACCTATTAAATAATAGCCGACGTGATTGTGGGGAACACCGGTATACTCCTGACTATTTGCTTCGCTTGCAAACTCGCAGCTCAATCTTGCAATATTAATTTCGGTGGTCTTATATTTTTCAGCCAGCTGTACTATAACATTTCTGTAATAATTCCTGGAGTTGAAATCCATACTGTTGTAAATTCCGGAAGGATCTTGCTTTAAAATCCTCTCCACTTCACTGAGATTCTCAAACAATGCCGTACTGTCATAGCCTGCAAGCGACCGGAGGCTGTTGATGACATTGCCGATAGAAACCTGGGTAACGGCCTGATTATGATGATCTATAGAGATATAACTGTCTGTATTTGCACTTTTCTGAACCAGTATGCTATCGATGCAATCAATCATCCAGAGGGTCTTTGAACCCTCTTTTCTCAGCTTTCTGATCAGAAACTCCACAAATGCAGGAGATAAGTCCTCAAGCCCTGTAATTTGTTCCTTAAACGCATCACAGTCATGTTCAAACCTTTTCACCAGACCGGCTATTTCCTGTGCCCTGTACCAATCCCTACGCGTCGAATTCATTTTGTCGCATACCACCCAAAGCTTCTCCATTAATGCAGCTTTCACCATAAGTGTAAGCATCCACAACTCTTCAATGGAAAGAAAAGTATATCTCTGGTATGCCATTATAAAGTCTCTGATTGTTTTTTCATTTGCATTTCCGTCTACATGGGAAACAATCTCGACTGCTATGGAATATATTCTGGGAAAGCCGCTGTAAGTACCTTCAGCGATTACAGGCACTGCTTTTCTTGTTTCATTCAATTCTTTAACAATAATGCTTTTTTGTTCCTCGATAATATAAAAGTTGTCCAGCAGCCATTCTGCGGCAGGAGGGATGGGAAAGGAAGAAGAAGCATCTCTGTTCAGATTTTCATAAGTATCCAGTATATTTTGGAATTTAGCTTCAATCCGTTTTGAGACCCTGCCTATACTGCGTTTTCTTATTAACGTCGTTTGAGATTTTGCCAGGGCTTCGGCATGTCTTTCAAGTTCATCATTGCACAAAACAACATCCTCTATCTGAAACTCAAAAGAGGGATGCTTGTTTATCCATATGATTAATGCTGCCAATATTGCTGTTAATAAGATTATAATGAGAAAAATCCATATATTCATATATGTATATCACCATTTATAAAAAATTTTAAAAAAATAGTACTAATTAGATTCTTTAGATATGTTGCCCCAAATTCCGAATCTTTAGTACTATTTGTTAATATTTTTATTTAAGGTGACCTATATGGATAGTCCTGACCTGCCGGTGGTCAAAATATTTTTCGCCTTCTCCACTTCTTCCTTTGAAGGTGTGGGAACCCCTTCAAGCGGGTAGTCAAGACAGAGCTTTTCCCACTTTTCCTTCCCCAGGGTATGATAAGGCAGTACTTCTATTTTCTCTATATTTTTAAAATTCCTGAGATAATTATAAGCTGCCGTCAGATCTTCCTCATCGTTGGTATAGCCTGGAACCAGAACATATCTGATCCACACAGGCTTGTTGATGTCAGAGAGATATTGCGTAAATTGTCTTATCCTACCGTTTTCAACTCCTGTCAGCTCCCTGTGTTTTTCTGCATTAGCGTGTTTCAGATCCAGCAGTACCAGATCGGTGTATTCAAGTACCTCTTTTACATCCTCCAGATTAACATACCCGGAAGTATCAACTGTTGTATGAATCCCCTGCTCCTTGCATTTTTTAAACAACTCCCCGACAAACTCGGGCTGGATCAACGGTTCCCCGCCGCTCACGGTTATACCGCCTCCCGAGGAATCGATAAAATTCCTGTACTTGTTGACTTCATTTACAATCTCTTCCGGAGTATAAAGCTTTGCACCCTCCGAACTCCAGGTATCTCTGTTGTGGCAATATTTACAGCGTAAAGGACAGCCCTTGAGAAAAACTATAAACCTGATGCCTGGTCCGTCAACTGTGCCGAATGTTTCAAAAGAATGGACCCTTCCTTTTATCTCCATAATATTACCCCCTTTTTGCCGTTATGAATACTGGTTTGAATGGTGAAGGTCTGCCGCTCTTCACCATTCAAACCCGCCTGTTAAATATTCTCGTGAATAGTCCTGTTGTTAACATCGAGCTGCTGTTCTCTTGTCAGCTTGATATAGTTAACTGCGTACCCTGATACCCTGATTGTGAGCTGCGGATATTTTTCAGGATGTTCCATGGCATCCAGCAGCATTTCTCTTTCAAAAACATTAATATTGATATGATGTCCGCCTTCTTTGAAATATGAATCAAGAAGAGCCGATAAATTGTCAATCCTTGCTGTTCCATCTCTTCCCAATGCTTTCGGAATAATGGAGAAGGTGTATGAAATACCGTCCTGGGCAAACTGGTAAGGAAGCTTTGCTATGGATTTAAGTACGGCAAGTGCTCCGTTCAAATCTCTGCCATGCATGGGGTTGGCTCCCGGTCCGAAAGGTTCTCCGGCCTTTCTTCCGTCAGGAGTATTTCCTGTTTTGGCACCGTAAACAACGTTTGAGGTAATAGTGAGAACCGAAAGAGTAGGAACTGAATGCCTGTATGTTCTTTGCTTTTCAAGCTTCTCCATGAACCTTTTAACCAGCATTACAGCTATATTGTCAACACGGTCGTCATTATTTCCGAATTTGGGGTAGTCGCCTTCGATATCATAATCAACAGCCAGACCCTCTTCGTTTCTTATTACCTTTACTTTGGCATATTTTATGGCACTGAGAGAATCCGCCACCACCGATAATCCGGCAATACCGCAGGCCATGGTTCTGAGTATGTCCTTATCGTGCAGAGCCATCTGAAGTCTTTCGTACGCGTATTTATCGTGCATGTAGTGAATAATGTTCAAAGTATTGATATATAGCTTGGCTACCCATGTGAGTACAGCATCGAAACGTTTCATAACATCATCATAATCCAGGTATTCACTTTCGACAGGAGTCAACGCCGGTCCGACCTGTACACCTGATTTTTCATCACGGCCTCCGTTTATGGAATAAAGCAGCGCCTTTGCCATGTTGCAGCGGGCACCGAAGAACTGCATCTGCTTTCCTATTCTCATGGCAGATACGCAGCAGGCTATGCCATAATCATCTCCCCAGTAATATCTCATTATGTCATCGCTCTCGTACTGGATCGAGCTTGTTTTTATTGAAGTTTCGGCACAGAATTTCTTAAAGCCTTCCGGCAGATGTACCGACCATAAAACCGTCATATTGGGCTCGGGAGCGTGTCCCAGGTTATACAGGGTATGAAGCATTCTGAAGGAATTCTTTGTTACAAGAGTCCTTCCATCCAGCCCCATTCCTCCAATACTTTCGGTTACCCATGTAGGATCCCCCGAGAACAATTTTTCATATTCGGGAGTTCTGAGGAAGCGAACCATTCTGAGCTTCATTACAAAATGGTCCATTAACTCCTGGGCTTTCTGTTCGGTAAGTATTCCTTCCTTTATATCTCTTTCTATATAAACATCCAGGAAGGTTGACACTCTTCCAAGACTCATAGCTGCTCCGTTTTGTTCCTTTACTGCTCCGAGGAATGCAAAGTACAGCCATTGGAAAGCTTCCTGAGCATTTTCTGCAGGTCTGGAAATATCGCAGCCATATTGCTGAGCCATCTGTTTAAGATATTCCAGTGCCTTGATCTGGCTTCTGGTTTCTTCTCTTTCCTGAATCGTCTCACCATCCATAAAGTCAAGTTCAAGACTTTTCAGCTGCTTTTCCTTTTCTTCAATCAGCCTGTCAACACCATACAATGCTGTTCTTCTATAGTCCCCTATAATCCTGCCTCTCCCGTACGCATCGGGAAGTCCTGTAATAATTCCTGCCTTCTTGGCTCTCATCATCTCAGGAGTATAAGCATCGTAAACGCCGTCATTATGAGTCTTTCTATATTCGGTAAACGTCTTTACCACACTGTCATCTATTTTCTTGCCGTAAGCTTCGCTGCCCTTAATTACCATTCTGATTCCGCCAAAAGGCATGATGCCTCTCTTTAACGGCTGATCTGTCTGCAGGCCCACTATCTTCTCGAGATCTTTGTTTATATATCCGGGATCATGGGAGGTCATAGTTGAGATTATTTTTGTATCAACATCAAGAACTCCTCCGCTTTCCCTTTCCTTTGTCAGCAAGTCACTGACCTGTCCCCACAGCTTGGTTGTATCCCCGGTAGGACCCTCCAGAAAAGATGAATCTCCTTCATAGGGTGTATAGTTGTTAATTATAAAATCCCTTACATCTATTTCTTCACACCAGTTGCCACTCTTAAAATTTCTCCATGCTTCCATGAAAATCACCTCTTTGTTTAAAATATTATTCCAGTTAATTAGTATGAATAGTATGAGCAAAACTGTTATGTGTTATTTATACCACAAAAGAGCGGTCCAAACCAGAAATTTTTATAAGAAATAATTTACAAACCCCCACAATCCTTTTGTCATGCGGGTTATAAAAAAGAAAAAAGTTTATTGTATACAAGATTTACTTGGTTCCCTTTAATTTTTCAGTGATAAATTTGTCGGCAAAACTTTTGCTGAAAGGCAGTTCTATACGGGTACTGCCCGAAACCAAAATGGTTTTTGTCCCGCCATCCTTTTGTTCTGTAATAACTTTGGCCTCCTTCACGCTGACAGTATGCTGCTTGCCGAACAAATCAAGGGTTGCTGTTCCGTTATTTACAGTAAAGCTCGGCAGGTTCATATATATTATTACCCCGATTGCAATTACCGCCGCCAGAACCGCCAGCTTAAGTATACTTTTAGCAACCTTTGCAATAATCAATATTATCACAGCCACAACTATTACAGGTATTAAAAATGATGTGTCCAAAACTCCAAGTCCTTTAAGTAATTCCATACCTTATACCTCCAAAATTGTATATTCCCTCACATCATAATAAAGAAAATTTTTCCTGTCAATACGGCATTGATTCCGGATATGATTTCCTTCATATTTCCTGCCAGTTTGGATTCCGTTTGGATTCCGTTTGCATACCCCGCAAGGCTGCAAATCTTCCGGCTATATCTACAGTATTAAAAGGCAGAACACCAATTTTTTAAATTGAAATTGGTGTTCTGCCTTAATATTAAGTCTTATTATTATATTTGAGGATTATTCTTACTCTGCCTTTAAGTCTGAATTAATGGTTTTTTTATTGAATAATTTGCTTAAAGTACCCTGCATTGCTATCATTGCCGGCAGAAATACAGGTAACAATATAAAGCTGAGTACTACAAGACCTGTTATTACAGCTGCGGCTAACTGGATCAGAATTGAAAATCCTGATGGTATAAGTGTGGCAAAGGTACCTCCAAGAATGATTACAGCAGAGATTATTACTCCTCCGATATGTTTTGAAGCTAAAACAATTGCTTCCTTGTGGGACATATGAGGATATTCCTTAAAACGCATCATGAGGAATATGCTGTAGTCTACTCCCAGCGCAACGATTATTATGAAGGAGAAGAATGGCACAAAAGGCTGTATACCTGCTAGTCCCTTCAAATTCAGGAATATGAAGTTCAGTACAAACATAGCTGCATAATATGCTCCCAGCAGGGATGCCGTTATAACAACCGGTTCCCAGAAGGATCTTATTACAAGTATCAGCACTATAAGGATTCCTATAATTACTATTACTGTCATCCTGTTAAGATCACTGTTCAAACCTTTATTCATGTCATTTGCCATTGCACTTGCTCCCGACACTCCCGTTTTAGCAGCTGAAAGTATTGTCCCTTTGAGTGAATTGTCCAGTGTATTGCTTATTTTATCAATAGTTTCTGAGGCCTCCGGTGAATAAGGATCATCATTTAATATTACCATCAGCTTGGTAATTTTTCTGTCTTTATTCATGAAAGCATCCAACACTTTTGCAAAATCCGGATTGTTTAATGCTTCATCCGGAACAAAGAAGGTTTTATTTGTATTGAACTGTGTAAGGAAACCGTTAGTCTTTCCAAGTCCGTCTGAAATCTGCTGTAAGCCGCTGTTTACTTCAGAAAGCTTGCTTCCAAAAGCGCCGAAGCCATTCAGTCCGTCTGCAAGCTGCTGCTGTCCTGATTTCATCTGTTCCAGTCCATCGGTTACTTTATTCATATTTGTTACTATGGTACCTATACCTGAGGATGCCTGACCAAGACCGCCTTCAAGTTGCTTCAGCCCTGCTGCCATCTGGGTCAAGCCGCCACTCATCTGTTTCAGTCCTTCGTTTGCTTTGCCAAAACCGGTAGTGGCTGCATTATAATTATCATTCAGAGCTTTAATTCCTTCAGGGGTGATATCTTTAAGGCTCAATACCAACTGATCAATTGTTCCTTTCATGGTCAGATAATTTGAATCGCTCTGAGCATCTGAATAACTGCTTCCCAGGGCTGTGACAAGTGACTGCAGCTGGGTCAGGGCGCTCTTAACACCTAGCAGCGCTTGAGTCATCTGCTGGTAATTGGTTCCCATCTGTGAATAACCTGCCTGCATTTTTTCATAATTGCCTGCCAGAGCAGCCAACCCACCACTCATTTCAGCAAGATTAGTCTGTATGGCAACAATACCGTTTTTTATATTCTGAGATTTGTCAGAGCCGTCATCAAGTCCTTTTTGAATCTGCTGCAAGCCGCTGCTTAAGGCAGCAACACCATCCTTAAGCTTTGAGGTACCGTCAACCATCTGGCTGACCTGTGAAAAATCAGTTGATGAGAGTTTTTCTGTAGCCAGCTTTAAGCCGTCATTTATTTGTCCCACACCATCCTGCGTTTTTGATATACCGTCAGTTACTGCTCCCATTTGTCCGCTGATATAAAAATCTGCTATTTGTTTACCCTCAGGTTGAGAAACAGAGGAAACCTGTTTTACTCCCTTTATGCTTTTTATTTTTTCGGTAAGGTTATCAATTATTGCGAGAGAGGTATTATTATCAAGTGCCTTGTCATTCTCAATTACTATGGTTGCAGGCATAGCCTGACCCTGCCCGAAATGTTCCGCAACAATATTAAAACCCTTTGAGGAAAGTGATTTATCTCCAAGCTCTTCAATGTTATTGGCATTGAGCTTTTGCTCATGCAATAAAACAGTCGGTCCTATTATTAGCAGGATAACTACAATAGAAAGCACAGGAAATTTTGTTGCAAATGTGGAGGTTTTTGCCCAGAACTTGTTTTCTCCATGACCACCGGCTTTTTTGCGGGGCCAAAACAGCCTGTTGCCCAATACCTTCATCATGAAAGGTGTCAGAGTAAGAATTTCCAAAAGTAATATTGATATTCCTATAACCACAACGACACCTGATTGATATATGGGAGACTTTGAAAAAATTAGGCTTAAGAAAGCCATAAATACTGTAAGTATGCTGAAGGCAATTGTTTTACCAGCAGTCTTATAGGTTCTCACAATTGCATCATCTATAGAATTGCCCTGTGACATTTCCTCTTTAAATCTGTTGAACAAAAGTATATTGTAATCAGTACCTATTCCGAACAATATCAAAACAAGCAGCATCTGTGTAAGACTTGTTACAGGGAAATTGGCCTTATCTATCAATTGCGCCGCTATACCCATTGAACACAGGTAGGAAAAGGCTACACCAATCAAGGAAATCAAAGGTGTTACCACAGACCTGAACATTATCATAAGTACCAGCAAAATAAATATGACTGTTAATACGGCACTCTTTTCAACTCCGTTTATAGCCATTTTAAGGTAATCGTTGCTAATAAAATCCTCCCCGCTCAAATAATACTCAACCTTAACATTGGCAAGTTTATTATCCAGTTCCTTCTGGATGTCATCCACTTCTCTTGAACCTTTGTCAAGCTTGAAGCTTACCATCAAGGTTGTACCGTCTTTTGAAAGCAAGGAGCTTTTTGCTTCAGGTTTGCTGAAGGGATCGATTATATTACTGATTCCAAGGGCAGAACTGCTGTCGGCAATTGCTTTTATTCCATCGCCGATTTGTTTCATTTCGTCATTGGAAATCTTATCTTTATCGTAAAACACAATAATGTCGCTGTTGCCTTTTGCGGCATCCATTTTTGTCAGGATGGAATTTGCAATTGCCGAAGGACTGTCCTCCCCCAACGGTTGCTGACCTCTGAAGCGCAGTATTGCATTGATATCAGGCTGAAATGTCGTAAGCAGTATAGTTGCAATAAGCCATATTATAACTATTACATAGCGTGCTTTTATAATTTTTCTCAACTTCGTTTCTCCTCTCTAATAATACAAATTAGTACAAATTGTCCAACATAGTGTTGTATAACATTCACCTTTGAATTATAATTTACAGTATGCTGAGTTGCAACCAACAGAATTTTTTTATATTGAATGTACCCCGACATATTTATTCAGAGTGTTGGTTAGTCATTAAAAATTAACAATTGATTCTACTGCAAAAACTCATGAACTGGAACTTTCGTTGCAGTGAAATCACAATTATAAGGAGTTGTCATGAAATCTGAAAAAACCGACCAAAGAGTTAAGATAACGAAAATATTACTCAAAAAAAGCCTGATTGAGTTGATGAGTAATAATCCCATTTCAAAAATATCGGTGAAAATGCTGTGTGAGTCTGCTGATATAAACAGGAGCACTTTTTATGCCCATTACACCGATCAATACGATTTGCTGAAACAGTTGGAGCAGGAAGTAATTTCGGAGCTGGAAAAGCATATAGCCAAAGAAGAGTTTACAAAGCAGACAGCACAGACTGTGCAGGTATTGAATCAAATATTAATCTATATAGCAAAAAATGATGCCTTCTTCAAGGTATTGCTCAGTGAAAACGGAGATTCTACCTTGCAAAGAGAAATAATGCGGCTGGCTCAGCAAAAAACCTTAGCAGCCCTGCAAAGCGACCGGCGCATCGACCCGAGAACTTCGGAGTATTTGCAGTGTTTCGTCACCACCGGTGCTTTAAGCATCATTCAAAAATGGCTGATGGAAGGAATGCCCGAATCCACAGAAACTATGTCGGAGCTGGCTTCCAAGCTGCTTTATCATGGTACCTCGGCGTTTTATTTTTAGTTCAGAGGTTTACTCCTGCAAACCTCATCAAAACTATCTTTTCAGTAAGAAGTCATTCTGTCAAGGATGTAATGTTCCGGATGGCTTTACTACTTTTTTTTAATATACTTCTGATATTTAAGCGGCTCCCCTTTTTCCCAGGGCCTATATTCGTTTGCAAAATCAACTCTGAATTTATAAGTTGGATGGTCATAGTTCCACAGCATGTAAATATATCCCGGCTCAGGCATGGCCAGACTCTGTTGATGCATTTTGACAGTTGCGGTTGCAGTAGAAAAATTATTCTTTGTCAGCTCAAGTTCAAATCTGTCCGCTTCGGTTTCTATACTTCTTGAGTAGGCATTGATAACGGGTGAAGTAACAAAAAGCATTACATTTATCATCAGCATAATAAGCGGTAAAGCGGCAATGTCGGATAACTTTCCAAAACCCCAGCTTCCGTTTGATTTTTCAAGAAACCTGTTTGAGAGTCTATAGACAAGGTATAGAATCAGAATGCTTCCAAACCCGCCTAAAACTATTGACTTCCACACATGACCCATCAAATAGTGTCCCATCTCATGGGCCACTACCCCTAAAGTCTCATCAGTATTCAAATAATTAATTGTGGTATCCCATAATACGATTCTTTTTGTATTGAATACACCTGTCATAAAGGCATTCATCTGGTTGGTCTCTTTGCTTTTGTCCACCTGCAGCACCTGGCAATTTTCGATATGTGTTTTTGCAAGCAGATTATCGATTTTATTTGAAAGCTGAGTATCTTCAACCTGTTTATATTCATTGAAAACCGGATCAATCACCACAGGCTGTACATAGGAGCCTATGATCAGGTATGGGATTGAAACCAGTCCAAGGTACAGCCACCAGCGTTTTGGGGATTTCCTTATTATGAGAAATGGTACCCATATTATTACCGCCGTTATAACAGTATTGATCACAAAGCTTTTTATCAAATCGATTGTCCATTGTACCAATGTCTGATTGGAAAGGCCATAGCGGTGCATTCTGAAAAAGCCGGTATATACATCCAGAGGTAAATATATAAGAGTTTCTATAAGTGAGTACAATATGAAATACAATATTATCATGGACACCCAGCGCTTTGTTCTGCGTGAAGCCCAATCCCGGAGCCCTGCAGACAGTTTTGAGAAAAGAAAAAAAGCAGGTACTGCGAAACCTAAAAACAGCCTTATCAACCAGGTAGTAACCTTGCTTTTCTGGAAATCAAAGGCCTCCTGTGAAGGCTTTGAAACCGACACTATATCCGGAACTGCAACAGATATCTTGTCCGGATATGTATTCATTATATTTTTGTTATTGATACTTTCAGATATGATTACTGCAAAAACAAATACTGTAAAAACAGCAAGAAATATTAAAATAGATCTGCGAATTTCCTTCTTCAACAAACTCAACTCCCTTTATTTTATTACTATCATTCACTTTATAAAACAGCAGTATTTAAGCCATAAGGCCATTATCCAGTTGTCCTTTTTAATTATATGATAGAATCAAATCAATTAGGAGTATTTTATACCTTTTGCAAAAACAGTTTCGATATTCAGGTCCCTGTCACATATTACACAATCGGCGTCCTTGCCTATTTCCAGGCTTCCTTTCTGCTTGTGTATTTTAAGCACACCGGCTGAATTTTTTGTAACAAGGGATATGGCTGTCTCAATAGGGATTCCTTTCTCTTTTATGGCTACCTTGATCTCATCAAAGAGTATTTTGGTGGTAGCGGTATCTGAGGATATTACATTTCCCATTCCATCAAAAACAGGAACACTGCCATATGCATCTGAACTCATTGTGACCCTGCTTATATCCGCCCCGGTATCCACAAGCTTTTTCAGCGCATCATAGCTGGCAACGCAATCGGGGTCTTCCTTGCTGGGAATAAAACCTGCCGTGAGATCTATATATCCGCCTTTTTGCAAATAGCTGCAAGCCTGTTCGAAAAGCATGCCTGTTCTGTTTACATGAGTAGGGAGAAAATGGGATACTGGTATCAGCGTTTCATTCATCATCCTGAATAAATATTCCAGCCCTGTTTCCCCCAAACCCATATGGAAATGGACCAGGCCTGCCTTTCCAGATATCAGTGCACCGTTTCTCGTTTGAGCAGCTATTCTGGCAATTTCGTCAAAAGTGGGCTGAAACGCTCTGTGATCTTCAAGGCAAAGCTCTCCCACACCTATTATCTTGTCCACAAAAACAATATCCTTTTGAATGCTTCCGGTCAAAGTTACAACCGGTACCTGATAGGAACCTGTGTACATATATGTGGACAAGCCTGCGGCCTCCAGCTGCTTTGCCTGGGCATACAAGTTTTCAATGCTTCTGGTTACGCCGTCGGCCCCCAGAACTCCAACAACCGTGGTAACTCCGGTCTTAAGGATTTCCTCAGCTTTCGCGGATGGAGTCCTTGTAGAAAAACCGCCTTCTCCTCCTCCTCCGGCAATATGAACATGCAAATCTATAAAACCCGGCAGAATAAGCTTATTGCTGCAATCAAAAACTCCAACGTCATCAAGTGCCGATGGATCAATTGAGTTTTTGACAGCAGCAATTTTATCAAAACAAAACAGAATATCCTTTTTCCCCAGGAAATCCGGTGAGTATATGGAAGCTCCCTTCAACAGTGTAAACATAATCCTCCTAAAATACTTTGCTCAAAAACTCCCTGGTACGTTCATGCTTCGGGTTGGAAAATATCTCATCAGGTCTGGCTTCTTCCTTGATTTTTCCTTCATCCATAAACAGTACCCTTGTACCGACCTCACGCGCAAAACCCATTTCATGTGTAACCACCACCATGGTCATACCTTCAGAGGCCAGTTCCTTCATAACCTCCAGAACTTCTCCCACCATTTCGGGATCTAGGGCCGAGGTCGGTTCATCAAACAGCATAACATCGGGAGACATGGCAAGAGCACGCACAATTGCGATTCTCTGCTTCTGACCTCCTGAAAGCTGGGCAGGATAGCTATTTGCCTTTTCTTCAAGACCTATACGCTTCAAAAGAGATACGGCATTTTTTTCGGCCTGCTCCGTCGTCTCACCCTTTAGCTTTTTGGGACCCAACGTTATGTTCTCAAGTACGGTGAGATGTGGAAAAAGATTAAAATTCTGAAAAACCATCCCCATCTTTTGCCGTTGTTTGTTTATATCATTCCTTTTATCGGTTATATTAATACCTTCAAATATTATCTCACCATCACTGGGCTGCTCAAGGAGGTTCAGACATCTCAGGAAAGTACTTTTTCCCGAGCCGCTTGGTCCGATTACCACAACCACCTCTCCCTTTTCAATATGGGTATCAATTCCCTGTAAAACATGCAGCTTTCCAAATTTTTTATGCAGATTTTTGACTTTAATCACCTGTATGCATCCTCCTTTCAGCTATTCCCAAAACTCTCGACAGTGTAAAGGTCAGAATGAAATAAATCACCGCAGCTACCAACAAAGGTTCAAAAGGTCTGTAAATAGCTGACTTTACAATATCGGCACTTCTCATCAAATCAACAATGCCTATTACCGAAAGGATTGAGGATTCCTTGATAACTACAATAAATTCATTACCCAGGGCGGGAAGAATATTTTTTATCGCCTGCGGAATTATTATATACCGCATGGATTGACCCGAGGTGAAACCCAAAGACCTGGATGCCTCCATCTGACCTTTATCCACGGCCTGTATCCCTGCACGTATTATTTCAGCAACATACGCTCCGCTGTTTACAGAGAGGGCTATAACACCAGGGATAAATCTTGCCATATCCAATCCGAAAAGTTTAAAATCAGGAATTTGTATAAGATAAAAGAATATCAAAGCCTGTACCAGTATTGGCGTTCCTCTGATAAACTCTATATATGCAGAAGCTATAAATTTAAATATGCCATTGCTTGATATTTTCATCAACGCCAGGAGAGTTCCGATCACAACACCGAATATAACTGTTAAAAAGGCTATTAATACAGTATTCACCGTACCCGTTAAAAAATAATATGAGTAATCCGATAAAAAACTAAAGTCCAAAATGGTTTCCTCCTGATAAATTCTTTCATTACAATACTATATAAATCTGTCCAAAAATGCAAACAAAAATGAGGGCTGTCCTAAAGTCTGAATAACAGCGACTTTATAAAACAGCCCGCAAAGATGCAGATATATCCGGTACTATTTTGCTTCGGAAGTCACATTCATTTCATTGGCTTCCTGTACATACTTATCAATTAACCCATCCTTCATCAGCCTATCCAGTGATTGATCAATCAATTTCAGTAAATCGGAATTACCTTTTTTAACCGCTATTGCCGATCCTCCTGTATCTTCTTTAACTGTTATATCTGATAATGCAAGGTCATTATTGTTTTTTACGTATCCATTGGCTACAGGCAATTCTACAACCAATGCATCAATTTTCTTGTTTTTCAGCTCCATAACAAGATCGGGAATTTTGCCAAGTGAAATCAGATCAGCATCTTTTATTTGCTCCTTCGCAATTTTTTCCTGAACTGTACCAAGCTGTGCTCCTACCTTTTTGCCGCTGAGGTCTGCAATACTCTTTATTTTGTCCTTATCTTCGGTTCTTACCATTACACCCTGTTTTGCTTCATAATATATCTTTGAAAAATCGACTGCTTTTTTTCTTTCATCATCAGGATTCATACCCGCAATAACAATATCTACCTTATCGGTATTCAGAGCCGGCAGAAGTCCGTCAAAACCCATATCTACTATTTCAAGCTGTACTCCAAGATCCTTTGAAATCTCTTCGGCTATAGAAATGTCTATACCCACGATGGTATCCTTGCCATTTATCATTGTATGGTACTCATACGGCGCATAATCAGCACTTGTACCTATTACAAGCTTTCCGCTCTTTTCGATTTTTTTCATGGTGGCACCATCTCCGCATGCAGCTACTGATATAGCAAGTGCGGCAACCATTGCCAGACTTAATATCTTTTTCACAGTTCCGTTCATTTCTTTGAAAACCCCCTATAACATGTTTAAGTTTATATAATATATATGCAACATTATAAAACAAAATGCATAAAAATTCAATAACATGCATAAATATTTTGTTGAATTATGTCGTTTTCAGGCTATCTTAGTATAGTATTAACGTGCTAAATTGATAAATAAGCGTAATATTTTATTTCAGGAAATACTTTTATATTACATTCTTTGCATAGTTAAAGGCGTAACATAAATGTAAATCATTTTTTTCGGAAAAATGGTAATTTAAATTAACCTGCATTCGTAGAATGTATATATCGACTTTATTAATTTTCAAGGGTGGGCAAAATAATGGGGAAACGAATTTTATGTACTGTTACTTTGGTTCTGGCTCTTATTTTTCAGAGTTCAGCCGTAAGCTTTGCAGAAAATAATCTTGTACCGGAGGAAAAAGGTTTTGAAGCACCAGTACCGGCTACCGCACAGGAACAGCAGAATCAGTTTAGTGAGGAGAAAATTCAAAGGCAGCTGGATCAGTTGATAAAAGACCAGGAACAGTTGAAAAGGGATCAAGAACAATTAAATGCGGACCAGGAACAGTTAAAAAGCGGGCAGGAACAACTAAAAAAAGACCAGGAGCAGTTAAAAAAGAATCAGGAACAATTAAAGCAAGACCGTGAAAAACTGGAAGGTCAGGATAAACGCAAGAAACTTAATACCGAACTTACCAGCAGTACATATTTGAAATATATTAAGGAATTGGGATACTATAAAGCCACCTCAAAAGATGAAAAGCTTAATATAAGAAATGCCATATTACTATTCCAAAGTGATAATAACATGAGCCTTACCGGAATATGGGACAATGCTACAAAGGAAACGCTTATCAACAGGCTGGTAAGCAATGTATTTTCCTATGCAGACAAGATCACCGGTGCTCCCACAAACGGAAAGTGGATTGTAATAAATAAAACCAAAAGAATCTTAACCTTATACGAGGGCAAAAAGGTCATAAAAAAATATCCTGTAGCCGTTGGAAACCCTCATACATTGACAAAATCCGGCAAGTTCACAATCAATAATAAAATTATAGATCCCGACTGGGGCGGAGGCGGTTTTGCAGATCCTGTAAAAGGTGGTACTCCCGAAAATCCTCTTGGCAGCCGCTGGCTGGGTATTAATAGAACAGATGGCTCCTACGGAATCCATGGGACAAATTCCTTTTACTCAATAGGTAAGTTTATCTCCCATGGCTGCATAAGAATGCAGAATTACTGCGTGGAAGAACTCTTTCCCCTTGTACCCATGAAGGCCCCTGTGTGGGTTGGCACCGAGGCCGAGTTGAAAGCGTGGGGTGTCACTCAGAATGCGTTTGCTGTAAATTGATAAAATTATATTGATTTGTTTTCGGTATGCTACCCCTAGATAGAACAACGAAAAAAATTAAAGTCTTATGTGGGGGGTAGCATATCAAAAACTGTAGACCTTCTTTATTAATTTATACCCTTTTCACTTCTAATTGTTACAAAGTACCGAAACATCAATTGGACCATCTTGAATTTGATATCAACAGCCTTCCTGGACAGGCGTAAGGTATAAATTTTCTGAAAACTTTGAAGCACACAAGAACGCAACATATCAAAAAACTACGGTGTTCACACCTACCCTATTTCTGAGTTTCTTACTACCTTACTCTTTTTCTTCACCATTGGTTCATTCTTACGTTGTATAGCTTATAGATATGATATGATGAAATGATACTTATTTTTTAGAAGTTTGGTTTGAAGATACTCTTTTTAAAAGCTTTATAGCCATATAGGCGGTCTTGATTTCTTCATACAGCTTTTGTAAATCTTCATTGCTGGCAGCAGCAGAGACTAAGCCTTCTTCAACTGATAAGCTGATAATTTTATCAGTTAACTCCAGCTCTTGTGCGGAAAACCTTCTAGCAATATTGGAAAGTCCTAACAAATAGTCGGTAGAGCAATTATATAAATTGGCAAGGGCAACCAGCTTTTCAAAGTCGGGATAGGCTTGCTCTGTTTCGTACTTGCCTATTGTAGCCCTGCTGACAACTAATTTTTCAGAAACTTCTTTTTGTGTTAGCTTATTCTGTACTCTCAAGTCTTTTAAGCGATTTCCAAAAGACATTTATTAACACCCCAATTCTATTTACTTCAATGATATTTGAAGCGAATGGGAATGCCAACAAATGCTTGCTTTGAACCCCTTTGTATTGCTGGGTTATTCAGCCTTGAATGGATTCTAATATTGACAGGTGTTGCTTTACTGCTTTTCTAGTATTTTGTGTAAAACAGCGGATTTGGGGGTCTCCGAGGACACGCAGCGATAGTTTTTATAAAAAACATATTACAGCATTAGTGACAGACCGTACAGCCTTTGGTATAAGCAGTTTTTACATGATGCATAGTGTAAAGCTACTGTTGCAAATAAAAACATGGTATAAAGCGTTTTAAAAAGCATATGTCAAGATGGTTTCACATTATTTATTTTATGTCAACTCGCATAACAAGAAGAAAGGCCACATCAGCCAAAACTGTGTGACCTTCTAATTTAACTTTTCTCCTTAGTCCTAATTTGAGGTTCAACTATTGGTTTAGTTTTATCAAATAGTACAGATGAAAAATCAAACTTAGGAACTTTACCAGTATTATATACCCTATATGATTTACCCTCTTCAACAAATGCATCTTCGCCTAAATGTTTTTTAACAGTACTCCTTACACTTGGAGGTATGGGTTCAAATAAGTTATCAGTTAATTGCAGTGCTATCACATTTTCACCAATTGTTTGAACACTATGGCAAGGTGTATTAATTAGCTTTTCTCTTCCAAACAAATTAATATAGGGTTTTCCGAATAGCACCATCCAATTAATTTCTGGATGCCGAATACTCAAGTTTTTTGGTGCCTCCCAACCGGGAAAGGATAGATTTACAATCTCACCATGTACAGGCTCAAGCAATAGTATTAAATCATTACATAAATCTACAAACCTTTGATATCCATTTCCATTCCGGATATATGAAGTATCTATTGATAAGTTAAAGAAATTAAACCTTACTTGATTATCTTTTTCCCATCGCATTTGATAGCTCACTTTATGTCCTCTTTTTTTCTCCATTAATAACTGCCCAGCAGCATAAGAATCCTGAACATTATTTGCGTTATTGTCTTCATTCATCCATAACTGAACAACTTCATTGATATTGTTGGGGTCGTATTTGTTTTTTAGTGGTTGATACAAACCATACACATTGGGGATAAAATCCTTTCCATATTCATTTATCTTTTTTACGACACTGTAAGCAAGTTCAGCGTCTTGAAAGTCTTTTAAACTCATAATGGTTAAATCAACTAAATCGAATGTATTTGCCATTTATTTCACTCCTATTTGTATTATCCTTATACCCTCATTCTGGGCTGCTCTTAATAATTCTGGAGCAATTACCGAATTTCCTGCAGGTGTATAATAAATTATTGTCTTAGATGTTGTTGTTTGTGCTGCTTTTATAAAGCCTTGTGCTTGTGCATCGTATGGAATCGTTGGGCTTGTTTTTGCATCGCCTATAGCAGCTAACTTTCCATTTGTATCATATATTGAGTAATCAGGCTTAACATAGTTTTTCCCTGGTACATCGGGTGTTAAAAACTTCTCTTGTGTTCGTAGTAAATCCTTTTCTGCAACTCCTTTTAGTTTTGTACCTTCAACATAAACATCAAAAGAATTTCCAACTTGATTATTTGTTACTACTTGTGGAGTCTTACTCGTTCCCTCACTACAAGAGCCATAATCATTATATAATTCCTACGCCGTTATCTCAATCAAAAAATACAAATTCCTTCCAGGGCTCTAAGCCTTCATTTTTAAATCAATTCTTTCCGTCAACCTTCTCAAATGGCCTGTATTCCGTCTTGGTCTTCATCATGCCGTAAATGATCCTCACAAGCCGTCTTGCCACGCACACAAGCGCCTGAGGTTTGTCCTTGCCCTCTTTAACCTTCTGTTCAAAGTATTCTCTGAATACGGGGTGTCGTGGCTTTCCTGACGGCGATATAGCTACCATCTGAATCGCTAGAAAGTGAAATATGGCATTCAATGCTCTGTTTCCATTCCTGCACCTCTGGTCTTTGCCCTTTCCGGCAGAACTGAATTGCACAGGAGCCAAACCCATGAATCGTGCAAGTTTGTCGGAGTCAGGGAATCTGTTGATATCTCCGATTTCGGATATTAATTGCGCTTCGGTAGCAAGGTCAATTCCCGGCATCGTATGCAGCTTATAGCCTGTTAACGGCAGCAGCTTCCGCAGTTCATCATCAATTTCGGCAATCAGTTCCTTGTTGTGCCTGATTTCCTTTACGATGTTTCTGACGATAAAATCCCTTTCCGGCTGATAGTCCTTCCTTGTGTCTCCATCCTTTTCAATCATGGCAAGAATCTCATGGATACGCTGCAGCTTTAACGCCTGATGGACTGGCTTTATGGTTTCATATATCTTTTCTGGAGTTGTTACTTTCACATGCTCCGGCGAAGGGTAGTTCTCCCAGAAGCACATGGCACTTTTGGCATCAATCAGGGCAAAGAACTTCCTGTATGACGGATAGCTGTAGGAAAGCTGACTGTGCAGCTGGTTCTTGTTCATGATATTGCTCTTAACAATCAAGTCCCGTCTTTTCACAATCTGCCGGATAGTCCAATATATATCCTCATGCCTGGCCTCCTGCAAAGTATCAACCATATCCCGGAGCACTCTCGCCACGCAATAAGCATCATACGAGTCATCCTTGTGAACGATGGGATTTGCAAGCCTTACGGCACTGGTATATGCCGGATTGACATGCTTTACCTCAAACCTCCTGCCGACGAGATATGCGGCAAGATTTCTACCAAAGCCTCTGGTATCCTCCAGACCGAATACAAATTCCTTTGTACCGCATATTCTCCTTACATCCTCAACAAATGCAGGAAATTTGGAAGGCCTGTTTTCAAAGCTGATCTCTCCGAGTTTATTCATCCAGCAGTCAATAACCACGGCACAGTGCGTGTTTTTATGCATGTCAATTCCGATAAAGCAGGTATTTCTTTTTTGGTAAATTCTCATCCTCTCCTTTTCCGCAGTCTCCACTACTCACACCGGCAACCTCAATTTAAGAGCGTTAGTCTAAGAACCTTAGTTCTTTGACCTCGCAAGGGAACGCCAACCTATCCATTCATAGTGTGACAAATTACGTGATTTGCACTGTTTCTCAGTGCTTGGCATCACGAGCCTCGGCTCATTCTTACGTTGTGTGTGATGTTAACTCTGGTATGGAAGGATTGCAAGTAGATTCTGAGAAAGAGAGACAAAACAAAAAACAGAGAAGAAAAAATGTTATAGTTTTTCTTCTCTGTATGTATCTGTGTTTTTATGAGGTGCTTTGTTAAAACCAACGAGGCAAGTTTTCCCCCTTAAACCCCCGTCTGCCCCCATTTTAGCATGGACAAGAATGCCGGTCAAGCCATGGTTCACCATGAACCATGGGGGATGCGCTATGCCTTATGAACTGAGTAAAAACCGGGCTGAAGGAATTGATCGTGCAGCACGCTTTTAATCACAAATCTCTTGACCCTGTGTGGCGATGTGTTACCCCTGTTTCGAATTTTCAAGCGGCTCCGGGATACGAATACCCCTGCACAGATTGAGAAGGAATTTGAGGGCAATTTGACGACTGTTTGTTTCGATACTTTTCCGAACAAATTGTGCTGAACCTAGGGGGCGAAAATGATGCTGGTTAAAGAGAGGTGGTCGCGGTGCGCCCCCTCTCGGATTACATCAGCCCGCAATGCGGGCTGCGGCATTTGGCATAGGTGGTCGGAATGAGCCATTATGTGTCGGGAGAGGTAGTTGAGATAGGATACAAGTGCCCATTTGCTGGCGTTTAAAGGGTGATTTTTAAGGTGGCTGTTAAAGCCTCTTAAAGATGCTGACAGCTATGTATTTTTTTTTGCAGCAATATTCTCTTTTTCACTCGCTCATTAGTTGCAAAACGCAACACCTTTGATATAAGCTGGTTTTACGTGCTGCATAGTATAAAGACAAAAACATGGTAAATGTCATGTGTGCCATTGGGTAACAACATACTGTTGAGAGACGATTACAACGCAAAGAAAACGGCTACCTCTATTGAGATAACCGCCTGTGTAGTACCGTTTATTTGGGAATCTGCCGAAACTGTGTTACCTGTATTTCTGTTTTGTATATATTTAGTTAGTCTCATATAATGAAACTTTAAATCCAACATCGGCTGACGCCAATTTCATTAAATCAATACCCAACCTTTCAATTGCCCCTAATTCACTTTCAACAAAGTAACGACACCTATGCGAACGGTTATCTATGTCTGCAACCTCAATATCAACTTCAATTTTTAAATGCCCAGACAAATCCGCTTTTAGTAAATTCATTGCAAAGGCTGGGGTATAATTTCCTTCTATATTACCTAGTGCTAAATATTGATTTTCAGTAAACTCTTTAGAATATTTAACAATTTTTTTACTTGCTTCTTCTAAATCAATTTGCTGAATATAGCACTTTTGGTAAGCTGTAACAAACTCCGATACAGCTAATATTTTTAATTCTATTAAATCATCATCTTGCCATACTTTTTCAAATATAATATTATTCATGCCGTTTCCTTCCTTTACTTGAATTTAAAATCATCAAATGCCCCTGTTGTTTTGTTATATACATAGTGTATATTCACCTTATTACCACTAGAATCTGTAACTACTGATTGCATTTTTACCCATCCATCTGAGGAAGGCCATCTTGTGTCTCCCATTTTAAATGGTAATTCTTCTGCATTTAATAATGGATTTGATTTTACTTGCTCCATTGCCATCTGCTCATTTAAAGTATTCGGTAGCACTCGACCTGTTTGTCCATTTCCTGCAACTTTAGCAGGATTTCCAACATTACTTCCTTTGGTATACCAATCATACTCAGTTAGATTTTTTGCTACTTTTCCATCTGGTCCAACATAAAAATCAGTCTTACCCGTTCCCTTATCAGCTGCTTTCTTCACCGGTGTTTCTGTAACTACTGCTTTCTTCCCCGGTGTTTCTGTAACTACAGCTTTCTTCACAGGTGTTTCTGTAACTACTGCTTTCTTAACCGGTGTTTCTGTAACTACTGCTTT
>JAEWJR010000145.1:0-138064 GCA_023386445.1 Bacillota bacterium | reverse complement strand
ACCATCCACAGTAGCCGCATCATACAGCTGCTCGTCAATAGAGGATATGGTAGCAATATATATAATTGTTCCGTAACCTACATCTCTCCATATATAGGAGCTTACCAAAACAGATCTGAACCATTTGGGATCTACCATAAAGTACTGCGGCTCCAGGCCAAAAGCAGAAATGATTTGATTTACAAAGCCATTACTTGGCGATAATACCATGGAAAAAATAGCTCCGATTACAACCCAGGAAAAAAAGTGGGGTATGTAAACTACAAACTGAACTACCCGTTTTATCCTGTTTATAACTATTTCATTCATTAAAAGAGCAAGTATTATTGGCAGCGGAAAATAGAACAGCAAATTGTACAGGCTTATCAGGAGAGTATTTCTGAAGGCTCCCCAGAAACCGGGCGAACCGAATAACTGCTTAAAATTCTCCAGACCTATAAAGGATATGTCCGCCCTTGTCCCATAGTCGGTAAAAGCTGCAATTGCTCCTGTCATGGGGGCATATTTGAATATCAGATACCAGACTACTCCCGGAATCAGCAGCAAAAGTACTGCTCTTTGCCGTTTAAGCTTACTTTTTAATTCGCTTTTCCGGTTGTATTGAATTGAATTTTGCGGGGATAGTTGTACCGGGTTTGTCTTCATACCGAAAGCTCCTTATCATCTCTTTGAATATGTCGTGTGCAGTGATTTTATGTTATATAATTTGGAAGACAATTACTACATGACAGTTTTTAGGTTTCTTACGCATTTTTTACATACCTGCAGGGCAGCAAAAACATATCTTCGCAAAAGAAAGTATGTAATCCTTAAAAGTTATTAGTAAATTTAACAGCAACAATCCTTTTATATCCGGCGTTTTTATAAAATCTTTACTTTCCTAATGTTTTTTTTACACAATGCAGTGGACTTCTTCCTCCCTCGAATCTTATTATGAGCTCTTAAAGTTTACTTGAAATCAAAAATATGAAGTGTTATGATAATTTGTAATCTTTTTACATGAATTAGCGGCAATGTAAAGTTATGGGGGTGTACTGTTTGAATGAGAAAGTTCTGATCGTGGATGATGAAAAAAGTATAGTAGACGTGCTATCCTATGCTCTCGACAAGGAGGGTTTCTGTGTTGAAAAATCTTATGACGGCCTTGATGCACTGAAGAAAATAAAAAGCTTCAATCCTCAGATTCTCATACTCGATTTGATGCTGCCGACTCTGAACGGATATGATATCTGCAAAGAACTTAATTCTGATAATATCTGTATACTCATGCTCAGTGCAAAGAATGATATAGTCGACAAGGTGCTTGGACTTGAACTGGGAGCAGATGACTACATAACCAAACCCTTTGACATAAGGGAAGTAATAGCACGGGTAAAATCCCTTTCCAGAAGATACAGGAAAATATCTTCCCAAAGCAATCCCTCCGATATAATTCAAATAGACCATATGGTACTGGACAGCAAGCAGAGAACTGTGGTGATTAACAACGTCGAAATTGATTTTGCGGCTAAGGAGTTTGATCTTCTCATGCTGTTTTTATCCAATCCCAAACAGGTATTTACCAGAGACCGGCTTCTCGAAATGATATGGGACATGGAATACTTTGGCGGCACAAGAACTGTAGATACACACATACAAAGAATAAGAAAAAAGCTGGGAGAAAAGTATCAAAATCTTATTGTCACAGTCCACGGTATTGGTTACAAAGGGGTGATAGAGCAGGATGAGAGCAGGAATTAGATTAAAGCTTGTTACTTTTATAACAGCTCTTTTGCTGGTTGTAGTGCTTATTTTCAGTTTCATTGTATTAAGCGGAATAAAAAACTACCAAAAGACAGAAAACGAAACGGTTTTACTTAACCAGAAGAACATGTTTGAACAATATCTTGCAGATAAATTCGGCAGTTATTACAGTATTGAAAACAGTGATTTTCAACTGGTAAACGGAGAAATATTCAACAAGCCATGGCTGGGAGCTATTCCGGCAAGCCTCTACAGCCTGGACGGCAACCTTTTGTCTGGTATTACAAACAATAAAAACGGCTATAGCATAGACAATGAAGACATTATGCTGGCCTATGCATCAAAAGATAAAATTGCCTATAAGTATGTTGACGACAAACTGCTGTTTTATTCCCCGTTAAAATATAAAAACAAATCTGTTGCAATTCTTAAACTTGACTATTCAATAAAAAGCAGCAATGAATTCTATAAAAATATCCAGCATCTGTTTTTGCTCTCCGGAATTTTTGTTCTTATAGCAGGAATAATTACCGGCAGTGTTTATATGCTCAGTTTCACAAAAGCCATCCGTGATATGAAATTAAATGTCCAAAATATTCAAAGGGGTGAATTCCGTGCTGTAACAGAGCTTTTACGTAGTGATGAACTTGGTGATTTAAGCAAAGGTATTAAATATATGAGCAATACCATCGAAAATAGCATTATTGAACTTGAAAAGGAAAAGGACTCTTTGAAAACAGCAGTCGAAAAGCTTAAGGAGTATGATCTCAAACAAAGGGAATTCTTTAATAATGTTACCCATGAATTCAAGACTCCCCTCACTTCCATCAAGGCCTATGCGGATGTAATGGGTATGTACGATTATGATCCGGAATTTATTCAGGAAGCCTCTGTCAGTATATCCGGTGAATGTGACCGGCTGAAGGCAATGATTGAAACCATACTGAACTTATCTAAAATAGAAAAATATGAGTTTGACTATTATAAAAAGGTTGTTGAATTAAAACCATTTCTGGAACAAATATGTAACAGCATGCTGGGAAGAATCAAAAAGAACAATTTGGTACTTTGCTGCGATATTGACGATCTGTCGCTGGAAACTGATGAGGAGAGTATCAGGTATATATTTATCAATTTACTGGACAATGCTATAAAATATAACAGTATTCAAGGGAAAATAAGTATAAGTCTAAAAATGAAAAACAATCAAATTCATCTTCAAGTATCAGATACCGGACCTGGAATACCGGAAGCAGATATATCTGAAATCTTTGAACCCTTTTATACGGTCGGTGATGACAGAAGTCGATCAAGCGGAGGCTCCGGTCTGGGTCTGGCCTTTGTTAAAAAGCTGGTTGAAAAATTAAACGGCAAAATCGAGGTAATCTCTCAAGTCGGTAAAGGTTCAGACTTCATAATAACTTTCTCAATTTTATAGTTTTTACAAAAGTTTGCAAAAACTTGACAATTAAGAGATAAAATTGTTGAAAGTGTCATTTATAATTTAGACATCAAAAAAAGGAGTTTAACATAAATGAAGCCTCAAAAAATTATTGGACTTGTCGCAGCCGGTATAATAGCTGCTGTTGGTACCCTATTTGCTTACAATAGTATTAGCGCCGGTGATGAAGATATTCACGTAATGAATTATAAACCTGCACCTCAAACCCAAAATTCAAGCAGCTTCAGAATCAGCCGCTATGAAAATATCCAAACCCTGGACTGGGTCAATGACAGAGAAATACTGACAATGTCAAAGAAGGCCGACTACCCGAAAAGTATTAATATTAAAGGACGAAAACCCGTGATATACAACGAGACCTCCTATTATCTTGGCATATATAATCCTGATACCGGAATTTCTAAGGATTTTAAAGATGTAAATATGCGTATCTTTTTGGGTATGTCACCTGATAAAAAATATGCTTTGTATGAGGAATTTAAAAGGATACCTCCATCAGACAGCGGCGAGTGGAAAGAAGCACTCAAAAGCGGTGAACTCTATAACCACGGAATAAAGCTGCTTAACCTCTCCACAGGGAGTATATCGGAGCTTAAAACAAAATATAAAAACAAAGACGCTGAATACCAATGGATCGAGAATAACAAAATCGTTGCCAATTATCCATTTGAAGGTGTTTGGGAAATTGTAGACATCAACGGTAATATAGTTAAAAGCGGGCCTGTTACCAGCACTCCCAAGGAATGCACCTATTTTTCAGGAACAGATATTAAATCTACCGGAAATGACATTAGCGGCCGTATTTACTTCCGTCTTGACAAAACTGTCAAGAACGGCACTAATACTCAGATAGTAACTGTTGACATAAATACAAAAGAAGTAAAAACACTTATAAAAGTAAATGATTACTGTAATTTTGCTCATTCGAAAGGAATAAATATGCTGCTGCTGTTTCCTCAAGGCGGAAGCCCGAATGCAACTCTTCAATGGCTGGATGACTCAGGTATTGTAAAGAATGAATTTCCAATAGATCCGTCAACAGATATTTATAACGGAGTGCTTAGCCGGATATCGGTATCTCCCAATGGTAAAATCGCAGCACTCCCATCCCATACGTCACAATTTACAGGATCTGTGAATAAAGTCAAGCCGGAAGCAGGCACAAATGAACCGGAATTAGTAGAAGATAAACTTAAAAAAATTGTCTGGACAGGTAAATTAACCTTGTTGGATCTGGAATCCGGTAAAACAAGAGATGTGATTAATTGCGGATCGGTTCAAAATATCAGCTGGTCATCGGACGGAAATACGATTTGTTTCTCAAGTAAGAGAAACATAGATAGTGAAGCTACATCATACATTGTAGCCTTAAATTAATCCTCCCCTCCAAACCCGTGAGCCTGGAGGGATACTTTGTTTATTCAAGTATGCAAATTTTACGGCAGCGTAATGGTCAATGTATTGTTTGCTTTCTCCCAGTAGAAGGTCAGTTTGAGGCCGGTGATCTGATCCACATCCTGAACCTGGTAAAAGCGGTCCATTCGCTTATAGGAAGAACCTGAGAAACCTTCTTTCATAGAATATGAATCAAACGTAGTTCCATCTTTTTTTATCAGCGAAAGAGTACACAGGTTGCCGGCCTGCTTCAGGTCCGAATTATCAACAAGTTGAGCCAGCCCGCTTCCGTCGAGCTCGAGCGTCATCGTCAGCGGAGAGAGGCTGACAGATTTTACAACAACTTCATGTCCGTTGACCTCATAGGTTTTATTAATATCAAATGTCTGCATCTTCTCAGAATAAGAAAGGGTCCAGGACAGCCTCCAATTTCCTTCCACGACAACACGCTCATTCCCCGCAGGACTATCGTATGGTTCGGCATCAGTAAGGTTTGCAAAGTCAACCGTAATGGTTTTACCGTTCCAATCTTCCTTTTCCCTATTGTCCAGATATACTTCGTAATAGCGCTCGTTGGCTGCCCCGGTGGGTGATGCGGTGAGGTCGCTGTTAATCATGAATCCGCAAGTAAGGCCGAAATTACGGCCGGCTCCATCAATGTCAACGTCTATATCCAACCCGTTTGCATCAGACAATTTGATTCCTTCCGGTGCTTTGACGCTAAATAGCAGATAGACACCATTTTTATCGCCAAGCGTCTGAAGCGCCGTAATTGTTAAGCCGTTTTTCGTCACAGTCCGGTCAACGGAAGCCATGGCTGCGTCCGAGGCCAGCTGGGTTTGCTGCTGCTCATTTGCTCCGAACCGCTGGGCGAGTTTACTATTCCATTGTATAACCTGCGCGGCCGCGGCCGTCACGCCAAGTGCCGCGATAACTGCTGCAAGTACAATGGGAAATCTTTTTTTCATGACTTTTTTCTTCCCGGTTTTATTTAATATCTGAGTTTCCAATGTGCGCTGTACTGTTTCATGAAAGCTCTGCGGAACCTCAGGAAAAACATTGTTCCAATCGTTATTGTTCATGGGTCAGAACCTCCTGTTCTCCAAAAACTGACTTTAATTCTGTTCGTGCACGCGACAACCGACTTTTTACCGTACCCTCCGGTATTTTTAAAATCTCAGCCATTTCCACAGTCTTGAATCCTTCGATATAATGCAGGACAATAACCAGTCGAAGTTCTGTTTTTAGTTCCATGATGGCGTCAAACAAGCCCAAATCATTTTGCTGTTCCGAGGAAGCTCGTGCTTCCATATATTCTTCAAGCGGTACCACTCTTTTATTGGCTCGGCAAATCCGGTAACATTCGTTAATCAATATCCTGCACAGCCATGTCTTGAAGAATCGCTCATCCCTCAAGCTGTGAAGTTTGCTGTATGCCGTAATAATAGTTTCCTGAACGGCATCCGCGCAGTCACTGTCATTCTTCAGAATGGATTTGGATATGTGATACAGTGTTTTCTCCGCTCCTATCACTTGTTCGGTAAAATCATTTTTGTTCACTGCGGCTATTCCTTTTCATGTGCATTATGAAGTTCCTTTCCTTATCGACCGATAACTTTTTGAGCTCTGACAATTAGATTATTCAGGACGGTGTTTGGTTCACGCATTAAGAAAAATATTTATAGTTTTTAGCATACAAACATTTGATACCCGCCTAATGAATTTCCCTGTTAAATTATACACTGCCGGTATCAAAACTTTGAACATACTTTAGAAATGAACAAAGGCCTATCACCCTTTAAAATGATTGGCCCTTTGATAAAATGGTGCTTTTGCAATTTTTAATCTGCTCGTTTATGCTTTTATTTCAATTAATTTATACTTATTTTTTCCCTCTAAATAGTGCTTGCCTATATATGACAGCATCATTTCAACAGCTATTTCAGGTTTATTCTCGTTAAAATTCACCTTTTTAACCCCTTCCGGCAGCAGAGAAGAACTTCCGCAGGTGCAAACAACGGCTATAGCCTGATGATCTGTATGCCTGGCTGCAAGCATTGCCAGATATTCATTGATGACAATACCTTTTTGCTTTTTGCGTTCCTTTAGAAATTCTATTATATTTTCCTCTTTATCAGCAAATAAAATGTCTTTCTCTGAAAGTCCCGAAAACTCCTTTATTTTTTCAGCGTAGCCTATATTGTTCACCTTATCTGCTATAAGAAAACCATATTGATTATTTAGCAACTCCTTTGCTTTAGCAATTGCAGCTTCAAAATCAGGCACTATTTTGGTGAAATAATCATCTTCCAGATAGCTGTCAATAAGAATAATGGGTACATTAAATCTGTTTGATATTTTATAGAAAGCATCTTCACAAACATCCACCAGAAATACCCCGTCCAATTCCCTTTGGAGTATGATATCGAATTCAGGCCTTGATGCATCTACACTGGCTATTAGAACATGATAACCGTTTTTTTTCAGCAAAACCTCAATCTCATTAATAAATTTGCAATAAAGAAAATCCTTCCAAGGTTTGAAATGAGTACTGCTTTTGACTACCATTACACCTATCAGTCCGGATTTTTTACTCGCAAGAGCCCTTGCAGTCAAATTGGGTACATACCCCAGCTCCCTGGCAATCCTGGATATCCTTTCCCTGGTTTCACCGCTTATGGTCTGTCCCTCAACATTATTCAACACATAGGATACTGTAGCAAGAGTAACATTTGCTTTTTGGGCTATATCTTTCATTAGTACTTTTTTCATACTCTAATCCTATCCTCTTTTAAGCATTTATCCGGAAAAATATTCAAAATTTAATCGAATTCTTTACTTATTATCCTATCACACTTGTATTTTGTTTTCCATGCACTTCTCCAAATAACAAAATCTAATGCAAATAACTCCGGCAATACCTGCTGCAATGTACTTTTAAAGTTCATTGCAGGGCTCCTTTTTTCAGCTGCCAGATATGCACAAAAGTAAATTCCGGTCTGCCCTGCTTTCATTAACTAATCGAATAGGAGGCAGCTGATTATTTCAGCTACCTCCTATTCGATTCACCCATGTAATATTTTTTAATGAACAAAGCAAATAATTATTAGTTCTGCCATTCAACAGTTACAGTTGATGTACCGCTGGAAGGAGTAATTACAGTGTGATTTGCTCCGCCTTCCCAAACAACATTTCCCGAAGAATCCTTTTTAATAAATTTGAAATTGATAGTTGTACCTGCAGGAACATTCACATCATAAAACCATGTCGGATATATCCCTATAGTGTTTGTATTATTGAATAATGGTCCGATTGCCTTGGCAGGATCCCAATTTGACAATTCAGCTACACTCCCTGTAAGGTAAATATTGGTTCCATATGCAGTCTGTGCATTATTTACCTTGAAACGTACTAATACCTGGGGTCCGCTCAGTACTTCGAATTTGTCAAATATATTACTTGTCGTTCCTGATGAAGATACAACCGTAACATTATATTTCCCTGCTGCAATAGTCGGTATCTTAACCTTTATCTGGTTATCGCTCCAGGATACTACTGTCCCTGGTGCAGTTCCGAATTTGACCTGACCTGCTGTATCACCAAAACCCCTTCCGTCAACAGTAATTTCATTATTTGGGATACCCATTGTAGGTCCGACATTACCGATTGTTGGAGTTGTTACTCCTCCGGCATACTGCCATACACCCACTTCACCGGCACCCAGATTAAATGTTGTTACTGCTCCCGAGCTTGCTGCAGTAACACTGTTACCATTGAGACAGCCTTCAAGCACATCATTGTATGTTCCGGCCGGAAGTGATGTGTTTAAACCTGATATATCATAGCCTGTGGTGGTACTGCGGTTAACAGCGGTAACAACTACGCTGCTTCCAAACTTACGTTCATAAATAAATACATCATTGTTTATCCATTTCTCGGTAGTAATACCATACGCCAGAGCCGGATTTGTTTTACGCAAAGGGGCAATCTTGCTGATTACCTTATACGCATTTGTAGTCTTACTGAATGCCGGCATATCCATACGGTTGTCCGGATCGGCCGTGCCCGAAAGATACTGCTCGGTTCCATAGTAAATTGTCGGAACACCACGAGAGGTCAGCAGAACTGCATAGGCCTGATCAACTTTTCGCTGATTGGAACTCGACAGAGTATAAAAACGGCTTAAATCATGATTATCAATAAATGTTACCTGGTTATTAACCTCATCAAAATCGGCATCGGTAGATGTTATAACCGACTTCAAGTCATACATTGTACCAGTTCCACTCCCAATTACATTACGTACTGAATTGGCAAACCTGAAATCAAGAAGGCTCATACCGCTTTCATTGGCAAAATAATTCATCTGTGAGTCTGAAGCAGTTCCACCGGTAAACCATTCTCCGAATACAAATACTGGTTTATGTCTGTATATACTGCTCAGCCAATTTTTTTGCCAACCCTGAGGCATATGCTTTACAGCATCAACACGTATACCGTCTATACCCCAATCAAGCCATTGATTTATAGCATCTTTCATATATGTATCAACCGTACTGTTCAAATGGTTTAGATCACCAAGCCCATAAAGGCTGTGGTATATTCCATTCTCCAGTGTACTGAAGTCGGACCAGCTCAAGTGATGGAAAATGCCGGCAGAGTCGTTTGTAAACCCTCCTATCAGGGTTCCGTTTCTATAAAGTTTCCCATCCTCCGGAAATACAATATTTCCGTTTTCAGCCGAAGAAGTATGGTTTGGAACAAAATCTATAATTATTTTTATATTCTTGGCATGAGCTGTACTTACAAGATTTCTAAAATTAGATTCTGAACCAAAGAACAAGTTAGTCTTGAAAAAATCCCGTCCCCAGTAGCCATGATACGCAGCTGAATTATTTGAGGGATCCAGAGTTGAAATATTTTCTACCGGAGGTGAAATCCACAGCGCAGTTATACCCATATCGGTAAAGTAATTGTCATTGATCTTGTTAATAAGTCCCTGCCAGTCTCCTCCATGATATGTCCTTAGATTGTTTTTGTCAAAAATATCACCGGTAGGGTTATTGGTTGAATCCCCATCAAGAAAGCGGTCCGTAAATACCTGGTAGATAACATCTGTAGAGCAATTGGCAGTGTTTCCGACACTGCTGTCCGAAGCTGCCCATACCATCATACTTGACAAAAGCAATACAAGTATGATCATTACCGGAGCAAAGAGCTTCAACGCTTTATTTCTCTTTGTTTTCATACATTCTTACCTCCTGTTTCTTTTAATATTGGATTTAAGCAGATTACTTAACCGGTTAACCGATCTTACACTTTTATATCCTTTTCACCTCCTCTTATAGGCCGTATAAAATTGGATACAAAAACGATATTCCAGACATTGTTTAAGTTAACAGACAGACTCGACCTATCTGCCTGACGGCCCGTCCTCGTGCTGATACCTTGGCACCTATGTATTGCGTTTACATATCAGGGTTATTATGGGAGTTGATCTTCCAAAAAAACCTTGTTCTTGTAGACCTTAATAAAACAAACATGAAAGCTTCTGTTTGTAGTTTATATCAAGTTATAAGAACAAGACGCTACATCCTTATTTTAATTTAATATCCAATAATAATGTCTCTTCAGCCTCTAATTTGACCCTTAAAAGATCTCCATCCGTTTCAATGCTGTCATTTAACCCGTATATGGTCTGTGTTTCAGCTACATCTCCAATATACCCAACTGGAATCTCAATTGTTTTCTTCCCGGAGTATTGTGAGTTAACAAAGAGAATTGCCTCTTTCCCGTTGAATCTAGCGTAAGCTATAGCATGTTCTTCTGCTAACAGCATCATAAAACACCCCTTCTTCAAGACCTTCCGTTTTTTTCTTAGTTTTATCATAAATTTATAGACATCGTTGGTCTCTCTGTCCCAGTTTTCACTGTTCCAATCCATTGGATACCTGCAGTACTCAAGTGCCCCGGTTTCTCCCCTTAAACCTGTTTCATCTCCATAATATATGCACGGAACCCCCTTGAAGGTCATTAACATTATCATTGCAGTTAATGCATTTTTTTTACCTATATAAGGTGAGGAGTGTATTCTGTGTATATCATGGCTGCCTATAAGGTTAAAACTGTTTCTCTGAATCTGGTAAGGCAGCCCTGCAAAGAAGTTCATACATTCATGCCTGAATATTTTACCGTTTTTCACGCTGGAGCAATCATCTCCTACGACCCAGGAAAGTGTAAAATCAAATTCTCCCAGATATTTTCTAACAGGACGCAAAAAGCCCATATAATTCATAAACCCGTCCCACATATCTCCCTGCAGGTATTGTCTGCAGTCATACATGTGCTCGGCAAATAAATAAGCGTTGGGGTTAAGGCTTTTTAATTCCTTCCGGATTTCTTTCCAGACTTTCTTGTCCTGCTGAATCAAATTCATTTTTGCCACATTCTGACCCACATCAAAACGCCAGCCGTCAATATTAAATGGAGCCTTCATCCAATACTTCAAAACACTGTCCTCAAGCCTGTACATTACATCCTGAAGTTCACTGCTGGAATAATTCAGTGTAAGCAGATACTCTGAGCCGCTCCACCCCTCTACTGTTCCATCAGGCTTTATAAAGTAGAACTCAGGCTTTTCCTGTATCCACTTGCACAAATCACCGGTATGATTAATAGAAATATCCAATATGATTTTCATATCATTTTGATGGAGTTCTTCAATAAGCTCAATAAGGGCTTTCTCTCCGCCAAAGCATTTATCAACTGTTCTATAGTTGTTGCAATCGTATTTATGAGTGGTCGCCGCAGTAAAAATAGGGTTTAGATATATGCTGTTGATTCCCAAATCTTTTAAATAGGAAATTTTAGCCTTAACGCCCTCAAGGTCTCCCCCATAAAAATCCAGTGCACCGAAGTCTTCGTGATTTCCAGGTTTATTTCCCCATGAGATTTTTCTGGTAGTATATCCTCTGTAAATGTAATCCCCATCTTTTATATCATTCTCTTCATTTCCATTAAAAAACCTTTCAACGAATATCTGATAGAAAATGGCATCTTGTGTCCAATCAGGCTCCTGAAAATCAGCGATTATTTTAAAATCATTTTCCTCTGTGATTACATATTCATACAGACTGGATTGGTTGTAGAAATATACTCCCTTGTCCGAGGAGATCAGGATGAAGTGGTAATTGATCAAAGGCTGGTTGATGAGAAGCTCAAAGCTGTAATATACAAATTTATCCTGACGGGCTGTCTCCTTTATTGTCATGGGTTCCACTCTTTCCTCCCCATTTCTCAAATACCTAATAAAAATCTTCTCTATGGGAGCGTTTTTAAATAAACGGACCTTTATGGTCACTGTATCCCCAATTTTGGGGTTCCTTGTACTGAAAAACATGTCCGAACCGTCTGCATATACGCTTTCCTTCCAATCCAGCATATTGGCCTCCTTTTGGCTTTTTAGCCTGAGTATTCAAAATAATATTCCCGTCATTAATGGTTTTCATCAACGTACATTAGGCTATAATATTCTTGAATCATTCTTGCAGCCGAGAATTTCCACGTGGACATTTCAATGCTTGACCGCATCATTTCCATCCACTTTTGTCTATTATGGTAGAAGGTCGGTATTACTTCCTCCAATAAAACCTTGCACAGTGATTCTCCGTCAACCTTTTCATGGTCTTCACCTTCATAGCCGTCCCCTATTTGCCAGCCTGTTACACCGTGTACACAGCCCTCCGGCCACCAACCGTCAAGTACACTGACATTAAGGACACCGTTCATGGCAGCTTTCATTCCTGACGTACCGCTGGCCTCCATAGGTCTTACAGGATTGTTCAGCCAGATATCACAGCCTCTTGTCAAAAACTTGCCTATCTTCATATCATAGTTCTGCAGGAAGATAACACTTTCAGGATATAGATTTGACATCTCGTATAGATATGCAACTATTTTCTTACCGGTAAGATCATTGGGATGAGCTTTACCTGAGAATATGATCTGCAGCTTCTTTTGTTTTAAAAGAGGCTCTATAAATTCCCGCTTTTTAAATATGAGATCACTTCTTTTATATGGGGCCGCTCTTCTGGCGAATCCAATAATAAGAACATTTTCGTCAAGCTTTACCCGGTTTCTCTTATATATTTCGTCAATCATTTCACGCCTGGCCTCCAAATGAGGTCCCCAAATGTCGGTCTTATCCGTGTATGCCTTATAAACCCGTGAATCCTGCCATGTGCCATTATGTACACCGTTTGTAATTGCAATAATTTCTGATGAACCTTCTACATGACCCCACATTTTTCCGGCAGTTTCGCCATGGAGTTGTGCAACAGCGTTGGCTTTCCTACAAAGTCTAAGTCCAGCAACAGTCATACTGAAGGGATCCCCTCCGATTTTCGTCATCTGCCCATATGTCAATCCGTTATAAGCTCCTATGTATCTGAGAAGCTCATGCTCATGAATTTCATTTCCGGCTGCCACAGGAGTATGAGTTGTAAAGATTATTTGCTCCCTGGTTTTAGCCCATGCTTCATCAAAGGACATGTTTTCATTATCCATCTTCTCTCTTATCAACTCTATCCCGGTAAGTACAGGGTGGCTGTCATTGAAGTGGTAGATATCCACATCAATATTCAACGCCCTTAATGCTTTAAGGCCGCCTATGCTTAGAATAATCTCCTGTGCCACCCTCTCCTCGGAAAACCATCCGTACAGCTGTCCTGTAATCAGGCTTTCATTGTTGTCCGGCACATTGGTATCCAATAAATACAATGGCACATTATCATATTTATCACACATCCAGACCTTGCACTTTACATTATTCCCTTTGATTCTGACGGTTACAGTGACACCTGTATCCTTTAAAAAGTCATAATTATATTCGTGATAGCAGTCATACGGCATACCGTTTTCATCAATCAACTGCCTTGTATAGCCCTGTCTCCAGAGAATTCCTACCCCGACCATCGGAACTGCTTCATCCTTTGCAGCCTTAAGTATGTCTCCCGCAAGTATTCCAAGGCCACCTGAGTAAATTTGAAAGTCCTCATGCAATCCAAACTCCATACAAAAATATGCTACCCTGGGCAGTTTTTTGCTCTCATTTATCATACAGTTAAATCCTCCTAGTAATATTGGTTTAAATTATTATCCAAAACTGAATAGCCTTTACTTTGCATTAATCATCAGTAACATTATGCCACTGCGCAGGCTATTATAATTTCCCCCGGTCTTAATTTAAAAACATCATTTATGTTACATTCCTTGTTTTCAGATATAAGATTTGTATGTATAATTTTTACGCATTTACTCCCTTTTCTCATATCCTCCGGTAAAAATCCGGCTAAATCAGCCGTGGTTTCCTGTTCCATATTCTTATTGGCTAAAAGCAGAACATTTTTCCCTGATTCTCTGTCATAATAACCTATAAACAGGGTATCCCCGGATAAATCCTTATCTATTGGGACTATTGCCAGCTGTTTTCTTTCTATAAGATCTATAAATTGCATTCTTAGTTCATAGCCTTTTCTGAGCTTCTCCGAAATATATTCACTCTCGCTGTTGAGCCAGTGCATCCGGTAATTATCAAAAAAGGCTAATTTACCATACATGGAGTCCATTTTGTCCAGAACAAACCGTCCTTCTTCGGTATTATCCAAACCCAGATTCATTGGTTGGATTTCCATCAATTCCTGACCGTTATTAATAAGAGGAACAGTATTTGGAATAAAAAAGTTAATTAAAAAAAGATGCTCCAATATCTGTATACTGTATCTATGTGCCGCTCTCGGAGTATCGGCATTCTCCAGTGCACCTGTTACCGGAATTTCTGATGAAAGCAAGATATCATACAGTTTATTTGTGAAGTCCGGCTCCTGATAATGTTTATATTCACTCCAAAGCCCGCTTATAATAAAGTTAAACCCGCCCTCATGAGCCTTTTTTGAGTTTTTCTCATTAAACTCTTCCGACCAAAGTATGAAATTTTTATTCAGTTGTTTAGCTTTTGCAACCATGTTCTTATTAAGTTCCGGCGGCAAAGCGTGCCCCATATCTATTCTGGCACCGTCAATGCCAAATTTGGTCTGATAGTAGGGTATTACATCTGAAATGTAGTCCCAAAGTTCTTTATTGATTTTTTTACCCGGATAGTAACTTAATTTTACCCCATCCTGAAATATGTGCGGAGTCTGGTCTTCAGATATGTATTTTTTAGCCTTTTCACTGGTATCAAAATAAAATTTGAGATATGTAGCATCCGACCATGCCGGCTGTGTATCGTTAACCACGTCCGAAAAACCTGGTACTGTAGTAATTCCGAATTCCTGCTCCATCAAATCGAGTATGTTTTGCTTTGACCTTATAAATTTTTCCTTTACCTTAAGCCATCTTGTCCTATCTATTGCATCAGGAGACGGCTTAAAGGCAGTAAGGCACTTTCTTGCCGACTCGGATTTATAAAGCTTATCGAGGATTATATCATTTACAACAGGTGTAGGCTCTTCCAGATCTACAACGGTAGGGGCATAAAAGGAATCCTTGTATTCCAAACCAATCCAATAGAACCAATCCGGGTGTTCTACAATCAGATCGCTGTCTCTTGCGACTGTTCTGAATACAAAATCAATCATAACCTTTATACCCAATTTGTGGCATGCCTCAACAAAAGCTTTAAACTCCAGCTCTATTATTTCCTGGCTATATGCGCCTAATAGTTCGTCATGAAGACCCTCATCCAGTTTATAAACATCCTTAATGGCATATGGACTGCCCAACTCGCCTTTTTTATAAATGTTGCTGTACTTAAATACTGGCAGAAGATAAACTATACTGATACCAAACTGTTTGAGATACGGCAGTAAAATTGTGGACTTCAGCAGGGTACCCGGGCAGATCTTATCATCATAGTGGTGCCATGCCGTAAACATTCTAGGGAACATACTGTATATAATATCTCCGCAAAGACTCTCCCCGTCACAGGTAATACCGGGGTCAGCAGTCGGCTGCCGGTAGTTTTTTCCGCCATTTTCCTCCAAGAGCCTATTCAGGCAAAATACCATAAAAGCGTATGGATTTACGTTTATTTCACCGGGCCTATTCCAGACTGTTTTGTAATCTTTATATCCCGCATTATTCCACAGCGCCGGTATGTAATAATCACCTTTGAACGAATCTCTTTGTTTTGCCAGAATTTCTATTATAAGCTTTAAATTTTGCATAGTTGTCTTTTACCATTCCTTATTTAGTTTAGGTTTACGACATATTGATACGGCAGAATTATTTGGAAATCGGGTTATTCTGTGCCAGATGGAAAAACATCAGCCTTTGACGGCACCGGCGGCAAGTCCGCTCTGTATATACTTTTGCAGCAGCATAAAAATAATCATTACAGGTATGGACGACAATAAGGCGGCCGCTGAAAACAGAGTCCATCTTGTAGCAAAATTGCCATTGATAAAGGTCTGCAAGCCAACAGATAACGGCAGGTTTTCAGGTGACCGCATAACAACTGCGGTAATAATAAATTCACTATATGCTCCAATAAAGGAAAAAAGAAAAATAACTACTATCATTGGCATAGACAATGGAATGGTTATTTTACGAAAGATGGTAAAGTGGCCTGCGCCGTCTACCAATGCAGCTTCATCCAATTCTCTCGGCAATTTGTCAATATAGTTTTTCATCAGCCAGATGTTGTAAGCGCTTCCTCCGGCCAGCAGCAGTATAAGCGCTGCTATATTGTCCACCAGGTTAAGTTTATATATCATATAATATATTGCAGCTGTTGCCATTGATGCAGGAAATATCTGGAGGATCATCAGGCTCATAAGCCCGTACTTTCTTCCATGAAATTTCATTCTTGAAAATGCATATGCAGCTGTAATTGTCAGTACAATTTGAATAAGAGCTACAAAGGTACAGACCTTTATACTGTTAAACACCCACTTTAAAAAATCCGTCTCTTTGAATAACCGTTCGTAGTTGTCTACTCCCCATTCCTGCGGGAATACGCTTCCATAGAAGAAATTGTCGCCCTTTGAAAAAGAAGAGGCTACAATCCAGACCATCGGAAATAATACCAATATAATGGAAAACCATATTATAACCCTGCTTACCCAAAGTATAATGAGCTTTTGTGCCTGTATTCCCGGTGAAACCTTATTTGATCCCATATCATTCAACCTCCTCAAAGGCTTTGGTAAATTTCATATTAACCAGTGTAAGTACACCTATAATCAAAAAGAGTACTATACTTAAGGCAGCACCTACATCATACTTGAAGTATGTATTGGTCATTTTGAAACCTGTACTGGCCAATATGTCGGTGTAGCCCGAATACTGGGCATCCATCCTTGGCGGCCCCCCTGATGTGATGAGATATGCAGCACCAAACTGATTGAAATTGAAAGCGAATGATGAAATCAAAACCGGTATGGCTGCGTACACAATCCCAGGTAAGGTAATATATCTGAATTTCTGCCATACATTTGCTCCATCCATAATGGCCGATTCGTACAAGGCAGGGTCGATTGACTGTAGTATTCCAAGATTCAGGTTCATCATGTATGAAAATCCCAGCCACAGACTTGTAATAATAACGGCAAGCCTGGCCCACAAGGCTTCGCTAAGCCACATTATATTATTTGGAAGATGTAGCAAGCCCAATAGCCCGTTAATTCCACCGTAGCTTTCATTAAAGAGTCCCTGCCAGGACAAGACGGCTATAGTTCCGGGAAGAGCCCATGGTATGATAAGGATCGCCCTGTAAATTTTTGTTTCCTTCATATCCGGATTATTCAGCAATATCGCAAGAAAAAGTCCTATTGAAAACACTCCAAAAGTTAATATAAATGCAAAAGCAACATTCCAGCCAAATACTTTGACGAATTCATTTTTGTACTGTCCATAAATTATTTCTTTAAAATTAGCAAATCCGACAAAATGGTAGTCTTCCAAGTGATTGAGATTATAGTTTGTAAATGCAATATATATTGTATAAACTATGGGCAAAAAGCTAAGCAAAAAAATTGACACTAATGCAGGTGATAAAAAAGCTAATGGCTGCATTCGCTGTCCAAGGCTTTTTCCCTTTACCATAAAACCCCTCCTCCGATTTATTATTATGAATAGGCTATTACGAATAGAGAGAAATAGCCTCTCTATTCGTAAATAATTATTAATCATGTATCACCATCATATTATTTTGCCACACTGGAATTACGGTCTTTGTTCTTCAGTCTGATTTCCTTGTCAATTTTAGCCACCATATCATCCAGCGAAATCTTATTAGTAATAAGGAGTTTTATGTTATCTCCGTAGCTTGACCATGTATCCTGCATTTCAGCTATATTCGGCATAGGCTCTCCAACTTTTGCCTGTTCTGCAAAAGCCTTCATATATAAGTCTGCTTTAAATTCAGCATTCTCTTGTGCAGATAATAGAGCCGGTATTCTGTTTCCTGCCTTGTAAAGGGATATTGCGCTGTTTTCATTTAGATACTTGACTAAATCCCATGCAACATCCTTATTTTTTGACTTTTCACTTACAAAGGCTGTTTGAACACCAAGGAAGGTTTTCATAACATTACCATCCATTTCAGGCAGCGGAGAAACTGCAAACTTCAAGTTGGTCTGCTTTTTAAAGTCTGCCACATCCCATGGACCCCCAATGAAGAAGCCAATCTTACCGTTTTTAAAGTTTCCGCTCGATATAGCACCGTTACAATCAGCTTTCATAAACTTATACTCATTTACCAAACTTTTAATAAGAGCATATCCTGCTTTGGATGGTTCTCCAAGTCCCATATCCGCTACGTCATATGTACCATTATTGAACTTGAATGCATACCCGCCTTTACCCGAAATATACGGCCATACCATGTATAAGCTTGTAAGGTCTGACATAAGTCCCACCTCCCTGGCCTTTGTAACCAGCTCATCCCATTTGGCAGGAGCAGCCTGTACTTTTTCAGTATTATAGAACAGCGCGATCGACTCAACTGCAACCGGTACAGCGTATTGTTTCCCGCTAATGGTTACTGCATCAATAGAACCCTGCGAATACTTGTCCGGAGTTACTATTCCCTCCGGCACTTCCGCAAGAAGCTTGGCTGTATTGAAAGTTCCCAGGTTGTCATTTGCAATACCGTACACCACATCAGGTCCTTTACTGCTATTAGCCGCCTGTACATAGGACTGGAAGCTGGTAGCATCAAACAATACCTTAACTTTATTTCCTGTTTTTACTGCCCATTCTTCAGCAACTTTTTTAACTTCAGGCACTTCGGTATCCTGTACCAAATGTGACCAGACAGTGATTTCAACGGGTTCTTTCTCTGTTTCTTCAGCCTGAACAGCCGATGATGCACCTGCTTTTGAGCCCGAAGTTGTAGATTGTGCCGGCTCTTCGCTTCTGCCACATCCCGCAAGACCTGTTGTCATCGGTAACGCTAAAGCCATAGCCAGTACCGCTGACATGACCCTTTTCGAATTTTTTCTCATAATAAAATCCTCCTTTATTCTATTAATAAAAGGCGCTGTTGCCTTTGATTAACCTTAGGTAAGTCCATGATGCAAAATCCAAAATGATACTGTCAGAATTGAAGAAGTCAAGAATATTGTACCAGTACAGCCTTATGTATATTCAGAACGCACCCACTGTGCGGATTTCCCCTGTTTTATAATGAGATATCTGCTCTCTTACCAGTTTACTTAATCGCTTAAGTATTGCAGCTAAAACTTTTAATAAACAGATATTATATTTTTATTGCTTAAATTATTTATATGGTAAACTTATTATAAATTTATGCAATCGTTTGCCCTACAATTGTAAATATATAACCTTTTAATATTCTTGTCAACATATTTTGAAATTTTTTACGACTGTTCCTTAAGCTTACTGTGAATTACAGTGTTTTAAGGCTGGAATTCCTGGTAATTATCTTTGCTGGAATAATTACGTGATTGAAATTTTTACTTTTGTTTTGAATAATATCATAAAGCATATCAAAGGCACTTGTACCAAGATTCAATGCATTTATCTCCACAGTAGTCAGCGATGGTATGGAATGTTCTGCAAGATATGTATTATTAAACCCTGCGACAGCAATATCCTCCGGTACAGCCAATCCATTCTCGGATAAATATTTTATTGCTCCAAAGGCTATATAATCATCGCAGCATATAATAGCAGTTACTTTTTTATTTTTTTCAATAAGTTCTTTCATCATTTCATAACCTGGTGCATCCAAGTATCTGCTTTCGACGGTATAATTATAATCCATTACTTTATTAATCTCCTCCATTGCTCTCTTGTATCCCTCGTAGCGATCAACAGTAACAACAACGTCGGGAGACAAGCCTAAAAAAGCAATATCCCTGTGCCCCTGGTTTATAAAATGCCTTGTCAGCTCATAGGAGATTGACATATTATTATTATCTACCCAATTAATTAATTCATCGTTAGCGGGCCTTCCTATCAATACAAACGGAAATTTTTGTTTCTTAAGCTCCCTTATTGATGGATCCTTTGTTCTAGATGCAGTCAGTATAATTCCTTCGACAACCCCGCCTTTTGAAAGATCCTCTATCAGTTCCTTCTCCTCATTGTAATTATCGGCGCTGGAAACAAGGATCTTATATCCCTTTTTGTGTGCCACCGATATTATCCCTCGCACCGTTTCCGACATAAAAGGATGACCAAAGGCTTTCTCAGTGGCTCCCGGAACTACGAGACCAATAATTTTTGTGGACTTATTTGCCAAAGAGCGGGCAATCAGATTTGGATGATAGTTCATGTCCTTCATTATCTTGAGCACTCTGTCGCTGGTTTCCTTACTGATCTTTGGGCTGTTTGCGATTACCCGGGATACAGTTGAGGCCGCAACACCGGCTTCTCTTGCCACATCATTAATTGTTGTAATCTTATTCACGCTTTCCTCCCGGTATAAAACAAATGCTTTATACCTGCCAAATGTGCAATCGGTTGTCTTGCCTAAAGTATACAAATTGGTAATGCAACTGTCAACATCTTTCAATATAATTAGTGATATAAGTAAAGTATCTCTCAAGGAATGCGCTTATTTTTCAGGAACAGATATAAAAGCAAATTAACCTTGCCGGATCCGTAATCCAGCAAGGTTACGGATGTACTTAATTGCCGCTCGGTTCAATATCAGCTGGTCACCGGATGGAAATACAATTCCCTATGTATATGTTTACATTCTTGTGTACCTGAGCAGGGTGTAATTATGCTCCGGCTGTACTTCCCTGAGCTCATATCTTTTGAGCTCAGGCAGATGGGTATAACCGTCTCCGTCAACCAGCGAAATATTATTAGCTCCTCCAATAATCACCGGCAGCTGCATTAAAACTATCTCATCAACCAGTTCTTCATTAATAAGGCTCCAATTAAGCCGTCCTCCTCCTTCCACCATTATGCTGTGTATGGAATATATACCTTCAAGCTGTTGGAACAGCTTTTTGAAATCAACCGTGTCCTTTCCGCAAACAATACAGTTCTTATGGAGTTTCCTTATGGCCTCTACTTTCTCATTATTTGCACAATTTTCAGTAGTGACGATTATTGTTTTTTCTCCATCCTTAAATATATTTGCATCAAGTGCAATGTCCATGGTATTTGTGGGCACTATCCTCACAGGATTTCTATTCTGCTCAAAGCGGTTTGTTAAAAATGGATTGTCTGCTTCGACTGTTTTCCTTCCAACCATTATTCCATCCATACTTCCTCTGAAGTTGTGAATATACCTCATATCATCGGTGCTGAACATATCAAAAAGACCTTTACTTGAGTTTCCTGCACCTAATGTAATCTTGCCATCAATAGATATCTGACTGAAAATAACTGTTTTCATTTGCAGCACCTCCCTTCTAATAAAATAAAATGATTTTTTTTGCGCACCAAGCCCTTTCATGTTATATGGTATTTTTTGCAGCAAGGGCCTTACCCGGTTTAAATTGACGCTCCGAACCAATACAGGAATGCTGCTGCTCAAGTTTAAGCTTCTTTAGGATATTCTAAGAATTACGGATAAAGTGCTGTTTTAACGGAAAATCCCTTTATAGCATTTTTTGTATCCAGATCATACCCCAATAATTCATTAATAGCTGTTTTGTACTCATCAAATGAATATTTTTTTGTGACCAGGGTTTTCAGGGCAGGGAGCGCCGACGCCAAGCTTACTGCCGTTTCAAACAAACAATTGTATTCACCGCAGCCAAATATTTTTATTGCATTTCCCGAGTGCTTTGCAGGAGAGAAGCTTAAATTATACGTTGGATTCAAGCCCAAAAGAATAATTTTACCTCCCCGTTCGGTATATTCTTCGGCTAATTCCAATTGATTTCCAACAGCATCAATAACTATGTTGAATTTTCTACCCGAATTAATCTCTAAAATCTTCGAGATTCCTATCTCCTCAGGCTTAAAGGCAAAGTTTGCAACGCCTTTTGCAAAATCAAGCCGGAATTGCTCTCTTTCTACTGCCACAGTTAATCTGCACAGTTTATTACTTACAAGCTGGCATAGTATACCCATCGGTCCTGAGCCTATAACCAGCACCGAATCATCCGGTCTTACTCCGGCTTCCATAAAATTATGCAGGACACAGGCAAGCGGTTCTACCATTAACGCTGTTTCCCAGTCCATATTATCAGGTATCCTATAGATAAACTTTTCATCACTTACATAGTATTCTGCAAAAGTACCGTTAATATTTAAACCTGCAATTTTCATACCGGTTTTATCAGTACCACAGCACAGATTGGTCTCGCCTCTTCTGCAATAGTAGCATTTCCCACAATATTGATTAGGGTCTATAACCACTCTGTCTCCCACCGCCACCTTTTCCACTGCACTTCCTGTTTCAGTAACAGTCCCTACAGCCTCATGCCCTCTTATGATTCCGGTCGACCCCTTTTCTTTCCCTGCAATAACACTCAGGTCGGTACCACATATCCCTGTAAGGCAAATTTTAACCTTAACATCGGTAGGAGTGGTTATGACAGGTTCTGTAACTTCTCTCTTTTCAAGCTTAAAATTTTCAGTCCATATCAAAGCTCTCATTTTCATGCCCATGCCCCGCATCTTGCACAAAACCTTATGAAAGCCTGGCATGGGCTCGGTCCCCCTTTACAATTTTTGTTTCTTTCAACCTTAAACCTCATAAATAATAAAAAACACCTCAGGGCAAACAGCGACATTTTGTCACCCTTAATCTCTTAAATATCTAAATTATACTATATATTCCAAAATATGTCTATTGTGTACAATTACTTGCAAGTTCCATTTTTCTCCATTTTATATAATTGTTGTATATACTTATATGCAATTTAACATTTTTCGACAAACCTTATGGTATTTCAGGAGTATTTTCCCAATGTGTTCGATCCAATATATACAGTATTTGACAGACCTTTTGGAATTATTAAAATATTGAACTCATCTCTATTTTGTAGTATAATTCGACAATATAATAGTATTTTTTCTTTTTCCAACAAATTACGTCAGTTTACTGATTGAATCTTAAGTGACATCGTCGTCACATTAAATATCGAACTGATTTTTTGCTGTGTCAAAATGGAAGAGTATATCTTAATCGGTTTGCTAAATATATAGATAAAATGCAAGCTTATTTTTTTAAACTGCGTTAACAGGGTCGCAGTTAGGAGGTCATATGGCAAAATATATACTTAAGAGATTGTTAGTTTCTTTATTGACATTATGGATTATGTTTACCTTAACTTTTTTCCTCATGCATTTAACACCAGGCAGTCCATTCCTGGGAGATAAAAAATTAACTCCTGAAATTCTGGCAAACCTTGAAGCAAAATACGGTTTGGACAAACCTGTTCTGGTTCAATACGAAAAATATGCAAAAAATATTCTTACCGGAGACTTTGGTGAATCAATCACTCTGGCAGGTCAGGATGTAAAGGACATAATAGTTAGAAAATTCCCATACTCTCTTAAACTTGGGCTTTTCGCCAGTGCCATTGCCATTCTTGCGGGAACGGTACTTGGTACTATCAGCGCGCTAAAAAAGAATACAGGAATTGACAGGACAATAATGCTGATCGTGACTGTAGGTATAGCGGTTCCCAGCTTTGTTGTAGCCACGGTAAGCATGGTGGTATTCGGGGTCAAACTGCATATGTTCCCGACGGTAAGCCATCTGGATACTCTATCCAGTTATATCCTGCCCGGTTTTGCTCTTTCCTTTTTCCCGCTGAGCTTTATCACAAGATTAATGCGCTCGTCAATGCTGGATGTTATTAATCAGGACTATATCAGGACCGCACGTGCCAAAGGCCTTTCCGACAGGGTGGTTATTTTTAAACATGGGTTGAGAAATGGTATCCTGCCGGTTGTCACATATGCAGGCCCAATGGTTGCAGGTGTATTAACCGGTTCCTTTGTAATAGAATCCATATTTTCCATTCCCGGATTGGGAAGTTCTTTTGTAACCAGTATTACAGCAAAGGATTATCCCACAGTTATGGGGGTAACTATTTTCTTCGGTGCAGTACTTATTTTTATGAACTTTTTGGTGGATATAATATACAGATTCGTTGATCCGAGAATTAACATAACAAAATAGGGATAGGTGGATAATAAATGAGAGAAATAAAAAATTCCGAAATTTTAGATAGTAAATTGTTTATGCCTGCAACTGAGAGCGAAAAGGCAACGGTCGAAGTTATGCGCCCGTCGGTAGGATATTGGAAGGATGCCTGGAAAAGGCTGAGGGCCAACAAGGTTGCAATGGGATCCCTGATTGTTATATTGCTGGTTTTACTGGCTGCAATTATCGGGCCTATGCTTTCACCATATGCATATGATCAGATTAATAAAGGCAGTGAGAATCTATCGCCAAATGCCCAGCATATTTTTGGTACCGACAGTCTTGGAAGAGATTTGTTCACCAGAACCATGATCGGCGCCCGGATCTCCATCGCCGTCGGTGTTGTTGCAGCTGTAATGATATCCATTATAGGTATCCTGTACGGCGCTGTTTCAGGTTTCCTTGGAGGCTGGGTGGATATTGTAATGATGAGAATAGTTGATATAGTTTATTCCGTGCCCACTATATTGATCGTCATACTTCTCCAGGTAGTTCTTAAAGATCCTATAGATAAATTCCTGTCATCTGCAAATGCTCCAGGTTTTCTAAAAGGTCTGGGAGTCGGTTTGATAAGTATATTCTTTGTTCTGGCACTGCTGTATTGGGTTGATATGGCCAGAATAGTCCGCGGACAAATACTGGCTTTGAAAGAGCAGGAATATGTCCTGGCTGCAAAGGTGCTTGGCGCCGGCAGTAAGGATATCATACTCAAGCATCTGATTCCTAACTGCATCGGTCAGATAATTGTTGTTGCAACCCTAAAAATTCCTGAAGCCATATTTGTTGAATCATTTTTAAGTTTCATAGGTCTGGGGGTATCCATACCCATGGCTTCATTGGGTTCCCTGTCTCAGGCGGCACTTAAGGGAATATATTCATATCCTTACATGCTCATATTCCCGGCTGCAACCATAAGCGTCATCATTTTATCCATGAATCTTTTTGGCGACGGACTCAGAGATGCCCTGGATCCAAGAATGAAGAAATAGGAGGTTAACTAATGAGTAAAGAATTGCTTAAAATAAATGATTTAAAAGTTTCTTTTTTTACACCGGCCGGTGAGGTTAAAGCCGTCAATGGTGTAAGTTACACCCTTGAACCCGGAAAGGTATTGGGTATCGTTGGTGAATCCGGTTCCGGGAAAAGTGTTTCCTCCTATTCGATTATGGGCCTTATAGACAAACCAGGTAAAATCGTTGGAGGCGGCATTACTTTTAACGGAAAAAATGTTTCGGAAATGAAAAAGGCTGAAAGACAGAATTTTTCCGGTAACGAAGTAGCAATGATTTTTCAGGATCCCATGACCTGTCTGAACCCTGTGTTTACCATCGGAAATCAGATAGCGGAATCCCTGTATCACAAATACGGAAAAATTTCTAAAGAAGATGTAAAGAAAAGGTCAATAGAACTTTTGTCCCTGGTTGGTATAAATGAACCTGAAAAACGTCTCTCCCAGTATCCCCACGAATTTTCAGGCGGTATGCGGCAAAGGGCGATGATTGCCATGGCTCTTGCAGGTGCTCCCAAGCTGCTTATAGCGGACGAGCCCACCACTGCGCTTGATGTTACCATACAGGCTCAGATACTTGAACTGCTGAAGGATATTCAGAAAAAAACAGGTATGGCTATCGTGCTTATAACGCATGATCTTGGAATAGTAGCCGACATGGCTGATGACGTAATAGTTATGTACGGTGGAAAGATTGTTGAACAGGGCTCGGTGTACAGCATTTTCCACAATCCGTGCCACCCTTATACAAAGGGTCTGTTACGCTCTCTGCCCGACCTGAATAAAAAGGGTGAAAAGCTGCTCCCTATCAAGGGAAATCCTATCGATCTTCTCAATCTTCCAAAGGGTTGTGCATTCGCCCCAAGATGTGAAAGCTGCCTTAAGGTTTGTATAAATCATATGCCGGCCGAACATGTTGAGGAGGATGGGCATAGAACCGCCTGCTGGCTTTATGACCGGAGGGTAAATAAGAATGCGGAGGTAAAAGAGAATGGCTGCTGAAAATAAGAAAGTTCTCATAGAAGTTAATAATTTAAAACAATATTTTCACATAAGGAATAATTTAGGGGAAAAAGCCTTTGTTAAAGCTGTTGACGATGTTACCTTCAATATATACGAAGGTGAAACTCTGGGTTTGGTCGGTGAGTCCGGCTCGGGTAAAACCACCCTTGGCCGTTCCATATTGCGAATTTACGATCCCACTTCCGGACAGGTCAAATTCTCAGGAGTGGATATAACAAAGTTTCAAAAGGGCAAACTACTGCCCTACAGGAAGAAAATGCAGTATATTTTCCAGGATCCGTATGCATCTCTCGATCCGCGTATGACTGTATCGGATATTGTTGGAGAAGCTTTGGACATACACAAGCTTGCAGCCTCAAAAAAGGACAGGGCGGATAAAGTAAGAGAGCTCTTAAAACTGGTTGGTCTCAATACCGAGCACTCTTCGCGTTATCCCCACGAATTTTCCGGAGGCCAGCGCCAAAGAATCGGTATAGCCCGTGCCATAGCAGTTGAACCAGAATTTATAGTCTGTGATGAACCTGTTTCCGCACTTGACGTATCCATCAGAGCTCAGATTATAAATACCCTTGAAGAAATGCAGGAAAGATTGAATCTGACATACCTGTTTATCTCTCACGATCTGGGTGTTGTCAGACATACCTGTGACAGGGTAGGGGTCATGTATTTGGGACATATTGTTGAATTGGTTGAATCGGAGGAACTGTATAAGAATCCTCTTCATCCATACACTCAGGCACTCCTCACAGCTATTCCCGAGCCTGATCCTGAAATTGCCAAGAAGAGAAACAGGATAATACTCAAGGGCGAAATACCTTCACCTGTAAATCCTCCTTCAGGCTGCAAATTCAGGACCAGGTGCCCTTATGCAAAGGATATCTGCGCAAAGCAGGTACCTGAATTCAAAGACCATGGAAACGGTCATTACGTAGCCTGTCACTTTACAGGCAAACTTTAAGGTGCGTAATTTTTTTCCATATTGCATGATGATAAAAATTCTCCTTTGATCCGGTGAGGTCGACATTGGATTAAAACCACAAAAGGTATATATCTTTTTAAACAGGAGAAAAATATTTCTATTGTAATAATGGACTTAATTAATAGTCATCCAGTAATCAAACTAAAATTCATAATAATAGGGAGAATAATTAATGAAGAGAATATTAGCACTAATTCTTACACTTGCAGCCATTATAACAGTATTTGCCGGCTGCGGAGGCGCAGCAACCACCGGCGGTAAGGCTATCAGCGCAACTATAGCTTCCGAGCCTAAAACCCTTGATCCGTCCCTTAATAATGCTGTTGACGGCGGAAATTATATTTTATGCGCATTTGAAGGTTTAACCACCATCGGTAAGGACGGAACAATTGTAGCCGGTGCCGCCGAAAAATGGGAAACCAGCACAGACGGTCTTGTTTGGACATTCCATATCCGTAAGGATGCAAAATGGTCCGACGGCAAAGATGTAACCGCCAATGATTTCATATATTCATGGAAAAGAACCGTAAATAAGGACACTGCAGCTGATTACGCCTACTACATCTACTTTATCAAAAACGGTGAAAAGATTAACGCCGGCGAAGCTGATGTTAACACACTGGGTGTAAAGGCAATTGACGAAAAGACTCTTGAAGTTACTCTTGAAAATGCATGCCCGTTCTTCACCGAAATAGTTGCCTTCCCTGCACTGGTTCCCCAGAGAGAGGATATCGTATCAAAGAATGCAACCAAATGGGCTCTCGATCCTGCAACATATATAGGAAACGGCCCTTACAAACTTGCAAGCTGGGAACATGACTCCAAGATCACTTTTGAGAAAAGTGACACATATTGGAGTAAGGATTCCATAGTTGCTCCTAAAATTGAGTGGTATCTTATGAACGATCAGAATGCCATCCTGAGTGCATTTAAGAACGGCCAGGTTGCATATGCCAAAAATATACCAACCGATGAATTTGCAGCCGAAAAGGAAGCCGGTAATCTGAAGATATTGCCATTACTCGGAACCTATTATATCGACCTTGTAAACAGCAAGGCTCCATTTGATAATCCAAAGGTCAGAAAAGCCTTCTCACTGGCAATTGACCGTAACTACCTTGTTGAAAAGGTTAAAAAAGGCGGAGAAACTCCTGCATCAGCGTTTGTACCTTACGGTATTGCCGACGTAAAACAGGAGCCTGACTTCCGTACAACTGCAGGCGAATTTATCTCAACTAAAACTGAAGATTATGCAAAGAATGTTGCTGAAGCTAAAAAGTTACTTTCTGAAGCAGGTTATCCCGCTGGAAAAGGTTTGCCGAAAATCACTTTCGGTTTGAACTCCGGTTCGGGACATGAACCTATTGCAGAAGCTTTACAGCAGATGTGGAAGGAAAACCTCGGTGTTGAGGTTGAAATTCTTGCTCAGGAATGGAATGTATTCCAGCAGTCAAGAAAAGATGGAGTTTATAATATAAACAGAAACGGTTGGATAGGTGACTATATGGATCCGTCAACCTTCATGGATATATTTACTACCGGAAACGGACAGAACAATGCCAAGTACACCAATAAAAAATATGATGATTTGATTTCGGCAGCCAGAAAAGAAACCGATGCTGCAAAACGTATACAGTTATTCCACGATGCTGAAAAAGTCCTTATGGAGGATTCTCCGATAGCTCCTCTGTATTTCTACACCGAACCTGTTGTAGTATCAAAGGATTTACAGGGAATAGTCAATACAAAACTCGGTTTTGTACTCTTTAACTGGGCATCTTTTAAATAATTTTAATTCACTTTAAGCTGTATAAGATATTCATAAGCCAAACAAAGTATGGTCAACCCCTGCAGGTTCCGGTCAAATCCGTTGCTTGCAGGGGTTTCTTGTTTCTAATTTTTTCCGGTCATAAGCCAGGAACTGATAAAGACATATCAAAAAACAAAAAATCCGTCTGGAACTGATATTCCAGACGGACTTTTTGTTTTTCCGTTAACCCGATGAAATTGTAAAAACCGCAATCCCTGCAGCTTTAATGTCTGGCGATTGTTGATATATGATGCACGATATATTAACAACCGGGAAACCTCATATGCCACTGCGAATGATTCAAGGTAAATCAATCGCCAGACATTAAAGCTGCTCTAGGATTGCGGTCAGGTAAAGCTTGGCTTTGGTAAAAATGTTTTGGTATTGTTATGGTTTAAAGGGTTCCTGCCGGAGGTGGAGTATATACTCTCTGTGCAAGTTCGGCATCCAGCATAAACAACCCGTTTGGATCATTTTTTATTAACTGGAGCTTCCTGAGGTATTTCTCCATTGTTGCTTCTTCTTCCACCTGTTCTGTGACAAACCATTGCAGGAAGGTGTTTGTTGCATGGTCTTTCTCGTCAAGGGCAGCATTGACAATATTATAAATTGATTGAGTCACAAACTGTTCATGCCCCAGAGTCAGTGCAAAAATTTCCTCCGCCGACTCAAAATTTGCTTCGGGAGCATTTATTTGCAGCAGTTCGACTTTACCGCCCTTTTGGTTTATATAATTGAAGAATTTCATAGCATGGTCGCGTTCTTCCTGTACCTGTACCCTGAAGAAGTTCGCAAAGCCGTCAAGATTTAAGCTTGAAAAATATGCTTCCATTCCTAGATACAAATATGCTGAAAAAAATTCTTTTTGCACTTGTTCATTTAATAGTTTGTTGATTCTTTCACTGATCATGTTTACCTCCAACTATTTTTTTCGTAAAGCTTCATGATATAGTTATACCCTGGCTTTAATATATTAAACATATTAAAAAATTTATCAGGGTATTCATTTATTCTTTATCCTGCAAAACATCATAACCTTCTTCGCCGGTCCGGACCTTTACCTCATTTTCAACATCGTACACAAAAATCTTACCTTGGGTAAAAGCCGGATCTCCATTTCGATACCTCTGTAGTATTCCATACTTCCTCTCTGCATCCCGCAGCCAAGCACATTTGATACGGTCATTCCAGATATACCGATATCATTTAAAATTCTGTCAATAGTATCTCCGGCACTTTCACTTGTTTTTTAATCATACTGAAAAACAAATTGATACTATCTATGATATAATGTTTATAATATTATTTTATCTTCTCTTATAAAATAATATTGTATAAGAGAAGATAAAAGCGGACAGAGACAGTGCGGAAAACAGTTTGTTTTTTGATGCAGATGGGAGATTAAATGTTTTTTGAGGATTCCAAATCACTTTTATATTCTGACACAGCAGTGTCAGATATTTTTATCAGCCAGTATATGCCTTCTATGGACAGCACCTGTATAAAGGTGTATATTTACATGCTTTTTTTATGCAAGCACAATAAAAAGGCCACTACTGACGAATTGGCCAAAACTCTTAATCTGCCTCTTGAGGAGGTAAAAGCCGCCCTTACCAGTTTGGATAATCTTGAGGTTATCAGCTGGGTTGAAGACCGGATAAAACTCACAGACCTGAAGGAGCTCGAGACCAAACGGATCTATCGTCTTAAAACCGTATCCACTCCCGAGCAGGCCAATGAAAATTTTGAAAAGAACAAAAGCAGAAATAATACTCTCTCAGCTATCAACTCCAAGTTCTTTCAGGGGTTAATGCCTCCGAACTGGTACCTGACCATTGATAACTGGTTTTCCATATATAAATTTGATGAGGATGTAATGTATACTCTCTTCAAGTACTGTCATGACAACAATACCTTCCATAAAAGCTATATTGAGGCAGTTGCCTCCAATTGGCACAGGCGAGGTATTCAAAACTTTTTCGATCTCGAGAAGTATTTTGAAGAAATGTCCCAGGTCAGAGGTATTAAAGGCACTATCATTAAAAAACTTCGCCTGAGGAGGGCACTGACCGAATATGAAAATGAATTCGTGGAGAAGTGGGTTATTGATTACAAGTATGACATGGATGTTATTGAAATCGCATTGAAGAAAACAGTTGGCAAAACCAATCCCGACTTCAGATTCCTCAATAACCTGCTCTCAAAATGGCATGATCTTGGGCTTATAAATGCACAGGAGATTCAGGGCTACGAAGCAAGTGTCAAGTCGCAGTACCAAAACAGCCAGAACGGTCAAACTGCACAGAAACAGCCATCCAAAGAGTCGCAAAGAGATAACTTTGAGCAGCGGAAATATAACGATGACTATTATGATAACTTTTTTACCAATACGAATAAATCCTAAAAAACCTTAAATTTAGTGATCTTCAACACCTAAAATCATATATTGCGGGAGTTAAATTTCCCCCGGAACACGTTGTCCTGAGAAAATTTCCTTCGCCGTACAAAATACCTTTTAGATGTTAGACCACCTAGTGGAGTTTATATGAATAGAGATATACATAATACTATTGCAAGAGAATATGAGAGAAGGCAAAAAGTGTCGGCAGACCTTGCCCAACAGAAAAAGGCTGAACTGTACGCAAAAATACCCCGATTATTGGAGATTGATAATCAGATCAGTTTTATGGGGTTAAAGTACAACCGGCTGATTTTGACTTCAAATGGTTCCTCTTCAGAACTTCTGTCCGAATTGGAACATAATCTTAAAGTGCTTTCGGATGAAAAAACCAGTATTCTTGCAGCAAACAACATCCGTCCCGACTTCTTCAGTCCCCGGTACCAATGTGAGAAATGCAAAGATACCGGTTATATTACCGAAACATCCGGTTCCCAGAGGTGTTCCTGCTATAAACAGCAGATGATAAATCATCTGTTTGCGCGTTCAAATATAAATCTTAACGGAACCGAAAGTTTTGAAAACTTCGACGAGACAAATTACCCTGAGGAAGTTGACCAGGAGAGATACGGAATAGCTGTTTCTCCAAGGGAAAATATAATTAATATAAAAAGAACCTGCCTGGAATTTATCGGAAATATCGATAATCCGGAATATAAAAACCTTTTTTTCAGCGGCCGTACCGGGGTAGGAAAGACCTTCCTGTCTCTTTGTATTGCAAGGGAGCTTCTGAATCAGGGAAGAACAGTGCTTTATTTGACAGCACCGGTTTTATTCGATATTGTAACGGAACATAAGATGATGGCCTTTAAGGAAGACAACTACAATGACGGTAAATACCAGAGTATATTTAGTGTTGAGCTTTTAATTATTGACGATCTGGGAACAGAGACATTAAGTGATGCCAGATATGCCGAGCTGCTCAATATTCTGAATACCCGCCAGGCCAATAACGGTCTGAATCCGTGTAAAACTATCATTTCCACAAATCTGGGGCCAAAGAAACTCTTTGACCTCTATACCGAACGCATTGCCTCAAGAATCATTGGGCATTTTGACAGACTTGTTCTTGCAGGAATTGATATCAGAAGCCTTAAGGCCTGATTCAGTCAAACCGGTAAACTTCGTGTATGGGGAGTTGATCGCTTCACAGGCTTCCCGTCAAGTCATATCAAGCGCAAGACTCTCAACAACTCATATATTATTCCTGTTTTAACATTCATAAGCTCAAGTATTTGACCTGTGAATGTCAGGAATATCAGAAGCACACCCGGCAGTACACTTATAAATGCAGCAATACCAAAACCTTTATTCTCAGGGGTTGGGGCATATGCTGCCTTTTCCGTTTCTTCCCGGTTAATTATAAGCTGCGTCAGGTGGGAAGGGATTTTGAAATTTCCTTCGGTGGTTTTTAAAAAGGCATACATTAATCCAATAAAACCACCCAGACAGCCTAAAAACAATATCCCATAAAACACCGCTGCAATTATGATGGATATGGTGGGTATATTTGAAAAATCAAAGTTTTCGATTTGTTCCACACCCATGCCATCCATTCTTTCTGCCAGTTTACCGGAGGCATATGTGAGCAGAACAGCTATCGAATTATTGGTAAAGTGAGCAGTCATACCGGCATAGATGCTTTTGGTCCTGTATACTATAAATCCGATAAGAGCACCCAAAAGAATAGTACTGACACCCTTCTGCAAGTCTCTGTGCAGTATGCCGAACAAAACCGAGGTTAAAATAAGTGAACCTGCAGGCCCTAGCTTCTCATAACCCTTGCTGATCATTCCTCTGAACAGGATTTCTTCACACACCGCTGCTGAAGCACCGATAACCAGCAAGGCTACTAAAAGAGTAGACACGTTTGGTATATCCAGCTGCGGAACCGGCAGAATTCTGCCAAATATCAATCTTATCAATCCCAAAACTATTGCATTCATCACTCCCACCACAGGCAGGCCGAATATAATAAGGAATACAACAATCAGGTAGTTGACAGGCCTTGTCTTTTTAAGCTTTAAGGTATCTTTGAGGTTATACCTGCCTGCAATTAAAAAAATCAAAACAGGCAGTAACACAAAAACCAGTTCACCGATTCCACTATTCAGGTAATTATTCTTAAAGGAGAGGAGACCTCCTCCATATATCAAAAATAAAGTAGTAAGTGAGAAAAATATACCTGCTGCCACAGGACCCGGATATTTTTTATTTACTTTGAGCGGTTCAATATTATTCACTAAAAATCCTCCTGAAATATTAATCCCAATAGTTACCTATTAATATTACTATTACGCAGGATATATTTCAATTCATTTGTTTACAAAAATTGTATCCACACAAAAACTCCACTGCAAATATTATTTGCCTGAGGAGCTTTTATATGCTTTATTATACTATTTTTGAAATTTTGTTAAGCTCCTCTGCCATGGCCATTATCTCCCGGACACTTGCTGTAATTTCATCGGTGGCTGAAGCCCGTTCCTGGCTGGAAAACAATGAATTAATACTCTTTTTTTCTGCTTCACTGACCTTTTCCTTTATATTCTCCGTAAGCTTTTTAATTACAGGTAGTGTACTCCTGGATTGATCGGAAAGCCTTCTTATTTGCTCAGCTACCACATTGAAACCTTTCTCTTTCCCGGTCTCGTCTGCTCTTGCAGCTTCTATGGCAGCATTTAATCCAAGCATATTTGTTTCGTTTGAAATTTCTTTTATAAAACCCGAGACTTTATTAATTTCATCCGAAATACCCATTACCTCTTTAATACTGGTGTTTAGTTCCTGTTCTTTTGATTGTATTTCAGTCGCAGAAGCAGCAAGCGCTTGTATAACTGCTGAAATTCCGTCCAATCCGCCATCCTGATTACCGGACAAATCGCTTTGTGTACAGGAGGTTTTCTTTGGAGTTATAATTCCAAGTGTAGCAGCTACCTCGTCGTAATCCACTTCATCTGTCAACGGGTAAGTGGCCACAAAAACCGGGATGCCATATTTTGATGAATCCAGCTCGGACAGGACGGGCTGCTTTAATGTGATGACCTTGTATGTGATATCTGTTTCGCTCCAAATATGCCCAACTGTCAGTTCGGGTATATCAATGTTTGATGATGTTTGTCTATATGCTATCTTCTCCAGATCAGACATATATATAAATGATCCTTCGGGGAACATTTCTGTTAAAATCGGTGCGAAGTCTCCAAAAGCGGCTGCAACAGGGTGCAGCATGGGATATGCCCTTGAAACTGCGCTGTTGGAATTATCCGTATCATTAATAATAGGTACCGATACAATGGCTAATCTTTTTCCGTAAACACTTTGCAGGTTATTCTGTGTAATAACTTTTTTTTCATTACCAGCCTGTACGGTTGATCTGCCGGCTGTGACCTTTTGACCTACACGGAATACATCCAATTTGAATGTTTCCGGTTTTAATGACCAGATAACTGTATCCTCTTCGATTATACAAAATGCAACTCCTCCAGGGATCAAATGAGACAATACATCAGCTAATATCTTGCATGACTCGATTGCTGATAAAGAAATCATTATTAACCTCCTACCAAACCCGAAATTTCGAGACCATTTATTTATAAGATAATATATATAAAATCTATTAAATATAATACTTAAGAAGCATGTTTTAAAGAAGGATGGCATACATGCCATCCTCCGGATTTGTCTATAAAATAACTGCGTCTATATTGTTATCATTCGGATTTTATCCCTAAGACTCTCTCAATTGCTTCCCTGTATTTATACCCGGATCTGTATCCGCTTATTATATGATTTATATAATGCTTGCTGGCACCTGTAGCCCTTGCAAGATCCGCCTGAGACATTCCGAGTTCTATAAGCCTAATTTTTATTTGTTTCCCGTCAATATTTGCCTTCAACTTATTCCTTGTACTCATGTTTTACCTCCAACATAAGCTGAAATAGCTTTTATACAATATTTCGTCCATAAACTATACAATGTCAGTGCACTGGTTTTTCGATGTGGTTTTCGGAAGGGAAATTTATAAACCGGACATCTATTTTTGTGGTGGGAATTAGCTTATTGTGATATATTGATTAATGCTATGATATATTTATCTATCCTTATTATATTCTCACTCTGTGGAATTGTCAACCAAATTTAATCATTTTATGACAGGTTATGATAAATATTACAACAATAAAATTCACTTTGTGGAATTTTGGAGGGGAACATCCTATGTCAGATATCGGAAGTAGAATTAAAGAGATTAGAAAGGATAATGCATTAACCCAGGAAAAATTCGGTCAAATAATCGGGTTAAAAGATTCTGCTGTATCGATGCTGGAAAAGAATGATAGAAGGTTAACCGAATCTGTAATTAAAAACATAATCTCGCAATTTTGCGTTAATGAAATATGGTTAAAGGATGGTTTTGGAGAGAAATATAATGAAGCACTGCTTAAGAAAAAAACTATTTTAGGTGAACCGCTTAGCAGCCAGCAAATCAGAATACTTGAAAAAATTCAGACTCTGTCTTCTGCACAGCAGGAAGAAATTCTTAAAAACCTCGACCGGATGTACCTTTCAGGCGATACATTTTCCAATTCGTTAGCAGAACTTTCCCAGGATGAGGATGAGCTGTTAACATGCTATAGAAACCTTAACTCAAAAGATAAGGATGAAATTCTGTCCTTTATAAATTTTAAAATTTTTAACAGTGAATCCATAAAAAAGAAAGAAAAATCATTGAATTGTTCGCACAACAAAGACACCGCTGATATCCATTCAAAAATAGTATAAAACCGGCTACCAAAGTTTTTTTAATTTAAAAGAGTTGATATATTAATGAACATATGGTGTACATTCAATGATATATCAACTCTTTATTTAAATCAATGATTTATCTGACCTTTATTTCATATCCATTGTCATCAATGCTGAAGGAATCGGATTTTCCTATGAGATAAGCCTTTAAGTAAACTACTTTATCCTTTATAGCCGCATATGCATCTCCTGAAAATGTATCACTGAATCCCAGAGTTTTGCCGGGCTCAATTTTTGTACTTGTAAGCGCCATGGTAAACATTTTATCGGCCGACCATCTGTAAATGACATTTCTATCCGCATCCAGCAGTGCAAAATCAAATTTCTGGCCTGACGAATGATTTAAGATTATATCCTTTTGAGAATTATTTGTAATGTTCAGCTTCATTTCTATTGAGTCATTTGTTACTATTGCGTCAGGACTGATGGTCACATGCTGATTGTGTTCAGCCAGAAGTTTTACCAGCTTATTGATCACTACAGCTGTTTCTGCCCGGGTAGCCGCTTTTTTAGGCTGGAACATATTGTTGCCTGCCCCTGCAATAAGCTTGTAGTGTTGTGCTCTGGCCACATCTCCGCCATATTCCGGAGTAATGGCATCAACATCCTTGAAGCTCGCCGGGCCTATGTTGATCAATGCATATCTGTCACCCATCTTATACTTGTATGCCTGCATGATGTAGTGAACCATCTCTTCCCGCGTTATTGATGCCTGTGGCTTAAAACTTCCCTTCCCCTCAAAGATTCCTGCTGTTACCAGATCAATTACTGCTGCTGCATAAGGTGCATCCTGCTTGATATCATCAAAATAGTCCTTTATTTCCGGCTCCTTAAAGTATTCAATTTTAATATCCAGCGCATTGTGGAGCATGACTGCAAAGTCACTTCTTGAAACAGCCTTTCCCGGGACAAACTTATCCTGGCTGAATGGTATTGCGTTCATCTTCAGAAGATTTTGTACTGCTTCTGCAGACCAATGAGTCGTTATATCTTTAAAATTAACAATAATTTTTGAATCTTCTTTAACTATTGATTGTGCAAATGCTGATGAACCTGATAATAATATTACGCCTGCCAGTATAATTCCTGAAACTCTTATCTTCATAATAAACCTCCATGAGCCATATAACGGCTACAAAATAATTGAATTTTTACTCAAATATCCGCTGTAAGGCGAATATTTCATGTTTGATATTTGCCGGCTTATGTATGATTAGACTTATACATAAAGAAAAATGTTCCAGTTTTTATATTATAAAAGTATTACAAATTTAATTGTTTTTAGCTTCACTGCTGCTTTTTTCATTGACCTGTGAATTGTTTCTGACATACAGATTAAAAGCTTTTGTTCCGGCACGAAGGAATTTAACCAGAAAAATGAAGCCGACCACAACCATTACTATTATACCCAGGTACACTAATAAGTTAAATATCATTAATAAAGGTATTCCTGGGAAAAAACCATTGTTATTTTGCAATTGCATATTGTACACTCCTTTCTTATTTATTGTTATTATTCATGCTTTTGCTGTAGTAGTTCAAATCCTGTCTCTGCTCCCAGCCAAGAGAGTGCCAGAATTTGTTTCCTGTATCATTTGTTTTGAAAACCACCAGTGCCGCCTTATTGATCCCTTCATTTTCAAAAGCTGCAATAACAGATTTTACAAGCTTTCTACCTATTCCTCTTCCCCTGTAGCCTGAATCCACCGCAGTATGATATATGTATCCTCTTCTTCCGTCATGTCCTCCAAGCGCCACTCCAATTATTACGTCATCCTCCACCGCTATAAAATTTGTAGCCGGATTTCTCCTGAGAAACCTTCCAATACCTTCTCTTGAATCGTCAAGACTTCTCATTCCCATTCCCGATGTATTCGTCCATAACCTAAAAACTGCCCCATAGTCATCTATAACCATATTACGTATCTGCATATTTTCTCCTTATTAAATCTGCTTGCTATTTAATTAATATTTTCTTCTACCTTGTTTAATAATCTACTTAATTTTACCATTTACTAAATTTGTAAGCAATTATGTGAATCCCTGATGTTAAATTATATTGATAGGCTTTTTACATCAGTTCATATTTTTGTCAGTTTAATGTTTTATTATAATGAAAAACTAATATTGCAGTTCTTTTGATAAATTAATTATTTGAGAAAGGAGAAACCGTATGAGACTGGGAACCAGAATTACCAAGGTCAGAAGAAATGACGACGGTATTATTACCGATGTTATGTTTGAAAACGGTAACACCTGCTCTTTTAATTATGCTGTATTGATGGCGAAACAGGGTAACCTGGAGGGTTACAATGTCGTCAGAGGAAAGAACGGCGGAGAATATCTGAGTGCTGATCCAAATAACCCCGAAGTGGAAGATTTGGATGATATACCAAGATTCAGATAGCAAACAGGGGGCAGCCATCCGCCCCCTGTTTTACTGCAGTCAGCAAAGTTATTCTTCCTCCGTTTTACAGCACCTTATCACATGATTTTTTTCAGAAGCTTTAATTTATTTCCATATGGTGCATATCTGAGGTTTATATCAAACATTGTGGATTTTTTTAATATGCTTTTTTGTCGGGTAAAGGTATCAAAGCTCCATTTCCCGTGATAACCCCCGATTCCGCTGGCACCTGCCCCTCCAAACGGGAGGTGTGAGGAGGCAAGATGTATGATGGTATCATTAACACAGCCTCCTCCGAAGGAAACCTTTCCCAGCACCACTTCCTCTACCCGCTTATTGTTTGTAAAAAGATACAACGCCAATGGCTTGGGGTGCCTGTGGATTTCGGCCGTAACTTCGGATATCCTGTCATATGCAAGGACCGGCAGCACCGGGCCGAATATCTCCTCCTGCATGACTGGATCCTCCCAGGTCACATTGTCAATAATGGTAGGTGATATTTTTAAGGTACCGGTGTTTACCCTACCTCCCGCAAGTATTGTTCCTTTATTCATAAGTGCCCTTAGCCTGTTAAAATGACTTTCATTTATGATCCTGGGGTATTCGGCGTTACTGCAGGGTTCCTCACCGTAGAACCTGGTTATATACTTTTTCATGGCTTCTATCAATGCATCTTTTACCTCCCGGCGGACATAGATGTAATCCGGCGCTACACAAGTCTGTCCGCTGTTAAGGCATTTACCCCAGATTATTCTCCTGGCAGCCATGTCAACATTCACGTCCCGGTCTACTATACAGGGACTTTTGCCTCCCAGCTCCAGTGTTACAGGTATCAGCTGCCTGGCTGCAGCTTCCATAACTATTCTTCCCACACTTGCACTTCCGGTAAAAAATATATAATCAAAGTTCTCCTGAAGCAGCAGACGGTTGACTTCGGTCCCTCCCTCAAGCACTGTAATATACCGCTCATCAAAACTCTCGCCGATAATTTTGCTTAACAGGCGGCTGGTATGTACCGAATACTCGGAAGGCTTCAAAATAACACAATTCCCTCCTGCTATTGCTCCAAGCAAAGGAGCGATAGTCAACTGAAAGGGATAATTCCAGGGAGACAGGATAAGAGCTACACCATATGGCTCGGAAATAATGTATGATGTAGACTTGAAATGTGATAACGGCGTTTTAACCCGCTTATTTCTACACCAGCTTTTTAAATTTTTACTTATATATTTGATCTCATCAAGTACAATTCCTATTTCGGTCATATAGGTTTCGAAAGGTGACTTATTCAGATCTTTCTTTAAAGCCTCGAATATTTGCTGTTCATAGGCCTTGATAGCTCTTTCCAGGGTTTTAAGAGCATTCAGTCTGAAAGAAATCTCCGCTGTCTCTCCAGAATAAAAATACTCACGCTGACTGTTAACGATATCTTTTATTTGTGACATGATAAACCTCCCGGTTACTTTATACCAATGCTATCATTTTATCTTCTTACAGACTATGATTTATTTGATATTATTAATACACGATTTGTTGTATACTCATAGTATGACCAAAATTTGGGAGGGATGCAACGTGGATTATTTGTGGAGTTTGAAAGACCTATATTCGTCATTTGACGGTGAGGACTTCAAAAGGGATTTGAATGTTCTGGACAATATCTTGAAAGAATATATCCAGTGGGTGGATGATACCGTCGGAAGCAGTAAAGATATTAAAGCCATACTCGAACAGTTTATAGAAATGAAAACCCGTCTCTCTGAATTAGCCGGCAGGTTGTACAGCTATTCAGAGCTATCCTATACTGTTGATACCAAAAATGAGAAAGCCACAAAAAATATGGAAATCCTTGAGGTAAAGCTCAGCTCTGTTGCCGAAGCAGATGCAAAAATCAACAAATGGATAGGTGCGGCCGCAAATATTGATAGTGTTATACAAGCTTCCGATTTATTGAAGGAGCATGAATTTTACTTAAAGGAAATAATTGAAAAGAGTTCACATATTCTCGAAGGCAGGCAGGAAGCCATCATTGCCAGAATGAAAAATACCGGTTCAAGCGCCTGGCTAAAGCTTAAGGATCTTCTGACCTCAACCTTAAAAGTCGATATAGAATTGGACGGAGAAAAAAAGCAGCTGCCCCTATCCATTATAAGAAATATGGCTTACGAAAGCAGCAGGGAGCTGAGAAAAAAAGCTTATGAAGCTGAACTGGCATCATATAAGAAAATTGATGATTCTCTGGCTGCCTGTCTGAATGGTATCAAAGGTGAGGTTATAACTGTTACTGAAATGAGAGGTTTTGGCTCTCCTCTGGAAGAAACTCTGTTCAACTCCAGAATGGAAGCGCAGACTCTGGAAGCCATGCTGGCTGCAATGAAGGAAAGTCTTCCCTCCTTCAGAAAATATCTTCGTACTAAAGGACAATTATTGGGAAGTAAAAATGGGCTTCCTTTCTTCGACCTGTTTGCACCAATGGGAGATTTGGAAAAAAAGTACACTTACGAAGAGGCTGTAAAAATAGTAGAAGATAATTACAGAACCTTCAGTGACCGGCTTGCGGATTTTGCAAAAAAGGCCATAGAATCCAACTGGATTGACGTTTATCCCAGGGATGGGAAAATCGGGGGTGCATTCTGCCAGGACCTGCACGTTATCGGTCAGAGCAGAGTTATGCTGAACTTCGGCGAAACCTTCAGCGATATTATAACTATGGTACATGAATTGGGACACGCTTTTCATGATGAATGTACAAAGAATGAAAGCATTCTTAACAGCGATTATCCCATGCCTTTGGCCGAGACCGCATCAACCTTCTGCGAGACCATAGTTAAAAAGGCGGCTATAAAAGCAGCCTCAAAAGAGGAAGCTTTCGCAATTCTGGAAATGGAGTTAAGTGACACCACACAGGTAATCGTTGATATCTACAGCCGTTTCCTTTTTGAAAGTGAGCTGTTCAGGAGAAGAAAATACGGTTCATTAAGCACCGAAGAATTGAATGAAATAATGTTGTGGGCTCAAAAGGAAGCTTACGGCGACGGTTTGGATCCCGAATATATGCACAAATATATGTGGGCCTGTAAACCTCACTACTATACTGCCGATACAAATTTCTACAATTTTCCCTATGCCTTTGGGCAGCTTTTTGCAAAAGGGCTTTACGCAGAATATGAAAAAAGAGGAAGTGCTTTTGCCAGGGACTACGAAGCTCTGTTAAGCGTCACCGGCAAGAACAAAATAGAAGATGTAACAAAAATGATGAATATCGATGTTCGAAGTATTGATTTCTGGAGAAATTCCTTAAAAACAATTGAACAGGACATTGAAAAATTTCTCGAGTTAAGTGCGGAAAAGCTGTAACATATATGTTAGTGGTCTGTAACATCTAAATTCATACATTGCCGGCGGTTAAATTTCCTCAGTACTGCGTTGTCGAAAAGTACTGCTACGCAGTACTTGGTTGGAATAAAGCAATTATTCCGCCCTCCTTCGCCTAGTCCTGAGAAAATTTTCCCTCACCGGGCAATATACGGTTTAGATGTTACAGACCACCAGTTGACTTTTGGTACTTTAGTATGCTAAAATTTAAAAAAAGAAAGCAGGAAGGCTAATATGTCTAAATTTCAGTTAACAAAACTGAATAGAGGGGACAATATTTAGCGCTTGTATTTGTGTGAATAAATTAATCACAGGTGCAAGCGCTTAACGTGTTGTGCCTGTGTGGAGACTGACAGATAAGAGCCACATTGGTAAATAATATTTACATATGTGGCTCTTTTTTTGAACTGTTTTTAAAGAATCGAGAGGATGTGATATTGGGGGACAGTTACCTGTTCCAAGGTGTTCAAACAGTGAGGATGACTTTTCCAATGAACACCTGGCATAAAGAAGATGACTGCATGATTTTATGAGAATCAATTCTTTTCAGAAAAGGCAGCGACGAAGAGAAGTAGCGTAATTTATCGTTTCCAGTGAGTGGAGGCCGGTGAGAACTCCATAAAGTGAAATTGCGTGAATAACACTTTATCAGCCGCAATCTGAACCTCAGGTTTAGTTATACATTTATTGAATTCTGGCAAAAATGTATATACCAGCCCTGACCAGTAGGTGCGACGTATGCTAGTGCGTTAAACAGCATGGTTTTTGAACCGTTGAGTGACTGTTAGTCAGTAATTCAGGTGGTACCGCGGACATTATATGTTCGTCCTGGACTTTTTAGTTTTGGATGAGCTTTTTTTATGCTCAAATATCAATAAAGGAGATAACTTATGAACACATCAAATATTTACCGGAACAGAACTTTAAACAACATCAGTGAAGGTGATGTTGGCAAAACACTAAAGATTGCAGGTTGGGTTGAAAATATACGTGACCACGGCGGTGTATCTTTTATAGATCTCAGGGATATGTACGGCGTCATGCAGGTTGTAATGCGCGACACAAATCTTCTGGAAGGCATCAACAAGGAGGATTGTATTTCAATCGAAGGTGTGATCGAATGCCGTGACGAAGAGACATACAATCCAAAGATTCCTACGGGAACCATCGAGCTGGAAGCCCATTCTGTCGATGTCTTGGGAAAGGTATACAAACAGCTTCCCTTCGAAGTTGTGACTTCAAAGGACACACGTGAAGATCTGCGCCTTAAGTACCGTTATCTTGACTTACGCAACAAGAAGGTTAAAGATAATATTATTTTCCGCTCGGAGGTTATCAGTTTCCTCCGGCAGAAAATGGCCGACATGGGCTTCCTTGAAATTCAGACCCCCATCTTATGTGCATCGTCACCTGAGGGTGCAAGAGATTATATCGTACCTTCCCGTAAATATAAAGGAAAGTTCTATGCACTGCCGCAGGCTCCCCAGCAGTATAAGCAGCTCCTCATGGTATCAGGCTTTGACAGGTATTTTCAGATAGCACCCTGCTTCCGTGATGAGGATGCCCGTGCCGACCGATCTCCCGGAGAGTTTTATCAGTTGGATTTCGAGATGAGCTTTGCTACCCAGGAAGATGTATTCCACGCAGGTGAAGAAGTTCTTACAGCTGCATTTAAGAAATTTGCCCCCGAAGAATTCTTTGTAACCGAAGCTCCATATCCCGTAATCAGCTATAAGCAGGCAATGCTTGAGTTCGGCACCGATAAGCCGGACCTGCGCAACCCGTTAAGAATAATAGACCTCTCGGATTTCTTCCAGAGATGTACCTTCAAGCCCTTTCACAACAAGACTGTCCGCGCAGTAAGAGTTCATGCCGAAATGTCCAAGGGCTTCCATGAAAAGCTGCTGCAGTTTGCAACCTCAATAGGCATGGGCGGTCTCGGCTACCTTGAGGTAAGTGGTGATATGACTTACAAGGGACCTATAGACAAGTTTATACCCGATGAAATGAAAAGAGAGATAGCAGAAATTGCAGGCCTTGAACCTGGCGATACAATTTTCTTTATAGCCGACAAGGAGGAGCGCGCAGCCCTGTTTGCCGGACAGATCCGCACAGAACTTGGCACCCGCCTCGACATATGTGAAAAGAACGCTTACCGTTTCTGTTTTGTAAATGATTTCCCCATGTTTGAATATGATAATGCGGAAAAGAAGATCAACTTTACCCACAACCCCTTCTCCATGCCGCAGGGTGGGCTGGAAGCGCTCAATACAAAGGATCCCTTGGAAATCCTTGCATACCAGTATGATATAGTATGTAACGGTATTGAGCTCTCCTCGGGTGCTGTCAGAAACCACAGTCTCGACATAATGGTCAAGGCCTTTGAGATAGCCGGCTACACCGAAGAAGATCTCCAGCAGAAATTCGGTGCCTTGTATCAGGCATTCCAGTTTGGAGCACCACCTCATGCTGGTATGGCCCCCGGTGTTGACCGTATGATCATGCTGTTGAGGAATGAGGAAAACATCCGTGAAATCATCCCCTTCCCTATGAACGGAAATGCTCAGGATCTCATGTGCGGTGCTCCTACCGAAGTAACCGAAGCCCAGCTCCGTGAGGTTCACATTAAAATCAGATAGTGCAGAAAACAATTGAAATACTTGTGAAGATATTGTAATAGTGCCCCGTACCAACTTCAATAAATGTATTGCTCAAAGTACAGGACTGAAATAGAGCTTATCATTTATTGAAGTTGTAATCACGCACTTATTCAATAGCAATTCATGTATCACAATTGTCTAGTATCTTATTTTAAACCGTTTTCCAGGGCATTTTGTATAGCCTTCAGAATAACTTTGCTGCTGTTGGTAGCACCGGATACAGCCTCTACCTGAAGGGATTGGGTATCCATAACTCTCTGCGGTATTACCTCAGCCTTTCCCCCACGTTCATTTTTATGCCTTATCAGATCAATATTTGCTATTTTGTGATCTTTTACATTTACCTTTACTTCTGCAGCTATCCAAAGCACCTCAGCGTTTCCCACATAGGTTCCGTCGGGAATACTGTTCAAATCTACATTCTCGATTTTAATATCTTCTATTTGCTTCTGATACTTCCTCAAGTCCAGATATGACTGTATTCCCTTTGTTCCGAAATACCCCGCAAGGATAACCCCCACAATAACAAATACCGCAATTACCTTTTTCATTTAACCCTCCGCGTCCATATGTGGGTCAATACCATTGACCACAATCTATAATTAAAAACAATGAATTGACCTGCCATATATTGCAATTTTAGCTGCTAATACTGCATATTATTATTTTCTAAGCATAATATGTTTATATCCGCTAAATTTTGTCTGCAACCTGCCATAGGCTTCAAGTACATTATCAGGAATATCTACATGAACTATAAAATTCTTACCCTTCGGCCCATAACCCTCTTCATCATCTCTCAGCCTCGGAATTTCACCCATAACAAGATCTATAAATCTGTCAAATGACCATAAACCATAAATATTGTTTGATAACTTTAAGCTTCCTGCTTCTGCTTTAATATGGGGAATAAATGGACTGTAACTGATAATCCTTGTTTTCTCACCGGACCAGGCCTTGAGAAATGCTGCACAGGTCCTTAGCTGCATTGTCGGATCCTGAATGATTATTACCGAGGACGGAATCTTCGCCTGTTCCTTCAAGACCTTAAGTGCCTGAACAGCATTCTCTCCGCAGTTGGTTGACCGGTTTTCAATAATAATACTGTCAACATTCAAACCTGCCTTCTTTGAAACCACCTCTTTCAAAATATCCGCTTCAGGCCTGCAGTCAACATCTATCCCTCCATATTCCGGATTATTTCGTATATTTTCCGCCAGATATTTTGTAGAATGGCCTATTCCTCCAACTATCATCAAGCCTTTAGCGACCCCGTCAAGAAATGCACTTGCACCAAGTTCCGCCAGATAGGGAATACTGCTGCCCAGTATGATGAGCAGGTCCGCCCGCAAAATTCCAAACCCGGTATACAATGCCTGACCGGTAAGTTCATTAATATCCCGTCTGGATAAAAATCCTGTTATGCTGTTCAAATCTGCTGCCGTATCAAACACGGTATAGTCCTTCATTGCATAGTCATTCATTATATATTCCTTTCATCTCTATTGTGTCCACAACCCCTCATAATATCAGGCTCTGAACATAGCTCCTGGCCCGCTTCATCCCTTCTACGGACACCTCCGGCCTCCCTTTTTCATATGGGATATTGCACTCAAGAGTCATTGCATGCAGCTTGTCAAGTTTCAGTGACTTGATAAACCCTTTAAGATCCAATACTCCTTCACCGGGAAACAAATGCCTTTTACCATCCTTGTAATCACTGAAATGCACTCCCCTGACGTAATCTGCAGCAGCCCTTGCCGTGGAGACTATATCAATCCCGCACTGTGCATAATGAGTAGTATCCATATTTATGTACAATCCATTTTCCCTGACAAAGGCAAGCATTTCTTCAGGGTCGATCAAAGAGGTCTGATATCCCGGAAAGTTTTGTATATTTTCAATACAAACCAGATATTTGTCCTTAAGTGCTTTCAGATCCCCGGCAGCTTTTTTGGCATATCCGGACCACCAGTTTTTATCCCCGGTTTTTTTATGGGGTGCGTGAAAGACCAGACAGGGAATATCCTGCTCCCCATATTCAAGATATTCATAGGTACCGGCGCTGATCAGGGTATCGGTATCCTTGAATATTACGCCTCCCATATCATGGAGTGAATTTATTCTCAGCCCGCTCTCTTTTATTATTTTCAACACCTCTCTTGGCCGGATATTTTTAAGATGCTGAGTTACTTCCCAGTTGTCACCTCCAGTCCAGTAGGTATCCAGCTCAATGCACTCAAAACCGGCCTGTCTTATCAGCTCCAGTGCTTCTGTAAAAGGTGTATTATAAAATGTTGCAGTAGCAATAGATATGTTCATACAATCTCTCTTTCGGAATAACTCTTGCAAATTGAATTAAAGTTATAAAAAAATCTCCATCTTCAATTTTACAAGTTAATTGTAATATCTGGTAATGCCGGTGTCAACCGGCTTCCTCATCCAATCCCATCTGGCTGACAACCATTCTGTAGTATACTCCCTTTTCCTCCATCAGCTGGTTGTGTGTACCCGTTTCAAGAATACCGCCGCCTCCGATGACAAGTATTTTATCCGCATCCCGGATGGTGGACAGACGATGTGCTATCAGAAAACTTGTGTGGTTTTTCATCAGCTTCAAAAGTGCCTGCTGGATTTCCTTTTCTGTTTTGGTATCAACACTGCTTGTGGCCTCGTCAAGTATCAGAACAGGCGCCTGGCACAAGACTGCCCTCGCAATGGCAATGAGCTGGCGCTGCCCCTGGCTCAGATTGTCGGAGCTGCCTGAAACCTGAGTATTATAACCCCTTGGAAGGCGGGAAATAAAACCGTCTGCATGAGCCATGACAGCAGCGTCTTTGACTTCGGCATCGGTGGCATCAGGTCTTGAATACCTTATATTGTCCGCAATGCTTCCGGTAAAAAGGCAGGTATCCTGCAACACCACCGAAAAACAGTTTCTTAAGTCCTTTCTTGTTATATCTGTAATGCATATATCATCAATCAGTATCCGCCCTCTTTCAGGTTCATAAAAACGGGTAAGAAGATTGACAATGGTTGTTTTTCCCGCTCCTGTCTCACCTACCAGTGCAACAACTTCTCCAGGCTGCACCTGAAAGCTGACATTGTTCAGTACAGGTTTTTCACTGGTATAGGAAAAGGTGATCTCTCTAAATTCAACTTTTCCCAGGGCCGGGCCAAATCCCTTGAGATTTGGCTTATCCGGTAATTCCTCCTTCTCGTCCAATATCTCAAAAACTCTTTCAGCGCCGGCAAGAGCTGACTGAATTGTATTAAACATACCGGCTATTTGATTGAGGGGCATTCCGAATTGTCTTGAGTATGTGAGAAAGCTGACTACAACTCCCACGGTTATGTACTCCCTGACTGCCATGAGCCCGCCGGCGCTGGCTATCAGCGTATAACTGATATTATTGATTACGTTCATAAACGGCATAAGAAAACCGGCCCAAATTTGAGCTTTCGTGGAGTAATCACACAAGGTCCGGTTTACTTCCTTAAAATCCTCCAGCACCTTTTGCTGCCGGTTAAAGGCCTTTACCATTTTCAGCCCCTGAATGCTTTCCTCTATGACACCATTAAGGCTCCCCAGTGTCTGCTGCTGACTGGTAAAATACTTTCTGCTCCTTTTAGCTATGGTTTTTGTCAGCAGGAATATTAACGGTATGGTTATCAATGCAACCAATGTGAGCCCCGGACTTAGTACCAGCATCATTATCAGTGCTCCTGTTATTGAAAAAACACTTGAAATAAGCTGTGTTGTTGTTTGCCCCACTGTACTGCTTATGTTGTCAACGTCATTTGTAATCCTGCTCATGGTATCTCCGTGAGATCTTGTATCATAAAAGTTCAGTGGTATTCTCTGAAGCTTGGAAAAAAACTCGGTTCTTATGTGTTTTACAAGGTTTTGTGTCACCCTGGCCATGAGTACGCCATTAAACGTATCCAGCACCCAACTTGTCAGGTAGCAGAAAACCAGAGCTGTCAGTATTGTTATCAGCAGCTTGTTGTCAACGATATTTGTATCTATATCGAAAGTGTTAATAGCCTCACCAAGTAAATATGGAGTAAGCAAACCTGCCGCAGCGGATAGAACTGTAAGCGATGCCGCAATCAGTATGGATTTACGCCATCTTCCAAACATTCTTATCAGTCTGCCAAGGGTGCCTTTTGTGTCCTTGGGCCGGGCTGTGGGTTTAAACCTCTGATGCCCCGCCGCTCCCCATCTGCCCAGCTTGGGCATGTTGTCGAGATTCCGTGTTTCATTCCTGTTTGACATGTGTTATAAGGTCACCCCCAATTTGTGAATCATAAATCTCCCTGTAGGTACCGCAGTTATTCATTAAATCCGTATGCTTTCCAAAACCCACATTTATTCCGTTATCAAGCACCAGAATTTTATCGGCTGACATGGCCGTTCCGATTCTTTGAGTTATCATTATGACTGTTTTATTTGAGTCAAGGCTTTTCAAGGCTTTCCTCACCCGGGCCTCGGTAATTGCATCAAGTGCACTTGTACAGTCGTCTAGTATCAGAACAGGCGCTTCCTTTGAAAGGGCTCTGGCTATGGATAACCTCTGTTTCTGTCCGCCTGAAAGGTTTACTCCGTTCTGCCCCAGCACACTGTCATATCTGTCGGGCATTTTTTCAATAAATTCCTGCGCCTGCGCATTCCCAGCAGCCCGAATTACCTGCTCTGCCTCCATTGTACTCTCTCCCCACGCAATATTATCAAATACCGAACCTGTAAAGAGCATGCTTTTTTGAGGTGCAAAGGCTATGTTCCGCCTGAGGTTTGGCGTATCTATACCGTTAATATTTTCCCCGTTAATATAAATTGCACCCTCGTTCACCTCGTAAAAATGCAGACAAAGCCAGGCAAGTGTGGATTTGCCCGCACCCGTAGGCCCAATAACCGCCAGGGTCTCACCCGCATTTATTTTAAAGGACAGCTCCTTTAAAACAGGCAGTCCGCTGCCACCGGGATATGCAAAAGTCACATTATCAAATTCCAGCTCACCGGTAATAATTTGATCAGGTTTTCCGGAACCTGTATAATCCTCTTCTCCGGTTAATATTTCTTCAATTCTTTCAGTTGATGCCTTTGTTCTTATAAAAGTATTGAATATATTGGTTATCATTATGAGGGAGGTGAGTATTTGGGTCATGTAATTTATAAAGGCGGCTACTTTGCCGACCTCAAGCTGACCTTTCCCGAACAGTATGCTTCCCAGGTATATAATGACTGCAATTCCGATGCTGACAGTCAAAGACATGACTGGTGAAAAGTATGCTATTACCAGCTGGGAAGAGATACTTTTTTTATTCAGATCCGAGTTTGATATATCAAACCTCCCCTCTTCCTCCTCATATCTTCCAAAGGCCTTGACCAGCCTTATGCCCAGCAGGTATTCCTGTACAACCGTATTTACCTTGTCGATGGCTTTCTGAACCTTTGAGAAACGGGTATAGCTCATTTTCATGCTAATGACAATCAAGGCTGCCACCACTGCTATTGCTATCAGCAGAACCACACTCATATACGGACTTAACGTTATGGCAAGGATTATACTTCCGATACAGGTGAGCGGCGCCTTAAAAAATATCCTCATAATACCGTTTACAAACTGTGTTACCTGAGAGGTATCATTTGTCATTCTGGTTATCAGTGAGCCGCTTTCTATGCTGTCGGCACTTGCTTCGGAAAAGTTCATAATCTTTTTGAAAACATCATACCTCAAATCTGCACCAAAGCTTTGTGAAACCTTGCTTGCAAGAATATTTCTTATAGCCGCGAAGCACGCTCCCAGGGCGGTTATTCCCAGCATTGTGAGTCCAAAATATAAAACGGATGCAACACGGCCGTTTTTTACTCCATCGTCTATTATGTGCGCCATGATAGTTGGCTGGAGCAAATCGCATACAGCCTCCAAAAACACGCAGCTAATTCCGGACAGGAACAATACCCTGTATTTTTTAAAATATGGTTTATATAGGTTCATTTAAATTGTATCCTCCTAAGTCCGCCATTCCTGCTGCTCCCCGTCTATCATGTTTTTGAATATCCGGGAAAGGAAGTTCCCGGAAAGCTGCTTTTCTTCATCTGAAAATCCTTTAAAGCACTCATCAGCCATTGAAACAAAAATCCTGTCTATTACTTTTTTCTTTTCAAAGCCTTTGTCTGTCAGCCATACCTCAAGAGCCCGCTTGTCTCCTTTTACAGGCCTTTTCTGTATCAGCCCTGATTTTTCCATGCTATTTAACACACTGGTTACCGAGGCAGGCTCCATATGACAGTCGGCAGCTATTTCCCTTTGTATGCAGCCGTTATTTTCAAAAAGATAATTTATCATCCTGGGCTGACCGGGAGTAAGGTCATGCTTCATAAATTCATAGGTGGATCTCCTTCTATGTACCGCTCCCACCTTAACCAGCAAAAAGTTTAATTCTCTCTGATCCAACATATTATCTCCTATCCTGCAATAAAATTCGCAATACTTGTCTTATATATAGTTAGAATCCATATAATTAGAACCCTAACTATATATTATTAATAAATCCTTAAAGCGTCAATAACTATATATATAAAATTAAGTGCTGTTATAAAAACAGTTAGAGAAATAATCGGAAAAGAACATTTCTCTAACTGTTTTGTGTCTTTACGTTAAGCTTGGAAATGTGCAGCAACAGCATTTACATAGTCAGCGAACCCTCATCGGTACTGACCAGCATGAGGATGTCCTCCTCAGTTCCTGTCAAAGCATTTATATATAATATATATTTCTGATCATCCAGCGCTCCTTGAAATTCGTAACAGTATTTTTCAGTTTTAAAATCAGTAGGAATTATTGCCTTGCCCTGCTTCTCTATTTTCAGGTTTTTATTTATCTTGCCTCTCGCCTGCTCAATAGTGAGATTTGTGGGAGGAATGTCCCTGGTCTTGTGGTTATACAAATAACCTTTGGCTTCGATTCCCAGCACATCACCGTTATCAAGGGCTACCTTTACCTTTACAAGATCAGGATAGACGGTTACTCCATCCTGTTCATATGCATAGCATATTGTTGCTATACCGTCATTCCTCATATAATATGTGTCCTTCATACTGCCGAACCCGTTTTTCTTAAGAAAGTCCAGTGCAGCTTTTTTAGCAGCGTTCATAGACATCTTTCCTGAACTGACGCTCCTGTTTCTCAGCATCCAGTATACCTGTCCGCCCTGTTGTGTTATATCTATTTCGGCACTTCCGTCATTGTCCGAATTCTTGTAGCTGACCTTATACCTGTAAGTTTTTATACTTCCCTCTTTGTTGTCTTCAAGCCGTGTTACACCCTGGATCTTGTCATTTCCAATCAACTTCCGGACGATCTCCTCTCCCCGGGCGGCACTTATCTTTTCATCCTTCAGACCAACAGGCTTGACCTTCAGCATATGGTCGGAGTATGGTCCGTCATATATCATTGAAGGATACTCCTGAAAATTCTTATCTACATTTTCAAACTGTGTTGTCTGTATATACTTGGTATTTTGGCTTTTAAGCTGCCTTGGTCCCCCTGCAGTCCCCCAGGTCATTTTTCCGTTATTGATCTGCTCTTCTATACCGTGTAGACTGTTTTGCAGCGATAGGGAAAAGCCATGCATTTTTTGAACGCTCTGATATTCCTCATCACTTAACGGAAGACCGTTCGCAGTCTTTGTATTATATGCATAGGCCATGTCTCCCACCTGAGTCAGAAAGTTTGAGGTCTTTTCAAGTATGGGAGGTGCCACCGGAAGCTGTCCCATATTTGTCTGGGCCAAATTCGCCTGACGCCATACTTCCTCAAGCATTGTGGAAGTACCTTTGGGGGTTGAGGTAACCAGGGATTTGGCCAATAAAACTTCAAGGTTATCAACATACTCGTTCAAATCCAGGAAGGCTCTGCTGTATTGGTTATCCATCATTATCCTCAGATCATTGAGCTGCTTGCTCTGATAATATCCCCAGGTCGATACCCCTGCCAAGGCCAGTACTGCAACAATTGCTACAGGTACTGCCCAGGACATACGCCTTTTCTTCTGCCACAAGTCATTATGCTTATTCATGTTTTCATTCTCATTCTGTTCCATCAAATCACCTCCATTTATATTCCAAACCAGTGTTTACCTATTTTAAGCTTAACCTTTCTTGACCATATCCATTTGCTTGTAGCCGTTGCAGGATTCCAATAATACAGGCACCCATCCGTCGGATCCCAACCTGCAAGAGCATCTCTGGCTGCCTTAACCACTGTGGATTTCGAATCAATGGCTACATTTATCTGTCCGTCGGACACAGCTGTAAAAGCTCCCGGCTGATATATAACTCCTGCCATGGTCTTAGGGAATTTTGAATTCTTAACCCTGTTGAGAATTATTGCACCCACCGCTACCTGTCCTTCAAAGGGTTCTCCTCTGGCCTCACCGTTTATAACTCTGGCAAGAAGCTGCTCGTCGGTTACTTTCTTTGAAGCTGCATTAACTGTTCCGGTTTCAACAAATTTACCCAGGCCCATTGATAACAGAGTATTCCTGTCTGCAATACCGTTGGTACGAAAACCATAATTTCTTTGATATCTAAGTACTGAAGTGAAAGTGTCGTATCCAAAAGTTCCATTAACCTTGCCATTATAATAACCCCAATTTTTCAATTCCTGCTGCATGTCCTTTACTTCCTGACCCTTGTCCCCCAACTTGAGAGATGAAGCGGTACCGGTAAAAAACAGTGATCCTTGCCCTAAAAGAGTAAGACTGATAACAACAACCAAGCAAAAAGCAATTAATTTTATATGCTTTTTCAAACTTGTACCTCCTTCCGAATTCTCACCAGATCCAAATTGTGCGTATTGCCCTTTTTTCAATTAGTCCAGGCAATTGAAGTTTTATTCTGCAATATTATTTTTCGTTATTAGCTGTTAAAATATTCGTAATATAATATAAAGTTCTAACTTGTTTTATAAAAATCAAAATGGGTAAAATGAACTGTTAATTTCTTTATTTGCATATATAACGTATAATCCCGGCCATAATGTCAAAAATCTATATTGAATATAAATTTTCTTATTTTCAATTATTTACATGGAGATCATTATGAGGGTATTAATACTGTATGTTTCTGTCGGAACAGGTCACATGAAAGCTGCCGAAGCGTTAAAGGAATCTATTGAGAGGCAGTTTAGCGGATGGTCGGTCGATATTCTGGATACGCTTAAATATATAAATCCGATTATAGATAAAATTGTTGTCAGCAGCTACCTTGGTGCCCTTAAAAGAAGCCCGGGGCTGTACAGCAGATTATACACCGCGTCAGGTACAGGTACCGGTATTTATGATATCAGTAAAGCAATGAATAAATTATTATCCTTTAAGCTTAACAGTCTGATAGCCGATTATGGGCCTTCTGCCGTTGTATGCACGCACCCTTTTCCCATGCAGATGCTGTCATCCTTAAAGGAAAAAAACAAAATAAATATACCAACTGTTGCTATTCTTACAGATTATGTTGTTCACTCCCTTTGGCTGGACAGTGGTATGGATGCCTTTATTGTAGCTAATGATTTGATGAAATCGGAAATGATGCAAAGGGGAATTCCCGGAAACATTATCTTTCCCTATGGTATTCCTGTCTCGCCCAAGTTTCTTACCCGGGTTGACAAGAAAAAACTCAAACTGGAGCTTGGACTTGAAGATAAGTTTACCGTCCTTGTTATGGGAGGAGGTATGGGGTTTGGCAATATAGACAATACCATGGCCTCGTTGTTGGATTGTGATATAGATATCCAGATTATAGCCGTAACAGGTACAAATCAGAAACTTAAAACCCAACTTGAAATCAGTGCCGTAAAGAGCAATAAAAAGGTACTTATTTTGAGTTATACCGATAAAATCAATGAACTTATGGATATATCCGACTTATTAATAACAAAGCCCGGAGGTATGACAATCTCCGAGGCTTTGGTTAAAGGTCTTCCGATTTTTATAAATTCTCCTATACCTGGTCAGGAGGAAGGTAATGCAAATTTTCTGATAAGAAGTGGTGTAGCCAACAAGATAGAAGATTCGGACCAACTGATAAGTGTTCTGTCACAGGTTGCCAATGATCCCGTTACTCTCAGGATTATGCGTGAAAACTCTAAATTGTGGGGAAAGCCGCATTCGGCTGCCGACATAGCCACTCTTTTAGGGAAACTGGTTTTGGGGTGATTGAGCTGACGGTCTGTAACCTCCAAAAAGCATATTGTGTTACAGACCTAGAATATCCTCCGCACAGTAAATATTCTATCCTTGAAATAACTGTCCTCCAGGGTCTCATTAATAACACCTCTTGATGCACTGGAGTGTACAAACTGATTATCTCCAAGGTAGACACCGACATCATAAACATCTTTCTTCAGGCTGTCCGTGCTGAAAAAGATTAGATCCCCCGGCTGTATACTTTCCAGGTCCACTTTGGTTCCTGTTTTACTCATTTCAATTATATCCCTAGGTATGTCAACACCATTTATCTTGCTGCTGATATATGCGAGGCCTGAGGAATCCACTCCCCAACGGCTTATTCCTCCCATAATAAAAATTGTACCTTCAAATTTCTTTATTGTTTGAATAAATTCATCCTTACTTGTTTTAGGAATGGTGTTATCTTCAATTGGAACAGCTATTACTCCGCCTTCCTCCACCCATCCTCTCTTATTGCCGGGAAGCAGAACATCATAGCCGGTCTTTGTCTTTCCTGTGGAATACAGCTCGGTTCCAAGTACAACCTTCTTGAAATTTACTGCATTATTTGCACCGGTATAAATATCTATAGTTTTAGACGTAACAATTATTTTATTTTTAATTCCGCCATCTGTTACACTATCGGTACTCCTGCTTATATATTTACTTTTAACCCAACCTGAGCTGCCGTCCAGTAATTTTATATTAGTCCAGGAACTTTCTTGCTTTATAACTTTTACAACCTGGTTGTACAGCACCTGTGTCAGACGGATACCAAGTATGTCCGGTTTATCAAACATATCTACTACACCTTCTGTAACTACTGCCGCATTTTCAGGGGTTATACCGCTTAAAAACCGCTCATTGCTTGTTACGGGTATCTCTCTGCTGCCGCAGCCTGTCAGCACTATTACAGAGGTTATAAAAATTAAAATAAGTCTTGTAATTTGTTGTTTCATCATATTGCCTCATAAGAATACATTTTAATAGCCTTACTATATTTAGGAATGATTAAAAATAACTTCCTCAAGAATCGGGTTTTATTATTTAATAATGCCTTAGATTTTAATGTTATGTCAATGAACAAATTTTACATGCATTTCCCCCGGTTAATTCGCTTATCATTTCAACCTCCCGCTGCTTGCAGGTAAATATCAAAACCTGCTGTTTTCCGCCCAGTTCATTTATAAGCTTCAATGCATTTTCTGTTCTGATGTCATCATACTGTGCAAAGGGTTCATCCAGGATTAAAGGAAGCCCTTCATTATTTTTTAATACGGTTTCAGATATTGCAACCCTCAGCGCAAGGTAAAGCTGATCAACCGTACCGTTGCTTAAGGCTGAGACAGGCACCACCATTTCACTTCCTGGATCGTTCAGCATTATATTCAGGTTGTCTCCGGCTTTTGTCTCAGAATATTTATGAGAGGTTAAATCTGAGAATGTACTGCTAAACGCCTTATTCATTATGGGGAGAAATTTTTTCTGCACCTCATGAGCCGCCTCTTCCAGTGTTGTCATTGCTATCTGCAGAGCTTCACCTCTTTGCTCCAATGACTTTTTCTGTTGTGTCAGCCTGTAAATTTCCTGCTCAACAGCTTCAGTGTCTGTAGTACTCGCCGACATTTTTATTTGAAGCTCAAGCGCCGCCTTTTCAATCCTTTTTTGCTGAAGCTGTCCGGTACAAAACTGCTGCACCCTGTTCAATTCCTTATTCATACCCTCAGCAGGATTTTCCAGTATACTTTCAGCCAGAATGGCCTCACTCCCGGGCAAAGTCCCGTTCATATTCAAAATCTCCAGCAGCCGGAGCATTTCCATGGACAATGTATCTACTCTGCCTTCCAATTGTTCCATATCCTTCTGACTGAAGATCAGTTTAATACTCTCCAACCTTTTAAGCTGCTGTTCATACTGCAATTTTTCATTTTCCAGGCGTTCGGAGAGACCTTTCAGTTGATTTAATGCAATGGATTTAACTTTTTTGATATTTTCAAGCTGCCCTTGAAGCATTTCCTCCCTGCCGGTCAATTCCTTCCGAGCTCTCTCCAGCTTCTTAACCGATTTCCCTTTAATCGCCCTGAAGACACCGGTAATAATAAAGGCCAGAAAAGGTATTACCCCAAAATACAACGGAAACAGTTCAAATATGAAAGTTCCCAGAGCGCAAACTATTGATGCCGCCAATGTAATAAATCCGCATACCTCCAAAGCCTTTAACTGTTTTCCCGGGCTTTTGAAATCCTCTTCCGCAACAGTCCGGCCCAGCCTGTTTAATTCCTCCTCCAGCTTGCTCTCCTCATGGGTTGCTTTCACAGTTTCGGGCTCCAGCACTGCTGTGTCTCCGGTAAGCTTGACGATATTTTTCCTCAGAAGTTCTGTTCCGCCATTCAAAAACTTTATTTCTTCTGCATTTCTCTTCTGCTGCTCAAGTTTTTCCTTGCTATCCAGGAATTCAAACGCCAATGCAAATATTTTTTCTCTTCCCTCAAGGGCGGCAATTTCCGAGTCCACCCGTATCAATTCACATTTCGCAGCCGCCTGGCTTTCCTCTTCCTCATTGAGCTTTTTTTGTATAAGCCAGAGTTCACTTAACCGTCTGTTTATTATATCCAGCGGACGGGTAAAGCTCCTTTCCGTGCCGACCTGGGACTTCAGCGCCTCCTTGAGAGCTGTATGCGCCTTTTTATATGATATATCTTCATAACCGCTTTGACAGATATTTGATATCCTGTCAATAAGTTCTTTTGACGATGCCGTATCAATTTTTGTTCCCAATTGTCTGATATAAACTGTTCTTTCAAACAAACCCTCGTTTACACCCAGCAACCTCTCCGCAATTCCTTTACCGTCCCTTGTTACCGAAAAAAGGCCTGTAATATCATTGAAATCCTGATCATAGAGTTTCACTATGTTTTTATCAAAATCCCTGTCCAACCTGTAGGCAGCCGGCGTATCCATTTCAAAATTAATATATCCCCCATACCGGGGATTGTTCCAGGGCCTGTATCTCCTGACTTCGGCCGCTGTTCCCTCCTTGTCGGCTCTGCCGCCCTTCAATCCGAACAAAACGGCTTTAATGAAAGCCATAATTGTTGATTTACCGCTTTCATTAGGACCATAAATAACGTTTAAACTTTTTGACAGGTCAAGCTCATAATCTTCCAGTTTACCGAATCCGCGTATGTAAAGTTTACTGATTTTCATTAGTCGACCCTTTCATTTTCCAATGCCTGCAGCCCATACTGCATTGCCAGAAATAAAGTATCCAGCTTTTCCTGCGAAATTTCACCCTCCTGCCGGTCAAGAATTCTTCGGACAAACTCTCCCTTTATACCCGGATCCTCCAGATAATACTCATATTCAAATTTGGCCAGGGTCTGGTTTCTCAAGTTAATATAAAAGCACCTGCCGCTTAGAATCTCTGCAATGTAGCCAAGGTCCGGCGTATATTTTCTGCTGATAAATCCGCTAAGCGTTATCTTGTACAAATCAATAACCTTAAGGCCAAATTGGCCCGTACTCTCCGCTTGTCCAACCGGGCAGATTTTTTCAATGACTTCGGAATCACCGCAACAATCGCTGATGTTTACATCAATGTTATGATAGTGCCTTGCAGCATCCCGGATCAACCGTACGTCATGCTGCTTTGTATAGTCCTCCGACATGCTTAAAAGGCCCTGCACGTATCCATGCTCCCCTTCCTCATCAAAGCCTAAAGGTTCAGGACTTCCGGGATTTATCATTACCGTGCCTTCATTTTTGTATTCGCAGTAACAGTGCATGTGACCCAGGGCAATATAGTCCATATTAAGCGAAAATAATTCCTTTGACGTTATGGAATTATAGTTATCCTCTTCAAAAGGAATATCAACTGTGCCGTGAAATAACAGGATATTGAACCTATCCTTCGCAATCTCCATGCCGGAAATTTGTTCTATATCCATTCTCACATTATTTTTAACACCTAGATTATATACACAGGTGTTATACTTTTCCAAATAAAGTACCTGTTTTGAGTCCTCTAAAATATGTACATTGCCGCCCCAAGCAGTTGATCTGTAGAAGGACTTCTCTGAAAGGGGGTCGTGATTGCCCGGCGTAATTATAATTTCGGTGTTATATATTTCAGTAAATAAATTTTTGACTTTAAGTATAGTGGAACCTTTAACATATTTATCTTCAAATAAGTCTCCGCTTATTATCAGAATATTTATGCCGGCCTCCTGAACCCTTTGTGTAATTCTGCCCAGACAGGCTTCAAGTTCATTTCTTCTTTTAGAGGCTTTAACTTCATCACCAAGAGAGGAAAAGGGCGCATCAAGGTGAAGATCCGCCGTATGCAGGAAAGATACTTGTTTCACGTGAAACCACCTCAAACCTTATTTATTTATAGTTATTGCTGCATAGGCAACCGCATATTCACTGCAATGGGAAAGGGAGATTGAAATGCCCGAAGCTCCCAGGCCTTCATAGAATTTTTTTGCCCTTCCGTGAAGTATAACAAAAGGCTTTCCGTTTTTATCATTAAGTATTTCTATTTCATTAAAAAGTGCATTTTCTCCTATCCCTGTTCCAAATGCCTTTGATACGGCCTCCTTCCCCGCAAACCTGGCCGCATAGCTTTGATATTTGGAAACACCCTTACTTTCGCAATATTTAACCTCTTCAGGTGTAAAAACCCGTGCTGAAAATCTTTCTTTTATTCTGTTGTCCAATGAATCCTTAATTCTTTCAATTTCAATTATGTCCGTGCCAATAAGTAATTCCATATTAACCTCCTAAGCCATGTTATATGGCTTTGAGCCGCAATAGCGGCCACAAAATGTTATGTAAGTAATTATCCTTTATTGCAATGTGGCGAAAAAAGGAGGTTAATTGGCCACATTATCTGTATAAATCAAAGAACTCCGCAAAACTTTTGAAATCCGTTCCCAGTTTCATTTCCCTTATAAAAAGTTCTTTGCCGTTTGTACATTTTTTTATTCTATCTTCGAGTTCCTTACCATTTATATTTTCAATAACGAATATATTATTTGAGGAAAATGGATAAACGTTCTTGAAGCTATCCTTTAAATTATCAATAACTTCACTGTTTTTAAACAATGAACCTTCTTCATCAATTATTTGAACAACCGTTAAAGCCAGCTTGTATTCAATTGCCTGTTTCACTTCCTTTTTTAAATCGTTTTTAAATATCTCAATATAGTTAGGCAGCATGAATCTCTGCTGCAGCTGCATTATGAGAAGGTTGTTCAAAACAGGTGCAATACTTCCGGCTATTGTTTCAAGGATCAGCATGTTCTCTTCATTGTCCAGCTGAATATCGTCGTATTTAAAGACAGCCATAAGCCCAAGTATTTCAATGTCCATCATATCCACATAGACAGGTATGAGCAATACCCCCTGTGCCTCGCCGATTTCCGCAGCCATATCTTCGCCAACATAATCTGAAATGTTATGCTGTCCCATGGCAAAAACGGTGTCCCCCTCAAATACCCTTCTCCAGTTCCGATTTGGATTAATGACCTTTTTGCTGCAGTTATCAAGATTAATGGTACTTGCTATTTCAAATTCATTTGTCTCCTTCTTGTAAAGGCAAAAAACTCCTTTTGCAGTATCAAAGGATATCTGAAGCGTTTTAGTACAGGTTTCCAGCAACGCGTCGATTCTGATGGAACTGCTTATGTTCTTGGTTAAACTGTTTAAAGATATAAGCTTGTCCAGCTTTTTTTGAATCAGCGCCTTTTGCTCGTTTACAAGCCCGAAATGCATTGCATTGCTTAATGCGGTATAGGTTGATGAAGCAAGACTTTCTATCAGCTCAAATATCCCTGAACTATATTCGCCGCCTGTAACTGTTTCGCTTAAAGTAACCAACCCGAGCAATTGGGTCTGCTTTAAAATCAATACTGCATATTTTGCCTGCAGCTGCTCCAATTGGGCAGCTGCATCTTCAAACAGGCTCTCTATATATTCACGGTCTTCTTTCTTTTCCAGGTCTATTATGACCTTGTTTTGATCAATGTTTGCACTTTTATTGAGTTCCAGGGCCACTTGAGCATCCTTTATTTTATAAAAAACATCCTTATAGGACTTCAAAACAAACTTTTCAGACTTTTCGTCAAAAAGGACAAAGCCGGTTATCTTACTGCGGGTGAGTTCGGAAAAGACATCTACCGAAATGCTGTAAAGAACATCCATGCGAAGCTCACTTAAAAGTATTTTTGAGGATTGGTTTATGGCAAAAAGATTAAAGATTTTCTCATCCAATTCCGAATTTATTTTTGCCAGTTTTTCATATCTGCTGAAATTCTCCAAAGCATTATTGATAAGCCTCATCAATGCTTCAGATATTATGAAATCATCTTCTCCTATGCTCTTGTTATAGAACAATATAAAGCCATATAAATTACCTTCGATAATTAAGGGAACAGCGGCATTCACCGCCAGATTATCAATAATTTCCGGATCAAAGAATTTAATTATTTTTTCCCGTTCATATAAAATATTGCCATTGAAGGTTGCCAGATTTTCAAGTTCTGTAGTCATGGGGATTTTTACGAATTTCTTTGTAATACCCTTAACCTTTTTTACATAATACCCATCGTTTTCATAAACATATATGGCCGAATTGTCAACTAAAAGCAGTTCATTTATGAAATCAAATGCAGCATCTATTATTTGTTCAAAAACCAGCTTCTGTGAAAAATAGTCTATTGCCTGGACTAAACCCGTATATCTGTATAATTTTGCAGAAATTATCTCATCTTTTTTTTCGTCTTCTATACGTTGAAGTATTGATTGGTACATCATATGGCTTACCTCCCTGTTATCCGTTATTGTCGAAAATTGTTTCTTCTATAGCTCTTTGATCTCGCCTTCATAGTAATAATACGTCACTCTTAATATAACTTTCTGGATTTCTTTCTGGATTTTTCTAATTTCTAACATTGTATTTGGGAAAGCCTTTTTCAGTATGGATATTTCACCCTCACCTTTGGCTTTTAAGTAATTAATCATATTCCGCTTATTTTCTTCAATTTCGGTGAGTGCTGACTTGAAAGAATTGTATTTTTCGTTTATGCTGTCATACTGGTCCTTACGCACCTGTCCATTGTCATAAAGATTTGAGAATATTGATAGCTGCTGCTTATATTTGTTAATTTCTGCTTTTATAACCTCACTTTTATCTTCAAGTCCGTCCAGAATATTCTTGTACTCATTTCTGTCAAACCCCTTAACGCTGATATTTGTTCTTTTTTCGCTGGGTGAACCCACAATTGCCGATACTACCCTTATATGAGCATTGATATTCCCGCCCATTATTTGTCCCTTCATGGAATCCAGAATAACTTCCTTGGCTGTTATACGGCTATTCAGGCAGTAAAAACCTATATGTACGCTCCCATCGCAAATTATCTCAGCATCGGCTACAAACTTAAGATACAGGTTCTTTTTGCATCTTATTGTCGTTTTCCCTTTTCCTGCTATCCCACCTTTTATGTATATACTACCTTCTGAACTGTTGATTTCCTTCACGCTGCCCACGCCATACTCACCCAGTATTTCTATATCCTTTGTGGAGGCTACGGAGTAATTGTCTTCCACCGTTCCTTTTACGGTAAGGTATCCATCAAAATCAACATTGCCCGTTTTAACTCCAATATTCTCTTTTATTTCAAGGTGATTTGATACCCCTATGCTGTCCCCCTCAAAGAAAACAGCTCCTGTCCGTAATGAGTAAAGCGTCGATTTATTTTCTTCTACTACCTCTTTAACAGTTTTTTTATCATATAGCAGGGGATAATTCTTACCCGGCATTGCCTTAAGAGGAGTACCCCTTACCGTCTTTCCCTCCCTGCAGGGAGTTGCATGGATCTTTTCTCCAAGCCAGTCTCCCTTTTGAACCATATTGATCAAGTTTAACTCATAATGGTCAACATTACCGTCTTCTTTTACTTCGGGCTTGACTTCCTTCATCTGATAATATGTATTCCGGGAATCCCGTCCGTGTTCCGGCAGCATACCCTCGGCAATAAGTATTGCTTTTCCAGTATATAAATTTAAAAGGGCCTCCTTCTTTATTCCGTAGACGACACCCTTTTCATTCAATTTGACTATGATTTCTTTTATTAATTCCGGACTCTCAAGCTCCTCCCGGTTTACGCTCAACGTCAGAAAAGCTTTTAATCCATCACCCGAAACGTCTACGATTATTCTTTCTTTTGTTAAAGCGAACTTTCGTGACGGCTGCGGAGCGAAGACCAAAGCTTCTTTTATTACATTAAAATTATTTATTTGTATTTCAGGGTTTGCACTTATAATTTTATTGAATTCATCTACATTCAAACCCTTTTTAAAAGATTGCAGGTAAAAACCATCCCAACGCTTGGTTATTTCTATAAAAGGAGAAGAGTAAATAGTGGTACTTTCCATGGGTAAGCCCCCTCAGATTGTGTAGATTCATACAAAGTGAGTATGTCTTTATAATACGGTTATTACATTCTGATCTGATTGCGCCTTCTTTCCTGTAATACACTGTCAAGTGCCGTAGCCTCATTAACCGCTGTCTCTAATTTTTCAACCATTTCTTCCGATTCAATACTTGAAACAATCTGGTGCTTGAACATACTAAGCATACTCTCAATATAATCCAGTCTGGCATGAATTCTTTCAAGCTCATTTTTTTCTTCCTTGACCCTGTTAATTACCTGCTCGTCCATTTCAATAATGCTTTTGACATCATCATATGTTCTGTCATCTTTCATAAAGCTGAGCTTCCTGCGGTTTGTATTGATTTTATTCATCAGGTCGCTTATGTTTATTTCAGACAATTCCTTGCTTCTTATTGAATAGTTTGTCATCAATCTGGTATAGGATATAACGAGATTAAGACTCTTTTCCACTATCTTTTCCTTGAGATAACTGTGGCCGTCACCTCTTTTTAAGGAGTTGAATATATCATCCTTGTCCTGCATTATTTTCCTGAGCTTCTGTCTCTGAATAGGAGAAGCATAATTTCTTGTCTGGGACGATAATCTCGAACATTCCCTGTTCAGCCTGTTTATTTCTCTTTTCTTCTCTTTTCGCTGCATTTCCTCCTTAAAGCTGTTGCTAAACATGCTTTGGATTATCAGCGCAACATAAACCAGAGCTCCTGTGCCATATGCTCCGGTGGCAAGCGTATTAATGTCAATACCGTTGAGATTCGTCCCCTGAAGATCGGGCGCACTGCTGATCAAAAACACAAGTGCACACCAAAAAATCAACGTAGTAATATTTCTAAATCTGAATACTGCACTATAAAATAAATTCCCGTTCATAACATTCCTCATTTCACCGTTTGGCGGTGTAGCAAAAATAATGAAAAAACTATCAGTCTCCGTTAGATCAGATACTGATAAAATAGACAATCCAAATATCTTCCAAATTTATAGCCCGATTCCTTTAAGTGCCCGCACAGCTCGAAACCGTACTTTTCATGCATTTTTATACTAACCTCATTATCTGAAGTGATGCAGGAAATTATTACATGAAACCCTTTTTCCCTGCCTATTTCAATTACCGACCGCATCAATTCGTTGCCTATACCCTTTCTTTGATAATCAGGGTGGATATACACCGACAACTCACAAGTGTCCTTATACCCCTCTTTAGCCCTGAATTCGGACAGACAGGCATAGCCTCCAACACACCCATCCAGTTCATAGACAATCAAAGGATGCCTGTGATTATAATGTGAGAACCAGACAGCTCTCTGTTCGACAGTTTGAGGGTTAATATCAAATGAGGCAGTTGTATTTTCAACCGCCCAATTGTATATTTCTGTAATTGCAGGTAAATCAGCTTCTTTTGCTGTACGTATAAGTGCTCCCATTTTAACATTCATTCCCCAGGTTTAAGTTTGATTAATTTGAAGCCTTGTTCTCGGTTTTTTCCTTCACTTCGAAACCGCCGTTATCTCCGCCAAGCATTGCTTCCGCTCTCGCTTTTGCCCTGTCTCTGGCAGAATTCATATCAAGTCTCTTCAGCTTCATATCAATATTATCATTATTAAGAGATTCAACGGCATTTGCTCTTGCAGTCTTTTTATTGACTATTTCACGGGCTCTGTCAAGGTTGTCGTTTACACTGCCCACACGGCTGTTTTTAGAGGTATATTGTGCATTGACAGAATTGATGTTTTCCCGGAGATTTGCCATCTTTGCCTGAGACTTAAGAGTTTTAAGCTCATTAAGCTTGGCATTCATTTCAGACTCAAATATCTTATAGTCTTCACGTATCTTTTCAACCTGAACCATTGCATTCTCATAGGTTGCTTTATGTGTTTCAAATACTGTCTGATATTCTTCTTCCTGAACAAGCAGCTCAACAAGCAACTCCTTGTCGCCGGTTCTGGAAGCAGATTCCACTCTTGCCTTTATGGCGTTGAGATTTCTTTCTGCGTTTTTCATTTCTATTTTTATCATTTCAGCACTTGTCTGAATTTCAATTATCTGGTGTTCCGCCTCACGTCTTGCCTTGTCAATCTGATTTTTAATATCTTCAAACAATGCTTCAGGATTTCTTTCTTCCAATCCTCCGACAAATAATCCGAAAAATCCTCTGAACATCTGTCCAAGTCTGCTAAATAAGCCCATTATACTTCCTCCTTATAATTTGGTAATGTATTTTTCAAATTTGTTTAATTCCAAATATTCAATACTTTAAATTTATAATAAAAAACCGCTAAAGTAAATATCCTTTTAACATAATTATAAATATTTATGCCTGTTTTGACACTTTTTCAAATCTTCCCCAATACTTCTTGGGAATCAGATCTATATCATCACATTCAGCCAATGCCAATTCAGTCATAAATTCTACATCCTGTGTACTGGGCCTGCACTTTTTCAGTGCTTCCTTCAATATAGGACCCGTTATCACGGGATGTTCCTCTTTCTTGTTACAGGCCAGTTCATAGGCTTTTCTTACCACCGTGTCTATCTCGGCTCCGGTATAGTTTTCGGCAAGCTTTGAGAATGGCAGGAAATCTTGAATATTTGTAGCAATCCTGTATTTGTTAATAACTATTTTAAAGATTTGAGCCCTCTCCTCCTGTTCCGGCAGGAGTACAGGGATCTTTTTGTCAAATCTTCCCGCTCTTTTCAGCGCTGCGTCAAGCAGGTCGGGCCTGTTGGTTGCTGCTATGAATATAATTCTTCCTCTATTATTTGTATTACCGGTAAACTGTAAAAATTCACTGAAAATATTTCTGCTTACGCCGCTGTCGCCGGATTCTCCTCTTCTGAAAGCAGTGTCAATTTCATCAACAAAAACAATAACCGGCTCCTGGGACTTCGCACCTAATAAGCACTTTTTGAAATTCTTTTCACTTTCACCCACATACTGCCCCAATATCCTGGACATGTCTATTTTTACGCAATTAAACCCGCTTGATTTGGCCAGAGCCTCTACCAGCAGGGTTTTTCCGGTACCCGATGGTCCACATAGTAGTATTCCCATCGGAACTCTCCTTGAGTCTCCTCTCCTGACAGGTTCGATAATATTTTTAGTCAGATAGACTTTTGCTGCATCCATACCTCCGAGATCGTCAAAGTCGATCTCGGGATAAATGAATTCAAGCACATCTCCGTACTCCTTCTGCAGAACATCGTGCTTTTTCTGCTTTATAAAATCAAAGGTTATGGGCACCCCTTCGGCTTCAGCCTTTAACTTTATATCCTTTATGCTCTTTCTGTTAAGCCCCGAGGACAGCTTTGCGAATTCCTCCAGGGAGATTTCAGAGTGAGCTGTTTTGTCCTCCAGAAGATACCTGATGTAGTTTTTTCTTTCTTCTTCATTGGGCAGCTCGACTAAAACCGGTTCTATGCGGTAGGCCGGTTTTAAAAATTCCCTGCTGATGTCCGCCAGATTGTCGGCCAGCATAAATATGGTGCTTCCCACCGAGGATATCTTTGGATTGACCGACCATTCGGACAGCCATATGAGCGCCATTCTTTCTTCCAGGGTCATGCTTCCCAGATCGCCGGCCGGCACAATTTTTTCGGCATGGTCAATAAAAAGTGCCATTTTAGTGTTCCGGAGAGCCATATCTATAAAAGGAAATATCCTGGACGGCATGGAACGGAAAAGATTTGAAACCTCATTTCCGGTAATCATGTTGAATTCCCGTTCCATGGAAGGCTCCAGAAAGGTCAGCCCCCTTGATATATCATAAAAAGCAACAATTCCGAAATTTCTCTGTTTTATAAAATCATCATCAAGGTATCTAAATATATTTCTGCTGTTATCCATCAGATCCTTTACATTAAAATAAAACAAAAATTCATGTGATATTCCGGATTTATATTTTGACAAAAATTCATTAAACCACATATATTATCCTTTTCCAGCTTGCATTTTTTATTTTATTATAATTATATACAAAAAAATAAAAAAAGTCTGCTAATAGTAAGGTTAAACCTTTGTTATTTATTTTTTTGCATTTTAATTGAACTCAGGATAGTTGCCTCCTGATTCTGAATATGGGTTTTAGCCAGACTTCTTGAAGCTTCAATTGATCTTGACAAAATTGCATCATAAATATCATTGTGCTCTTTAATAAGATTTTTCGGACTGTTGTAATCCTTTAAATAAATAACCCTGAATCTTTGAACCTGCTCTCTGAGGTTGTTCAGAATAGTAAGAAGCTTATCGTTTCTGGATGCTCTGTATATAATGTCGTGGAACTCTGCATCCTTTTTGATGGAACCGTTAAGATTTTCCTTTTCAATATATGAGGAAAACTGGATATTTATATGTTTCAGTTCCTTCAATTCGTCATCGGTAATTCTTTCAGCCGCCAGAGCCGTAGCCAGACCATCAAGAGATGCACGGACTTCAAGGACATCCATTATATCCTTGACTGAAAGTTCTGCAACATGGGCACCTTTCCTTGGAATCATATCAACCAGGCCTTCCAATTCAAGCTTTCTGATAGCCTCTCTGACCGGAGTCCTGCTGACACCCATTTTCTCAGCCAGCTGTACTTCCATTAAACGTTCTCCGGGACGGAGTTCCCCAATAATGATAGCTTCTCTTAAGGAATTGAATATAACCTCCCTTAACGGCTTATAATCGTTTAAATTAATTTTTGATAGTTTACCTGCCATAGCTGCCTCCTTATCAAACGGTATGAGTCAATATGCACTCATGTTTACTTTTTTTTATTTTATTAAACGCATATTCTGCTTTTTCTACATCATCAAATACTCCGAATACGGTGGGTCCGCTTCCGCTCATCATGCTACCGAGAGCACCGAGTTTTATGAGCTCACTCTTAATAGAATCAATAACCGGATATTTCTCCCGTGTAACACTTTCCAGAACGTTTTTCATATTTGCGGCCAAGGTTTTTGTGTTCCTTGAGTCCAAAGCCGAAATAAGCATTTGCGTGTCCGGTCTTTCCTTAACTTTTTCCAATTTAAAGTTTTTGTACACCCACGCGGTAGAAACCCCGATCCTGGGCTTTACCAGCACTAACGGTATATTTCCTGCGGCCGGCAGCGGCGTAAGTTTTTCTCCAATACCTTCTGCCAGGGCCGTACCGCCCATAATACAATACGGGACATCGGCTCCGATTGTCTTCCCCAGCTCCATTAGTTCGGTCTGTTCTATACCCAGTTCAAACAGGGAATTGATACCCTTCAGTACAGCTGCCGCATCGGTGCTCCCCCCTGCAAGACCGGCAGCCACAGGTATTCTCTTGCTGACCTCCACTCTTACACCGGCTTTAAGGTCATATTTGTCAATCATTGCTTGTGCCGCTTTGCAGGCAATATTTGAGCTGTTATTGGGGACATAGGGAGCTTCACACATTATTTCCACTCCGGCTGGAATTTTATGAATAGATATAGTATCATGTAATTGTATTGTCTGCATAATCATTTGTAGGGTATGATATCCGTCATCTCTTTTACCCAGAACATCCAACGACAAATTGATTTTTGCATGTGCTTTAAGTGAAATCATCTATTCTCTACCTTTTATTATTAGTTTAGGTACATTATATACAAAATACAATTTAATATCAATAAGAATCAATATTCATACGGCTTACGGCGAATACAATATGTTTTTTTCAAGGATTGTATTATTTTATATATTATGATTCTGCAGGTTATATTTCTATTTTTAAGGAATACAAAAAAGGCGTGCCGCAAAACTAATACAATTGAAATATATGTGGAAAATTATAATAGAGCTTCTCATTTTCAAAGTTGCATTCGCGCACTATTATCAGTATTCCATTATTTACAATTCTCTAGTTTTGAGACACCCCATTTCACTATTTAAGGGCAGGAAAAAAGGAACTGCTGCCCAGGTGAATAAAATTTATTCATTGTGCAACAGTTCCTATGTGCTGAATATCAACCAGCTAGTACCCCGGTTTATGCTTTTGCCAATTCAGATAACGGAGGAAGATTCCTTACACCTGTATCCTCACAAAAATAGTCTTGCTTCCAATATCCTTTTGGATGTATTTTTGTACGGTAGCGATGATGTGGAGCAGGCAGAGGATCACAGGCCTTCAGGGTGGCAGCTATGAGCTCTGTCAGCATTTGGGTTTTTATTTCAACATATTCCGGAGTATCCCATAAATTGTTAATCTCAAATGAATCCTTTTTTAAATTATACAGATATCCGTTGCCCAACATATCGACCTGAATTTTTAGATGGCCTTTACGCAGCATTCTGACCTGACCGCACTGTGTCCATGTATTCAGACAATCAAAGGTTTTCATGTCCTGGCTGGCGCCTTCAGCTATAAGATCAATGTCATCCTTCTCAGTCCAATAAAGACCTGAAAATCCACTTTCAGCGTATGCCGTGTCAAATTCACCCTTTGGAATATCTTTATTGGCCAGCAGGGATATAATGCTTTTTCCCTGAACCCCGAACGGGCAATCAATTTCCAGTAAATCACAAATTGTCGGCAGAATATCTACAATATTAACGAAAGCATTGTCACATCTCCCCTGTGCACTAATCCCAGGTCCATTCCATATCATTGGTATACGGGTGAGGACCTCCGGCAAATCAGTACCTTTACGTATAAGTCCGTATTCACCGGCAAAATCACCGTGATCCGAGAGAAAAATAACAATGGTATTATTTGATAACCCCCGGGTATTAAGACCTTCAACAAGGCGTTTAAACTGATCATCAATCAAACGCAGCATGCCATGATAATTTGAACGAGCCCTTAAAATTCTTTCTTCAATATTTTTTCCCAGTACCTTCTCCCAAACCTCTCTTATCCAGGTAAAGCGATGACCCTTATCGGGCAGATTCCTTACTGAAGTTTGAAGTTCAGGCAGGTTTTCAGGCCGGAACATATCAAAATAAGGTTCAGGAACCTGGTAAGGATTATGCGGTTCGGCAAACGAAAGCCACATAAAGAACGGTTTCTCTTTATCGTGTTGATCCAGGAACTTAAAAGCCGAGGATACATTGCGATAGGGATGCTGTACCTCCACTCCGCCAGGTGCCGGAACATGAGCTTCCATATGGAGGGTGGCATCCAGAAAATTTGCAAAAACCTCTTCTTCCTCATTGTTTTCAAGATTTCCTTCATGTCCCAGATGCCCGGTTTCCTCCCAAAAATCAAAATCCGAAGAGGTGCGATGTGAGTGGTTTTTCCCGCACATTGCAGTGCTATAACCCTGTTTTTTCAGTATATCAAGCAAATCTTCGGTGTAGAGCGCATCAACTCTGTTATGGTTGGTACGGACCTTATGTGATTCGGGGTACCTGCCGGTAAACATACTAACCCGTGCAGGCATGCAAGTTGGATTTGCCGTATAAGCACACGAGAAATCTACACCGGCTTTAGCCCAATTATCTAAAAACGGCATTGTATCCAGGCTGTAACCGGCAGCTTTACGTAAATCCGCCCGCTGTTGATCTGTCATTACAATAATAATATTTGGTCTCATAATTATCCTTTCACTGCTCCAATCATAACACCTTTTACGAAATATTTCTGGGCGAAAGGATATAACAAAAGAACCGGCACACTTGAAATGACAATTACAGAATATTTTATGCCTTCCGCCATTTTAATTTTTTCTCCCATGCCCACATCGTTTGTACCCATTTGCTCAGTTTGACCAAGCAACAGGATATCTCTCAGAATGATCTGCAAAGGAAACAATTTCTCATCCCGCAGATAGACTAATGCAGGAAAATAGGAATTCCAATGAGCAACTCCGTAATAAAGCACCAGTACTGCAAGGATGGCTGATGACAGGGGCAATACTATACTTGTGAGCATACGGATATTTGAGCATCCGTCAAGCATTGCGGATTCATAAATTTCATGCGGAATACTTGACTCAAAAAAGGTTCTTGCCACTATCAGATTATATGTAGATATGGCACCGGGTATCAATATAGCCCAAATTGTATTATTCATACCCAAATCACGTACCAGGAGGTATGTTGGAATAAGCCCTCCGTTGAAATACATGGTAAAAATTATGACAATGGTTAAAATCCTGCGCCCGGGCATATCTTTTCTGCTAAGCGGGTACGCTGCCGCAACAGTCAGTACAATATTGATAAAAGTACCGGCTACAGTATAAAAGAGTGTATTCAGGTATCCATTCCATATTTTATCATTATCAAAAACCATCTTATAGGGTTCAAGAGTAAACCCTTTCGGGAATAATACCACTTTTCCGTGCAATACCATATCAGGGTCGGAAAAGGAGGCCGAAAGCACAAATATCAAGGGATAAAGGACCACTAAAATAATCATTGCACCCATGATGTTCAAAAATATATCAAATATAAAATCGTTAGCATTCTGTTTAATTTTCATCACTTTTCCTCCCCTACCATAAGCTCGTCTTAGTTGCCCGACGGGAAATAAAGTTTGCACCAATCAAAAGTATAAAGTTTATCATGGAGTTAAAAAGCCCTGCTGCGGCACTATAACTGAATTGACCCTTTTGAATACCGTTCTTGTAAATAAATGTGGCAATAATCTCACTATTGGACATATTTACGGGATTCTGCATCAGCAGCACTTTTTCAAAGCCGATTTCCATTGTATTGCCGATACGCATGATAAATAAAATTATAATAGTTGGTAAAATGCATGGTATTGAAATATGCAGTATTTTTTGAAGACGTGATGCTCCATCGATCACAGCAGCTTCATAAAGTGAAGGGTCTATAGCAGAAAGTGCCGCTATATAAATAATAGAATTAAACCCCATTTCCTGCCATACGGTCGAAAACACATACAGAGGCTGGAAAAATTCAGCTTTTGCAACGAAATCCACTGCCTGAATACCGAACAATCCGGTAAGTTTGTTAAAGATTCCATATTCGGGATTTGAGAATAAATTTATCATACTTACGACAACTACGACTGATAGAAAATGAGGAATATAGGTAACATTCTGAATAACTTTTTGAAAATGCCTGCTTCTTATTTCATTAACCATAAGTGCCAGAATTATTGGGATCGGAAACCCAATCGCCATCTGGAACAAGCTGAGACTCAGGGTATTTACAATAAGATCCTTAAAATAGTATGAATTGAAAAATTGTTCAAAATACTTTATTCCGGCCCATGGGCTGTCCATAATCCCCAATGACGGGTTGTAGTTTTTAAAGGCTATCTGAATTCCATAGATGGGTACATATTTAAAAATTATGTACCATATAAACGGTATTGCAAAAAGTATATATAAATCGTATTTTGAACGTAAGGTTTTAAACAATTGCTTTGATTGTGTCGGCATTTATATCTTCCTTTCAAAGGTGCAGGGTTAAAAAATGCGGCAGATTTTTGGCGTATTCTTCTGCCGCATTTTTCTAAATTATTTTTCCAGTTTGTCAAACGCCTTCTGATAGATTTGTTCCAGCTCGCCCATTCCAATTTTATTAATCGTATTACAATAAACATCCCATTTATCAAAACCATACTCACCGATGATGAATTTTGTTACGGCTTCGTCACGGTATTTAACTAAATCCTGATTTATTGTATTTACTCTTTCGGTATCCTCTACACTGAGTATTGGTTTGGCATATACCTTTTCAGGCATATATTTGGCCTGCTCAGCGGCAATTTTTTTGGTAAGTGCGCTTGCAACTATCCCGTCTGTTTTATCACTTATCAATGCAGGATTTGCTCCTCCGGGTGTCAGGCATATTCTTCCAAGCGCTGTCATAAATCCTTCCGGAGCTTTAAGAATTTCATCGTTTATTACCGGATTTCCGGCTTCATCCTTATGATAAGTTTGCCCTTCTATTCCATATCTGCTGAAAATTGAACCTTCTTCACTGTAGAAATAGTCAACCCATCTCACCGCAGCTTCAGGATATTTGCAGCTGTTGCTGACAGCAAAGGCTCCCGGATCTCCGATACCGGTTGATACATCAGCCATAAGCTGGTCTCCGTGCGGTCCTTTTATGGGATCAAGTCCGGTAAATTGGCTTTCTACATTGATAAACACATCCGAATAAGGCATGTACATTACACCATATGAAGCATTTGCAAGATTGCTTCTCCATGCCGGACGGTCATTCTTGTAATACTCCTGCCAGAGCAGCTTTTCTTTATATAACTCATTGAGCCATTGCAAATATTCTTTAAAGCGGTCATCGGTAAGCCAGTAGTGAATTTTTCCGTTTTCAATATTTATAGTATCTGACATTTGATGATCCAGGCCGAACGATCCGCCTAACACATATATAGATGACGGTTCGCGTATTCCCATTGGTATCTCGTCCTTCTTGCCGTTACCGTTCGGATCGTTGTCTCTGAATGCAATAAGCACCGCTTTTAACTCTTCCAGAGTGGTTGGTGCTTTCATTCCTGCTTTGGCCAGCCACTCCTTGTTGATCCACTGTTTAAAACCTAAAAGCCCTGTAGCGCTCAGGTTAATTTCCGGCAACGTATATATCTTTCCATCCGGTGCCAATTGAGAATTATAAATTGCATTGTGTTCTTTAAAAATAGAGTTAATATTCGGTGCATATTTTTCAATATACTGTCCAAGGTCAGCAAGCTGCTGACTGGAGGTACCAAATGTCGTCATATCTTCTTTAGTTAAAAAAGCGCGGAGAAATATATCCGGAAGTTGATTTGAGGCAAACAGAAGGCTTTTCTTTTCGGCATATCCCTGAGCAGGAACTTCCTGATAATCTAATTTGATGTTAGTCTTCTTTTCATATTCCTGAAAAATCAGCATATTCTTCCATTCAGTCTGATTCTGATCTCTCTGTCCGAATACTGAAAGTGTTATAGGCTCATCCACAATTGGAAATCCTTCAGCTTTCACACCGGTATCCCCGGAAGAATCTACTGTTGAAACTGCGGCAGTAGATTCAGCTGTTTCCTGCTTTGCTGAATTGCCGCAGGCGGCTAATGATCCTGTCAGAATAATTGTCGCTAAAAGCAGACATAACTTCTTTTGAATTTGTTTCATTATTCTTCCCCCTTAATAAAACTATGTAATAGCGCTGCTTGTTGCATTAATTATAACAACCATAAGGAGGCAAATATTAATGTTATACACCAATATCTTTATTTCTTTCACCAAAATTTTTACTTTATGTTATTGGAATTTAAAAAATCATGTGGAGTCACTCCCTCAACATCTTTGAAAACTTTAAAGAAGTAATTGTAACTGCTGAATCCGCAATTTAATGCCACTTTCTTTAATTGAGTACCTGAGAGCAAATAACCTTTTGCAGCATTTATTCTTATTTTATTCAGATAATCCGTAAGGGTCATTCCCGCTTCCTGACTATATATACGGCTTAAGTAAGCAGGGGATATGCCTATATTATAAGCCACCTCTTTTAACCCGATGTTTGATGTATAATGATTATTGATAAATTCATTTGCTCGAAGTACATGTTCGGAAAATTTTTGATGCTTGCTTGATGCTTCCTTTATAACCTGACGATACATTCCCGAAATCCGCAGAACAAGTTCTTCTATCGTCTTGGTTTGTATCCACTCAAATAAGGCATTTCCGCTTGGCAGAAAGTCCAGATTTATTTGATATTCCTGCATGGCAGCCTTAAGAATTTCTATCAATTCCTTTGTCACCAGCAGGTAGGAGGCTGTATCACCCTCTTTTATGCGGCTATAAATATCCTTTATAAGGATTTCTGCAGATTCAGGATTACGTTCTTCCAATACCAGAACTATCTGTTTTTTTTGTGAAAGAGTAAGCGAAATCCCGGATTCCTTTTCATATTTCCCATTATTATGTAAACTTCTCAGCTGTTCTGCAGTTTTTGCTTCCAAAAAGGGCAGCTTTTCTCTGGTTGATGTCAATGGGCATTCCTGTGCCATTAAATCCAAATTGTAAACAAGTTTGATACTGTTTTTGCTTTTCGCAGTATTTATAAATAATTCATTTTTTATTTTAGCCATTGAAACTGTGTTGGAAAACAACGTGCAAATTACAAATCTGTCTGAGGGCAGATAGACGGCGGTTGCTGTTTGTTTTTCGCCTGTACAGGATTCCAGGATTCTCAATATGCCTTCACTTACGGTAATTTTCATATCGCCGGTTATTTCCAGGGGCCATTCTACATATGCTGTGGTTACAGTCAACCATTTGCCTCTCGATGGAAATGGACATGCCTGGTCTCCGCATAACCACCTTTCCACCTCCTGCCGTAACATAATTGATGTTTTTTTAGCGGCTGTGTGCCCCATATTCTCTGCTACTGTTGATAGTACACCAGCTAAAACCTCCGCGTTCAAACGATGCTTTAAAATATAGTCATGTGCACCATTTTTAAGTATTTCACGTACATAATCATAATCATCATAGCTGCTAATGGCTACCATGGCAACAGAAGGATAAAAGCGTGCAATTTTACGTGACAGGTCAATACCGGTTTCACCCGGCATAAATACATCTAAAAGAACAATATCTATATGCCGGTGTTCAAGAACCTCCATAGCTTCTTTCGCACTGCTTGAAGCGGCACATAGTTCATATCCGTTTTTTTCCCAATCTATCAAGCTGCTGATATATTTAAGTGAAACTGCCTCGTCATCAACAATTAGAATCTTTAACATGTGAGATTTCCTCCTTACCGGCTAACGGTATCCGAAGTTCAATACAGGTAAACGCCCCTGGAAAGCTTGTTATTTCTCCGCCATAACCGTCACCGTAAATTGACTTTATGCGCCCGAACACATTTGAAATCCCTACGTTACGGAAATGTGTTTTCTCATTTTCTCCCTGCAATAAAAAGTCTATCTCTTCCTGTTCCATTCCCTTGCCGTTATCGGTAATCTTAAAATGCATCTGTCCGCCTTGTGAAAAAACCTGTATTTCAACACAGCCATCGTTTTTATGCGCTATTCCATGAATTATGGCATTTTCCACTATAGGCTGCAGTAAAAGCTTGGGCAAAGGAATATCCCACAAGTCTTCCTCTACATCCCATACTACCGAATATTCAGTCCTTGCTTTAAACTGCTGGATACAAATATAGTCTTTTATGTACTCGCATTCCTTCCATAGTGGTATAAATTCGGAAGTGTTTCCAAGAACACTTCTAAGAAGCTGCACAAGCGCAATTGAAACCTGTTCAATCTCTGTTTCATTCCTCATATGGGCAACATATTTTATACTGTTGATTGCATTATAAATAAAATGCGGCTGGATTTGAGACTGTAGAGCCATATATTCAGCTTCACGCTTCTGTTTCTCCTTTTGTTTGATTTCTGTCATCAATCCCTGAATGTCATCCATCATATGATTAAAATGCAATGCCATATCTCCGATTTCATCCTGACTTATTATACTGGCTCTGACATTCAAATCACCACTTCTTATTTCATTCATATTATTTTTCAAGCTTTGAATATTCCTGCAAAGAAACCGGGAAAAGTACCATGAAAAAACAACTGCCAGCACGAGGCATATGATCAGAATTATAAACATTATGTTCCTTATACTTAAGGCTTCGGTTATCAGCTTGTCATATGAAATGGTTCCTACGGTGGTTAATTGATTTATGGATGAATGGTACAACACCATCAGCTTTTTTTCGTCATCAATTATGTAATACCTCTTTTCAGGCTTATATTCCTTTATGGATTTTTCCAAAGGGGTGTTGGCTATATTTGTAATTTCATTCTTTTCACTATTGGTAAATACAACATTTCCTGCAGACGTGAGGGTAAGTATCTGTGCCTGTTCCAATGGTGCAACGTTATATACCTTTTTCAATATCTCATAATTTAATTCAATGATTATCAAAGCTATAACTTTTCGATTATATCTAATAGGCCGGCAAACAAAAATTTGCTTATCCCCCGGTGAATTATAAAAAATCTGTACTGATGAGTTTTCAATAGAAGACTTGAACCAGGATTCGTTAATGACATCTTTCAACAACATAGTTCCGCTGGATTGAAAACAGCGTCCATCCGTTGTTATAACTGCTGCCATATTAATATAGCTTTTATTTGTCATAAAGCTTGAGAGATAGTTCTGGACCAGTCTTTTTTCTCTAAATTCCTGATAGGTAGCCGCTTGTGAGTTGCTCAAAATATTTTCCAGAATAATATCACTATTTGTTGCTATAGCCAGACTTATATTCATGGCATCCTGTACCATGATATTTAAATTGGATTCGGCATATTTCATACTTTCATAAATGTAATTATACGCATTTTCCTCAACCACCTTTGAAGCAGATCTATATACAACCTGCAGCGACAGTGCCATTACGCTTAAAGCAATGATTAAACATAAAAAAAATATTTTCGTTTGTATGGATTGAAGTTTTATACTGAATAATTGATTTCTAACAATGGTAATTAAACGATGCATGGTATCATCTCTTTCTAATTATCATAAAATAATTATATATTTTTAAAAAACTAAATATATCTAGAGAAATCTTACCTCTATTGACAATGTATAATACGGCAAGCAGCATCACTATTTATCCAGTTTACTAATTCAGCATATTTATGTCAATAATCCAGATTTTTTCTATTTTCAAAGCTGCTTCCCAGTTTGTATTCATTGATTAGCACCCTGATTTTTATTAACATAAAAACAGGTTTCCGACATAATCGGAAACCTGTTAAGGTAAATATTTATGGATATGTTCTATATTTTTATGCTTATATTGCCTTCTTAAGGACAAGAATCTGCTGGCCTACCATTAAAACATCTCTTTCCTGGAAGTTGTTGATTTTCATTAAAATATCCACAGTTGTTCCGTATTTCTTTGCAATTTTCCACAAACTATCCCCCGGCTGTGTAATATATATTATTACACTGGGCATTGCCTGCATTTTCTTTTCATCCATTTGCCCTTCGTTGGCTTTAAATATGACCGGAACCTTCTTTTTGGCCTCCACTTTAGTATTTACCCCTAATACTACCCTTATCTCCACCTGATCAGAGGATACCATGCTGTAGTTGCAATGCTCCATTTCAAGGGATACATTGGGCTTCATGTCTCTGTTTACTCCCTTTATTTCTATCTCGTGCTTGAAAGGAATATCCTTCTTGAAGCAGAATACGGGCTGATCCTCGCTGTTGGCCAGATAAAGCAGATTATTTTGTACCGACCCCTCAATCATAACTCTATCCTCTTCAAGTCTCATATCGGCAGTATTATATTTGGATATAACATTGAATATTTCCGACACTTCCGGCGAGCAGTCATTTAAATCAACAATATCCCGGATTGTAATCTGGCTTCTGTTTTCCGCAAATATTTCGTCCAGTTCGATGCTGCTCTTTTCCAGGGAAATCCTCAATTTCGGGCTGTATGCATCTGCAAGTATTTCTGCCTCTCTATTGCTGGTACCTTCCACATATATGTTTATATTAACTTCAGCTCTCAAACTTCTGAGTTCTCCATCAGCATCCTCTGCAGCATCAATTTTATAATCTATCAAATCATAATCCACATCCACCAGGGTATCATCATCTACACCATCAAGTTCAACAAATTGAGTAAATGCTACTTCATTCTCCATGTACTGCATACTTCTTGACTCATCATCAGCTACATATAGTGTGGAAATAGCTATATCACCCTTGACTATGACTCTGCCGTCAGCTATCTTGAAATCCTTACCCGTTATTTTTACATCATTGCTCAGAACTTCTCCGATTGTGGGTTTGCTGGACGGCAAATCAAGGTCCTCCTTGATTACATAGTTAACCTTGTTGCTGCCCAGAAATGAATTCAGCATGACATTATCCTTGAGAACCTGGACATCCTCCAGTCCGGCTACACCTGAGCAGTATTCCCTTTCAATCTCCTCCTGAGCTCTGCAGTTCAGGGACAGTATAGCTTTTACATTTATTTTTCTTCCATTCAGAAGATTATAGTCCATATGTTCCAAAATGCCTTTCGTTCTGCATTTCATGCCGCCCCTGACACCGGGTATATCAAGAGTGTAGGAAAAAGGTATATTTGATATGATACTTTTAACGCTCCTAGCTTCATCATCCGCAACATATAGGATTTTACATACAATACAGCCTGAGGTGACTGCTCTGTCTGTTCCAGTATCACAGCCAGTAACGAAAATATCCCCGTCTAGAAGAAGCACTCTGGCAATGTCCGGTTTTGTATCCGGGACTATTATATCATTTTCGATAACTGTCTGAATTGTATCCTCACCTAATAAATTATTCACCTTAAAGGCCTCTTTAACTAATTCCAGAGACATTTCTCCATCCTCCCCTTATTTGAATTAATACATCTTTAATTATCAAGGCGAAAACCTGCTAATCAATAATTCTGCTATGTAATATATATTAGTATCCCGGTGGAAATATGCGTAAAAAAAGAGACTTATTTTTCTCAAGTCTCCCTGTTTCCCAAGTACAATATTCTGTATATTCAAGGCGCATCCTGTGGGCGAATTTTCCTCTGAAAAATCCACTCAAAATTATGCACCCAATATGCAGAATTTTGTACTAAAAAACAAAAAAGTCATTATTAAAATGACCTTTTTTGCAAACCCATATAAAAGTCAGGGTTTAATTATATTATTAAGTTTTCTCAGAAAGCGTTGTCAACTGTCCAAAGAGAGGTTAAATAAACAAGTCTAGCATACCTGGATTTTTTTGTCATCCTTATATACAACCAATTCAACTGCCTTTGTCAGTATATCAGTGTAGCTATATGAAACCCTTCTGGTATTATCGTACTCGTTCTCGAATTTAACTACAAAAATACTTGGATAAGTATTTTCAAGAACACCTTCTCTTATAAAAGATTTTTTGCGGCCCTTGTTTGCCCTGAGCTGTACCTTTTCACCAATACAACCCTCAATGTCCCTCTTTATTTGAAAGAGTTCACCTCGATCTATCATGCTATCACCTCATCATCAGTTTAATTAATTATAGCATAAATGAACTTGCTTGTCAAAAATATTCTATTATACAAGCGTATCGCATCTATGTCAAGCATTTTTTTGAGTTTTACCGCCTATATTACCCAAAAACAAGGGGTTTTGGTTTAATTTAGCATTAATTATTTCCAGGAAACCTCAAATAATTTCAAGAGATCTCTTAATTGGAAGTTTAAGTAATCAGGTATTTCCAGTTCTTGTCCTATTGTTTTATATGAAGATCTTCCTCTTCTGCGTCCGCAATTAACCTGACATCTACACCCTTTAATATAATGACTTTCTTTCCGTTAACATATCTTATATCCGATACTTTGAAAAGAACATCTTTCTGGTAGGATTTTCTATATACCAGGCTACCTATTTCAATTTGCTGCATAAATTGCCTTCCCCTCATAGTTTATTATGCCAACTTTTGAATTAATTATTATGTTTATATGTAACCAAAAAATTCAAAAATTTTTATATTATTATATTATATTTTATGCGTTTATTTGAGTGTTGGTGATTTTAAAGTATGTTGCATTTCTTATTATACTCTTTCTCAGGTATTTTCCTTTATGCCTTGAATTTTTTTTGAACTTTGGAATATGTTGTTGTATAATCAAAATTATACAGTAAATTTTAGTAATTTCAGTTTAATTTTTTTCAGACCTGCATAGTATAACCTATAAATTTTTAAATATATTAAATTTGATATGATGTTCAGGAGGGAGAAAGACATTGCTTACAGATATTCAAATTGCCCAGAACTGTAAAATGCTCCACATTGGAAAAATAGCCGAAAAGCTTGGAATATCCGGGGAAGACCTTGAATATTACGGAAACTATAAGGCCAAACTTTCCGAAGGCTTATGGGACAAGATTAAAAGTAACAAAGACGGTAAATTAGTGCTTGTGACAGCCATAAATCCGACTCCGGCAGGAGAAGGAAAAACTACCACTACCGTAGGTCTTGGACAGGCTATGTCCAAAATAGGAAAGAATGCGGTTATTGCACTGAGAGAACCATCTCTTGGTCCCGTAATGGGCATTAAGGGCGGGGCGGCAGGAGGCGGTTATGCTCAGGTTGTTCCCATGGAGGATATAAATCTCCACTTTACCGGCGATATGCACGCTATAACAGCTGCGAACAATATCTTGTCAGCTGCTATTGATAACCACCTGCAGCAGGGCAACGCTTTAAACATTGATTCAAGGCAGATCGTATGGAAACGCTGCATGGATATGAATGACAGGGCATTAAGAAATGTTATTGTGGGTCTTGGAGGCAAAATGAACGGCGTTCCCAGAGAAGACGGCTTTAACATCACCGTTGCCTCTGAAATAATGGCAATACTCTGTCTGGCGTCCGACATAACCGACCTGAAGAAGCGCCTGGGAAGAGTTATTATCGGTTATAATTATGACGGCCAGCCTGTTACTGCCCGGGATCTCAAAGTTGAAGGCGCTATGACGCTTTTATTGAAGGACGCCATCAAGCCAAATCTGGTTCAGACTCTTGAGGGTACTCCTGCCATAATGCACGGAGGGCCTTTTGCAAACATCGCCCATGGCTGTAACAGCGTTACAGCTACAAGACTCGCTTTGAAACTGGCTGATTATGTCATAACCGAGGCCGGTTTTGGTGCTGATCTGGGGGCTGAAAAATTCTTTGATATCAAATGCCGCTTTGCAGGCTTAAAGCCTGACGCAGTAGTTTTGGTAGCTACCATAAGAGCTCTTAAATACAACGGAGGCATAAAAAAAGAATATCTCAAGGATGAAAATATTCCGGCTCTTTCTCTGGGCTTTGCCAACGCAGAAAAGCATATAGAAAACCTAAAACAGTTTGGTGTTCCCGTACTGGTAGCAATAAACCATTTTGATACCGATACCGACGCTGAAATACGGCTGGTGCGCGACAGGTGTACCGCTCTTGGTGTAAAGGTTGCCTTCTCCGATGTATTCCTGAAGGGCGGCGACGGCGGCGTAGAACTTGCCGAGAAGCTGGTTGAACTGACAGACACCACCGAAGCCCGCTTTGCTCCCATATATGATGCCGCTCTACCTATAAAGGAGAAGATCAAGGCAATAGTAACAAAAATTTACGGAGGAAATACGGTAATTTATACTGCTGCCGCTGAAAAATCCATTTCTAAAATTGAAGAAATGGGTTTGGACAAAATGCCCATATGCATGGCAAAAACCCAGTACTCACTATCCGACAATCCTGCTCTGCTGGGCAGACCGACCGGCTTTGACGTTACAGTTCGGGAAGTCAGGATTTCAGCTGGCGCCGGCTTTATAGTGGCTCTCACAGGTGATATTATGACTATGCCGGGGCTTCCGAAAGTGCCTGCAGCAGAAAAGATTGATATTGACGAGAATGGTGTTATTACAGGGTTATTTTAAAATTGATGCAACTTAAGAGGGAGCCTGTATTTTGAAGCTCCCTCTTTTTTATTATCCGGTATAAATTATTTAACTGATTCTGCTATCTTTATTAACTCACTTTTACCCAAATGTCCTTCTTTTCCCGCCAGACCATAAAGGATATCATTATATCCCCAATCTAAAGTTCTCCCGTCAATTAGCACAGCATCAACACCGTTAATTTTTGCTTTCTCTATCTCACCATCAGTGGATATCTCATATGCCGATTCTTCATCTGAAGCTCTTTGCTGCATGAAGATATAGTTCCCGTTTGCAGCATTTGTAAAATATAAATTAATATATTTTGTCCGGCTTACATTGCCCTCATTATCTTTATAGAATTCGGCCCTGTCAAATTTATAGCCGTCGGGTAAATAGCCAGGCAGAATTACTTTGAAGCAAGTATATTCATTCAGTTTTTCACAATCCTTGACTACCAGCTTTCCTTCCTGATCCATCTTAGCTTTTTCCGCTTCTGTAATTACCTGCCCATCTGAAAAATCAACAATCTTTTCTCCGTCAGCAGTATATAATTCTCCCCCCTCTTCCGTTATTGCTTCTAAAGCTTTTCCGTTTTTATCAAATATTTTTCCTTTCAGCTCTTCCGGTAATGGATATACATTTTGTTTAGGATGCTCAACCTGTACAGCTGTTATATTCCCTAAAGAAATCGAATTCTTTACTTTTTTCAGCAATTCCTGCGCAAAGGTTGTTTGCATAAGAGCAACCAGTACCAATACAAGGGATGCCGCAGTTACAGTAATTCGTCTGATTTTTGCGGTTTTATTCATAATATAATATCCTTTGCCTTCCAAATTATTTTTGATTTTTCTCATGACGGCTTCTTTGTTGCTGCCCTCGCTAAAATCTGTTATATATAAGCTCCGTGTTAATTCCATGAGCTCTTGATTCTCTTCATTTCCCAATCCATCCGGAATTTTACCGTCATAAGAAAAATGATTCTTTATATTCTTTATACTCATAGCGTTTCCTCTCTTTCCATTTCAATTTTTAACTTTTTTAACATGCGGTAAATTATTATTCCTACATTGCTTTCAGTCATTTTCAGAAGCTCGGCAATCTCTTTGTTTTTAAGAGCTGCACCAAACTTAAGTGCCACAATATTTCTATCTCTTGCACTTAATGTATTTAGAGCTTTTAATAGTCTGTCACTGGTTTCACTTTTTATCAGAATCTCTTCGGGATCTTTTTTTCTCGAAACCAATTCCCTTATTGTTTCAAAGGAAAGGATGCTATGCCTCTTATTAACCCTGAAATAGTCATTTACCACATTTCTGGCTATTGCAAATAGCCAGACTTCAAAAGGTGCTTTGCTTTGAGTATAGGTATCTATTTTCCGCATTGCTTTTTCAAAGACCTGACTGGTCAGATCTTCTGTTGTGAAACGGCAATATACCCGATAGTACACATAGTTAAAAATTCTTTTATAGTAGGTCTCAAATATATAATTGAATTCCTTTGACATGCATACTTTTTCTTTAAGCTCCTTTTCCAGTATTGAATTATGTAACACCTCCTGCTTCATGTCTGCGTTTCCCCTTCCCGAATTCACTCAGCTAAGTAATTTCATATGTTAATACGGACAATTTATTGTTTCATTACATACCCGGTATAATTTTTTATTTCTGACAATTCCCTGCCAATATTTTATCAAATTATCCATATCCTGCTGAAGTTCAACCCTTTATTTTTAGACAAATAGACAAACAAGGCTGTCCCTTGGGAGACAGCCTTGTTTTAATAGTTAATGCAATGATCCTCAACCGTATTAAAGTGCACCGAACTTATCTATAAACTCCTTTAGATATTTTACTTCGTCAATAACCTCTTCAAGCCTGCTTATGTAATTTTGCTCCGACCAGCTTTTCCGGCTGTTATAATACTTATTTATAACCCTCCAGAACTTTTGAGGGAACATAAGCATTAATTTCATCAAATCCAGTTCGCTTTCGGAAATTGACTCAATTTTACTGTATTCATTAATTATTAATGCTGCTTCATCAATGTCCCACTGGCATTTTCTCATTTTTCTTCTTAACAGGTTTACCAGATCGTAAACCTTTAAATCATAGCAGCAATATTCAAAATTTATGAGATACAGATCATTATTTTGTACAAAGATGTTGTGATGATTAAAATCGTGGTGTGATATATTTTTATTTTTCTCAGCATCTTCTACCAGTTCATAGTAGTCTGAAGTATCCAGCAGGTTCAGGGCTCTTTCTCCAAGCTCGTAGAAATAATCTACATGTTTGCACATCAGATTGTCAAACTTCATTTTTCCTTTTACAGCATTCTTTTTGAGCTTTTTTATCTCGTCCAGTCGTTTCCTGTAACTGGACGGCAATCTTCCCAGTTCATTTCTGGGACTGCTGCTTTCAGAACAATTGAAGCCAATTGAGGCCCTGTGCATTTTAGCCAGAAGCCTGGCACACTTAATGCTTTCTTCCCTGTTATCCAGATTTGATTCACGGCCTTCAACATACTTACACATATATATTGTCTGGTCATTGTAGGTTATACAAGACTTACCCGAATTTGTACTTATGTTTCTGTCTATATTGCAAAAACCGTTTTGGTATAAATGCTCTTTTACCTCTGCAATAAAATTGACCCTGTCAGGTTTGAGACCGGTTATTTTAATCAATCTCCTGCCGTTATCGGTGTTAGCAATAAACATATCTCTGAAATTGCTGATACTATTTATCTTAATATCGTAATTTTCCTGCAGTTCCCTTTCTAATTCATGCATAAAGGCCTCCATATACTACCTGAACTTAAAATAGATTAAAACTGAACCGGTATCTTCTAATCAAGCGGACTGTTTAAGCAAATTCAGTGATTTCAAACTATAATATTTTTTTATTTTAGAAAGCTTTCGCTATTAGATTATATGAACCATCGGCAATATGTAGAATTAAAATATGCTATTGTACATGTTTGCGGGTAACTGGAAAACCAGATAAGATATAAAATTCATATCTTGCCATAAATTATTAAAGAAAAAAAGCGGGATGAAATCAAGTGATTCATCCCGCTTCTCTATGTCAATACAAAACAAAACCTATTTATTATTATGCTTCTTCTCCGGCAAGTCTTAAGAGTTCTGCCCATCTCTTGTCAACTTCCGTCTGGATTTCTTCGATCATGTATTCATTTCCAGCTTTGAACAAGTGCTTGAATCTTCCCTGCTTCTTCAGGAAATCAACAACAGGAAGCTTGTTCTTAGGCTTGTAGTTAACGATATATTTACCGTCGATTATTTCATACAATGGCCAGAAGCAAGTTTCAACAGCGAGCTTGTTCAATTCCATCAGATCAGGAGTATTGTAGATCCAACCTCTTGGACATGGAGCCAATACGTTCATGAATGCGGCACCCTTTGTATAAAGAGCCTTTTCAGACTTTTCATAAAGGTCTTTCATATTTCCTATAGCAGCAGTCTGACACACATATGGGAGATTATGGCTTGCCATAATACCTGTCAAATCTTTTCTCCACTGCAGCTTACCAGGAATAACCTTCCCTGCAGGTGAAGTAGTAGTATCAGCATACTTAGGAGTAGCTGATGATCTCTGTATACCGGTGTTCATGTATGCTCCGTTATCATAGCAAACATAAACCATGTCATGGCCTCTTTCCATAGCACCGGAAAGAGACTGGAGACCTATATCGTAAGTTCCGCCGTCACCGCCAAAAGCGATAAACTTGGTTTCACCCTTTACTTTTCCTCTTTTTTTCATAGCAACATAAGCAGCTTCAGCTCCTGATATATTTGCAGCTGAGTTTTCAAATGCATTATGAATGAAGGAATCTTTCCATGCAGTATATGGGTAAAGGAAAGTGGAAACTTCCAAACACCCGGTAGCCGAACCAATAACTGCGTGATCTTCAGGCTTTAAAGCTCTTAAAATCTGTCTAACTACAACCGGAGCTCCGCATCCGGCACACATTCTATGTCCGCCAGTGAGCCTTTCAGGCTTCTTGGCAACTTCTTTTAAATTGTAAGCCATCATCGCACCTCCTATTCTCTTACGCCGAGGTAGTTGTAAACTGAATCAACTTTACCTGTAGCGGCAATTTCCAATGTTTTATTAAATACAACTTCGATATCGTCAGTCTTAACGTCTCTTCCACCAAGACCATAGATATAGTTTATTACCTTAGGTCCAAACACGCCTTTAGCATACAATGCACTGGTAAAGTCAGTGAATAATGGGCCACCTGCTGCATTAAAGCTTTCAGCCTTATCCATTATGGCGATTGCCTTGTACTTGGCCAAAACTTCAGCTATTTCATCAACAGGGAAAGGTCTGAATAATCTTGGTTTGAATACTGCAACCTTTTTACCCTGTGCTTTATATTGGTCGGCAACATATTTAGCAGTTCCTGCAGTTGAGTTTAATACAACAACACAAGCTTCTGCACCTTCTGCATTATATTCTTCAAACAGACCGTAACTTCTGCCTGTGAGTTTTGCAAATTCAGCTGATACTTCAAGAACGACTTTCTTAGCATTAGCCATAGCTTCTGCCTGCTGTCTCTTATGCTCGAAGCAATGAGTAAAATGATCCAGAGGACCAACTGCTATTGGGGTTTCACTATTTAAGAGATATTCTTCAGGCTTGTACTCGCCAACAAAAGCCTTAACTTTTTCATCTTCAACAAGGTCGAGGTTTTCTATAGCATGAGAAGTGATAAATCCATCCTGGCAAACCATAACTGGAAGAAGAACGTCGGGGTGTTCACCTATTTTATTGGCCATCAACATATTATCATATGCTTCCTGGCAGTTTTCTGAATAAATCTGTATCCAACCTGAATCTCTTGCACCCATTGAATCACTGTGATCGTTATGTATGTTCAAAGGTCCTGAAAGAGTTCTGTTAACACATGCTAAAACGATTGGAAGTCTTGAGCATGCAGCTATATATAAACATTCCCACATAAGAGCAAGTCCGTTTGCAGAAGTAGCTGTCATAGCTCTTCCTCCTGCTGCCTGTGCACCTATACATGCTGACATGGCACTGTGCTCTGACTCAACAGGTACAAACTCGGTATCAACCTGACCGTTTGCAACAAATGTTGAGAAGTATTGGGGAACTTCTGTCGATGGAGTTATTGGGAAAGCCGCAACTACATCCGGGTTTATCTGCTTCATGGCAACAGCCATGGCTTCGTTACCACTTAATCTTTCTCTAATAGCCATTTTGAATTTTCCCTCCTTACTTTTCTTCTACAAAGTCGATAGCCTTGAAAGGACAAACCTTTACACAAACGCCACAACCTTTGCAGTGATCATAATCAAACTCTACTCTTTTTCCTTCTGCATTAACTAATATGGAAGTATCAGGGCAAACAGGGTAGCAAAGTAAACATTGCTTGCACTTATCCTCCAACCAGATCGGCTTCATTGAACGCCAGTCACCGGTTTTAAAAAGCTCGGCATTACCAGCCCAGGGAATATTTCCGCCTTTGGTTATATCTTTCCAGTTAACGTCAGGAGAAACTGTTTTTAATTCTTTGTTACAACTCATAGCCCTTTCACCTCCTGCATAGCTCTTTCAATAGCTTTAATATTTGGTTCTATAACTTCTGGTTTCTTAGCAAATTTATGTTTGAAGGAACCAACCATGTCATCAAGGAATTCTTTTTCACCCATTACTCCGCTTACTTTTACAACTGCACCAAGCATTGGAGTATTAGGGAAGTACTTGCCTAAAGTTTCAATAGATATAGTTCTTGCATCTACTGTACAAACTTTACCCTTGTACCCCTTTAATAATGGTTTGATTTCTTCCGGAGTTTTAGTAGTATTGATTATTAAAGCTCCCGATTCCTTTAATCCCGAAGTAACATCTACAGCTGTAAGCAGAGTATCATCTACTACTACAACATAATCTGGTTCATAAATGTTACAGTGAATTGAAAGTTTATCATCGCTTATTCTGTTATAAGCTGTGATTGGAGCACCCATTCTTTCAGGGCCGTATTCAGGAAAACCCTGAATGTATTTACCGGTATTGAACGCTGCATCCGCAAGCAATAATGATGCCGTCTTTGCGCCTTGACCACCACGTCCATGCCATCTGATTTCAACAACCTTGCCCATTTGGCAAACCCTCCTCTTTATTTGAATTTTAATGAATCTCTATAAGGTGTTTGAACCCCATTTAATTTATATCTGCATACAGCATTTACTCCATCGAAGTGTCGGATATTCTGCCAGCTATGTACACGGAGATTCATTTTGATAACTGTAAGACAACTAACCAAAAGATAAACTTGTCCTAGGTCAATTTTTATAATTATAATACAAATATCTGATTTTAATTATAAATTGACCTATTAAAAGTATATATGTTTGACATTTTATTGTCAAGCAAACTATGTTTAAAGTAGCATTAGTTCTGTATTTTTGTTGAATTGAAATGTTCTTTGTATACAAACTTCTCCATAAATGCAAAAAAACTTATATCTCTTTTGCATATATGCACGGATATAAGTTTCTTAATATTTTGTATCATAAAATTTATTCACCACAGGTACATGTTATCCTACATCAGACAAAGAATGCATTATCGTTTTATTTTGATGATAAGCTTGAATGAAAATATCTTTCATTACCCGATATTTTTTCATATTCTCAAGACCAGGGTATTCCATAACTGTTGGCATTGGTACAATCGCTTTAACAGCACTTTCAACAGATTCGAAGGCTCCGTTTGCAACACTTCCCATAATCGCCGCACCCACACAGGCCTGCTCCGTAGCAGCAGTTATCGAAATAGGATATTCCAATATATCGGCCATGATCTGACGCCATACTTTGCTGTTCGCGCCGCCGCCGGATGCGATAATGCAGTCTATAGGAAGCTCAAGTTCATGAAAAATATTAATTGACTGCCACAATGCCATTGTTACGCCTTCCATAACCGCCCGTATCATATGCGACCTAGTATGTCTCAGAGTAAGTCCTATAAACACACCCCTGGCCTTTGAATCCATATAGGGTGTTCTTTCTCCAACCAAATATGGAAGAAACAGAAGTCCCTCACTTCCTGCACTTACGCTTCCGGCTAATTCATCCAATTCCTTATAATTTATATTTCCCAGAATCTCATGGCGAAGCCATTTAAGAGAAAGTCCTGCGGCCATGGTCGCGCCCAATACATTCCATGTGTTTTCTATTGCGTGGCAAAAAGTGTGCATCCTTAACTCCGGATCATATTTGGGTGAATGTATTGGGGTAAAAACCTGTCCCCCAGTCCCAATGGTAACCGATACGGTACCCGGCTGAATAATTCCATTTCCTATAGCCTGCATTGGTTGATCTGCTCCACCGTAAGCAATTGTAATGCCTTTCTTCAGTCCCATTTTAAGTGCCGCCTCTTCAGTAAGCAAACCTGCTTTCTCCCATGGTTTGTACACATGCGGCAGCTTATTGATATCAAGTCCCAATACTTCGCACATGGACTCCGACCACACACCGTTTGCCGTATCAAAAAGCAATGTCCCGCACGCATCCGTACTCTCAGTTGCAATAAGTCCAGTCAGCTTATACCTTACATAATCCTTTGGCTGCATTATAACAGCAGTTTTTTCATATATTTCAGGCTCATTCTCCTTCAGCCAGAGGAAAGATGGTCCTGCAAATCCTGTTGCTACCGGATTAGCGCATAATTCTCCCAGTCGCTTTTTCCCGATCTCTTCTTTATATTTTTGTACTTGGAGTGATGACCTTTGATCACTCCATATAATTGCAGGCCTAAGTACTTTTCCAACATGATCCAACACAACAATTCCGTGCATTTGTCCTGAAAGTCCAATACCACATACCTCAAAAGGATTTATTTTTGATACCTTCAGTGCATTATGCACGCATTCCAGGACAGCCTCCCACCAGACCTCCGTATCCTGCTCACACCAGTCTGCTTTTGGCATACTGATTGTATATTCTTTTTGTCCAATTCCATGGATTTTTCCGTAACAATCGATTATTGTTGCCTTTGTGCTGGATGTTCCTATATCAATTCCAAGATAATATTCTGCCATATATAAGCCGTTCCTCCCCATAAGCAGTTTTCCAGCACACTTGATGCTCATTTAACTGACATGCTTATTATATTATATAATCTTTATTAAATGCTACTGCATATTATTCACCATGCTCCGGCATATTTTATTATTCTATAATTTTATAATACCTTTAATAACATCCTGTTTGTTATTGCTAACGCTGACAAAAGCCTCATAAGAATTCTCAAAATCAAACTCGTGGGTTACAATATTTTTTATGCTTATACTCCCTGAGGATATGGCTTGAATAGCTGTAGGATAAATATTGCGGTAACGGAAAACACTCTTGATTGTAACTTCCTTATCTATCAGCCTCCCAAAATTATAGCTGACTTCGTCCACTGATGAATACCCGATCATTACCACGATTCCTCCACGCCGCACATTATTAATTGTCTGTCCAATGCTTTTTATGTTGCCTGAAGTCTCGAATACTATGTCTACCCCTCTTCCGCCGGTATACTCGGCTACTTTGCCGGGTACATCTTCCTTTGCAGCATTGATTATATGCGTTGCACCTAATGAAACAGCTTTTTCCAGCCTTTTATCAAATACATCGGAAACAATGATCTGCGATGCTCCCGCTGCTTTAGCCGCAAGCAAGGTTACCAATCCTATGCAGCCGGTTCCGTTAACCATAACAGTGCTTCCCAATTTCACGCTTCCCTGCATGGCAGCATGAATTCCCACCGAAAGCGGTTCCACCAACGCACCTTCCATAGTTGATACATTTTCAGGAAGGATAAATGCCATATGCGCAGGATAAGCAACATATTTCATAAGCGCTCCGTCATAAGGCGGTGTCGCAAAGAAAACTACATCTTCGCATAAATTATAATATCCGGTTTTGCAAAATTCACATTTCCCACATGTTTGCCCCGGTTCCAGTGCAACGCGGTCTCCAACCTTGTGTGTCGTTACATTTTCTCCGACTTCAATAACTGTTCCGGCCACCTCATGACCAAGAATAAACGGTACTGTACACGTACTGGCTCCACAGTGTCCACTTTCAAAAAAATGCACATCCGATCCGCATATTCCCACATATTCTATTTTAACCAGTACATCCCCGCTTCTTACTTTCGGCATGGGCACATCCTTTTCTTCAAAGTGCCCGATTTGGGTCATGACAATTGCTCTGTTCTCCATATAAAGCCCCCCTATCACCCGGAACAGGTGATTAATAATCACTCAAAGACATTTATTCATAGTTCGGATGCAATATAACCTTTAATACCCCGGGGCCGCCCTTGCTTGCAAGTTCCATACCCTTGTCATAATCATCCAGAGGCATCTCATGTGTTATAAGTTTATCTACCTTTACTTTTCCTGATTCCAAATACTGAATAGCCCTGTCATAGCAATGGGTCTGTGCCCAGCTGGTAATCAGGTTAATTTCATGGAGATACCAGTAATCAGGACTGATAGACCATTTTGCATTTTCGTGGGGCATGGCAAACATAACAAACTTTCCGCCCATTTTTGCAAATTTGATTGAGTTTTCCATTATTTCAACACTTGCCGTACAATCAACAAGAATGTCAAAGCCTTTTGGTGAAATCTCTCTTAATTTATCTTCATGAATACTGTAATCATTACGGTCCATCAGCACCGTATCAGTTATTCCGTATGCGTTAAGGACATCAAGCTTATCCCTGCTTGGACCAACCACAACAACTTTTCCTGCTCCGGAGTGGAGAAAAAGCTGTGCAAGAATAATACCGGTTGGTCCTGTACCATATATAAGAACATCGTCTCCATACCTCATTTGTACCCTGTCCATGGTATGAACCGAGCATGCTGTAGGCTCTGCAAGACAAGCCTCATTAAAGGATAATTTATCACTAATGTGGAAAACCTTGTCATGGTTGACAACCACATATTCGGCAAAGCCTCCTGGCCCATTACAGCCCAATGAATAAAAGTTCTCACAGTAAAGCGGCTGGTTCCTTCTGCAATAATAGCAATGGCCGCAAAGCACGGTATTATCCGCGGTGACACGGTCTCCCGGTTTGAAATCCTTCACATCAGCACCCGCCTCAACAACATATCCCGCAAATTCGTGTCCGTTGATCAGAGGGAAGGATGATATAAAACTCCCCCTCGCTAAAGCTACATCGGCACCTTTGCATATACCGCAGGACATTACTTTAATCAGCACCTGATTGTCTTTGCAGGTGGGGATGGGAATCTGACGTATTTCACAATCACCGGGCTTTGCATATACATTTGCTTTCATGGTTTTCATAATTTATTTCCTTTCTCTAATATTTTATATTCTGGCGGTGTTGCTTCAAGGCTGCTCCACCGCCGCATTTTGTTCCTTCATTGATTACTATTTTATAAATCCATTATCCTTATGCTTTTGCAGCCATTCAGACACATTATCTTTTGTTATGAGCACTGCCGGCACGTCAATCAATTGGACTTCCGTATTTGCTCCGGTAACAATATCATTAACGATTTTCAGAGCTGCGTCAGCCTGTGCATAGCCATCCTGCACAACTGATGCAGTGAGCTCACCGGCATCAATGGAAAGGCACGCGTCTGCGAGACCATCTACCCCATATGCAGTAAAACCTTCTGTCTTTCCGGAAGCTTTAACTGCTTCAAGCGCACCTAATGCCATATTATCATTCATTGCTATTACAGCATCAATCTTAGGAAAAGTTTGCAGCCAGTCTTCCATTAATGCCATACCCTCATCTTTGTTCCAATTTGCCTCTTTTTCAGCCAAAACCTTAACATCTGCTCTCACATCAAGCAATGCTGCCTTTACACCTGCACGGCGGCCATTTGAATGCCAATTTCCTGCAGGACCGTCCATAATAACAATATTTGCATTCTTTGGAAGCAGTTCAGCCGCTTTGGCAGCCATTAATTTTCCCTGCTCCTCAGGATTGGAATCAACAGTGCTATTAGCACCGTTATCATCAATGGCACCATTAACCATTACAGTCTGTATTCCCGCATCCCGTGCCGCCTTTACCGGATCTACCATTGCAACAGAATCTACCATTTGAAGGATTATGCAATCAGGCTTTTGAGAAACAGCTGTTTCCATCGCTGCGATCTGCTTGTCTACCGCATTCTGACCATCGATTGTAGAAACCTTGATATTCGGATATTTTTCTTTTGCAATTTTTTCAATGGAAGTACTTAACCATGTTGAGAATGGATCAGAAAGGGCTTTTGCAATAAATACCACGTTATATTTTTTTTCTGAACCCCCAGACCCTTCTGATGTTTTTGCTGCAGCTGTACTTGATGTTGCCGTTGATTCCCCGGAATTTGTACAGCCTATCAACCCCAATACCATTACAACTGCCAACATACCTGCAAATAGTTGTTTCATTAGTGCGTTTTTCATTAATATTTTCCTCCCCATGAAAATTAATTTATTGTATGCAGCCGGAATTCAATCTCAACTGCAATTACCACTACACTCTTGTGTAGAATAGGTACAAATAAACTTACATCTTTACAGGCTTACTCTTTCTTGTCTTTGTTGAAATGTCAATTGCAACCGCAGCAACTATAATGACACCTTTCAAAATTTGCTGCACATATGATTGTACATTCATCAGATTGAGAATGTTGTTAAGTATACCCATGATAAACGCACCTACTAAGGTTCCTGCCGCAGTTCCTATGCCTCCTGTAAAACTTGTTCCTCCTATAATGGCAGCGGTGATTGCATCAAACTCATAATTTATACCTGCCTGCGGCAAGCCTGCGTTAAGTCTTCCCATTAGCAATACTCCCGCAACACCTGCAAATACACCGCTGATTACAAATGCCAATATTTTAACCGAGCCTACTTGAATTCCGGAAGCACGTGATGCATCTTCGTTTCCGCCTATTGCATATAAATATCTTCCAAGCCTCATTCTGTTTAAAATAACCCAGCTGCATACGGCGACTAAGATCATAAAAAATACAGGTATTGGTATAAATCCAATTGAACCCTGCCCCAGCTTTTTAAACTCTCCTATCTGGTAAATAGGTTGCCCTCCTGTATACAGATACACTGCTCCTCTTGCCACCAACTGCATGGCCATTGTTACGATAAAAGGAGGCATTTTGTACTTTGTTACAAAAAATCCCGAAACCAGCCCGGTTACAGCACCGATTAGAATTCCAACAATGATTGAAAATGTCAGCGATCCTGTCGCCATATATACGCTGACCCCAAGGACACCACTGAGTGCCACCACAGATCCGGAAGATAAATCTATCATTCCGCATATGATCAGAAGTGTCTGTCCAAATGCAATGATAGTTGTCACACTTATTTGACGTGCTATGTTCAGCAAATTCTTGCTGTCAAAGAAGTTAGGGCTGATAATTGCGCTAATAATGATCATTACTAAAAGTACCAGATATATACCGTACTTTTTGATTATTGTTTCGATAACTGATATTTTTGTAACTGATGCTTTTTCATCTGATTTCATTCCAATTAACCTCCTGTTGCAATTCTCATAATAGACTCTTGTGAAAACTCATTTTCAGGCAATTCGCCTGCTATTTCACCCTGGCGCATAACATATATCCGATCGCTCATTCCTATCAATTCAGGAAGTTCAGATGAAATCATAATTATTGTCATACCCTGCCCTGCCATCTTTACCATCAATCTGTAAATTTCGAATTTGGCCCCTACATCTATTCCCCTAGTGGGTTCATCAAGTATTAATACCTTTGGTTTCGCCAATAGCCACTTAGCGATGACAACCTTTTGCTGATTCCCTCCGCTCAATGCTTCTGCGGCAATATCCAAATTTGGAGTTTTCACTTCCAATTCCTTGGATTTTTGTGCTACGTCCGCAAGTTCTTTTTTGATTTTCAGCCATCCAAAACGCGTAAATTGTTTTAAGTTGGGCAGAGAGATATTTTCCCGGATACTTCTTTTCAGAACCAGACCATACTTCTTTCTATCTTCAGTAAGCATAATGATACCGCTTTTAATGGCGTCACTGACACTATGGATTTTGATTTCCCTTCCTTCTAAAATGATTTTACCGCTGTCATAAGCATCCATACCAAAAATCGCACTTGACAACTCGGTACGACCGGCTCCCATCAAACCAGCAATTCCAACAATTTCACCTCTGCGTGCCTCAAAACTAACATTCTGAAATATTTTACCGCTGCATAACTCTTGCACTTTGAGAACAACTTCTCCAATATTCACTTTCTCTTTCGGATATATATTCGTAATCTGGCGTCCAACCATCATTGATATTATGTTGTCATGATCAAAATCAGCAGCTGCCCTCGTTTCAATAATTACACCATCTCGGAGGACGCTGATTTCATCGGCAATCCTGAATACTTCATTCAGCTTGTGGGATATATAGATAATTGCAACTCCCTTTTCCTTAAGCTTTTCTATTTTGGAAAACAGCTTGTCCACCTCTCTGTTTGTAATGGCAGAAGTAGGTTCATCCATGATTATTAAATTGGCATCAATTGATACTGCTTTGACAATTTCAAGCATCTGGATATCAGATACAGAGAGTTCTTTCATCTTTGTATACGGGCTATAGTTTAATCCCTCTTTTTTTAATAATTCACCAGCTTCTTTATATAATTGTTTATTATTCAAAATGCTGGTTATTCCCATATATGGTTCTCTTCCTAAAAACAGGTTTTCCGCAACCGTAAGTTCTGGAATGAAATTGAGTTCCTGATAAATCATTGAAATACCTATTTGTCCGGCCATGATAGTATTTTTCATAGCCATTTCCTTGCCTTTATATACTATTTTTCCTGTGTCAGGCTGATGATTGCCGTTGATAATCTTCATCAAGGTAGATTTTCCTGCTCCGTTTTCTCCCACGATAACATGAACAGTCCCCTTCTTAACACGAATATTAACATTTTCTAAAGCTCTGACACCCGGAAAAGATTTTGATATATTTACAAGTTCCAAAATAAAATCTTCTTCCATTAGCTTTCTCCTCCTTTTGTCCGGACATCTGTAATGTTACCGAATTTTTATAAATGATAGTGAGTTTACAACCTCCTCGACGACAAGATAACATGATCCTATAAGTGTGACATCATCATTAAAAAGGCTCAGGCGAATCTCTAATTTTTTATATATATCCTCAAGGACTCTTTCCTTTACCGTTTCCTGTACTATTTTTAGAAACTTCTTATTACGTGGAACATCATCTCCTATTACTATGATATCGGGATTTAAAATGTTTACTAGGTTTGCTATTCCATATCCCAAAAATTCCGCCCAATGGGTTATAGTAAGAACCGCGAGAGAATCTCCCATTTCAAACGCATTATTTAAATCCTGAATTGTACTTCCAGAATCAAGGCAAGTATTATTGTATTTTGATATATTCTGTTTCATAAACTCCAGAATAGCGCTGGTGCAGGCATATTTTTCAAAACATCCTCTATTTCCGCATTCACAGCGTGGACCAGAGTAATCAATGCTCATATGTCCTATTTCACCAGCTATACCCAATTGACCACGTACAATTTTTCCGTCTATTATTATTCCTGAACCAACACCTTGTCCCGGCATCACACACAAAAGGTTTCCTTCATCTTCAATCAAGCCATTGCGATAGTGTGTAGATTCCCATTCTGCAAAAGCTGCAGCATTTGCATCATGCTCAACATAAACTGGAACATCAAATTCTTCGGATAGTATTTTTTGAAGATTTATGTTTTTTAATTCCGGGAAACCCGTTACCAATGCAAAATGATGCTCAGCTTTAACAAATGGACCAGGTATTGCAGCACCAATTCCAAGTATAATTTTACCTTCCGACTTATCCATACAATTACGAATGACATTTTTAATAATTGTTAGCGTTTTTTCCACTTCTCCCTGTGAGACGATATTTACCTTTTCTTTATAAATTTCTTCTGCCTTAAGATCATAAACACCCGCAACAAAATTTTTACGAGTCAGTCTGACACAAATAATTCTAAAATCCTGGGTATTAATCCTTAACCCTATCATTCTTCTACCCCGGCTACTGTCCTCAATAATACCGGTTTCTCTTACAAGACCACATTCCAGTAATTCATTAATTATATTTGTTATGGTAGCCTGCTTTAATCCCGTTTTTTTAGCTAACTCCACACGTGAGAGATTTTCCTGTCTTAGCATCATTCTTATTACAAGGGAGCGATTGCTGATTTGAATATCTTCAAGATTTTTTCCTTTTTTTTTCATATTCAACCTCCATAAGGTTTATATAATTAATTTGATTAATTAAATTTATAATAATTTCCCTATTTCTTTATAAAAAAAATAAAATTATTATATATTATACATATATAATTTTATTTATTTTGTAAATTAACAACATATTTAATTAATTGAATTAATTATAGATTTATAATATCTTAATACAACAAAAATGTCAACATATTATTCGACATTTTTGTGTATTTTTTTTATCCTGATAAGGATAGTTAAAACTAAAACTTATGTTAATAAAATCCGAGTGTAATTCAGACTAGAAAATTGAAATTTATATCATGTATTTTAAAAAAATCAAAAGAATCAGTCCCGGGACACCAAGTATGCCGATTATTAATGCTGAATAAATATTTAAAGCTATATTGAAATTAAAGTATATGCCGGCAAAATTTATGATTGCCAGCAACACAGCACCTAATATTGTGTTCAGCATAATTTTTTTCAGGATATTTACAATATTCATTTTATCCTATCCCCTTATCCCCATTACGCGTACATTGCACGCATACTTTTAATAAAACTGTAAAGTCTCTGCCTTGCACCTCATATGTTAAATGGCTTATTAATATGTATTTTTAAAGTGGACAAAATATTCCTGTTAAACTAAAAAAGGACTTAGTCTTTGTAACTAGACAAAATCCTTTTTATAATATTCATTTATCAATCAAAACATTGTAAATTATTTATAGCATATCCCCATCGCTTTGGCTCTCTTTATCAGATATTCAAACTTTGCTTCGTAAGCCTTTATTTGATATGTATAAAAATCAACCATCAGCGAATCCTGGACAAAATCAAAATTATTATATGCATCCTGCAATTCACATTTTACTCTGTTTATTTCAAATAATATATTAGTCCTCTCAGCATCCAGCATTTTTTCGTCTATGGTGCCAACCACTTTATTCAACTGCTTGTTCAATGAAACTTCCATAAGCGTCTCCTTCCATTTTTACTGGTATATTAAAGGATTGACCCATTACTATACTATTTATACGTAAATGGAAATATTCTTGCTACTGTTTTTTTAAAAATAAACTGATTATATATTATTCTTTAGGGTTTAACAGATGATATATAATAAGAGAAAGTAATTCTTTCATTTTTAATAGGGGGGCCTATGTATGATAATAAGAAAAATTGAGTTAAAAGACGCGGAGAGATTTTTATATATGCTTAAACAGTTGGACAATGAAACAAAAGACATGATGTATGAGCCCGGTGAAAGAAAAACTTCTGCTGCAGAAGTGAAGTCTGCCATTGAAAGTTTATACTCATCGAATTCGTTGATGCTGGTAGCTGAAGAAAATGATGATCTGATTGGCTTTCTGACTGCCGAAAGGGGCTTTGCAAATAAAATAAAACACAGTGCCTACGTAGTTATTGGCCTTTTAAAGAGTTACAGAAGGAAAAAAATCGGTACGAAACTGTTTGAAGAATTAACAGATTGGACGCTGGAAAATGGTATTACAAGATTGGAACTTACGGTAATGACTCATAATGAAGCTGCCATAGGCTTATATAAGAAAATGGGCTTTAAGATCGAAGGCTTGAAAGAAAAATCACTGATTGTAGACGGGAAATATGTTGATGAATACTATATGGCTAAAATTCTTTTATAAGTCAAATGGGCCGTTATTAATATTTTTCTACTGATAAGGCCCCATTTTCTTTTACTATTGCTATAATTGTGTCCATCCGTTCCTCATCCACTTTCATGCTGAAAATAGCATTGCCGTCTGACACCAGCTTGTGATATTCCTCCTTTTTTGTTTTGGGTACCCTCATATCGGTTATAACCCCTATTATTCCACCCAGGACGAAACCTGCAAAAAGGCCGGTAACAGGCCCGCTTGCCGCCACCAATCCCAAACGGGGCACAAACATGCTTACTGAACCCAATACAATGCCTGTTACGCCTCCAAATATACCACCGGTAATTATTCCATCCGATATTTTTTCCCGTCTGGTCAGTCTGAAAGGATAGGCGGCATAACCGGCAGCATATATTTGACCGTCATTATTTGATCTTAAATACCCTCTATTTCCGTTATCCTTAACAATAATTGAGATGTTATCCGTTCTCAGTCCCTTATCCCTGACTTCATATGCCGCTTTTTCAGCATTGCCATACACATCAAAAATAGCAACGATAGTTCTGGACAATAAAATCACTCCTGTTTTGTAGTCCTATCTTTAAATAAAGTATTTGCATTTTGCTGTGTATATATGCTTTTTCAAAACCTGGTCTTTTTATTTCCTAAATGTATCTGAGCAAATCCAACGGCTCTTCAAGAAAAATGTCCGGCTCCACTTTTTCCAGATCACTTCTTGGACTGTAGGTCCATGCTACCGCTGCACTTCTCACACCGGCATTTTTAGCACAAAGAATATCCAAAGGACTGTCACCGACATACAAGACCTCTTCTTTATTTTGTGCATTTATTATCTCCATGGCTTTAAGAAGAGGCTCTCCATCAGGTTTATGCTTTTGTGACGCCTCGGAACCGTTGACAAACGCAAAGTAATCCATCAGGTTAAAGAGTTTAAGCCCTCTAACTGCAAGTTCTCTCCTTTTTGATGTGACAACTCCCAATACAATTCCTTTTTCACGAAGAGTTTTAATCAGGTGATATATACCCAAAAAAATCGCCACATAGTTGTCGTGTTTTCTATCATTATATTCTCTGTAAGTTTTGGCCAGTTCTTCTTCCTTTCCGGGATAAATAGATTTCAGGTGATTTATCAGAGGCATTCCTATATAGCTGATAGTTTCCTCTTCCGGCCTGGTTTCGCCAAAATGGTGCATAAAGGTGTAATTAAAGGATTCAAGAATAAGCGGAACTGTATCGATCAACGTTCCGTCCAAATCAAAAAATACATACTTAAAGTTATTCATAATTAATTTCCTACCCGATCTGACTTCATAATTTAGATTTTACAGACTACTATTAAATTTCAAATATGGTTAAACCTTTTGGAATTTATTACGTATATTATAAAGTAACAATTAACTTGTTAATTTTAATATAATTAATTATAATCTATAATATATACATTTATAGACTAATACAAGAACAATTGTACTTACTACTTATTTTTTTATCAAGCTTTCAATATTTATACAGGAACTAGTGACAGTATAAAATAATTTGTTTGGAAGTAGAGGGTGGATTCATTGAAAAACAAGATTAAGCATTCGTTACCAAACCTTTTAACCTTCATTAATCTTTCTCTCGGAATAATTGCATTGCTCTTTTCCATAAAAGATGACCTTATACAGGCGTCTTTATTGGTAATGGTAGCGGCATTAACCGACAGATTCGATGGAAAGGTTGCCAGGATGCTTGACAGTACAAGCGAATTGGGAAAAGAGCTGGATTCACTTTCAGATTTAATATCCTTCGGTGTTGCTCCAATAATAATTGCCTGGAAAATAAGCTTTTTCAATTTGGGTATAATAGGTTATCTGCTCACTGTATTGTTCCCGATTGCAGGGGCATACAGGCTGGCAAGATACAACATTACCACTTTTAATAATGTATTCTGCGGTGTACCTATTACCATTGCCGGGGCTTTTCTTTCAATAATAAATCTATATAACAGCTTCTCACATATAAGGCACAGTTATAGCAACATAAACACCATAGTCTGCGCCGTTATAATAGTTTTATTATCCTATTTAATGGTGAGCAAAATTCAAATAAAAAAGAGATAAATACTAAAATACATAATTTTATCCACATAACTTAAAAAAATTACAGTTTAAATCCACAATTAAATACCATTTTGTTGAAAACTCAACCCAAAATGCATGATTAATCCCCAGGTAACAACAAACCCCGAAAGCATACCAGTGTGCTTTCAGGGTTTTTATTTTTTAAAAGCAATATAAACTTATTAATAATTATAATTACATTGTCAGGTTCTCACATATGCTTTTATGGTTCCTACGGTTTTACCTACGGATTCACCGCAGGGACTGATAGTATACTTTCCAACTGATGCCGGAATTATAAAGGTTTCGGCATAATGAACCCTGAAAGGTTCGAATTTCCCGTCAACAGACTCAACGACTGCTTCCCTGCCTTCGATAAGGTTAATAACGTTTACTCCACCGTTTGTATCATGATTTACCGCTGAGCTGAACCAGTGTCTTCGTGTTTCTATAAACTCTCTTTCGTGGAGCCCTGTTCTCTCCTCTTTCCATCCATCACCTTCTGCTACGGTCTCGATTCTGTTAATAAGATTATTTTTTACCCATTCAGTGTTCCTGTCAAACTGCAGGACAGCTTTGCCATGTTCCAAATGGATCGGACGGGGTTTTCCATCCAGCCCCAGCCTTCCCCAATCCCATAACTTAAAGGTAAAAATAAATGGAGTTGAGGAAATTTCCAGAACCATGGTATCATCACCCGAACAATGAGCCGTGCCGGCAGGTATCAGGAAGTGGTCATGCTTCTTCGCCTTAAATTTATTAACGTGCTTTTCTGCCGGGAAGTCCATAATACCCTTCTGCGCTTTTTCCAGGTCGCAGAAAAAATCTTCTTTTGAAGTGTCTGTCCTGACTCCGAGATAAACACTGCTGTTCTCTCCAGCATCCAGAATGTAGTAAGACTCGTCTTGAGTATAATTCATTCCGAATTTCTCCTGGATATATTCTGTCAAAGGATGTACCTGCAATGATAGATTTTGGCCCCCCATAGTATCCAGGAAATCAAACCGGATAGGAAATTCCGTTCCGAATCTTGCATGCACCTTCTCACCAAGGAGTTCTCCGGGATGTTTGAAAACCAGGTCAATAGACGGAATTTCTGCAATAACTTCTCCGACTTTTAACAGGAGAGAATTTTCTTCAGGTACACAATCAAAACACCAGGCATAGTTTTCAGTGTCCCTTTCCAGATCGCAGAAATCTTTCATCCACTGCCCGCCCCATACTCCCGGATCAAAGAAGGGGACAACTCTGAACGGCTGACCTGCTGCCTGTCTGAGTCCTTGAATATAGGCCTGCCCCGTTATCATTCTGGGATTATTATTTAAGTTTGTATCCAGAACATAGTTAAAGGAATCCAGTCTCTCCTTTTTATATCTGTCGGCAATACGCCACTCGAAAAAGAAACCCCTTTTATATTTGACAAGTGCGTCATCCTTAAAATTATCATGCTTCCAATTGGATATCTCGCCTGAACGGTACCGTTGCTGGATCTCCCAGCGTGCCATATCTGCATATACATGAATATCCGGTTCAGCAGGCAAACAGGCCGCAGCACCATAAACAACTACCAGGCCTTTAGCTTCGCTTATTTTTTTGTTAACCTCATTCAGTTTATGAGCATTTATTAAATCCTTAAAGTTTAAGTGACACATAATGCCAAATACACGGTCATCTGTCATATATTCTTTTATTTTATCCGTGATATATTCATTTGTTTCAAAAATATCATCGTCAGTATAAATAACCAAATCGCCCTGCAGTTTATTTATAAAATTCTTCCTGATTTCCTCGGTTCTGACTCCAGGATAGAAATCCACGACAATTATGGTCCTTTCACCTTTTAAAACACTGGCCGCCCTGAGAACCTCATGGACAACATTGTCATAACCCTGCCAGCTGTGATTCTTTTCAAAACCTTTCACTTCTATATATGGTTGCTTATTATAATTTGATTTCATATTAACCTCCATGAGCCACATTTGTGGCCACAAAATGTAATCAAAACTTATATCCCTTATCGCTATGTGGCGAATAAAGGAGGTTAATTGGCCATGCGCGGGATTAATGTTACCCGCTCTGGCTTAATTTCCGGTAAAGACCCAGCAAAGTACTTTTTGAAGTATTATGGGTCAACCGTATGTCAACTCTTTCTGTTTTACAAAACTCCTCAATTTGCCGTCCAAAAAATTTGAAGCTTCTGACTATTTCACCGCCCAGGATAATACAATCTGCTTTAAATCCATTAATAAACGGAGTAAATGCTTCATACAGGTTCTGTCCAAACTTTTTGAATACCAGCAAAGCGGTTTCATCCTGTTTTACTGCCAAATTATATAGTTTTTTTCCGTCATGGGAAGCGTTGAAATATTGGCCAGCAATGTTTGCAAGTCCTCTTGCAGAGATATAGTCATCAATTATGCTATCTTTAAATTTTGTATTATAAATCCAGCCATTCTCCGGAACTCCCTCTCCGGTTCCCACCAGCCTGCGGTCTATTGAAAATGCCGATCCTGCACCGGTTCCTATACACAAATGAATGATCCGGTTATGCCCCAAGCCCTTTCCGTTAAAAATCTCACCCAGTGCAAACGCTGCTATATCGTGCATAAACAAAATCTTTAGTTCTTTATCCATCAGAGAGGATAAATCTTTATCCTCTCTGATTTTATAGAAAAATTCTTCCCTTAGGTTAATATTATAAATACTGTCATATTTTCCGATCCCTTTTATAAGGCTGATGCCGTTTTCATAATCAAATGGGCCCGGGAAAGCCAGTCCTATTGCCTTTATATTCATTTCGGAATCTGATATTTTTCCCACCAAATCTTTAAAGATTGCTGTAAAATTGGATATAATAGTATCTTTATCTGCGTAGGACTGTGCATTAAAAGAAAATATTCTATCAAACATAATGTTGCCGGTCTCATCAATAATTCCACACTTCACTGAGGTACCGCCAACATCCAACCCCAAATAATAATTCATTTTTTCACCCCTGCGTAATTGGATAAAGACATGTCTCTTCCGAAACCCGATCCAATTTTTTATTAAAAGTCATCTCTGAATGTTACAAGCAAATGAGAAAGTGCATAAGGCGGTATATTGACCTTAATCTTATTTTCTTTAACATCTATTGCTGAAATTTCCTCGCCTAAAACGTTTACAAAGCAAGCCTTTAAAATTGTCTTCCCCGGAAGGTTAAAACTGTATTGGCCATCTTGCTTTGTCATATTTCTCAGCATAGCAACCAAACCGCCTTTGTTTTTGGCAGGCCTTATCAATAATGGTACAACACCTTCCCCACTGCCTTCAAAAAATTTACCCCTTTGGATCTCCTTGCAGCTGACGACGGCATTAATGATAAACGGTTCATTTGCCAGCTGTCCAAGGTTATAGGCATTTATTGCATCAAACTCTTTAAAAGGTGTCATCTCATAACTGAGTTGGATTGGTCCGGGCTGACTCACCCAGAAGTTGGTATCCCAGTAGTTGTTCATAGGCCAGGCTAAAAGCAGGGGATTTTCCTTTCGTTCAATGCTTTCACTTTCCAGTCCGAAATTGAAATCTCCGATTTGTACCATAGGGGCATCAGGGCAGGCAAGAACTACTCCTTTTTTACCGTCATATACGGAAACAGTCTGATCGACCGTCACCCAATCACGGCTTACTTTACCCAATTGCTCCTTATCAAGCTCAATGAAGGCACCGGCAGTATCAAACCGGCTTTGCCAGCCGCTTTCAATATTTAAAGGAAAAGCAAAATATATCCCTTCAGGTCTTGTAAAATCCTTTTTATTCATGTATGCCTTGAATTTAATCCTTGGGTGCAGAGTGGAAAAAGTTATTTTTTGCTTCAGGGCTTCAACACCTTCAGCCTCAACCTCCATAACGAAAGATACAGAATTAACCTCTTCCTCTATGTGCCATTTCAATATTCTCTCGGCATTTTGTCTCTTTGCCTTCCAATTATGGTTCCAAACACTCACACTCCTGTTCCCCAGTTCCACATCCCGGGGGAAAAACGTAGACCTGTGCTCTTCATTATAAAGAGGATCAATAGTCTCTCTGACATATTCAAACAAAGTCCATTGGCTCTTTTTATCCAGCATGTCCCAATCATTTGCTAAATCGTACAGCTGTTCAATCCTTCCTGTTACGGGATTAAAGGTCATCCGGTAATAAGGCGTCTCAATACTGTTTTCGGTTACCTTATAGCCTTTATCATCAACCGGCATAGATTTTTGTCTATTTTGATGCAGAACTGAAAACGGTATTTTAATCCAGGAGAAAGGGGGAAGTTTTTCAGTACCAAAGTACTGATAATTTTCATCTTTTGAATTATAGGGCAGAAACTTCTTTATACGTATTGCAGATAAGTGTCTCCCTTTTTCCAAAAAGGCATCCGGAATTTTCAGTTCTATTTCCTGTTCCATACAGGAGGTGTTAACAACAACTATCCCATCAGGCTCGTTTGATTGAAAATCATTCTCTGTCAGCTGCTCTATTTGCCTCCCCAGCAAATAAGCCGATAAATCGGCAGCCTTATAGGCCATTTGAGATTTATGAATTCTCTGGGAGCATACTTCTTCATCATCAGGATCAGATATTGATTGAGATGCTCCCCAGGTATGTTCATCAAACATAACAGCATTAATATATGCTTCATCCTTTGCTCTGTCATAAAATGCCCCCGGGCTGCTTGATAAAGCCTCCAGCAACTCAGCCTTTTTTATTGTCTCCTTAGCTCTGCGATTAATTCTTGTCTCTTTTGCAGAACTTCCGCAGCCAAAATTCCAATAATCCGTCCAGTCCCCTTTGTGAACCGGAATATCATTTTTATCGATATTCCGTAACTTTTCCCTCAGCATCTCCGGAGTAACAAAACTTACCGTATATTCATGCCCTTCCTGATTATACTTTTTAATCAGCTCAGCCAATCCGGCGTCAGGTGAATTGTTATCATACAGGGGTGGATTTGTAGCAGTTAAAAAGGCAAAGTCATAATTGTACCCGCCTTGCTCCAGACGATTTACATAATCTTTTATACCTTTCTCCATTAAGCCGGTGTCTGCCAGGGAAGTATTTAAAAATTGACTGAAAAGCGAATAATGTTCACCCAGGAAAGTCAGCAGTTCTCGTTTGTCCGGTGTCTCCCAGCGGAAAACGGCAGGTCTTTTGAAAGGTATACCACCGAAATGAATATTTATCCCGGTAATATAAAAATTAATTCCGCTGTCCAGCAGCATTTGGCTCACTGTCCAGGGCTGACCGTTCACATCGTGGTTTATAGCCGTACTGATGGGTATATCCAGGCTTTTACCCAAATCAGCCGATAATTTAAGCATGTAATCCATTTGAGCAGTATTACATAATGGTGTAGTATGCATTGGCATCGATGTCACACTCATCTGTTTATCTCTTATTAACTTTTTAAATTGTTCTTTTCTTTCATCGGTGGCTGTTTGAAGCCATTTCAGTACAGGATAAGTCGCTTCACATGTCCATCTGAATTTTGACTCCTCCGGGTAATTTGCTGTTGCCAAACACAAATCAATGGCCTGATCTATATAATCTCTCTGCAATTCAAGTAACAACGGCTGCGGATGTGTATATCCTATATCAAGGTGACTATGGTGCAAACATAATATCTCTTTTATTTTAGACATATAAAACTCTCCTTTGAATGAAAATATTAGGCTATCCTTTTACGCCGCCTGTTGCCACACCCTCCAGAATCCTCTCCGAAAATATAATGAACATTATCAGTATCGGGACTGTAGACATTACAGATGCCGCCATAGCAAGATCCATAGTGCTTAATAGGTTTTTTGTATATTTTACAATTATCAGCGGAATGGTTTTATACGCTTCACTTTGCAGGAAAATAAGAGGCATAAAGAACTGATTCCAGACTTGAACTGACATTATTATGCAAATTGAAAATACAATAGGTTTTGCCATAGGAAACATGATTTTGTAAAAAGTTGTCCATTCCCCGGCTCCATCAATAATTGCCGCTTCATAAATCTCATTCGGTAAGTTTGTAAAGAAATCCGTCAGCATAAATACCGGCATGGAAATCCCTGCTGATAATATCAATATAACAGATGCATGATTATTGATTAAATTGAGATTCTTCATCAATAAAAATATTGGAACAATACCGAGCTGAACAGGGAACATCAATCCTATAAGAAAGTAGATCCTTGTAAACTTTTTAAATTTAAATTTATATCTGCCGATGCCATATGCTGTCATAGAAGACAACAACGTTATTAAAATCAGGCTAAAAACTAGTATTATAACGCTATTAAAGAAATATCTATAAAAATGATCATTAACAAATAATCTTTTAAAATTGTTCAGACTTGGATTCTTTGGTATACCAAAGGTATTGGACAGGATATCCTGTCTTGTCCGGAAAGAATTATATATCATGTATATTAAAATAAAAAATGTAAACAGTGAATAGATCCATATTAAACCCTTGATTATTGAAGCAATAAATCCTTGATGTTTATTCATTCCTATTCCTCCTTCCGGTATACTATTAATAACTGTATTAAAGCGATTACAAAAATCATGAGGAATAACACACATGCAATGGTTGTACCCATACCCATGGAATTCTGGCTGATGTTACCTCCCAGTGGATTAGTATCGCCAAAGGCCATACGGTAAAAGAACAGGGACATTACATCAACATTTCTTTCTATTCCGCCTGATGTTCCCCCAAGGATATAGCTGAAATCAAATATTGTCATGCCAAAAATGTAAGATATCAGTACCATGTTAAGTATAGTAACCTTTATCTGCGGAATAAAAATGGTTATAAGCCTTTTCCAGAAGCCCGCTCCGTCCAGATATGCCGATTCAAGGCAATCTACTGGTACCATTTTCATTGCACCTACAAAAAACATCATTCCAACGCCCATTCCCGCCCAGGAAATCATAATCCAGACTATATACATTCCAAACTCAGGTATACCCAGCCATGGTTTTGCCAAATGTCCCTGTCCGATTGCTTCTAAAAACTTGTTAACTACTCCAATGTTGGCATCCAATAATAAAGTAAAAATAAATATAATTACAGGAGTTGAAATAAATTGAGGAGAAAATATCGCCACCTGGAAAAAGCTTTTTCCTCTGGCTTTACTGTATATCATGTAAGCCATAATGATTTGAACCGGGATGACAAATATAACTGTTAATATAAAAATCATTAAACTGTGGGATAGAGCATTCCAAAGCTGTGACACCATATCTTTGTTGTTGAATAATTCAATATAATTATTAAATCCTACAAATGTTTTTGGGCCTATACCATTCCAGCGGTACATACTGATAACAGCTGCTGCGACTATAGGGTAAATTACCAGTATGGTATATAAAATAAATCCTGGAGCTATAAAAAGAAGGTACGGCCTTTTTTTTAAATAAGAAAGCAATTTTAACAACTCCCTCTACATTTCGAATATAAATAAATGACTCTCAAAGAGAAATCATTTATTTATATTCTTTAGTTTGTGTCATTTAAATTTTTCGATTACTGTCATAGATGTATGATTTTTATTATTTTACACTGCTTTTTGCTATTTCATCTTTAATTTTTTGAGTAGCCTCTTCGCCTGTCATTTTTGAAGTCATCAATTTAGGTAAGATATCTGCAAGTAGCATATCCTGCGGTCTGGCCGTTTCATCGGCAACACCTGAGAGTACGTGATAAATATTATTACCAACCTGGTCATATTCCGCCATTTCTTTTACAGAATCATCTTTTGGAGTAAGATCTTTTACAAGAGGAATAGCACCTAAATTATTTTCAAATATCTGCTGTGACTCTTTATCGTTAAGAAACTCAATGTACTTGACTGCCTCTTCAGGATACTTTGTCTTGGCTGATACCGCATAAGTATTATAATTACTTGGACCACTCTGTGAGTAAAGTACGCCATCTTTTGACGGCAGGGCAAATCTTCCTACATTGAAGTTGACACTTGCGAACACCTGGTTATTCCATGTACCATCAACAAGCATTGCGGCTTTCCCATTTGTAAATGCCAACTGGGCACCAGCTCCATCTGTGGCTGCAAAGTCTTTTCCCAGATATCCCTTTTCTGCAAAGCTGCGGTAGGTATTAAATGCTCCAACCAGGTTTTTATAATCTGTATCTGCTTTATGACCTTTAATATTCTGAAGGACGTCATCAGCCAATGTCGGTGCAAGGACCTGCATCAGCCAATATCTGTCAAAATCCCCCTTACCTCCGAATGATATTGCTGTTTCGCCTTTGTCTTTAAGTGTTTTTAATATGTTCTCAAAATCTCCCCATGTCTTTGGCTTATCAAGTCCATATTTCTGGAAAATATCTTTATTATAGTACATTATGGCGTAGTCAAAAAATGAAGGATATGAACAGTAAATCTTACCATCTACAGTTGCATATTCCACTGACTGATCCGGGAAACGGCTTGAATCCAGTTTATAATCATTTAAAGGCAGTAAGAAGCCTTGCTTTGCCATCTCCGCCATCTTTGTTGATTTATTGCCCTGTACCCAGAATAAATCAGGCAATGAATCGGATTGCAGAGCTACATTAATGGAATCAAAACTACCCGAATACTGATAATCCAGTTTAATATTCGGATATTTATTGGTAAATGCCTCGTTGATCTGAGTAAATGAAGACTCAAGGATAGCCTGGTTGTCTGTATCTCCCCATATCTTTAGCGTTACGGGCTGACTGCTTTTTGTAGAAGTGCTTCCGTCTGTACCTGTGGAATCCGCACTTTGCTCGCTGCCACATCCAGTTAAAAATGACACTGATAAAACAACTGCCAATAAAACCACACTAAGTGCTCTGTAGAATTTCTTCATGATTTTTTCCTCCAAAAAATATTTTATTAATTAAATGACACTTAATCTTGAAAGAAATAAGGCAAGCACTATCTATCAATTAGTAATATATTCTTTCGTAAAAAAGGCTCATTTATTAATTCGTTTGTTATACTTTATTCATTGCATTAATTAAGTTATCATGTTTAACCGCTTTTTTGGATTTATGGTTTAAGATATATAATTCTTAATGCTTTGCAAAACTGCTTATGCTTTAAATATTTCCTGCAAAGCAATTACTGCTCCTCCCAATGCGCCCTGCACATCTCCAAATTCCGTCAGGACAATTTTTATATCATAATGCGGTGGAAACTTCTTTGATCTGACATGCTTGATTATCATATCCATGTAAAGTGGACATTTATTGATGAAATTACCTCCCATAACTATAACTTCAGGACTGTATAAATTCACTATATTAGTTATAGCTATACTTACGCACCTTGCACCCTCATCAATGACCATCCTTGTAAGACTGTCATTCTTGTTTAATGCATTGATCATCATATCAATACTTATGTCATCGATAGCTTTTATTTCCTGTTCTATTATTGATTTATTACCTTTTTTTATTTCACTTTTTACTTTATCTAATAGCGCAATTCCTGATGAAATTGTTTCAAGACATCCGGTGTTACCACATTTGCATAATTGTCCGTTAACATCGATAGACATATGGCCGATATTGGCAGCACCATCCTTAAATCCACGGAACAATTGGTCGTTTATTATTACTCCTCCGCCTATTCCAATGTCATATACATTCATGGCAAAAAGATTTTTTATATCGCTTACATCCCCGTACCAATGTTCTGCAATAGCTGCAGCATTAGTATCTTTCTCAAAATAAGTAGGTATATTTAATTTATCCTGAATCATATTTTTTATTGGAACACTTAACCAGCCAGGAAAATTCGGCGGATTTACCATTATACCTTCTTCTCTGTCATACGGGCCTGCTGATACCAAACCTATACCACAAACTTTTTCCTTTTCTAATCCCGACTGTGTGATGATCTTTTCTATTAGATCGATAATTTTAGCTATTACCTTATCCTGACCTTCGGAAATATTAGTATCTACTTCGATTCTTTCCACAATTTCAGCTTTAAAATTTGTAATTATACATATAATTTTCAATACATTTAGCTCTATACCGATTGCATAGCCTGCCTTAGCATTTAATTGCAGAAAAACCGGTCTTCTTCCGCCGTCAGATTCACCCTTTCCGGTTTCTATAACATATCCACCCTGAATCAGTTCATGAATTATGTTAGTGACTGTAGATTGGGTCAAACCTACTTCATCAGCAATTACTTTTCTTGATACCGACACTTTTTCCCTTATGTAATTCAGAACAACTTTTGAGTTAATAATTTTCATTCTTTCATTATTAATGTTTTTTGATTTCATTTTTATAAACTCCACATTCCATAGTTATTCCAAACTCAAAGACTTACTTTTTCCATTGAATTAAGTTACTATTATTATATAAACCTTTAAGTTAATTGTCAATACCCGAATGCTATGAAAGTGTCATGGAATATCTTGCTTACATTGCCGGAAAAACCCCTGATATAGTGTCCTACTCCGGCACGAGACTCAAGAATCAGGCTGCCTGAACATGAACAACCGATCAAAGAGCGGATGTACTTGTCGGAACATATTTTTGAAACGATAAAGTGGTATCATGGATAGCACCATTGTTTTACAAAGGCAAGAAAAAAACCATAACTTTCGTTATGGTTTTTGGCGGAGAAGCGGGGATTCGAACCCCGGCTAGGATTACTCCTACTAACGGTTTAGCAAACCGTCCCCTTCGACCTGCTTGGGTACTTCTCCATTTATTTTAAGCTGACCCATGAAGGGTCAGCTTCTATTCAATTGGCGGAGAGAGTGAGATTCGAACTCACGGTAGGCTCACACCTACGCCGGTTTTCAAGACCGGTGCCTTAAACCAACTCGACCATCTCTCCAGGTTATCGCGTCAGCAACGAACTTAATTTTACAATGAATCCGACTATTTGTCAACACTTTAATTATAGAAAACTTTTAAAAAAAACCGTGTGTAATTATTACCAAAGCTCACTTCTATGCTTTTCCTATTTTATTACTCGGCTACTTTTTTACTTAGCACCTTCATATCTTTAGTAAAGGAACTTCTTGGACAGTTTATGAAAAATTCCCCTATTGTCTTCTTTACACCATTAAAGTTTGAGGTTTTATAATATGAATTAGCCATATAATAGTATGCATCATCTACATAGTATTCATTCTTTTCTGAGAATTCTATTGCTCTGGAGAAATTTAGTATTGCTTCGGAGTAATTTTTATTTTTATAATTTCCGTACCCTTCCCTATACAATAACAAAGATGCTTTAGAATAACTGTTTGATGCCAATTCATTATACAACTGCAATGCACTGCTGCTGAGATAAGTAGTATTTATATTGAATTTCAGATTTACTGCGCAAGTTATATAATCTTCTTTAATATAGTCAGCTTGAGCCTTTATTAGTAACTCGGCTGCACCGGTTGAATTATTATATTTTGTTTGAAGATCACTGCTTTTTTCTTCTTCTGTTGCAAGTTGTTGTTCGGACTGTACCAACTTGTTTCTTAAAGCATCAATTTCTGATTTAAGTCTTTTATTTTCTTTAATAGCACTGTTAAAATCGGTAACTGCATTTATTTTTGCCTTTTCCTGTGATGATAGCTTGTTTTGATACTCACTTATGTTATTTTGAAACTTAACCTGGCTATATGCAGTCAATAACAAAACTATGAATGCACCGGTAAATAAAATCAATGCATACATCCATATCTGCTTCTTTTCGTTTTTACTTTCTTTATGATTTGTAAATTTAAAGTTCATATTCAGAATGGCCTCCATATGCCTTATTGGCATAAAATACACTATATCTGAGCAGTATAGTTTCTTTCAATATTGGTTTTCTTGGCAATATCGATTGCCTGTATTTCTTCAGCCGATAGTGTATATTTTGATTTTCCTAAAGAAACAGGCTTCGCATAGGTGGAAGAACTATCTCTTGCATATATTCCGCTGATTACTATTCCGGAATCATTATTATCCAGCATAGCTATTGAAAAACTTAGATCACTTCCTACGTTATCAAATGCATTAAATCTAATTATGCCTACTTTTTGAATGCATTGTAAAAGATTTCTTTCAATTTCATTGATTTTTAATTCGATATCCCTGTTTTTAGAATTAACCGTATTAACACATTCAAGACAGTTCTCCAAAAGCTCTTCCATATTTCTGTCACTTAGCCCATTCATAAATCTATTATATTTTGTCCGTATTCTATTAGTTTTTTTGATATTAGCTATAAGCATAAAACAATTAATTATTAATATAAAGAAGGCTACTGCAAACAAAATCAAAATCTCAAATTGTAAATTCAAAATATTATTTATAAAATCCATTTTTTTATTACTCCTTATATATCTAACTTACTAAAAAAGTCCTATTTTCTAGTATATAGTTTATTTGCCCATAATTTCGGTTTTAAGGATATTTTTGTTTCTATATATAAATATCATTTACTACATAAAAAAAATGCATTAAAACGAATTTTAGAAGGTCGTTTTTTTAACGAATTTTGTAAAAAAATTCTAATAACCTTTCAAGTTCGTCATTTGAAAAATATTCAATAGTAATTTTACCTTTATTATTATTTGCTTGTAATTTAACTTTAGTACCCAATATATTTTTTAACCTATCTTCAACAAACTTAAAATCCGGATTCTCAACAACTTTTTTCTTTTCACTTTTATTTTGAAATAATTTTTTTATATAATTTTCAGTTTCCCGTACGCTTAATTTATTTGCAATAATATATTCCGCTGCTTTCAACTGAACTTCGGTATCCTGTAAAATAACCAGGGTACGTGCATGTCCACTCGTTAAGTCACCGCTTACAATATACTTTTTTACTTCTTCTGAAAGACCAAGCAGCCTCAGAGAGTTTGCAATAGCCGGTCTGCTTCTTCCAATAGTCTCAGCTATTTGTTCCTGAGTCATATCATACTCATTCATCAAGTGAAGGAAAGCATCTGCTTCTTCGATTGGATTTAGATCTTCTCTTTGAAGATTTTCAATCAATGCTACTTCCATTACCTGTTTATTTGTAAATTCTTTTATTAATACAGGTACTTTGCTTAAACCGGCAAGTTTGGCTGCACGCCATCTTCTCTCACCAGCAATTATTATATATCTGTTATTATCTTTCTTTACTATAATTGGTTGAATTATTCCATGCTGTTTTATTGACTCTGATAATTGAACTAATTTTTCATCATCAAAATATTTACGGGGCTGCCCGGCATTGGGCTCTATTTCGTTTATTCTCAGCTCAATTATCCCTGATTCATCTTCTGTAGCTTCATTTGATATAAGTGCTCCGAGACCCTTACCTAGACCCTTTTTCACCATACTTTTTATACCACCTCTTCAGAATACTCAATTACTTCTTCAGCCAACTCAATATAACATTCTGCTCCCTTTGACTTTGCATCATACAATATTATGGGCAACCCGAAACTTGGAGCTTCACTTAGTCTAACGTTTCTCGGTATTACTGTTCTATAAACTTTATTTCTGAAATATTTTTTAACTTCATCAACTACTTGAATAGATAAGTTGGTTCTGGCATCAAACATTGTTAATACAACACCTTCCACATCCAATTCAGGATTTAGATGTTTTTGAACAAGCTTTACAGTGTTCATTAATTGGCTTAAACCCTCCAAAGCATAGTATTCACACTGAATAGGCACCAAAATGGTATCAGCTGCAGTTAGAGAATTTAACGTGAGAAGTCCTAATGACGGGGGACAGTCAATAATAATAAAATCGTATTCTTTTTTTATGTAATACAATGCTGCCTTTAATCTGTTTTCCCTTGATATTACAGATACCAGTTCAACTTCTGCACCTGCAAGTTGTATATTGGATGGACACAACATAAGATTATCGATACAGGTTTTAATCAAAGTATTTTCAATTGCTTCATCATTAATAATTACATCGTACACTGATTGGTTAATTGATTTTTTGTCCACCCCGAGGCCACTTGTAGTATTGCCTTGAGGGTCTATATCAATAACTAAGACCTTCTTACCCTTATAGGCAAGGCATGCACTTAAATTTACTGCTGTTGTTGTCTTTCCAACTCCACCTTTTTGGTTTGCAATGGCTATTATCTTCGCCAAGAAAATCTCACTCCTTATTGAGTAAATTACCCCTTACTCATCAATCTCCATTTGAAAATTATATCATAGGGGAAATAATATTACAAAGAATTTAATTGAAATGTAAAATGTTTCACGTGAAACATTTACTTTTAATATATTATGGCAGTAAATTATGCTATTTTTTATATTCAAATGGGTATAATATAAAACTTATTCAACTACATTAAAAATTATTCAAGGGAAAAGTGATAAAATATAATATCTATTCTTAGAACAGCACTCTAAATCTCCAAACTATCTAATATTCAATAATACATATTCAGCTTTCTACTCCGTTACTTTCAATAATATTCTCAATCAATCTCACATTTATATTAATGCTTCCCATATGATTATTTGTATAAATAAACAGTTTATATGTTAACCCATGAGGCACAAATGTGGCCAAAAAATGTAATGTAAGTATCCTTTATCACAATGGGTGAATAAAAGAGGATAACAAGCCATGTTCGCTTTCAAAGTATTGGCAAATACTTTAGATATTTCGCACGTCCATAAATCCAAAGGTACTTATTCCAATGCCCTTAACATTTGATATTTATTAGGTATTATTATCTATTAACCTTATTATAATTTAACTTTCGCTTGAGACTATAAATGTTTCACGTGAAACAAAATAAAAACCCATTTCATATACATTAATAAATGTTAATGAAATAGGCTAATTTTAATATGGATCTCAAATTTCATATATCGTAAAATTAAAAATCAAGATTTGTAACATCCTTTGCATGAAGATGGATATATTCTTTCCTCGGTTCAACCTTATCACCCATAAAAGTACTGAATACTTCATCAGCAGTAATTGCATCTTCAAGCTCTACCTTCATGATTGATCTTGTCTCAGGATTCATTGTTGTCTCCCAGAGCTGGTCCGGATTCATCTCGCCAAGACCTTTATATCTCTGAATATTTACATTTTGATCTTCTTTTCTCCAACCCTTTTCACGGTAAATTTTTTCTACCTGCCTGTCGTCGTATGCATAATATTCTTCTTTACCCTTATATACTTTGAAAAGCGGAGGCATTGCAATATACACATGTCCTTTTTCGACCAAAGGTCTCATATATCTGAAGAAGAAAGTAAGCAGCAACATTCGTATATGTGATCCGTCCACATCGGCATCAGCCATTATTATTACCTTATCATATCTTAACTTACTGGTATCGAAATCAACACCTATTCCAGCACCCAACGCGATGATAACAGGTGAAAGCTTTTCATTGTCAAAGACTTTATCTATTCTCGACTTCTCAACATTCAACATCTTTCCCCACAGTGGGAGTATTGCCTGAATTCTTCTGTCTCTTCCCTGCTTTGCAGATCCTCCGGCTGAATCTCCCTCAACAATGAATATTTCGGTAACAGAAGGATCTTTTTCCGAACAGTCGGCAAGCTTTCCAGGAAGAGTACTTGTATCTAAGGCACTTTTTCTTCTTGTTAATTCCCTGGCTTTTCTTGCGGCTTCTCTTGCCCTGGCGGCAGTTAAACATTTCTCAAGAACAATTTTTCCTACAGATGGGTTTTCTTCAAGAAAACTTGATAACTTGTCAGTTAAAATATTTTCTACAAGAGTACGAATTTCACTATTACCCAGTTTTGTTTTAGTCTGTCCTTCAAACTGCGGCTCAGGGAGCTTTACACTTATAACTGCAGTGAGACCTTCTCGTACATCTTCACCTGAAAGATTTTTATCGCTCTCTTTTATAAAATTATATTTTCGTGCATAATCATTAAACACCTTCGTTATTGCTGTTCTAAAACCTGTTAAATGAGTTCCGCCTTCAGTAGTAGCTATATTATTTGCATAACTGAATACATTCTCATTATATCCGTCATTATATTGCATTGCTATTTCAACAATATTTGCATCTTTATTGCCTTCCACAAATATAACGTTGTCATGAATTGTGTCCTTTGTCTTGTTAAGATACTCAACAAAGGATATAATTCCGCCTTCATAATGAAGATTTTTAATTATTGGCTCTTCAGGTCTTTCATCAACAAGATTAATTTTTATACCCCTATTTAAAAATGCCATTTCTCTGTATCTGGTCAACATGCTTTCAAAATCGAAAACAATATCCTCAAATATTTCTGTATCAGGCTTAAAGGTAGTTTTTGTACCGTGATCCTCAGTATCACCAATTATCTCTACCGGAGTAACAACTGCGCCTTTTGAATATTTCTGCCGGAATATATGCCCTTCTCTTTTTACTTCAACTTCCATACTTTCGGACAAAGCGTTAACAACAGATGCACCAACACCGTGAAGGCCGCCTGATACACTATATGCACCACTTCCGAACTTACCGCCGGCATGAAGAATAGTATGTACTACTTCAAGAGTAGATATTCCCATTTTAGGATGAGCACCAACAGGTATTCCTGTTCCGTTATCAGTAACAGTAACGGAATTATCCTTATGGACAACAACTCTTATTTCATCGCACCTTCCGGCAAGTGCTTCATCTACACTATTCGCAACTATTTCGTATACCAGATGATGCAATCCTCTTAAGGAAGTGCTTCCAATATACATTCCCGGTCTTTTTCTAACAGCCTCAAGGCCTTCCAAAACCTGTATCTGACTTTCATCATATGAATTTACATTATTAATATCACTCATGATGTTGTGTTTTTCGTCCTTTCAAAAACATTTATACGTTTGAAATTTCACTTATAAAGCTTGATCTCTTTTGAAGAGTAACTGATGATATGGGCGACAAATAAATCTTACTTTTCTTATCAGTTTCAGTTATAATAAAAGATTTCGGGAGATCCTCAGATATACTCTCAATAAACCCTTCCTCTTCAGCTATCTTTAAAAACTCCTTTGTATCCTTTGAAATTGTTGTAGTATCAATGTCCATAATAGCAATAACATTTTTAATAGGAATAACTACATCTCCACCTATATGCAAAAACATTTCCATGTCCTCCCATGAACGTCTACCTTTAATTTTACATTAATAATAAATTTAATGCAAACTAACATTTTTATAATTAACCTGCTACCTGTCCATCTTCAATTTTAAAATAATTACATTTATGCTTAAGCGATCCTCTAAAATGAGCATCACTCGTACAGGTAATAAAAGTCTGCACATTCTTTATACTATCCATTAAATATTTTTGCCTATTATCATCAAGTTCAGACATAACATCATCCAGCAGCAATACAGGGTACTCTTCAGTCTCCTTGTAAATCAGTTCAATTTCAGCTATTTTAAGAGATAAAACTGCTGACCGCTGCTGGCCTTGAGAACCGTATGTCTTCAGGCTTTTATCATTAATCAGTATATCGTAATCATCTCTGTGCGGTCCCACAGACGTATATCCAAGAACAATATCTCTCGTCAGGTTTTTTTCCAAAATTTTTATATAGTTCTCAATTAAGTCCTTCTTTTTAGTATCCTCATTTAATTGAAAACTACAATCATAGTTAAAAGATATTATTTCCTTTTCAACCGTAAGGTATTTATGCTGATTCTGGGCCAGCTTTGACAAGGTTTCAGAGAATTTACGGCGGGAAATAATTATTGAAGCGGCAACTTCTGCTAATTTAATATTCCATATTTCCATTGTATCAGCAAGTGCAGGATTGCTATTTATGGACTTTAAAAGCATATTTCTTTGTTTCAGTATTTTAGACATTAATTGAAGATCATAAAAATAGGAAGGCTTAATCTGACTTAGAGTTATATCGACAAATCTTCTCCGTTCCATAGGACCCTGCTTGACAATAAATAAATCCTCAGGAGAAAAAAGTACTGCATACAGGTTTCCCATTAGTGCACCTATTTTACTGAGAGGAATTTCATTTATTTTAATCTGCTTTTTTTGGTCGTTGAAATAAGAAATATCAATTTCTCTATCCAAACCGGAATTCTTAACAAAAGCTTTTATATTATAAGAAGTACAGCCAAATCTTATAAGCTCAGAATCCTTTGAGGTTCTGTGCGACCTTCCCGAGGCACATAAATAAATGGCTTCAAGGATATTTGTTTTCCCGTGGCCATTATCACCATAAATAATATTAAAACGATCAGAAAATAAAATCTTAGTATCTTTATGATTCCTAAAATTCTCCAAATTCAAGCTTTTAACAATCAATTGAGTACCTCTGTAAAAAAGTTACACTATTTCTGTACAACTTGATATTTTTTATCCTCGAATTCTACAATATCGCCATTTCTCAGCTTTTTTCCGCGCTGTATTTCTATATTACCATTAACTTTAACAAAGCCGTCCAGTATAAAGCCCTTAGCCATGGCTCCATTATCAACTGCACCGGCCCATTTTAAAAATTGATCCAGCTTTATATATTCAGTATTTATTTCTACCTCTTGCATAAATCCTCCAAACCTGTTTATTTAACGGGTTACATATAATTATATCCTTACAGCCTGAACCAGATATGCAAAATCATTATTATTTTCAACAACAGGTCTTAAGGTACATGGTGCATTAGTTGTAATAAAATATATTGCCGCTCTGTCTTCATCAATTGCCTTTAATGCATCAATCAAAAAAGTAGGATTGTATCCTATTTCAAGATTGTTCCCTTCAATGTCAACTTTTATCTCTTCACGAACAGCTCCAAGCTCGGCATTTGAGGTAATCACTATTTTATCGTTACCTATAAAAAGTTTTACCGGGCTGTTCTTATCATTCATAGAAATCAGTGAAGCTCTTTCAAGACTGGACTGAAATTCTTTTATATTTATTATTACCCTTGTCTCAAATTCTTTATTTAACAAGCTGTTATAATTTAAGAATTTTCCTTCTATCAGTCTTGAGACTATCCTCCAGGACTGAGCATCAAATACTATCTGATTATTTGAATTATATATATATACTTCTTCATCACCCGCTTGAAGTATTTTAGATATTTCATTCAATGTTTTACCCGGAACAATAACACTGAAATCGTTAACATCACTTTCCAGGAATTTTCTTCGCAATGCAAGTCTAAAACCATCTATGGATACAACAACCAGTTCTTTGTCCTTAACCTCTATAAGTGACCCTGTCAATACAGGTCTGTTTTCATCAGAACCCACAGCAAAAACAGTTTGTCTAATCATATCCTTTAATTTACCTTGTGTCAAAGTTAAAACATTATCTTTATCAACATTCGGTAAAGCAGGATAACCATTAGGATTGATACCTTTTATCTCAAAATGTGAATTTTCACACTCTACAACTACCAGATTGTTTTCTTTAACTTCGATAAGCACTTCTGAATCAGGCAGTCGTCTTACTATATCACCGAATATCTTTGAATTGATAACAATTGAACCGGTTTCTCTTATGTCAGCTTCAACAAAACATTCAATTCCTATTTCAAGATCGTTGCCTGTCAGTTTGAATTTTTCATCTGCATTTAACAGTATTCCCTCTAATATAGGCAGTGTTGTTTTGGTTGAAACTGCTTTTTGAACTATATTGATACCGTTAAGTAAATTTTCCTTTGAGCAAATTATTTTCATAGGTACCTCCGTATTTTTAAATATAATTAAAAGATAATAAAACAGTAATAATAGTAGTAAGGGCTGTTGGAACTGTGAATAACTTTTCTAATTCAGTGATATTCAGTGTTTGATGATGTTGATAATTTGTTGAATATTTGTACTGATTTATTAACAAAACAATAAAGTTATCCAAAACTCTAAGTTATACACAAACTTTAATCACCAAATCAACAAAAACTGTGAATTAAAGTTGAATTAAAAAAAATTAACCCCCAACTATATTCTTCTTTATATCTTCGATTGTTCTTCTTAGTTCAGCACTATTAGCCATATCATGGCTGATTTTTTCACATGCATGAATAACTGTAGTATGATCACGGCCGCCAAATTCATCTCCAACCTTTGGCAGAGACATGTCTGTCATTTCACGGCAAAGATACATTGCAATCTGTCTCGGAAATGAGACATCTCTGGATCTTCTCTTTGATTTAAGCTCGTCCGTCTTAAGATGAAAATAACGGGAAACAGCTTCCTGAATGGTTTTTGAATTTATAACAACAGCTTTACTATTAAACATATCCTTCAAAGCTTCAATAGCCATATCAACATTTATCCTGTTTTCAGTAAGTGCCGAATATGCAATTACTCTGTTCATTGCACCTTCAAGCTCACGGATATTGGAAGCCACCTTGTCGGCGATAAATACCATTACATCATCGGGAACATCCAGGTTTTCCAGCTGAGCTTTTTTTCTGAGGATTGCAATCCTGGTTTCCAGATCGGGGGGAGCAATATCTGCAATTAATCCCCATTCAAATCTGGATCTAAGTCTCTCTTCCAGAGTAGTGATATCTTTTGGAGGTTTATCACTGGAAATGATAATCTGTTTATTAGCTTCATACAAAGCGTTGAAGGTATGGAAGAATTCTTCCTGGGTTCTTTCCTTACCTCCGATGAACTGAATATCATCTATAAGCAGTACATCTATGTTTCGATATTTATATCTAAACTCTTCGTTCTTGTCATCTTTAATTGCGTTGATCAACTCATTGGTAAATTTCTCAGAGGATACATATAAAACTTTCAATGCGGGGTTCTGACTTAAAACAAAATGTCCGATGGCGTGCATAAGATGAGTTTTACCAAGACCAACTCCTCCGTACAGAAATAAAGGGTTGTATGCCTTTGCCGGGGCTTCGGATACAGCTAATGAAGCAGCATGTGCGAACCTGTTTCCGTTTCCTATTACAAATGTATCAAATGTATATTTGGGATTCAGGAATAAACCTGACGTATCTTCGGTATATTCCTGAACAGCAGGTTTTACCGGTGTCTGAGATGGTGTTGAAAAATATATATTGTAATCCTTGTGGGTTATTTGTCTAAGTGCATTCTTTATGAGATAGGAATATCTGGATTCGAGTATTCCCTTCTGAAAATCCGCAGGAACTCCCAAAGTAATAGTATTTGAATCTATAGCCATAGGTTCTATGGTTAAGATCCAAGTATTAAAACTGATTTCCGTCATTTCACCTTTTAATAATTCCAATGTCCGATTCCACACATCATTTAGTTGCACGTTCATGTTATTTCGCCCACCTTGGTTATTCATTTAAGTAATTTATCAAGCGTATTTTGTCATGCCAAAAAAGCACTGAATGCTCTTGTATGAAGCAGTAAATCCATTTCAAAACAAAAAAATAAAAACCATAATAAAATATACACATATTGAGTGTATATAGGAGATCAGTATTGCTAACCCTGGTTTAATAGACTATTGCAGATATTTTGTAACTGATTCCTTTAGATATTATCGTTTTCATCCTATGTAAAACATTTTTGTGATTAATCTTTAGTAAAGTTGGATCAATTCAAACATAAAGATCAAAAAGTTATTAACATCCAGAGTGTTAATAAACACAGGTTATCAACAAGTATTAATAAATATATCAGAGTTTTGTGGAAAATTCAATATGAAAAAGCATAGATATCCACAAAAAATATTTTTTCATAGAGATATATCCACAGGCTGCTTTGTAAATAATAAATATAGTAACTAGATATTGAGGATGTAAAATTGATTTCACCATATATTGATTTTTTATAGATTAAAATTAAAAAATTAACAAAAAACTGTGATTACAAATGACCTTGACAGTTTAAAAAGTATTAATATATAATAGGTTTGGTGTCTTTAAAAGAAAAACACTTTTAAGTTTATATAAAGGAAATCAGAACGGGGGTGTACTAATGTTAAGAACATATCAACCTAAAAAAAGACATGCGAAAAAGGAACACGGCTTCAGAAAGAGAATGAGCACTGCTAACGGAAGAAAAGTATTAAGAAGACGCAGATTAAAAGGAAGAAAGGTTCTTTCAGCATAAGACCGCATAATTGTGGTCTTTTTCTTTAAAAGAGCGTTCGGAATTTGATTCCGCCTCACACCTGCTATTCTCTATAAAAACTAAACAATTAAGGTAGTAGGTATGAGAAAAATTATTACTTTGAAAAAAAATTACGAATTTTCTAGAGTATTTAATAAGGGAACATTTTATGTTGGAAGGCATATTACCATATATGTCCTTCCAAATAAATTTTCCTCAAACAGAATTGGAATTTCAGTTTCAAAAAAGGCTGGAAAAGCTGTTGTCAGAAACAAAAAGAAGAGACTTATCCGCGAAAGCTACCGACACTATGAAGAATTTATAAAAATCGGATTTGATATAGTTATTGCTGCGCGGGGAGACGAAACAGTTCCAAAGTACGGAGCATTGTTAAAGGAGTTTAAGTATCTGCTTAAAAAGCTGCAGGTCTTTGATCAGGAGAAATACAATTGTTTAAGAGAGCTTTGATTTTACTTATCAGGTTTTATCAAAAGTTCATATCACCGCTTAAAATGAGGCCTACTTGCAGGTTTTATCCTACTTGCTCGCAGTATGCCATTGAAGCTATAATGAAATATGGCTGTATAAAAGGCAGCTATATGGCAATAAAAAGAATATTAAAGTGTCATCCCTTCCACCCAGGGGGGTTTGACCCTGTGAAATAGATACATTACGTTAAGTTTAGGAGAAAAACATGGGATTTTTAGATTTTATAGCTAAGCCGCTTGGACAATTCCTTTATTGGATTTATAATACGATCGCTCTTCAAAATTACGGGCTGGCTATTATAATATTTACTATTATTGTAAGGGCTGCAATGGTTCCCCTTACTTTGAAACAGTATAAATCAAGTGCAGAAATGCAAAAAGTTCAGCCTTTAATGCAAGAACTCCAAAGAAAATATTCCAATGATAAACAAAAATTAAATGAAGAAACAATGAAGCTTTATCAGGAACATAAAATCAATCCCGCAGGCGGATGTCTGCCTTTGCTTATTCAGATGCCTATCCTGCTTACATTGTGGCAGGTTATAACCAAGCCTTTGAAATACATGCTTGGATTTACTACTGAACATCTGGAAGAATTGGCAAAGCTCTCAAATATACCTGTGAACAGTGTATATTCAGAGATCAATACAATAACGCATTTTATAAAAGACGGTCAGGGAGATAAGGTTGGAAACCTGAATATGTTCTTTCCAAGTCACGGAGGAATTAATTTAGGTTCAATACCCACATATCATTTTGATCAGCTCGCTGCCGATCCTATGAAAATCTGGCTGCTGGTTTTGGTTCTTCTGGCTGTTGGAACTACTTTTATAACAGCTCGTATGTCAATGCCAAAAACAACTGACAAGGCAACTAACCCTATGGGAAATACCATGTTGTATATATCTCCATTAATGACATTAATATTTTCATTCCAATTCCCTGCAGGTCTAGCATTATATTGGATTGCTGGTAACATATTCGCAATTGGGCAGCAATACTATGTTAATAAATATGTCCTTAAAAAGAAGGAGGTAGTGAGTAAATAATGGCTTACAGTATTGAAAAAACAGGGAAAACGGTTCAAGAGGCCATTTCAGCAGCATTGTCAGAACTAAATCTGTCTCAGGAGGATGTTGAGATTGAGGTTTTAGAAGAAGGCAATAAAGGCATTTTTGGTATCATTGGATCGAAAGTTGCAAAAATCAGGGCAACTGTTAAGGAAGTGGAAACCAGCCGTGGCGATATAGCATCAGACTTTTTGTACACTATTTTGAACAACATGGGTGTTGAAGCTGATATTTCAGTAAATGAAGACGAAGAGAGCATAGTAGTTGATATAAATGGCGATGATATAGGTATAATTATCGGCCGCAGAGGAGAAACAATGGACTCTCTTCAATATCTGACCAGTCTCGTAATAAATAAGGGATATGAAGATTATAAGAGAGTAATCCTGAATGTTGAAAATTACAGACAAAAACGGGAGGAAACTCTTATAAAGCTGGCAAACAGATTGGCTGACAAGGTTGTTAAATATAAGAAACCTGTTACTCTTGAACCAATGAATCCGTATGAGAGAAGGATAATTCATTCAACTCTTCAGGGACATAAATATGTAGAAACATATAGTACAGGTGAAGAACCAAAGAGAAAAGTTGTTATAACTTTAAAATAATTGGTCATTACTTTGAAATGGTTTGAGGAGTATTATTATTCCTTGAACCATTTTGTGCGTTATTTGCAAAACTGATTTTGTAAAATGTGAAGTTATGGGCAATTTAAAGGACTATAGCTCTAACACAATGGCTGCGCTCAAAAAGTGCAGGTGGAGGTAATATGTATTTCGAAGATACAATAGCAGCACTGTCTACACCCTATGGAACAGGGGGCATAGGAGTAATAAGAGTAAGCGGGGAATTGGCTTTTGATATTTCATCAAAGCTCTTTTGTTCTTCAAAGGCAATGGAGGATATCCCTACACACACTGTATCCTATGGTAAAGTTGTGGATCCGTTGACTAATGAAATAGTAGATGAAGTTTTGCTTTTAAAAATGAAAAAACCCAATACCTTTACACGTGAAGATGTAGTTGAAATACATTGCCACGGTGGTATTGTCGTTATAAACAGAGTAATGGAACTTTTGTTCAGGTACGGTGCAAGACCTGCTGAAGCCGGTGAGTTTACCAAGCGCGCATTTTTAAACGGAAGAATTGATTTATCGCAGGCTGAGGCTATAATTGACCTTATAAACTCAAAAACCGTCGAAAGCTCCAAGGCGGCGGTAAGCCATCTTGAAGGCAGGCTGTCAAATAAATTAAAGCTTTTAAGGGAAGACCTGGTGGAGCTTCTTGCACACATTGAAGTGACGGTGGACTATCCGGAGCATGATATCGAGGAGATTACAGGAGAAAAAGTCTATGAAGGCCTGGAACGGATAAAGGCTGAACTTGTTGATCTGGCAAAAACCTTTGACCGCGGCAAGCTGCTCAGGGAAGGAATAAACATAGTCATAGCCGGAAAGCCGAATGTTGGTAAATCCTCATTGCTTAATCAGCTTGCCGGCAGCACCCGTGCCATAGTTACGGATATTCCCGGCACCACAAGAGATATCATTGAAGAGTATGTCAATATAAAAGGTATTCCTGCGAAAATTACCGATACTGCCGGAATAAGAAATACTGAGGACATTGTTGAAAAAATAGGTGTGGACAAGGCATACAAGGCAATTGAAGATGCGGATCTCATAGTTATGGTGATAGCCGCCGACACCGGAATTCTCGAGGAAGATGAGGAGATTCTACAAAGCATCGGCGGAAGGAAAAGCCTTATACTTATAAATAAAACCGATCTGGTTGGCAGAGCGGAGATCGATGAAATAAGGAACAGGCTTTCAGCTGACCTTGTACTTGAAGCTTCGATAATAAATGATGAAGGTATAGAAGGCCTTGAGGAAAAAATTTCAGAACTGTTTTTTAAGGGAGATATAAGTAAAAATGAAGAAGTCCTTTTAACCAACGCAAGGCACAAGAGTTTGGTGGACAAGTCAATTCATGCCGTGGACCAGGCTTTGGGTTCATTCGACATGGGGATGCCGCTGGATATGGTTACTATTGACATAAAAAATTCAGCAGAATATATTGGACAGATAACAGGGGAGTCCATTGATGAGGCTGTAATGCACAATATTTTCAGCCGTTTTTGTATAGGAAAATAGCAGTATGTCCTTTAATTAAGGGCAGCTCAACAAATAGGGGTTTTTAAGCACATGAAAAACAGAGTGATGCACAAGCTGTCACTCGTTATAAATAGGAGTAGAAAGGAAGAATCCTGATGGATTATTTCGCTGGAAGTTATGATGTAGTTGTAGTGGGTGCGGGACACGCAGGCTGTGAAGCAGCTTTGGCTGCCGCCAGACTGGGATGCAAGACTATTATATTTTCTATAAATCTGGACAGTATGGCAAATATGCCCTGCAATCCAAGTATAGGAGGAACGGCCAAAGGACATCTGGTAAGGGAAATAGATGCTTTGGGCGGGCAAATGGGCAGGGCAACAGATAAGACCTTTATTCAATCAAAGATATTGAATAATTCCAAGGGGCCGGCTGTTTACTCCTTGCGTGCCCAGGTTGACAGACGCCAATATCAGATAGAAATGAAACATACATTGGAGCTGCAAGAAAATCTTGACATAAGACAGGCTGAAATTGTTGAGCTTCTCACCGATGAAGCAAAAACAAAAATTACCGGAGTAAAGACACACACCGGTGCAATATTCCATTGCAAAGCAATTGTGTTAACAACCGGTACCTATTTACAGGGTAGAATTATTATAGGAGATGTCAGCTACAGCGGAGGCCCTGACGGGATTTTCCCAGCTAACAAGCTCTCTGCAAGCCTTATGGGTCTGGGTATATCTCTGTTGAGATTTAAAACCGGAACCCCTGCCAGGCTCAACAGAAGAAGTCTTGATTTTTCAAAAATGACAGAGCAGCCCGGAGACGATACCATTCTGCCATTTTCCTTTGAAACCGAGAGTATAGAAAAGGAGCAGGTTTCCTGCTGGCTTACCTATACAAATAAAGATACACATGAGGTTATAAAACAGAATCTTCATCGCTCCCCTCTATACAGCGGAGACATTACAGGTATTGGGCCCAGATACTGTCCTTCAATCGAGGATAAGGTAGTCAGGTTCGCAGATAAGGAAAATCACCAGGTATTTGTGGAGCCAATGGGTCTTGAAACGGAGGAAATGTATTTGCAGGGAATGTCCAGCAGTCTTCCTGAGGATGTTCAGATTGAATTTATGAGGACTATCCCCGGGCTGGAAAATGTAAAGGTCATGAGGAGTGCATATGCTATTGAATATGACGGAATAGATGCTACCCAGCTGAAACTGTCATTGGAGTTTAAAAACATGGAAGGTTTGTTTTCAGCCGGTCAGATAAACGGAAGCTCAGGATACGAAGAGGCTGCAGCACAGGGTATTATTGCCGGAATAAATGCGGCTCAAAAGGTTCAGGAGAAAGAGCCCCTTATACTTGACAGGTCTCAGGCCTACATAGGCGTATTAATTGACGATCTGGTCACCAAGGGGACAAAAGAACCTTACAGAATGATGACTTCACGCGCGGAGTACCGCCTGCTGCTAAGGCAGGATAATGCCGACTTGAGGTTGACGCCTTTGGGCAGGAAAGCCGGTCTTATCAGTGATGAAAGGTTTCAGAAGTTCCAGGAGAAAAAGGAACTGATAGAAAAGGAAATAGAAAGACTGAACAACAGCTATCTTCCGCCAAGCGAGGAAGTATTGAAATACCTTGAAAGCAGGGAAAGTACCGCTGTCAAAAGCGGAATTAATGTGGCCGAGCTTTTAAGAAGGCCCGAAATCAGCTATGAAAGTCTTTCGGAAGTTATGGAACTTCCTGTATTGCCGAGATCGGTCCGGGAGCAGGTGGAAGTGGCAATTAAGTATGAAGGCTATATAAGGCGCCAGATGCAGCAGGTTGAGCAGTATAAAAAACTTGAAGGACGCAAGCTTCCCCGGGAAATGGATTATTCAATTATTCAGGGATTAAGACTTGAAGCCAGGCAAAAGCTGTCCCAGATAAGACCTGATTCAATAGGTCAGGCGTCAAGAATAACAGGAGTTTCACCTGCAGACATCTCGGTACTGCTTATACATCTGGAACAGATGAACCGCAGCATTAGTCAAAAGCAGAGCGAACCGGGCAATAATTAAAATAAAGTGGTGTAGTACAATTCGGAGGAAAATATGGCATTGGATAAGGAATTAACCCAACTGTTGACGGAGGGAGCAGTGCATTACGGAAGAGAATTGTCCGGGTTGCAGATCGGTCAGTTTGAAACGTATATGGAGCTTCTTAAGGAATGGAATCAAAAGATGAATTTAACAGCTATTGAGGAAGACAGGGAAATAATTATTAAACATTTTATCGATTCCATGAGCATACTTCCATTTATAGAAAATGAGAAGCTAAAGCTTATAGATATCGGTACTGGAGCCGGGTTTCCCGGAATACCTTTGAAAATAACCAATCCAATGCTGGAAATAACATTGCTGGATTCCCTGGACAAGAGAATCAAGTTTTTGAATGAGGTAATAAATGCAGCAAATATTTCCGGACAGAAGGAAATGTCAGAGATAAAAGCAATTCATGGACGGGCTGAAGACTTTGGAGTTAATCAGCAGTACAGAGAAAAATACGATATTGCTGTAGCTCGCGCGGTTGCAAATCTCCCGGTTTTACTCGAATATTGTCTGCCTTTTGTGAAAATAAACGGGATTTTTATCGCTATGAAGGGGAGTAATACTGAAGAATTTGACAGCAGTGCAAAAGCTCTCGACATTTTAGGAGGAAAAATCATAAAAATTGAAAAATTGGATTTACCAAAGACAAATATAGAAAGAAATGTCGTCATCATAAGAAAGTTTAGACAGACGCCGACAAAATACCCAAGGAAAGCTGGAAAACCTTCTAAAGAGCCGTTGATATAAGTATTATTATCAACCTTTTTATATTTTTTTATCGAACGATTTTTGCCTGGGAATAAAGGAAATGGAATAAAAGAAAAGAATAATCCTTTGTGTGTAAGTTACAACATATGGTAGTTGCTTAAGAGAACAACAAAAAAAATATACAAAGGATGGTGCCGTTATGTTAGAAAGTAAGATTCAGTTTGCAAAGCAGGAAAAAAAGGATGATTTAAAAAACATCACGTATGTTGGTATAGACTATATCCGGCCTAATCCATCCCAGCCAAGAAAGCAGTTCAATAAATTTGCTCTTGAGGAGCTTTGTGAATCCATAAAGCAATATGGGGTATTACAGCCCATTAATGTAAGAAAGATTTCACACAGCACATATGAACTGGTTGCAGGTGAAAGAAGACTTAGAGCCGCTACAATGGCGGGACTCAAGGAAATTCCGGCCATAATTATCAATGTTGATGATAACGACTCTGCGGTAATGGCACTGATTGAAAATCTCCAGAGGGAAGATCTCAGCTATATGGAGGAAGCGGAAGGTTACAGCAATCTTATTAATGAACATGGCTTTACACAGGAGGAATTGGCACAAAAGATAGGTAAAAGCCAGTCAACCATTGCAAATAAAATCAGGCTCCTGAAGCTGTCTCCTCTGGTAAAAAAGATTCTGGCAGACAATAATCTAACAGAAAGACATGCGAGAGCATTATTGAAGCTTCATGATGAACAGCTTCAGTTAAAGGTGCTGAAGCTTGTATGTGAAAGAGGCCTGAATGTCAAGAAAACGGAAGAGCTTGTAGAAAAGGCAATTGATAAGTTCTCCAGGGATATAAGACAAAAACCTGCAGACAGGAAAATGACCAAGGCAATTAAGGACGTCAGAATTTTTGTTAATACAATTAAACAGGCGATAGATATAATGAAACAGTCAGGAGTCAATGCAAAAGCGGCTCAGATTGACAGAGGCGATTACATAGAGTTTGTGGTAAGAGTACCTAAAAACAATATGGCATAAGTTATAACAGCAATACAGGCTCAACTATACATAATAAAATAAATTGAAATCTTGCATTATATCGTGGACGGTTTGACTGTCCACTTTTTTCTTTATTAAGGAAATAGTTTGCGCGGTGATTTTGTATTATCCACATATAAAACTTTATTTCTGGATAAAAGAACTGATTTTATAATAATTATCAACAGCTTCGTAAAAAAGTCGGGCTAATGCAGTAAATGGTAGGCCATAATATAGGTATACATTTAAAATTTAGTATTCATCGGACTTGTGTTTAATGGGCTGTCAGCATTACAGCGAATTGGCTTTTAGACAAAAAAAGTGGACAGTTCGTTAAAATTTTATTACAATATATAGTGGACAACTTGCAAAATGTACTATATGTAAAATGGTTTTTATAATATGAAAAGAGGTAATAAATTAAATGGCAGATGAAATAAGGGAGCAAAGAATTATTCCCATAGACATTGAATCTGAAATGAAAAAGTCTTTTATAGACTATGCTATGAGTGTAATTATAGACAGAGCACTACCTGATGTTCGTGACGGTTTAAAACCGGTGCATAGACGTATACTTTACACTATGTATTCTTCTGGATTTACACCGGATAAGCCATACAGAAAATCTGTTGCAACCGTCGGAGAAGCGTTGAAAAGTTTCCATCCGCACGGTGATGCTGCTGTATACGATAGTCTTGTGCGTATGGCACAGGATTTTTCGCTGAGACATCCTCTTGTCGACGGGCATGGCAATTTCGGCTCCCGTGATGGTGATGCTGCGGCTGCAATGAGATACACTGAGGCAAGGCTTGCTAAAATATCGATGGAAATGCTTGCCGATATTAACAAGGATACTGTAGATTTTAAACCAAACTTTGATGAGCATGAGGTTGAACCTGTTGTTTTGCCTTCCAGATTTCCAAATCTGCTGGTTAACGGTTCTTCAGGTATAGCTGTTGGTATGGCCACCAATATCCCGCCTCACAATTTAGGTGAAGTAATTGATGGTATAAGTGCTGTAATTGACAACCCTGAAATAACCATAGATGAATTGATGCAGTATATAAAAGGGCCGGATTTTCCAACAGCTGCAAAGATTATTGGGAAAAAGGGAATCAGAGATGCGTACAGAACTGGAAGAGGCAGACTTGTTGTCCGGTCTGAGGCAATTATAGAAGAAATGCATGGAAACAGACATAGGATCATTGTAACTGAAATACCATATCTGGTTAATAAAGCGCGGCTTATTGAGAAGATTGCTGAACTGGTTAAGGATAAAAGGTTGGAGGGTATATCCTTCCTGCAGGATGAATCCGGCAGGGAAGAACCTGTGAGAATTGTTATAGAACTTAAACGCGATGCAAATCCAAATGTTGTATTGAATCAATTATATAAAAATACTCAACTGCAGGAAACCTTTAGCGTTAATATGGTTGCCATTGTTCCGACTGAGGATAATCTCTATGAACCGAGAACCTTGAATTTGAGACAGACTATTGATTACTACATAGCTCATCAGGAAGATGTCATCAGACGTAGAACAAAGTTTGAACTTGATAAGGCAGAGGCAAGGGCTCATATATTGGAAGGTTTAAAGATAGCGCTTGACCACCTGGATGAAGTTATTAAAATAATCAGAAATTCGAAAACTGAAGCTTTGGCAAAAGAAGGTCTGTCAGAGAGATTCGGTTTCAGCGAAAAGCAGTCCCAGGCAATTGTAGATATGAGATTGGGCCGTCTTACCGGACTTGAAAGAGAAAAGCTGGAAAATGAATATAACGAACTTCTTGAGAAGATAAAATATTATAGAGAAGTTTTGGCCAATGAAATCCTTGTTCATCAGATAATTAAGGAAGAGTTGGATGTTATTAAGAATAAATATGCTGATGACAGAAGGACTAAATTAGAGATTGATGAAGACGAAATTGATATTGAAGATCTCATCCAGGAGGAAGAGAGTGTTATAACCATGACTCATTTCGGATATGTCAAGAGGCTCCCGGCTGATACCTACAAGAGCCAGAGACGTGGAGGAAAGGGAATAATTGGGCTTAGCACCAGAGAAGAAGATTTTGTTAAAAATCTTTTTGTAACCTCAACTCATAACTTTATTATGTTCTTTACCAACAAGGGTAGAGTTTACAGACTTAAGGCATATGAGATTCCGGAGGCCGGCAGACAGGCTAAAGGTACAGCAATTGTAAATCTGCTGCAGCTGGATGGAGATGAAAAGGTAACCACTGTAATCCCGATTCAGGAATATAAAGAAGGCCTTTACCTGGTAATGGCTACCCGTAACGGTCTGGTTAAGAAAACAGACCTGATGGAGTATGACAGCATTAGAAAAGGCGGTTTAGCAGCAGTAACACTTAGAGAGAATGACGAGCTTATAGACGTTAAACTGACCGATGGAAATCAGGATATAATGCTTTCAACTGTCAAAGGTATGGCAATCCGCTTCAATGAAACCGATGCCAGACCTATAGGGCGTGTATCCCAGGGTGTTAAAGGTATTGAGCTGGATGATGGCGATTACGTAATTGGTATGGAGGTTGTTACTGACAATACAACCCTTTTGGTGGTAACTGAAAACGGTTTTGGTAAGAGAACGGAGCTTGAAGAGTACAAGGTGCAGACAAGAGGCGGTAAGGGTATACTCACTTACAGAATTACTGAAAAAACCGGGAAGTCCATCGGAATGATGCTTGTTTCTGAAGAAGATGATATAATATTAATTAGTTCAGACGGAAGCATCATCAGAATGAAAGTTAACGAAATAAGCATTCTCGGTCGTGCAACTCAGGGAGTAACGCTTATGAGAATGAGCGAGGGCAATAACGTTGTAAGCATGGCAAGAATGATAAACGAAGAATGCCCGGAGGGTGTCGATTGTGAAGATGCAGAAGGTGAAAGCCCTGAGGAAACAGACCGTCAGCTGTAACTAAATTAAGGGAGCAGTAATTAATATATAAATATGACTATTCCAAAGCCGGTAACAGACTATACCAGCATTTATGACATAGTTACGTTTCAGTAAGTGCGGTAAACCTGCGGCTGACTTTAATATTGGAAATAGGACAAACTTCACAGAGGGAGAGTATACTACACGTATGCTCTCTTTTTGTGTCATCTGAATATATGTCATCTTCATATTGTAGATTTTATATAAAATGTAAATATTATAAAGGAAAAAACGGCAGACGCGTTTAATATATATTGTCTGATATTTAATGTCTAGTATTTAAGTCAGAGGAGAGTAATGTAATGGATAATTACAAGGAACAGCTGCTATTGGAAAAGAATTATCTTGAAAGAATCAAGGGGATTATTAAAAAGCAGATGTCAGATGAAACAGACAAGCTTAAAAATAAAAGAGGGCAGTTAGTGGCAGACAGAAAGGATATGTACGAAAACACCACCCATTACTCAAGTGATTTTGAAAAACTGTCCGATGCCATACAATATTTAAAGCCTATAGAAATGCAAACATACGATTATGAGGCTACTGAAGCCAAAATAAAGAAATATGACAGGATGCAGCAGTCTCCGTACTTTGCCAGAATTGACTTTATTGAAGATGGGTTTGACAGAGACAGCATATATATTGGACTTGGGAACCTTACCGATGAAAAAACCCGGCAAACCTACATTTGTGACTGGAGAGCACCCATTTCCAGTATTTTTTACCGTTTTGGACTTGGAAAGGCCAGCTATAGGGCACCATACGGCATAATAGAGGGAGAAGTTTCACTCAAAAGGCAATTTGAGATAAAAAAGGGTGAAATGCAATATTTTTTTGATTCAAGCATGACTATCATAGACGATATATTGAAACAGGCCTTGTCACAGAATACTTCCGCAAAAATGAAAAGTATTGTTGAAACGATACAAAAGGAGCAGGACCTTATAATAAGGGATATTGAAAATGATCTCCTGATGGTGCAGGGGGTTGCCGGAAGCGGGAAAACCTCAGTAGCACTGCACAGGGTTGCCTATCTCATGTATCATGGTTTGACCGGTAATCTGAGTTCCAATAATATCATACTTATTACACCTAACAACCTTTTTGAAAAATATATTGACAATGTATTGCCTGAGTTGGGTGAAAAGAATATTCAGGCACTTACGATGGAAGAAATATTTGATAATATCTTCGAAGAAAAAATTGATATATGTAATCGTAATACATTATTAGAAGAGATAATATCAACCCGGGATATGAATAAAAAGATTTTAATTAAAAGCAGCATGGAATTTATACTTTCAAAAGAGTTTTTAAAGATCATAGAAAGATATCTTAAATATTTCGAACACAAAATGATTGATTTCAGAGACATCTATTACAATGGGGAATGCATTGCAAACAGACAACTGACCAAAGCTGAGCTTTTAAAACAGAATGAGATTTCCCTGCCGCTGGAAAAGAGGCTGGAAACAATAGAAAAACGCATTATGATAAAGATACATGAATTAAGAAAATATCGGCTGGGAAAGCTTGAAAAGTTTATCGCGGAGTATCCGGAACATATCTATGAAGTCAAGCCGCTTGCGAGATTATTATCACTAAAGGAAAATATCTCCATAAAAAAGGAAGTCATGAAGTTTTCAAGAGTTGATGTGATGGCTTTATACAAGAGACTGGCAGGTGACCTAAATCTGTTTTACAGGATGGCGGAAGGGATAAGCCTGCCTGAAAATATTGAGGAAATAATGGACTACGTGAGGGCGGGCCTGCAAAAGCCGGTCTTAAGTTATGATAATGCAATGGTACTTCTGGTAATGAAGCTGATGCTGGGTGGTTGTGAGCGTTATAAGGAGATTATGCAGGTAGTTGTAGATGAAGCCCAGGATTATTATCCAGTTCATTATGAAATTCTGAAAAGATGCTTTGGAAACGCCAAGTTTACCGTATTGGGGGATATCAATCAGACCATAGAAAAAACAACTGATTTATCTGCATACTCAGATATAAGGCAGATTCTTAATAAAAAGAGAAGTTCAACCATTATGATGAATAAAAGTTTCAGATGCTCCTATGAGATTAATCAATTCAGTTCCTGCTTCAGTGATGGGCATATGGAGATTGAAAGCTTCGAAAGACATGAAAGCCTGCCGGATATTATCAGGGCGGAGGACCATGGACAGATGAATGAAAATGCAGTAAATAAGGTCAACAAATATCAGGCCGAGGGGTTTCAGTCAATAGCAATTATATGTAAAAGCATGACAGGTGCGAAACAGCTATATAAGGAAATTGGAAGTGAGCTTGGTGCTGCCCTGATCAATACGGATTCCTTTGAGACAATTAATAAGGTCACAATTCTCCCGGTTTATATGGCAAAGGGTTTGGAATTTGATGCTGTGCTTATTTATGATGCAAATGATGATATGTATTGGGATTCAGAAGACAGGCAGCTTTTATATATTTGCTGTACCCGTGCATTACACAGGTTATCAATATTTTATTCGGGAAAGAAAAGCAGACTGATTCCCGATAATCGAAATATTATTCAGATTGGCTGATTTTTTTGGAAAAAAAGTCGGATGTAAAAAAATAAAAAGTGGTAATATTATTTCATCTTAAGAAGCCGGGAGTACTCCTTATGAAGTATTACGAAAGAATTCAAAGGTCAATAGATTTTATTGAAAGTAATCTTGAAAATCCAATTGATATAAACCTGGCGGCTCAAACCCCATTTATGTCACTATCGAGCTTCTACAGAATATTTTTTGCTCTGACAGGGTACTCCGTAAAGGAATATATCAGGCTTCCCAGAATAAGTCTTGCTGCAGAGTACCGGATTTAATTGTCCGGTGTTTTCCATGTATGAATAATTTTGCAGCAACTTCCCAAATATAAGCAATATCAAATTAATACCATAATAATCAGTTAATATTGTTATATTAGACCTCTAAAAAAGGCCTGTGGAAAATTGAAATGAAACGTGAGTATACAGGACTTTGGGCGAGGAATATGTGTAAATAAAGGAGGATATGCGCAATAAATCAGCTAAACGAGTAAATATAGAAGTAATACACTTTGCCATACTTGCTGCATGATGATATACTAACCAAGCTGTCGCAAACGGCAACACCACATAAATTGAGAGTTCGGGTTTTGAAAAAAACTTATAACGAAAATTTAAAAAAGTGTTGACAAAGAAACAGCAAAGTGATATTATAATTAAGCTGCTTGCGACAAGCAAACAGCGAAAACCTTGAAAGTCAATAGTAATAATGCTTTTGAGGTATCAGGATGATAGATGCAAGCAGAACAAGGAAGATGAATTTCGAGCAGCGGAGCTTATGCGATAAGTGAGCAGCGCAGAATATGAAATCTGACGTAGTAATGCTACATCTAGCTTGATTTCAAAGTGGTAGATACGAGTAGTACAAGGAAGACGAGTCTTGAGTAGCGGAGTTTACAAAGGTAAATGAGCAACGCAAAGTACGAAGTCTGACACAGTAATGCGAAGTATATAACACTTTGAAGAATGGACTTTGAAAAGTAAACAGTGACAAAATACATGCAAATGTATATGTATATCGTAGATATACATTGTAAGGACTCTTTAAAATTCCAGAATCCAATGGATTC
>JAEWJR010000079.1:0-21103 GCA_023386445.1 Bacillota bacterium | reverse complement strand
CCTCCTTATACAAATCGCTTGCATTATACCAAATTAATACAAATATAATCTTTTTATCTTTAAATTATTCGGTACTTATTCTATAAATCCTCTAATTTATTTATAAGATTTAATATTTCAACAGCATGATTTTTGGAAACAGATTTGCCTGTCCAAATCTCAAAGGCAGATATTCCTTGATTTATCAGCATTCCAAAACCATTTCGCACTTTGCAGCCGCCCAATTCCGCCTGTTTAAGAAACTCAGTTTTTCGGGGTGTATAAATAATATCATATACCAGCTGATGCCTTTGGAATTCAAAGCTCCGGTCAAACGGGATTTTAGCTTCATATGTACTCATTCCTGCCGGTGTGGTATTAATGACTATATCGCCGCTTTTGAAGCAAGCTGAAAATTCCGGGTCTTCCGGAACAATGCCTGCAACTATACAGCCAAAATTGTTTTTTACAAGTTCAACGATATTCTGTGCATTGGCCAGGGTTCTGTTGACAATAGTCAGCTGCCTCACTCCTTCAGCTGCCAGCCTCACTGCCAGGGCCCTTGCAGTGCCTCCAGCTCCAAGCAGTACAACCTTTTTACCTGCAAAATCGGTTTCAAAAGCATCCTTGAAATCTCTTGCAAACCCTTCTGCATCCGTGTTATACCCCTTCAGCCTGCCGTCTGTATTCTTGACGGTATTGACGGCACCCATCAGAAGAGCATCATTTGAAATATCATCAAGATATTTTATAATTTCCTTCTTATAAGGTACTGTAACGTTAAAACCAATGAAATTCTGAGCTTTCAAACCGTTAACCGCCCTTTCCAGCTCCCCCTCGTTGACATGTACAGGTACATAGATTGCATTTATATTAAATTCTCTGAATAAAGTATTATGAATGTACGGGGATTTTGTATGCTCCACCGGGCAGCCTATCAGACCCAGAAGTCCGGTTTTGCCATTAACGGTTTCTACAAGATTCATATAAAAGTTCCTCTCCCCATTAATTATTTTTTATATCTGGCCTTTTCCATAACCAGCCTGTTTTTCTTCCAGAGCTCTCTTCTCTTGAGCTGATGCTCAAGTTTTTTCATATACCCGGCAAGGATGAACTTTTCAGGCCACCTCTTAACTCTCACATACAAAATTTCCTTTTTATCTATGGGTTTGACAAGTATTGTGAGCATATTGGCTTTATTTCCGCCATGGATGTCGGTAAATATCTGGTCTCCCACAACTGCAATGCTTTCCGGTTCAAGTTCCAGGATACCAGCCGCTTTTAAAAATGCCCTGCCTGAGGGTTTGTACGCTCTATGGATTGCTGTTACCGCAATGTCCTTGTTGAACCTCACAACCCTCTTCTCAGCTGCATTTGATAAAATACAAACCTTGAAGCCCCTTTTTTTAAGTTCTCCGATCCAGGTTATGGCATTTTGGTCAGCGTCCTTACTGTGCATCGGGACAAGTGTATTGTCTATGTCCAGTATGAAGCCTTTTATGCCTTTTTTTTCAAGCATATCCAGGTCTATATGTCTGATGCTGTCATAATATAAATCAGGGTAGTACTTCTCGATCATTTGTTATTTTCCTCCATATTAATTTATTAATAATAACAAAAGATTTGCTGCTGCACAAGCTTTCAATCAGTATTAGTATCATTAAATTATGAAATTCAATACTTTAATTTTTCAATTTCAAGTATCCTGTTTTCAAGGCAAAGCTGTAAATCCAGCTTTTTGACCATTCCGTTAAAAAATTTGATTTCTACTGTCTGTCCAGATAAGGAATTTGGCTGATCTGCAGAGTCCATTGCTATAACAGCACCTCTTCCAAATCTGGAATGCCTCACAATAACTCCTTCTCCCAAACCGGCAGCAAAATCATTTTTTATGAGCCCTTTAACCTCTTTTACAAATACTGAAGGCATAAGCGTTTTAAGGTTGGCAGAAGCAGGATATATCAGGTACAGTTCTTGCCTGGCCCTGGTCATACCTACATAAAACAGCCTTCTTTCTTCCTCCAGTACCGTCATGTCTTTTGTTTCGGCAGCCTTTTCAAGCACCTTGTCTCCCGGAAGTTCGCTGTTAATAAGGTCTATGATGAATACACAGTCATATTCCAGACCTTTTGAGGAATGCATTGTGCTAAGGGTAATATCTAAATCCGTTTCCTGCTCTTTTTTTTCATTCTCCCCTTCAAAGAGGTTATCCAATTCCGTAAGCCTGTCCAGGAACTCCACCAGTGTCTGACAGCTGCAGGCAATCCCCTGGAGAATATCAAACAGTCTCCAGAGGTATTCGAAAGAAAGCCCTGCAAGCCGGCAGTATTCCTTAATGCTATCCAGATAATTAAAATTGGTTTTTATGTATTCGAGGGCATTCCAGGGCCGTTTTTTCGCCAGGTTTGAAAACTCCCGTTTCAATTCCTGCAAACTGTTTATCTGAAAAGGTTTCAGCTCCACACCGTTCATAATGCAGTCGATAACCGGCTTGCCCCCGCTTTCTGCCAGAGCGCATTCCAGCATTGCCTTTGATATGTACCTGTTCATTTTATAATATATCTTTGAGAAGGCTTCAGCATCCTGAGGATCAAGTGCGAAGTGCAAAAATGCCGTAACCTCCTGAACCAGCCAGTGCTTAAAGAAGTAGAGCCTGTTTTGCCGTACCCTGAAGGACAGGTTGTTTCTATCAAGCAAATCGGCTATAAGGATTGAAGACAGGTTGTTTCTGTACAGAACGGCGATTTGCTTTTTTCTTCTCTTGTTCTCATTTCCGCTTTTCAAGTCATGTATTTGGGAATTAAGTCTGTCCAAAACATACTTCAACTGTTCCTGCTGATCCTTGACTTTGGCTATTTCCGGGTTCTTAGCAGCCAAATTACAGGTTACATGATGTTTTTCATACCTGTTTTTATTTTGTTTTATAAAACTGCTGCTGAGCTTTACAATATTTTCGGAAGAACGGTAATTGTTCTCAAGTCTGAATATTCTGCAGCCTTCAAATTGCTTTTCAAAATCCAGGATATTTCCGGGTTCTGCTCCCCGGAAGCCGTATATTGACTGGTCATCATCGGCCACCATAAACAGATTGCGTTTTTGAGCAGACAATAGTTTTATTATCTCAAACTGAATTTTTGACAGATCCTGTCCTTCATCGACCTGGATATAGCCGTACCTGCTTCTGTACCGCTGAAGCAGAGCAGGGTATCTTGACAGGATATTAAAAGCATAGGTCAGCATATCGTCAAAATCAATCAGAAGATTACTTTTCTTATAATCTTCATAGGCCTTGTATATCCGGGAAAATCTTTTGGTGCTGAAGTCCAGTTCTTCAAAATCCTTTATAAGACTGTTTTTAACAAGCCCAATTTCATTTATAAGATTTTCCAGCTCATCATCACTGATTTTTGAATTGTTTATATTATGGTAAATATCCTTGAGCAGCTGATGCTTGCTTATATCCTGGTCATTTCCTTCAATGCGCTTCAGTGTCCGGCCTTTCATCCCTTCATAATCCCGTACAACTCTGTTACAAAAGCTGTGCAGTGTGGCAAAATGTACTTTTTCACGGATTTCAGAGCCATAAAGCCTGTTAAAGCGCTTATCCATTTCCAATTGGGCAGCCTTATTAAAGGTCAAGGTCAATATACTCTTTGGGTCAACACCTGCTTCCAGGATTAAGTATGCCGCCCTTGCAGTTATTACCGTTGTCTTTCCCGAACCCGGACCCGCCAGAATCAGCGCAGGACCGGTTACATGGCATGCGGCATTCCTTTGTTCGGTATTTAAATCTATACCGTGCTTGCTTTTTATCGTGTCAAAAAAGTTCAAATCATCCTTCCTTCCAAAACTGTTCAAGTCTGGCCTGAAGCTCCCCTGTGCTTCTTATTCCTATAGAGTGTTCCCAATGCTTTGGGAATAGATTTTTGTACGTTCTGTGAGAGAACCTCTCATCGACCAGCAGAACCATTCCCCTGTCGTTTTCGGAGCGTATGACCCGTCCGGCGGCCTGCAGCACCTTGTTCATTCCAGGATACATATAGGCATTTTCATAGCCCATCCCGTTTTTCCTTTGAAAATAATCCATGATGATATCCTGTTCCACACTGATTTGCGGCAGGCCGACCCCTATAATTATTGCTCCGATCAGCCTGTCCCCTTTTAAATCAATACCTTCTGAAAATATTCCCCCAAGTACTCCGAAACATACCATAGAAGCGTTTTTGCCGGGCTGGAACCTTTTCAGAAAGCTCTCTCTTTCTTCCTCCGTCATGGAGCTCTCCTGAATAAAAGTCTCAATTTCAGGATATTTCTCCAAAAATCTTGAATATACTTCGTTCATGTATTTGTAGGAGGGAAAATAAACAAGGTAATTTCCCTTGTGCTTCCCAACCGCAGTCTTTATTATTTCTACAATGGAGTCATAGCTGTTCTCCCGGTTTTTGTATTTGGTCGATACTCCGCCCTCCACCAGCAGGCATAGTTTCCTGTTATCAAAGGGAGAACACAGATTGATATTATAGTCCTCGCTGTCACCGCCCAGAATGTCCATAAAATAATTCAGCGGCGTCAATGTTGCCGAAAAGAAAACCGCCGTCTTGCCTCTCTTTACTGCTTCGGCCAGCAGATAGGAGGGATCTATGCAAAACAGCTTGACCCTTACTTCACTTCGGCCAGCTTCAATAAATGTGACATATCTGTGGTCAAAAAACTCTGAAATCTTCAAAAAGGAAATAGCGTTGAAATATACTTCAAGCAGCTGGTCAAAGCCTTCAATATCCTTATTCTGGTTTTTTACCACCCATTCCTCGGCTTCAGTTATAAAGTTGTTAAGAAGTCTGTAGAGATCACTCAGTTCACTTTTATGAATAATAAATCCCTCTTCACCGCACTGCTTTCTCAGCGCAACCATGTACGCATTAATCCTGTTTAGACATTTTACTATCTTTGGCTGATGATTTTTCATGGCTTTCTTTGCTTCAAAAAAAGCAGCTTTGCTTATTTGGGCCGAAAACATCTCCCTTGCCCTGTCTACAAGATTATGAGCCTCGTCTACCAGGAAGGCATAATCCCCGTCATTGTTCAGAAAAAATCTCTTGAGATATACCCTGGGATCAAACACATAGTTGTAGTCACATATGATACAGTCTGCCCAAAGTGACAGATCCAGTGCAAATTCAAAGGGACATACCCTGTGCTTTCGAGCATATTCTTCAATAATTTCCCTGGTCAGGTATTCAGAATTTTTCAATATATCGGTCAATGCATCATTGACCCTGTTATAATGTCCCCTTGCATACTCGCAAAAATCAGGATTGCAGCTGACTTCATCCCTGAAGCATATCTTTTCCTTGGCAGTCAGTGTCAGGGTCCTGAATTTAAGTCCGGCTGCTCTCATTTTTGTAAAAGCCTCCTCAGCCACCTGTCTTGTTATGGTTTTTGCCGTCAGATAGAAAACTTTTGATATGTGCTGCTCCCCAAAGGCTTTTACCGCCGGGAAAAGGGTGGATATGGTCTTTCCTATGCCAGTTGGGGCCTGAACAAAAAGCTTTTTTTCCTGTACTATTGTTTTATATACTGCAACGGCCAGTTCTCTCTGTCCTTTACGGTAATTTTCAAAGGGAAACCGGAGCTCTCTGATTGACATATCCCGCTGAGTATTCCAGCTGTCGGCCATACTTGCCCATACGAGGTACTTGTCCAAAAGCCCGCTCATAAATTCCTGAAGCTCCTGAAAGGTAAAGGGGTTTCGGATTATTTTCTTCTCCTCGGTATCTATCTGGAAATATGTAAGCTGAACAAAAATATCCTTAAGCTCATTTTGGACACAATAAATAAAGGCATAACACTTTGCCTGTGCCCAATGCAGGAGACTGAATTCTTCATCAATATATTCCAGCGGCCTTGCAGTTGACTTTATTTCATCGATGACCATGCCTTCAGGTTCGGTTATTATTCCGTCAGCCCTGCCCTCAAGCTTGATAGTGAAGCCTTCCAGCTGATAATTGAAGGACAGGTATACTTCTTTTGCGTATTTGTCTCCGCTTTCCTTCTGTATTTTCTGATGGATTCTGGTACCCTCCAGCATGCGGTTTGAAGAGACAAGCCTGCTGTCAATATCCCCGGACCTCAATACAAGTTCCACAAGATTTCTTATTGAAATTTTTATCTGAGCTTTTTCCATACTTTATCCTTAACACCGACCATTACAATAGTATGGTAGAATTATAACACAAACCGAACAGACGTTCAATTTTCATTTTTACGGCTGAGCAGGATTTAACAGACGGATTTCTAATTTTTACTTTCAGGTGGATTCAGCAGTCTGGGAACAGGAGCATTATTTTCCAAACCTCTGCTCTATTTTTTATCCCAAAGTTAATTTATTATACAATATTTTACACAAATAATATCACATAATCAAATATACAATATTTTCAGACAATACAACCCTAAACCAGGCTGTTAATTTCCTCTTCAGTAAGGCTGATCTCAGTTGCTTTCAAGCAATCATCAAGCTGCTCCGGGTTTGTGCAGCCTATAATAGCCGACCCGTTCAATTTGTTGTCCATAATATAGTTCAATGCCACGGCAGTCCTGCTGTAGCCTTTTCTCCGGCACAGCTTGAGTAAATTATTATAGCGGTTTATGTTTTCCAGCGTCAAAAATTTTTGGAGTTTCGCAGGAACATACTCAAGCCCCTGGTCATTTGCTTTGGAATACAAGCCATTAGCCTGTGAAGAATAAGCCATTACAGGCATTCCCATCTCCAGGTATTGCTGATACTCTTTAGGATTCATACAGACAAGGGTCGGATCATTAAAATTATGAGGGAAACATTCGGCAAGACTCCACTGAATCTGTGAAATTGCAAGATTTGTTTTATTGTTTTTCCAGGCATAGGCATTGGCTTCCTTGATTCTTTCACAGGTCCAGTTTGAAACCCCCACCGCTCTTGCCTTACCCTCACGGACCAGCATATGCAAAGTATCCATTATTTCGTATACAGGTACACTTGCATCATCTCTATGTAAAAGGTATAAATCAACATAATCAGTTTGTAAAGTCTCAAGGCTCCTGTCCATATCACTCAGAATATCATCCTTTGATAGACGGGATACACCTTCTGCTGCGGGATGACCTCCTTTTGTAGCCAGAATTATTTCTTTTCTGTTATTTCTGGACTTTATCCACTCACCTATAGTACGTTCACTGGCCGAATGACCATTTTCGAGCCAATCACAATACACCCTGGCAGTGTCAAAAGTATTACCGCCATACTCCATGTATTTATCCATTAATTCGAAGGACTGCGCTTTGGTCAAGGTTGTACCAAAATAAACTCCTCCTAAAATGATTCTGGACATTTTGATTGTTTTATTGTCAGCATCAAATATTTCGAAGTATTTCATAAAGATATGCCTCCCGCCTTATGTAATTTTACAAGCCCATTCTTTAAATGTTACTTTATATGTATAAAAAATTCAAGGGAGTGTCGTAAAATGGATTATCTTTCATTTTACGACACTCCCTATAGAAAAACTGCTTGTGGAATGTAAAACCGCACTTTTCCCCTCAAGTTTCTATATTTATACGTTTTACAACAGCCTCTCGTGAGGGTTTAAATACTTGCTCCCGGAGCAAAGGTCGAGCAGTCTGTTTCCTCCGAATTTGAAGCATTTCTTGGCTGAACTTCTATTTTATCAGCTGAGCACTGATCTCCCTGCATATAGTAGGTGCAAGTATTAACAACACATTTTATTCCCTGATTTGGATGATCCATCTTATTAGCTTTCATGTTTTAATTCCTCCAAATATTTTAATATATTTAACTTTCATAAATATTATTTGGTTTAAAAGAATTTTTATTCTCTAATAATTTGGAATTTTTTTTACTTTGATCATTACCTTCTGGCTTTGCCAGTTATATGTTCAATACTTATTTTCATTACTTTGGTAACATTTATATCGTTTTTCAGATACTTCATTCCTTTTTCCATAAATTCTCCGGAATATTTTTTCAGTATGGCGACCAGGGCTGCTTCCTTTTCAGCTCCACTAACTTCGGTACAGCTTCCAAAAACAATTGTACTTATATACCTGTAACTGAACTTATCTGGAATGGGCTCGGTATTGCCCGTAACGCAAAAAGAAACCTTATTGTTGTAAGCAATATTACTTATTTTCGCACCTTCCTGTGCACTGTGAAAATAAATACTGCCGTCAGAATATGCATAGTTTAAGGGCACCCCATATGCATACCCGTTTTGTCCAACTGTTGAAATAACTCCGAATTGGGCCTCCTCCAGCAGTTTCGCTGCCTCTTCCGTACTGATCTGTCTGTCACTTTTTCTCATTTCCTTAAACATGCTTCAGCCTCCGTTTTATATTGACAAGATTTTTGTAATAGTATGTTATTTTTTCAGTATACCCTTTTCAACCGATGTTTCAATAATTTCTCTGGCAAGCTGCCATAACTCCGGTGCGTGCTGTTCCAGCATACTGTTCCGCTTAATAACCTTCTCGCTTGTGACGCCGGGTTTCTGCCAGGTGTGGCCGTTTGTATTGTAATTCAGTATCAGTGGCTGCAGCCTGTCCAGGCATGCAGCAAATCGGGCTTCCGCAGTACCGAGCTCTTCGAATTCCCTCCAGAGGCTGTAAATTTCCTCCGCCTGATCCTCCGGCAATAAATTGAATAAGCGCCGGGCTGCTTTCTCCTCCCGCTCAGCCTTGTCTTCATAACCCTTCTCATCATAACAGAAGGTATCTCCCGCATCTATTTCAACAAGATCATGAACAAGCACCAGTTTTAAGACTTTCAGCATATCCAGGTTTTTGTCGGCGGAATATTCCGACAGAAGAACAGCCATTGCTGCCATGTGCCAGGAATGTTCAGCATCATTCTCATTTCGTGTAGTTCCTATGACAACATTCTGCCGGAATATTTTTTTTAGCTTGTCAATTTCGGTTATAAACTGTATTTGCTTAACCAGTCTTTCATTTATCATCTGTACTTCCCCTTTATTATAAATTTTCTCCGCAGACCCTCATAAATCTTATTATAGCAAAAATTATTATTAATGAAATTATTGCCAGGGCTATGATGTAAGCTACCCCTATTACAGGCAGAAAGATCACTATAAACGAAAAAAGAATGGCAAGCTGTAAATACAAATACTCCTTCCACCTTTTGCCGGCTTCATCAGCAAGACTGCCCAGGCTCTTGGTCAGAGCCATTTCAATGATTCCCTGGAACATAAAGTATACAACTAGTATGCTTAACACACATATAGCAATGATAATCGGAATGGCTAAAAATCCAAAAGCCCCAAAATCAAAGGAAACTTCGCCTACCTGCGAAGGCGCTGATGCGGGGAATTTATATATGTCAAGTATGGAACCAGCAAGTAAAGGAATGTTAATATATGAAGCCTTTCTGAAATATTCACTATAGGGAGTTAATGCATGGAAAGCAACAGCAAACAATATATATCCTATGATATCAGGCAATATGTCAAAATTCTGAATACGAAAATCTATCATTAAAAATAAAAAACCAAAACTGATCATATTAAACGAACCTCTGTTCATGCAAATCCCCCATTCAAATTGTACTTATTTATTTTTCAGAAAACTTTACCAGGCGTTATTTCATTTTATTAAAAATTATCACTATTATCTATGGTTTGATCAGATTTGTATTACAAATTTAATATAAATTGCCTGGTTTTGTCATTTCGGAAATTGTATAATTAGGATGTTTCGGATCAGATTCCGGTAAACTGCCGGACATTGAAATATGACTTTGGGAGGATTCCAACCGTATGAAAAAACTTATTCCTGTTGTTCTAGGCCTTTTAATACTGATTACCATATTTACCCCTGTCAACGCAGTCAAAGATGAAACTTCTTCTATTGAAGGTTCAGAGCAGCAGTGGCAAATCAGTCCGGAAATCTCAACAGCACATCTTAATAAAATTGCATACTTCAAAAACAAGCTATTCATAGCAGTCGGATATGGAGGAACTGTCAGAACCTCTCCGGATGGTTCCAGCTGGACTACCAATACAAGTCTTCCTGTCGAATGCCCCAATGAATTGTTTGATATTGCCTGCAGCGAAGACAGTATAGTTGTGGTTGGTGATAAAGGAACAATACTGCATTCAACTGACGGTTTCAGCTGGACTGTTGTAAAACCGGCAACTGCCAGTTCAATAAGGAAAGTAATTTATGGAGGGAAGCTTTTTGCAGCTTTTACAGATAAACCGGGAGAAATTCTTACTTCCAGGGATGGACTGGACTGGCAGGTCTCGGATACCGGAGCTGAAAGTGCAGTAAACGATGTTGCCTGGAATGGTAAGGTTTATGTAACAGTCGGAAATAACGGTGAAATATGTACCTCACTGAATGGCCGGCTATGGCAGGTAAAAGTCATAAAAAACAAGCCCTCCTTCAATAAAATAGCCTGGAACGGTAAATTTTTTCTCACTTTTGGATCAACCTCCGCAGAAACCAATAATCTTGCCTATACTTCCGGGGTATACGCAGCATCCTCAAAAGATGGTTACAGCTGGAGCTCCAAAACCCTGAGCACTAAATCTATGGCTAAAAACTCCAATAAAATTTATGTAAGCTACTGTGAAAATATCATATGGGATGGAAAACAGTTTATCGTCAATCAACTGGAATTCACCGGGGTCGGCCCTTCTCCGGAAGGCAAAATGATAAATTACACTACCACTGACGGCTTAAAATTCAAAAAAGCCGGCAGTTTTGCACTAAATGGCGATACAAGTTCGGTTCACCTTGCTTATAACGGTGAATATTATTTAATGGCCTGCGATAACTTCACCCGTCCCGGCTATTATTACGGACCGACTGTATACACCTCCAGGGACGGTTTAAAGTGGGACATGGTATTAAACCAGTATATTGAGAATTTCAGTATCAGGGATATTATTTATAACGATGGTCAATTTATTATAGTCGGTGAATCGGGCTTGATTCAATATTCACCGGACGGTATCAACTGGAAACAGGCCGGAGGTGAACATCACTCCCCTAAATTGTGGAACGGCAAACAATACATTGACATTGAAATTGACATTGACGGACAGAGTTACATTTATACCTCTGACGACCGATCAAGCTGGAAAAAACAAAATAAGCTCCCGGACGGTATATGGGCACAGAATCTGAGCTGGAACGGAAAGGAATATACTTCATTTAATTATACCTCAATTTCTACTTCCCAGGATCTCATCAACTGGGAAACAAAGACATTTGAACATGACGGCCAGGTATACAAAGATGTCGGCAGCATATTCGCTTTTTCCAGCAACGGTGCGATATATATCATTGCCGGCGGAAACGGAACTGCAATTTCAACAGATAAAATAAACTGGACTTCTAAAAAGATGCCAAATTACTATAGTGAAATAATTTTGGGAAACAATAGCTATATTGCCCGCAATATTTTCGGTCAAATTGACTTTTCGGCAGACGGTTTAAATTGGAAACGGGTACATATAAAGGACTATTCGGGAACCTTTCTCAAAGTCATATTCGCTGACGGCCAATATAGCGCTGTCGGTTTGGACGGTGCAATATTTCAGTCAGCTGACGGCAGGAACTGGACAAAAGCCGCAGATGGAGTAAATTCCTTAATCTCGGTAATCTGGACCGGAAGCCAATTTGTTGCAAATGATTATCATACTGTTTATACCTATAAAAACGGCGCTGCATGGCAGAAGGAATCCGTACCTTTTGATATTCTGTATAATTCGGTTTTCGTCCATGATAATATAATATTTATTTTGAGCAATGGTGTTCTTTATTATAGAGAACTGGACGGGTAAGTTTCTCTCCGCACTATTTCGGCCGGATATACTGCTAAATGTATCAATCATATAACAAAGCAAATTTTTATTTTTTCACTATGATTATATCCGGCAAACCTGTTTATTCCCGAAATAATATTATCTTTATATAATGATACATATCCTTCATTTTCAGCCCAAAAATTTTTGACATTCAATTTTTTATTTTTTTTATCGGTTTCCATTTCAATTCTTCCGATAAATTTACTGCCGTAAAGAACAGGTAAAACGTAATACCCATACTTCCGCTGGGCAGCGGGAGTATAAACCTCCCATTTATAATCAAAATCAAATAATTCCTTAATCAGCTTTCTATCCCAAAGCAAATTGTCCAAAGGTGCAATGATTCGAACGCAGCTGTTTTCGATAGGCTTGTTTTTAGAGGATTGCAGAAGTTTAAGATTCCCGGCTGCAATATACAAAGGGTACTCTACGCCAGCTACCATAATTTCATGGATCTTTCTCTCTTTCAGCAAGGCATTGAAAGCATCATTTCTTTGTCCGCTTTTTAAATTATTTATGCCAAGCCAGGCATCACTCTGCCTGTTCCACAGCAAACCGATACTATTAATCCTGCGTAATACTCCCCACTTGAAATATTCTTCCTCGGTTGCATTTGGATCTTTCATGGTAAAATACTTTTTGGGAATGAATTTATCAGATAAACAGTAGTATCTTCTTGTCCCCTTTTTATGGTGTACTACCGCAAGTCCCGCATAACACATACACTCCAGGGCTGCTTTTGCAAGTCTCTGAGGACCGTAATGCCAGTCAACCCTTTCTTCAAATTTAAAATCCGAAGAGCAGGCAAACTCATTTTTTCCCAAATATTTTACAATTGCATTTATGGTATCTTTATACTCATTACACCAGCTTAAATATCTTTTTCTGTATCTTCCAAAATAGGGCCAATCCGCAACCGGGCATATGGACATATTTTTATCCCATACGTCAAAAAGAACTCTATCCTTATAAAGATATTGTTCAATGTCATCTTTCAGGTATTTACTGCAGCGGGACTGCAATACCAGATCCGGATTCCGGCCTACCACATCCAGCGGGTCATACTGAATACATCCGACCTTACGGATGTATTTCACAACATCACCGGAGCATACCAGGTCGGTGTCATCAGATAAATGTTGATATGCCACCAGATAATTGCATATTTGCTGTTTTGTATATTTGTTTTGTGAAATACATCTCACTTCTTTCCTTTTACTTTGACCTTTGGTTTTACCCTTTTAGTAAATTAACTCGTTGTGCTAGTTATTCTATATTTACTTTACCTGTGTATTTTTTATATCAACTGGCAACTTCCGTACTAACTTCATGAAATAGGATGCCCCCAAAACAATTGCAAAAATTGTATCACCTCATTTAAAGCGGTTTTGCCGCCGCTCAAACTCGACATCCTGTCTCGATTTGAAGCTCAAAGCAGCGTCCTGCTGCTTTTCCGTCAAAACCGCTTTACCTTCGTCGACAATTTATCGCAATTGTTTTTAACCGTGCATCCTATTTCATGAAGTTGTCCTCGCGTTACCAGTTGATTTCAAGAAGTCTATCTGTAAAGCAAAACACAATTTCAATTAGCACAGCACGTTAAATTAGTAAATTCATAAGTATAGTAATACAATATACCAAACATATGTTCCTGTCAATATTACATACTACCTGCATAATTTCCATAACATCGAAAAAAAAGTGTCCGAAGACACGATAAGCTTAATTGCTTATTCAATTACCTTTTCAATTTGGTCATACCTGTTTTTATATCCTTTTTCCTTACATATCTGTGCATACAGTGCCGCACTGCCTCTGGGCGTCCTTTTCTGAGTGGAGAAATCGCAGTCATACAGGCCGAAATTTGTGGTCTCACCCTCCAGCCATTCAAAATTATCCATCAGAGTCCAGTAATAATACCTTTTAACCTCAATGCCCTCTTTAATTGCTTTAGCAATCCTGGCAAGGTGATTTACAATAAAATCCGGCCTTCTATTGTCAAAGCGATCGCTGATTCCATTTTCGGTAATATAAATTGGCAGCCGGTATCTCTTATAATATTTCCTGCATACGCGAAGGAGCCCTTCAGGATAGATATCCCAGCCCAGATCCGACTTTTCAAGCCCCATATCGTTTACATACTTGTGAAAATACAGCCTGGGATCCCAGGCAAATTCAACAATATTTCTTGTGTAGTAGTTGATCCCAAGAAAATCCACATAGAGTCCTTTCTTATGTTTATACCCATTTTTAATCAGAGGGAGTTTTATTTTTCCCTCTGTCATTCCCGACATAAACAGTTCGTTAAAATAATAGTCAGCAACGGCAGCCAATCTTCTTCCTGCAAAAGTAATTCCGTCAAAAACGCGAATATGAATAGCAGCTCCAACCATAGTTTTTCCCGGAAAGCCCTTTTCCTTTCTTATGCTGTGAATCAGATCATAGATTCTTACATGGGTCTTTATGAGCTCAGCACGTACTTTGTTGGATTCAAACAGATCCTTAAGCCCGGGAGGAAATATTCCGATTTCATAGCCAAAGCTTGTATAAACATTTGGCTCATTGAAGGTCACCCATTCACTGACCAGATCTCCCAGATTTTCCACCGCGAATTTAACATATTCCGCAAACAGATCTGAATTTTCAGGTTTTAACCAGCCCCCCATATCCTGAAACCATTGTGGCTCCGAAAAGTGGTGAAGTGTTACCAGGGGCTTAATGTGATTTTCCACCAGCAGCTGTAGTTCATTTCTGTAATGCTTGATTGCAGCTTTTGAAAATCGGCCTGCCTCAGGTTCAATTCTGCTCCATTCCAGACTCATTCGATGAGTCTGGACATTCAGATCCTTCAGAAGCCCGGTGTCCTCTTCCACCCGGTTCCAGTGATCACAGGCCGTTACGGGACTGCTGTTGTCGGTAATATGGCCTTCCTGGCTCCATTTATACCACGTATTTTTTGTATCTCCGCCTTCAATCTGTACGCTGGCAGTGGCTGTTCCAAGTAAAAAATCATCGCTCAAATTAAAAGAAACCATATAATGCCCTCCACTATCATCATATTCAAATGCTGATAATTCTGTTAATTAGGGGCATCAACGTGATAACGGCCTTGCCGTAATGTTAACATACAATGTCACAGACTACTGGTTTTATGCAAATATCCTTTCTATTTTTTAACCCTGTTTTAGTCACTTAGACTTAATCACAGATACCACTCCTCACATTATACCTTGCCATCAGATACTCATCCGCATACTTACCACTCCGGATAGCGGCATACTTTTTAGTTCCTTCTATCTGGAATCCCAAAGACCGGTATAACTTAACTGCCCCCTCATTTTCGACAAATGCAGTTAATTCAAGCCGTACAAGCATTAGCCAGTTATCAGCCAGATCAATTACCTTCTTTAGAAGTGCTGTGCCAATCCCTTTTCCCTGATAGTCAGCATGCACCATTATACCTATAATTGCTGAATGCCTTAATCTTGGATTTCTATTAGCATGAAGCCCTATAAGTCCTACCGCTTTCTTGACTCCGTTTTCATCAACTTCGGCAACAATAAGATGCTCGTATTCATTTAACCCTTTAATAAAATCCTCAGACCGTGTAACCCTCTCACTGAATATCCCCAGAGTATTTTCTCTGACTCCATCCATTCTCCTTATTTCATTGATGGATGCGGCATCCTCCAGTTTAACAGGCCTTATGACAAAATCCATTCCAATCCCCCATTTCCATTTGCAGTCTTTTTACATACTTCTAATTATGACCATTGAATAATCATTTCCAGGTCCATGCTTTTCATCTGGCCGCACAATAAACCCATACTTCTCATAAAAAGCATTAACTGCCTTTGCCGCCATTAATTCTACAATTTGTATCGGGAGTACAGTTCTTCATTAGGTACTGCATAATGGCATCCATGATTAATCTGCCGACACCCTGTTACTCTTCCAAGCCAGGAATCCGTTCTATTATAGTGAATCCGTCAGTCATTAAACCACCCCTCCAACAAAATATAAAAACCCCGCAAAATCACTCATAAGAGTGACTCCGAAGGGTTTATATCCATTCGTGTAGGACTTCCATTGTCCCTATGCTGCTCGCACATCTATACTCAAGCATACTCACTTTTGAGGTATTATTACATATATCTTCCATATTGTCAATACGTTCTAACATGCTGTTATTCAACAGGAAACTGTATTTCATTAATGTAATATCTCTTGATGATTTGGCAAAGCAGACTTATTTCTCAGCATTTTATAGATATTTATGATTGAAAATGTATCAAGAACGGCTGCCCTTTTAATAATTAATGAATTAGGAGAATCCAGAGCCGTTTTCATTTATAATATATGGAAGCATCCAAACCTCTAATAAGAACAGAATCGTCGACCAAATCAAAGGTATAAATAGGATAACTTGGGATAACGTTGATGATATTTTTGTAAATATTCTATCATTTTTTTACTTAAATACTGCAATACTTACTTCTGAAGTCAAGGCTGTATACCAGGATAATTAAGTCTCTCTGGCTTCCCCTATTTCAATTTCGGGTAACTGCCTCAATTCAATAATCCTGGCATAAAACAAACTGCCAAACTATTCCGAATTCCCCTTAATTTCATCATCGAGGCATATTTTGAGTCCATCTTTTTTTCACAAATAATGCAAAAAGAATCAACTATGGTATTGCCCGAATTCTATTTTTTTGATTAACTTATTTACCCTTTTAATTTGAGCATCCGTCAGAGACTCTTTCCTCTTTAAAAGCACATCCATAAACTCTTTTGAGTTATTGCTAGTTACACATATGAAAGCCCTTTCCGAATGCTGGGCAACTTCTTTTGGCCTGCATGTCTCCAAGTGTTTTAAAATAAGTTTAAAAACAATCTTTTCATACTTCTCATTTATTTTGCATATTTCAGCAAATACACTAACTGCATTGTCTACTGTTATAACACTTCCGTTTTCGTAGGCTTTTACTACTGAATCCAGGTTATTATATATCTCTTCAGGCTTTAGATAAGCAATTTTTGATAACGCTGTCATGCTTCCCCATACCATTCGGTTATTTTTTGACTTTAATAATTGAATAAAGTCATAAACATATTCTGAAATTAATTCAGGCTTTCGTTCACCTATTTCATAAAGGACTTTGATACAGTCATTAGCAATTTGTGTGTTCTTATCTTTCAAACCATGGGCTATTTCCTTTATCCCCTCTGTATTTTTGGTAGTGCATAATAAAATTGCCAGCTCAATATTTGGCTCTTCATCATTTCTTCCTAAATTTGATGCTATTCTTTCTATCATCATAGTAACCTTGTATGCTATAGTTAGTAACTAAATCATACGCTCCTTTCTAAAATTTGCTTATTTTTTTATATCACTATTTTTTATTAGCTATAATTAATTCAGACACTGTGGACTTTTTATTATAACCTATAGCTTGACTATTCGATGGAGTGTATTGCCACAGTCTCCTAATCGGCCTTGAATCAACTGCCCACTATGGTGAAAACCTTATCGGCTATCTTTTTGATCTAGGCTATCATGTTGCAGTTATCAACCCTATCCAAACAGCACTTTGCGAAAGACAAATATTCGTAAAACTAAGACTGATAAGGTTGATGCCATGCTAATCATTAAATCAATGATGGTCAATAGTTATAGGCTCTTTACTAAAACTGATATTGATTTACTGCGTCTGAAAAGCCTTTGCCGCTTCAGAGAGAAAATCAAAAAGTCCAAAGCCAGCCTTAAAATTCAGCTCGTATCATATGTTGATGTATTGTTCCCTGAGTTGAAATATTTCTTTAAATCCGGTATCCACATCAACACATGCTATGAGCTGATAAAGAGGCATTCTATCCCAAATGATATTGCTGCTTTACACCTTACATACCTAGGTAATCTTCTTCAAAAGGCTTCCCACGGCCGTTTTGGTAAAGAAGAAGCTATCGCTTTAAAAAGTCTGGCAAAATCATCTGTTGGTACTGGCAATACCTCGGTTTCTATTCAAATAACTCAATCCATCTCACAAATTGAGCTATTAGAAAAGCAAATTACTGAATTAGATGAAACCATTAAATCCATAATGCTTGAAATGAATTCTGTAATCTTGACCATACCTGGTATCGGATATCTTAATGGTGCTATGATACTCAGCGAAATCGGTGATATATCAAGATTTTCAAATCCTTCAAAGCTTTTACCCTATGCCGGTTTAGATCCTGCGGTTAATCAATCCGGTAATTTTAATGCTAAAAGTACCAGAATGTCCAAACGTGGTTCTAAACTTCTTCGATATGCTTTAATCAATGCTGCTTGGAATGTTTCACTTAATAACAGGACATTTAAAAATTATTTTTTATCAAAACGATCTCAGGGTAACAACCATTATACAGCACTCGGTCATGTAGCTCATAAGCTGATTCGCATTATCTTTAAAATACTTAAAGACAATGTTGCTTTCAACTTAGACTAAAATCATTCCGTCAAAAAGTCTATCAACACATAGGCTTATTAAAGTATGCTCTTTTTTCATTTCTAAATTACTTATACAAATTTATCCATTTTTTACTTGACAATTCATAGTTGGTCTCCATGCGATAATCAACTTTCCCAAGGAATGAAAAAGACAAGTAATAATCCATTTTGAATATTTTTGTATATTATGCTCAGTGTACTATTTCCTTACATGATTAATACATCTTAAATCCAATGTTTCATGGCATTAGTATAATTGGCTGTATATCCTGAATGTGCTGTAAACAGCATTTTGATATCTTTTAACTTAGCCAGTTTTTTGATAGATTCTATCTGAGTTGAGGTATCCATATTAATGAACCTGGGAAATGTATGAGCTCTTCCATTTGTAATAGCCAAACTGTCGCCGACAAACAAATTGGCTCCATTAACCAAATAAGACATAGAACCAGGGGTATGTCCAGGTGTTGCAATCCCTTTAACCACTAAATTCCCAACTTGCACTACTTCTTGATCCTTCAATAAATTATATTTACTATTTATCGGACTATTGTACCTGGCCCCAAATGATCTGGCAGTGGTTGTATTAATCATCTGCTCTTCATCTTTAGATAAATAAACTTCTGCTTTTTCAAACAAGTCTACGCAATCCGCATGGTCATAATCAGAATGAGTAAGAAATACATGAGAGACAGACAAAATGTCAATTCCTAATCTACTCAATCCTCTTCTTACCCTTTCTTTCCCAAATCCTGTATCAATACAAATTGTATTGTCCCCGTTTTTTATAACAAATAGATTGACCATCATAGTCTTTACAGCAAAAATATTATCAGTAATCCTTTTTGTCTTTGTCGGAATAAACAGCATATTAAACACCTACTTTCAATTTACTTCAATGCTAATTCCACGGCTGCTCTTTTACTTCCTGATTATTAAATAGTTATATACTCTCACAATATTTTTCTACAATTCTAATTGCATCCCCGTATAAAAATATTCAATACTATTTCCCATCGTTTCTTTTAAAATACTATAGCCTCTTTTTCCAGTGCAATGGCAGGTATACGTCTTTTCAATATGGTAATTCAAAAGCCGGGTCCCAAGCGCAGCAATATTCAGCCGGCTCTCTCCCATTAAATTTGAGAACGGAAAGCCCATGAGATGAAAACCTCCTATTACTGTTTGTATCGGCATATCCGGGAAATGCGCTATAACTGCATCTATCATATTTTCTACTCCATTATGGCTGCATCCAGTTACAATAACCAACTTCCCTTTGTTGTCAATCACCAATGCAATCTCATGGTCAAATTCATCCCTTACAAATTGCCCCTTTTGCTTAACCAGTAATTTTTTGCTGGACCTCACCAATGGATATTTCCTTTTAAACCTTGTTATCAGAAATATACCATCCTCGATCTTGGTGAAGTCTTTTATAAAGCAAATTCTGTCTGAAAATGTATCAAATACTGCGTGGGGAATACTTACATCCGCCTTTATCAGCAATAGTTTGATATAGTATTCTCTTTGGGCCTTATCACTTATATACACAGGGGCATGTTTATTGACCTGTGAAAATCTGAGTAAGCCTCCACCATGGTCAGAATGAGCATGAGATATTATCACGTTATCAATTTCTCCAACATCAATGCCTATTTTAGCAGCATTGTCCACAAAGGCTCCAGATCTGCCTGTATCAAACAGCAGTTTCTTTCCTTCTGTTTCAATGTACAGAGATATCCCATGTTCCTTGTGTAAATCTGTATTTTCGCATTCATTTTCAATCAGCATTTTTATAATCATCTCGCACCTCTCGAAACAAACTATTACTCATATAAAAGTATACCATCATATCCCATATTTAGTAAGTCGAAAAATTTATAAGCACTTATAAGACAGAAAACCCAAACATTTTAGTGCTTCATAATATGTCCATAACCCTGACCTGTCTGATGTCGCTTGCCAAATCATAATTTCACTTAACCTGCTTATAGACTGTTTTCCGTAACTTCTCATACCATTATTACCATTTAATGTGCCTTCAGTCCTAACCCAATCCAGGGTACAAAGAAACAGCAACTCCCCGGCTGGCTCCTGTAACCAATGCCACCTTTCCTCTTAAATCAAACAAAAACAACTGCTTGTTCTTTATAATTACTATCATAGCCATGGAAAAGAACTTCAGCATTACCAGCAGAATATTCAGACACTCATTTTTTACAGACCTATTGAGTCAAAACGTACCAAAAACAGTTGTGGACTGAAAAACACGTATAAGCAAAAATGCCGACCCCTGAAGGTCAGCATTCATGATACTTATAATGAGTAAGTCTATAAGCCGGGTTCTGTATTAAATGATCATCTATCTAGGCACTGTATTTCTACAGCGCTCAAGCCACCTCCCCGGGACTGACGGGCAGTCATTGCGTCCCTCCGCGGCGTTGCTCCAGGTGGGGTTTACATAGCCGGCAAGTCGCCATGCCGCTGGTGAGCTCTTACCTCACCTTTCCATCCTTACCATTCCGGAAGTGAGAAGTTGGATGTTGGAAGACAGAAAACATAAGTTTTTTCTATACGATTTTCTATCCTCTAACCTCCAACGTCTAACTTCCAGCCGGCGGTATATCTCTGTTGCACTTTCCTTAAAGTCACCTTCACCGGGAGTTACCCGGCACCATTGCCCTATGGAGCCCGGACTTTCCTCATGTACGCCTTTTCAGGCTGTACCTGCGATCATCTGGCT
>JAEWJR010000056.1:0-34338 GCA_023386445.1 Bacillota bacterium | reverse complement strand
TTGCCCTGCGGTTGCGTTGAAGCCGCTTGCAAGGCACAAAGCCTTACTGCACGCCTTTGCCTTGCCGCAAGCCAAATTATCTCACTCAAAAATCACCGACCTCACGCTGAGATATTTTGGCAATTTTCGAGGAGGATGGACGCAGCCTTGCTGACGCAAGGCAAGGACGACGACAAAGAAAAGTGCCAAAATAGCCGGCGTGAGGCGTGTTATACATTGTCAATAGAGGGTATTGACATTAGGTTTAGCATGTGTTATTGTCTGCTTTGAATAGTTTATAATTATTCATAACTTGTGTGGAAAGCCTTGGAAGCGCAAGGTTTGAATGTTAAGGAATCCATTGTATTTATTTATGCGCGGGTGGATTTATGGACTCTATTTGATTGAAAGGAAGCAGACATGAACAAAGCAGAACTTTTGGGTAGGTGGACCAGGGAAAAGTCCGAGGAACTTTACGGTATTAAAAACTGGGGTAACGGATATTTTTCTATTTCAGACAATGGAGAAGTTCTTGTAAACCCATATAAGGATAATGAATCGGCTGCCGTCAGCCTTATGGATATTATTTCAGGCGTGCGTGAACGTGGGCTGGATATGCCTGTATTATTGCGCTTTGAAAATTTATTGGACTCACAGATTTCTTTTCTGAACAACTCTTTTAATGATGCAATGAAGAAGCTTAATTATAAAGGAGCTTACAGAGGAGTTTATCCTATAAAGGTAAATCAGCAGCAGCAGGTTGTAGAGGAAGTGACAAAATTCGGGCAGCGCTATCACCATGGCCTTGAGGTTGGAAGTAAGGCCGAGCTGGTTGCTGCATTATCGGTTATGAAGGACAAGGAAGCCTGTCTGATCTGTAATGGCTATAAGGATGAAGAATTTATTGATTTGGGCTTATACGCTGTGAAGATGGGATTTAAATGCTTTTTTGTAATAGAAATCCCAGGGGAACTGGACATTGTAATGGAAAGATCAAAGGCATTGGGAATAAAGCCGAATATAGGAATAAGAATAAAGCTGTCTGCAAAGGCAGGCGGACATTGGACAGAATCAGGAGGAGACCGCAGCATATTTGGATTAAATATGTCACAGGTTATAGCAATGGTGGATGAGCTGAAAGAAAAGAACATGCTGGATTCACTAAAGCTCCTCCACTATCATCTGGGTTCTCAAATACCCAATATCAGGGATATACGTTCCGCTGTTCTTGAGGCAGCCCGCGTTTATGCCGAGCTTGTAAAAGAAGGCGCACCCATGGGCTATCTGGATTTGGGCGGAGGGCTGGCAGTTGATTATGACGGCTCAAATACCAATTATACCTGCAGCCGCAACTATACCGTTGAAGAGTATTGTACAGACATAGTAGAAGCTGTTATGACTACTCTGGACCTGACTGAAGTACCTCATCCCATAATCGTAACCGAGTCGGGAAGAACGACAGTTGCATATTATTCGGTGCTGCTGTTTAATGTGCTTGACGTAGAGAAGTTTGAGGAGCACGAGATACCGGATAAGCTGGATGAAAATACTTCAGAGCAGATAAAGAATTTGTTTGATGTTAATAAGAATATTACACAAAAAAATATTCAGGAGTGTTACAATGATGCTCTTTACTACCGTGATGAAATACGCGACATGTTCAAGCATGGCAGATTGAGCCTCAGAGAACGTGCTTTTTCCGAGAAGATATTCTGGAATACCATAAACCAGATTGCAAAGGAAAAGAAGAAGCTGAAAAATGCCCCGCCGGATCTGGAAGATATCGAAAGTGCAATAGCCGATATATACTATTGTAATTTTTCAGTATTCCAATCAATTCCCGACAGTTGGGCAATAGATCAGCTGTTTCCTATAATGCCGCTTCACAGGCTGATTGAGCTGCCTAAACGTAATGCGGTTATTGCGGATATCACCTGTGACTGTGACGGAAAGATAGACCACTTCATTGATCTTCATGATGTAAGAAATACATTGCCTTTGCATGATATGAAACACAATGAGGATTACTATCTTGGTGTATTCCTTGTAGGTGCATACCAGGAGACCTTGGGAGATCTTCATAATCTGTTCGGTGATACAAATGTGGTGAGCGTCAGAATCAACGGTGACGGAACCTATGACCTGGTTAAGGAAATTCATGGAGACAGCGTATCGGATGTTTTGTCCTACGTTGAATTTGATCCCAAGGATATGCTTGTCAGCTTTCGTGAAAAAGCCGAGGAAGCTATCCGCAACGGTCTTATAAGTGCCAGTGAAAGACCTGAAATCATGAGGGCATATGATAACGGCCTTCGCGGTTATACCTATTATGAGAGATAGGAGTACAGCTCCAAAAAGTGAAAAGCTCTAAAAAAACACATGCCTGAAATTATGTGCGAAACACAGATGTTTTGCCAACAATTTCAGGCATTTACTTTGTTATTAACAGATATATTACTGAGTTCTTTTATCTGCTATCTCTGCTTTATTATTTGCTGCCGAGAGTTCGACGTCATTATAATGCGGAGGCCCGGAAGGAGTCTGTGCCGTAATAACTATGTCAGCACCATTGGGAAGACCCAGCCAGGTGTTTCCCTCTATTTTGGCATTTCCGCCGTCAATAGTTATTCCGTATCTGGTATCCGATATATTATTTGCAACAATTTCTCCCTGTGACGATTCCAGCAGCTGAATTCCGGTATCCAGGGATGAGATTCTGTTATTCTTAATAATATAGTTGTTTGCCCTTTCTTCAACGGTTGAAATTCCGGCAAGTAATTTAGCAGTTTCGGTTTTACCCGGCCCTGTCAGGTTACAATTGATGATTCTGGCTTCGCTGGCCATAATTCTGATCAGTTCGGTCGGGTAGTTATGAGGACTGGAAATTGATATTCCATTCAAAGTAACAACGGGTACCGTAATGATTACCGGGATTGAGTCGCTGGCTGCAATAATCTGAGTATCGCCTTCTCCAAGCAGAGTTACGCCTACCTTGGTAATATTTATTGTGCCGACTGTTTCAAAAGTTCCTGCCAGATGAACAGTTCCGCCGGCTTCTACCACTGACAGCGCCTGTTCGATTGTTCCGAAGGGACGTGAACGGCTTCCTGATCCATTGGTTGCTCCGGCTTCCACGTATATATTTTTAAGGTCGCCAGTAACAGAATTTTCGGTTGGGACCTTACCGGCAGTGCCCAACGGTGGTAAAGATTTATCTTCAGATTTTTCGGAAGACTTAACTGAAGACTTAACTGAAGACTTAGCTGAAGACTTACCAGGAGCTTTGTCTGAGAGTTTATCTAAGGGTATATCGGAAGGGTTAAATTTCCAGACAAAAATTAAGGCGGTTATATCGTTTTCAGCTTCATCGGATTTATTGCTCAACGGCACAGGTTCAATACTGCTGCGGTTTCTTACCGTTAATTGATCTCCTGCCTGTGCATTTATAACAGACATCCCTATATTTGTTAAATCAGATTGTAAATCCATACCGTAAATGCTTCCGGAAAGTAAAGTGTCATTCTGGAACAATGCGTATTGATCCTGGGATTGGTTGCTCACTGTGAACCATACGGCATAAGCACCGTCTTCTTCTATAGTTACGGAATTATTTCCGTCAATATATGATACTCCCTGCATAAAACCTTCATCGTTGTAAGGAATATCGACTTGAGGAACTATACCCGTATTATAACCATGGGGGGGGTCAGTCTCAGGTTCGTCCGAGGTGTACTTAAGAATAAGTTTTGGGAAATAGGGTTCCCAGCCTATTCTGCCGCTTCCGAACTGTACAAGGGATACTCCGTCACGATTTGTCAGCGCAATACCATGGTTTTCGTATACTCCTCCGAGCCAGTCATTTACGAGCTGTGTTACATCAATTTGTACTGTTTTATTTAAGTCTTCCGCAGTTATTTTGAATTCCGACGGAGTTTCAACTTTTCCGGGCATTCTGTCATATGTAACGTAGTTAGCGTCAAAAGAGCCGGTCAATCTGTTGACAACTATTGGACTTTTTGGTTCTTCTGTCTTTACGATAACGCTCAATTGCAGAAAAGCGCTAGCTACAGAACTTGCAGCCACTGTTGTAAAGTCAAATTTCAGCAAACTTGTGCAAGTTCCGAACAGTTCATCTTTACCTGTGTAAAGCAGCGGGTAGAAAGAAAAAATATTACTTGGCTGCGCCGATGCGACAAATGTGTTATGGGCAGCGGTTAAAACTACAGGAGGCATTGATATTCCTTCCTTTCACAATAATATATTTTAGATATTTATATACCTACTTTACATATTATTTGAAAAACCAGGGTAATGTTACCAGATCTCAATAAAAATTGGCATTTATATATCAACTGGTGTAAAGAATTCTTAGAATTTGTACCATACATAAACAAACGTAACTTGATTTTTAGCCATATATGCACTATCCTCATAAAGTAATGATAAGTATTGAAACGAATTAAAAACCGGTATTAACACATAATAATAAAAATAATTTTACATCTATTTTTGATTTTTATTGATTTTTTTATATATTTTTTGTATAATCACGCTTGTATTATTGAACGGCGGCGAGCCGGCAGGTTTTTTACACCGCTGCAGGGAAGCGGTACGGAGGCTGGCTGTTCCAAGCCAACCTGTGAATTTATGGCCGTGCGAAATATCCAAAGTATTTACTAATACTTTGAAAGCGCTCATGGCCAATTAACCTCCTTTATTCGCCACATTGCGATAAAGGATATAGGTTTTCATTACATTTTGCGGCCACAAATGTGGCTCAAAGCCATAGAATGGCTTAGGAGGTTAATATGGGAAAAGCTTTAATTATTGGCGCAGGCGGTGTTGCAAGTGTTGTAATCCATAAATGCTGCCAGCACCCGGATGTATTCGAAGAAATATGTATAGCCAGCAGAACAGTTGAAAAGTGTGAGGCCATAAAAGCCAAGCTGGATGGAGGAAAAACCAAAATCCAAACTGCCCGGGTTGACGCCGACAACACTGAAATGGTTATTGAACTTATAAATAAATTTAAGCCGGACATAGTTATAAACGTAGCACTTCCGTATCAGGATCTTACAATTATGGATGCATGTCTTGCTACAGGTGTACACTATCTGGACACTGCAAACTATGAGCCCCCTGAAATACCAAAGTTTGAGTATAAATGGCAGTGGGCCTACAGGGAGAAATTTGAAAAAGCAGGTATCATGGCTCTGCTTGGCAGCGGTTTTGATCCGGGTGTAACAAGTGTTTTTTGCGCTTACGCTCAGAAACACTATTTTGATGAAATACATTATATTGATATAGTTGATGCCAATGCGGGCGATCACGGTTACCACTTTGCTACAAACTTCAACCCTGAAATCAATATACGTGAAATAACTGCACCAGGCAGCTACTGGGAAAATGGAGAATGGGTGGAGACAGAACCTCTGGAGCTTAAAAAAGTGTATGATCTGCCCGAGATAGGGCCAAAGGACATATACCTGCTGCACCATGAGGAAATAGAATCTCTGGCAGTAAATATCAAAGGTGTCAAGCGAATAAGGTTCTGGATGACTTTTTCAGAAAAATATCTTACCCACTTGAGAGTGCTTGAAAATGTGGGTATGACTTCAATAGAACCAATAGAATTTGAAGGTAAAAAAATTATTCCTCTTCAGTTCTTAAAGGCCGTATTGCCGGATCCTGCTTCACTTGGACCCAGAACAAAGGGTAAGACCAATATTGGCTGCATCATCCAGGGCATAAAGGACGGGAAACCCAGAACCTATTACGTTTACAATGTATGCGTGCATGAGGAATGCTATGCGGAAGTGGGCTCACAGGCCATATCCTATACAACAGGGGTTCCTGCCATGATAGGTGCCATGATGATATTGAAGGGAATCTGGAAGAAACCGGGAGTATATAATGTGGAAGAGTTTGATCCCGACCCGTTTATGGACGCCCTGAACAAATACGGGCTTCCCTGGAAAGAAGATTTTTCTCCCGAGCTCCTTGATTGATATGAATTGAACATACGCCGCTGGTTCACATTGTTTATGCAGGTATGCAAGTGAACAGTGGCGTATAGTATATCTGCATATAGGAAGGTTAACTGTTATGGATATTGATATTGGTAAATTGCCAACACCCTGTTATATAGTCGATGAGAGACTTCTGATAAAAAATCTTGAAATACTTGATTCTGTTCAAAAAAGGACGGGCTGCAAAATTCTGCTGGCCCAGAAGGGCTTTTCAATGCATGCGGTATATCCGTTAATCGGGAGGTACCTTAAAGGTGTTACCTCCAGTTCGCTTTTTGAAGCCAGGCTGGGTTATGAAAAAATGGGGAAGGAAGTCCATGTTTATGCTCCTGCATATATTGAAGAAGAATTTGATGAATTGCTGGAATACTCCGATCACATAGTGTTCAATTCCTTTGCTCAGTGGGACAGGTTTAAGGCCAGGGTTAAGAACTATCCGGGCAAAAGAATAGAGTGCGGAATACGCATAAATCCTGAATATTCCGAGCAGGAGCATGCAATATATGACCCCTGCTCCAGGCATTCAAGGCTGGGAGTTACACGGAAAAATTTCGAGCCGGAGCAGCTGGACGGCATAGACGGACTTCATTTCCATACCATGTGCGAACAAAATTCAGACACCCTGGAACGTACTGCCGGAGTAGTGGACGAGAAATTCGGGGAGTTTATAAAAAACATGAAGTGGCTGAATTTTGGAGGAGGACACCATATTACAAGGCCGGATTACGATATTGAGACACTTGTCCGGACTATAAGCCGCTTCCAGGATAAATACGGTGTACAGGTTTATCTTGAACCCGGTGAGGCTGTGGCTTTAAACACAGGTTATCTGGTGGCAAGGGTACTGGATATTGTTGAAAATGAAATGAATATAGCAATACTTGATACCTCGGCGGCCTGCCATATGCCGGATGTATTGGAGATGCCCTACAGACCCGGCATAATAGATGCGGGGAAATCCGGGGAGAACAAGTATACTTACAGGTTGGGAGGTCCTACCTGCCTGGCCGGAGACATAATAGGGGACTACTCCTTCAGAGAGCCTCTTAACCCGGGAGACAGGCTGGTATTCTGCGATATGGCCCATTACACCATGGTAAAGAATAACACCTTTAACGGGGTTAATCTTCCGGCCATTGCACTATACAGCGAAAAGGACGGGATAAAAATAGTGAAATCATTCCAATACGAGGATTTTGAGACAAGATTATCGTAACTATTGTTAAAAATTCAATATTCATTTTTGTATAAACCTAACAAAAAAGTTAGGTTTTTTACTTTCATAAATGTCACAAAATTATATGAAGTGGTAAGTTTTATAAATTAAATTGATTATCCTTTGATGCTATTATAAATACATGAGGCACGACTGAAATACAAACTCTTGCCTATATAATAAAGGAGGTCATGAAAATATGAAAAAAGCTATTAGTAAGGCCCTTGCTGCAGGTATAGCAATCGCTATGTCCTTATCCATAGCAGCATGCGGTTCGTCGACACCGGCAGCTACTTCAACCTCAACCGCGGCAGCCAGCAGTTCCGCTACAGCATCAACTGCTGCAGAATCATCAACTGCACCGGCTGCGCAGCCAGTAAAACTCACACTATGGCATATACAGACAACAGAACCTATGCCTACCATTATTAAGGACAGTATTGACCGTTTTACAAAGGACAATTCAAATTATACTGTTGATGTCACTGCAATGCAGAACGACGCCTTCAAGACCAAGATCGCAGTTGCAATGGGTTCCGATCAGATGCCCGACATATTCCCTCACTGGTCAGGCGGACCGATGAATACTTATGTTGATTCAAAGAAAATTGCAGACTTAACTACTTATATGAATGATAACGGTTATAAAGATCGTTTTATGCCGGCAGCTATAAATCAGGCTACATACCAGGATAAAATCTGGGCCGTACCTGTTGAGAACACAGCCGTAGCAATGTTCTTCTACAACAAGGAGCTGTTTGCAAAGTATAACCTGCAGGTTCCCAAGACAATCGGAGAACTTGAAAAGGTTGCCGACACTTTAAAGAAGAACGGTATTATACCATTCTCTCTGGCTAACAAGACCCAGTGGACCGGTTCCATGTATTATATGTACCTGGCTGACCGTTTCGGCGGAGCAGATGCGTTCAATGCTGCGGCACAGCGTACAGGTTCCTTTGAAAATGAAGCTTTTACCCAGGCAGGAAACAAGATTCAGGAATGGGTAAAGAATGGTTATTTCAACAAGGGCTTTAACGGTCTTGATGAAGATTCAGGACAATCCCGTATGCTCCTTTATCAGGAAAAGGCTGCTATGCTGCTGATGGGATCATGGTTCATCTCAACAGCAAAAGGTGAAACAGAAAGCAGTAAGGATGTAAAGGTAAAAGACTTTATGAAGAAGATAGGTTCCTTCCCCTTCCCTGCTGCTGAAGGAGGAAAAGGCAGTCCGGACTCGGTTGTTGGTACGGTAGGAGACAACTTCTATTCAGTTGCCGCAAACAGCAAGGATGTTGCAGGAGCCTTCAAGGCCATATCCTATCTTATAGACGACACTGCTGTTCAAAAACGTGTTGAAGCGGGAAAAGTACCTCCTGTAAAGGGTGTAAAGGTTACCGACCCTCTGCTTCAGGAAGTATTAAATGCAGTTGAAAAAGCTCCTTCTGTTCAGTTATGGTATGACCAGTACCTCCCGGCTGATGTGGCTCAGGTTCACAAGGATACCTCACAAGCCATATTTGGTCTTGCAAAGACTCCCGAACAGGTAAACAAGGAAATGGAAGCAGCAGCTAAAAAAGCCTTCGGCAAATAATAAACTGTAATTCATCTGAATATAATTGATTGGGTATCACTCATCTGATACCCATCAATTATATTTGAATAAAAATCAATTCCCATAAAATAACCGGTCTGGATTGGTTTCTTATTCAGAGGGGGAGGAGAAACAATGCAAAATACCAAATCACTCTTAAGTCACAGAAAACGCAGCACGGCAATTGCCGCAGCAGTATTCCTTATTCCGGTATTCTTCTTTATCTTGGTTTTTATATTATATCCCATACTCAATTCTTTTTGGTTAAGTCTTCACGATTGGAACGGTATCAGTTCAGATAAGGTTTTTTACGGCTTGGAGAATTGGAAAACACTTGCGACCGACACAGTCTTTTACAAGTCTTTTCTTAATAACATAATAATAGTAATTCTTTCAATAGCCATACAGCTGCCCATAGCAATGGCTCTGGCCTTCCTGCTGGATACGGGAGGAAAGAAACTGAATTTTCTCAAGATGGTTTACTTCATTCCAATGCTTATGTCCTCAGTAGCGGTCGGGTTCCTTTTCAAGTATACCTACGATCCCCAGTTCGGGCTCATAAGTGCTGTGTCGACCATGTTTGGCGGAGAGGGTATGGTGGACCTGCTGGGAAATCCCCAGGTTGCCATTTATGCAGTTATCACAGTTATATGCTGGCAGTACATTCCATTTTATATGGTTTATTTCCTGGCTGCCTTCAGTTCTTTGCCGGAGGAGCTGTACGAGGCTTCAATAATTGACGGCGCCACTTACGGACAGTATTTCTGGAGAGTTGCGCTGCCCTGTATGAAGGGTACTGTGAAAAGTGCCGCGGTTCTTTCGCTGGTGGGTTCTTTAAAGTATTTCGACCTTATATACGTTATGACTCAGGGTGGACCCAGTGGTGCCACTGAGCTTATGGCCACATATATGTACAAAAATGCCTTCCAGACAATGAAAATGGGCTATGGCTCAACAATTGCATCAGGTATGTTTATTGTAATTACGTTGATTTCATTGTTAACCCTTAGGGCTTTAAACGGAAAAGAGGAGGCGTAAGGATGGCAAAAAAAATAACAGCAGGCAAAATAGTAGTAGCAATATTGGCTTTAATATGGCTGGTTATAGCAGGAGCTCCGTTTTACTTTATGGTAGCCTCAGCCTTTAAAGAACAGTTTGAAATACTTACCTCGGGGGTATTTTCCATACCGCAGGGGTTCTTTATAGACAATTTTAAAGCAGTAATACAAAGTGATTTTTACAAATATCTATTGAACAGTGTTTTTGTTGTGAGTGTTTCGCTGGTAATTATACTGATAACGGCCTTATGTGCAGCATATCCGTTTTCCAGGTTCAGATTCAAACTGAACAAACCCTTGTTTGGACTTGTTGTGGCCGCGATGGCAGTACCGATTCATGTGACATTGATACCTGTTTTTCAATTGACACAGAAAATACATCTTTATGATACGATATTTGCGTTGATCGGGCCTTATGCAGCTTTTAATCTCCCAATTTCAGTATTTATACTCACCAGCTTTATGGCCGATATCCCAAAAGAGCTTGAAGAATCGGCCGAGATAGACGGCTGCGGTAAATACAGAACCTTCTTCCATATAATTGCCCCTCTGTCGAAGGCCGGATTGGCTACACTGGCAATATATAATGCTGTTAACATGTGGAATGAATTCAGTTTTGCTCTTGTATTAACCCAGTCTGCCAAAAGCAGAACACTGCCCCTGTCTATTTGGGATTACCAGGGTCAGTATAATTCCAATATTCCAATGATCATGGCGGTATTGACATTATGTGCCCTGCCTATGATAGTAGCCTTTGTCATCGGTCAGGATAAGCTGATCAAGGGTATGATGGCAGGAGCAGTAAAGGGGTAGGGGCAACGGCCGTAACTTTTTTGCTGTTATCCTGGGTTATAGTGTATAATAAAAACATATATGGCCAATTGGCCTCCTTATTCGCCTTGCAGCGTGGAGGAGTGAACAAATCTACAACTATTTGTGGCCGCTATTGCCGGCTCAAAGCCATATCCTGGCTTGGGAGGTTAAGTTGAAAAAAGTACTTCTAGCCCTTGTTGCACTTATAATAGTTCTTTCTCTGCCGGGTTGTTTTTACGATGGACACATGGGCATGACCACACAGAGAACGCAAAAAAAACAGCTGACCCTGTACAGTATTCAAGGGGATTCTGCCGTCAACGAGGTTATAGCCGATTCAGTCAGCCGGTTCGAGTACAGCAACAATGGTTTTGAGGTAGTACATGAATTAATTCCCAATGATTTGTATAAAAACAGACTTTCTGTGTGTGTGGCTACAAATCAGATGCCGGATGTATTCCCCACCTGGTCAGGGAGCATATTGAAGGAATATGTAAGCATCGGAGGAGTAGTAAACCTGAGCAGTTATATGAGAAAGGATGCATATTGCTCAAGATTTAATAAAAAAGCACTTGATATGGTTACCTTCAGTGACGGAATATGGGGTGTTCCGGTAGAAAATATGTCCGTTGCAATGATTTTCTATAACAAGAGTATATATAAGTCGCTTAACTTGTCGGAACCCGCCAGCTTCAGCCAGCTCAAGAAGAATATCGAGGTACTTAAAGAACATGGTTATACACCTTTTGCCCTGGCAAACAGAACAGCCTGGACGGGTTCCATGTTCTATATGTATTTCGTGGACCGTTTGGGAGGACCGGCGGTATTCTACAATGCCGCAAACAGAAAAAATAACGGTTCCTTTGACAATGAAGTGTTTGTAAAAGCCGGTGAAATGGTACAGCAGCTGGTTGATATGGGAGCTTTTCCCCAGGGGTTCAACTGGATGGATGAGGATTCCGGTGATGCGCGAAATCTCCTTTATAATGAATCAGCCGCCATGACTTTGGCCGGAAGCTGGTTCTTAAGTAACGTTAAATATGAAAATCCGGGATTTTATGAAAAAATAGGAGTTTTTCCTTTTCCGGCAATTGAAGGAGGGAAAGGAAACCCAAACAACTCAATAGGTACCATGGGGGATAATTTTTACTCTGTGGCAAGCTCCTGCAACTATATAGATCAGGCCTTTGAGCTTGTACAGTATCTGATTGACGATACTGCGGTGCAAAAGCGCATTCATGCAGGAAAGATTCCTCCTGTTAACGAAGTTAGTATACAAGACCCGCTTACCAATGAAATATTCGATTTTATAAAAAAATCTCCAAATGTTCAATTCTGGTATGACCAATACCTGCCTCCAAAACTTTCGGAGGCACATCTGGCTCTTACAAGACAGATATTTGGCGGTGAGGACCCCAAACGTGCTGCAAAGAGTATGGAAGATATAACACAACAGTACTACAGTCAATAAAGGGTGAGTATATGAAAAACTGGTTATTGCAATTTACTAAACAGAAGATTCGGAATATTCCTTTCAGATCAAAACTTACTTATTATCTTGTGATAACAATTTGTTTGACGGTATTGATTGTGGTAGGTTTTTCATATACGGTAACCAGCCGTTCCATAAAACAGCAGGCGAAAGATATGACAATGCTTCAGCTGCAGCAAAACACCTCCAACCTTGAGGATTATCTTCAAAATATTGAAAGTACACCCGACAGCATAGTTACCGATAGAAGCCTTCAGGAATACCTGTCAAGGCATGATGAAGACAGTATGGATTTCTCAGCCACTGTTGACGATGTTTACCGGTCCATGTCCAATATTATGGGCTCAAAAAGAGATATATTATATATGTTTCTTTATAAGGCCATAGACAATAATATCCTTTATCTGGGGCCGACAAAAGCAGGACAGGATTCAGACTACTCCAATGTTGCAGCCTACATGTCAAAGAGAGAGATTTCAGGAAGTCCCATAAGGGTCAGCTTCAGGCAGGATCCAATAATTACGAAGAAATATACTCTTACAATATACCAGCCCATATTTGATATATACAGGATAAAGAGACCCATCGGCATGCTGGGAATATCCGTAACTGAGGACGTTGTAGCCAGATTTTATTCTCACAGCAAAAGGGATCTTCCGCTTGAGACCTTTATTATGAATGGAGAGGGTACAATTGTTTCACATACCGACAAGAGCAAAATCAGTTCAAATGCCGAGCTGAATGAAATTCTGGATAAGCAGGACGGCTCGGCTGAGATAGGGGGAAAACTGGTTGTATACAAATATATAGAAGACTGGGACTGGTATGTGGTAGGTACTCTTCCCATCAGTTACCTCCTCAGAGATAATAATGTAATGCTTCTGGCAATACTGGCCATAGTTATCTTCACAATAATTCTGGCGTCATTTATTTCATTGATTTTCAGCCGGCATCTGCTAAGGCCCTTTAATGATTTGATATACAGGATGTCCATGGTTTCAAAGGGGGATCTGACTACACGCATAAACCTGTCGGACGTCGGCTATGATTTCGAACAGGTATCAAAAGGTTTCAATCTCATGGTGGAGCAGATAAACGTCCTTATGCAGAGAATATATGACGAACAAAGGCAGTTAAAGGAGATCGAGTTTAAGGCACTTCAGGCACAAATAAACCCGCACTTTCTTTATAACACGCTGGAGTCAATACAATGGCAGGCTCTTATGAACGGGCATCAGGAGATATCGACCATGGTAAAAGCCCTGGCGGGCTTCTACCGCATAAGCCTGAGCCGTGGAGAAGCCATTATTCCCTTGATGAATGAGTCCCAGCATGTTGAAAACTATCTGACCATACAGGAAATGCGGTATAAGGACAAGATGGAAAGTTATATTGATATCCCTGAGGAATTTCTCGAGGTAATGATACCTAAAATGACCCTTCAGCCCCTGGTGGAAAACTCAATATATCACGGCTTGAGAGTCAAGTCGTCCAAGGGCTTTATAAAAATAACCGCTGTCCGGGAAGGGGAGGATCTGATCGTCAAAGTCATTGACAATGGTATCGGTATGGTTCCGGATCAGATAAAAAGCTTGAACCGTACGCTGGAAGATAACGATTCGGGTGTGGGATACGGAGTCAGGAATGTTCACAGAAGAATAAAACTGTTTTACGGAAACCCCTATGGCTTGTTTTATGAGAGTAACGAGTACGGCGGTGTCACCGTAAATGTCAGATTGCATATTAACCTCCATGAGCCGAAATAGCGGCCGCAAAACTGTAATGAAAGCTCTTCGCTCCCTCATCCGCTATGAGGCGAATAAAGGAGGTTAATTGGCCATGTGCGCTTTCAAAGTATTGCAGTATTGCAAATACTTTGAATATTTCGCACGGCCATAAGTTCACAGGTTAGTTTGGAAGACGAGCGTTAGCGAAGTCTTTCAAGCTAACCTCCATGAGCCGCAATAGCGGCCACAAAAATTATTATGAAATATGTTCAATATATAATTTGCAAAGGGTTTCTTTATTAGTTGGGAAAATAGACTTAAAGGAAAAGGCTGGTGATGTATATTGTACAAAGTGCTGATAGTTGACGACGAGATAATGATCCGGAACGGCTTGTATAATATGATTCCATGGAGAAAGCTTGAGATAGATGAAGTCCGGACTGCTTCCTGTGCGCAGGAAGCCCTTGAGCTTGCCCGTGAAACAAAACCCGATATAGTACTGACTGATATATGTATGCCTGAAATGGACGGTCTGGAAATGACCAGGCTTATGCTTGAATTCCTTCCCAATCTCAGGGTGCTTGTACTTACGGGTTATGATGATTTTAAATACGCTCAAAAGAGCTGCTATCTTGGTGTAAAAGAATTCATCCTGAAGCCGGTTGATGAAGTCAGTCTGGCAAACAGCATCAAACTTCAGGTGGAGAATATTAAAAATGAGCTGCAGTCCTCCTTGAAATACAACATCCTCAACAGAAAAAGAGTACTGGAAAATCAGAGGGCTTTTGAAAAATCACTCATGCAGCTGACCGAAAAGGCTAATGAAACAGAAGGGATAGATATTGATGATCTTGTTCTGGAGGAGAACTGCCGGTACCAGGTATGTCTGATATCACCTGTGCTGTCGGGCGACAGTGTATGGGTACTGCATAAAAATCTGTTGCTGATTTCAATTAAAACCATTCTTATAGATATGATTGATTCCAATAATTCCGGTTGGACCTTTCAAAACAGGGATGGAGATATTGTTGTAATTTATTATATAAAAAATAATGATGACAGTGCCGAGGAGCAGATATCCAAGCTTCAGGAAATTGTAAATGTGGAATATGATGTAGATTTGGAGACTGGTATCGGTCCGATTGCAGCCAACATTTCAAAAATAAAAACTTCGTACATGAAAGCAAAAGAGAATGTGAAAGCAAACAAAACAGAAGTCAATTTGCCGGAAGAAAGCCCGGTTGTTGAAGGCTCCAGGCAGAAGGATAAGCTTTCCTACTACAGAAATAAAATGCTGGAGAGTATACCGGATACCGAAGGGGTAAAAAAGTACCTTAAGCTGTATATTGACGAGGTAAGAAACTCAGGAATGAAAAAGGTCAACGCAGAGCAAAAATTCTACGAGCTCGCTTCGGCCTTTTACTGGGAGTATCTGAAAACTACAGGCTACCAGGCCGACGGCCGGTTGGAGACCTTGATAACGACTCTGCAGGGCAATGACCTTGAAAATTGCTGCGTTTTTATAGAAATGTTCATTGCAAAGCTGATGTATACCAATAAAAAACAAATGCATGAGATAGTTGAAGCCGCTGCAAAATATATTAACGAGAAGCTGACCGAGGATCTTACGGTATTCACTCTGGCAGAACAGTTCCATGTCGCCCGCAATTATTTTTCCAGGCTGTTCAAGAAGGAAATGGGAGAGGGCTGCAACGAATACATCACCAGGCTCCGCATTGAGAAGGCAAAGCAGCTTCTGGGGGCGTCAAGGCTGAAAACGTACGAGATTGCCGAAAAGATAGGATATCACGATACCAATTATTTTTCTCTGGCTTTTAAGAAAAATACAGGGCTGTCTCCAAAAGAGTTCAGAGAAAAGCTTAACAATCCCGAATAAAACGGTTATTCTCTGATGAAATTGCTTTAAAACTGATAAAAGTTTGCCGTATTTGTATTAAAACCGCATTTATAAACTAAAATAATATTACTACGATGATCAGGAGATGTTGCACATATGGCAGTAAATACCAGGATTTTTCATTGTGACGAATACTTTCGTCTCCCAAGAAAAGAAAAAAAAGAATTTGACAGTATTATTCTAAAGGAGCTGGAGGAGAACCCCATTAAGCATTTGAAGACTGAATGGGGAAGGTTTGAAAATTTGCCTCCTATGTCTGATGAAGAGATTGACAGGCTTGCAGAGGAGGTTTTGAGTGAAATGTCCCTGGAGCAAAAGGTTCATCAGATGTCTTGCGATAATTATGCAAGATATGCACCCATCAATCCTCCGAGATACAATTTTATACCCTATTATGCGGGAGAAGACCTGGAACTTGATATACCGGCAGTTAAATTTACAGACGGACCAACAGGGATAGTATTGGGCTATCATGCCACCGCCTTTCCTGTATCCATAGCCCGCGGCTCCTCCTGGGATACCGGGCTGGAGGAACGTGTCGGACAGGTTATTGGAATAGAAGGCCGCTCGGGCGGCGCAAATTTCTTTGCGGGGGTGTGTATAAACCTGCTGCGCCACCCTGCCTGGGGACGTGCCCAGGAAACCTATGGAGAAGATACGGTTCTCCTGGGAAAAATGGGTGCGGCTTTGACCAGGGGTGTTCAAAAGCACATGATGGCGTGCATAAAACATTATGCCGCAAACAGTATGGAAAACTCCCGCTTCAAGGTTGACGTGCAGATGGACGAAAGAACCCTGAGGGAAATCTATCTCCCCCACTTTAAAGCATGCGTGGATGCGGGCGCAGCAGCAATAATGAGTGCCTACAACCGTGTAAGGGGGCAGTGGTGCGGGCACAACGGCTACCTTCTCAATCAGATACTCAATGGGGACTGGGGTTTTAAAGGCCTGGTAATGTCCGACTTCATATGGGGTGTGAGAGATACCGTCGAAGCAGCTAACGGCGGTATGTGCATCGAAATGTATGCAACACAGTATTTTGGAGAAAGACTTGTGGAAGCGGTCAGGGATGGAAAGGTCGACGAAGGCAGGATTGATGAGGCGGTCAGGCGCATTCTGAGTCAAAAGATCAGATTTTCCTTTGTGGGTGACAGGGACTTGTATTCCGAAGATAAAATGGGTTCAAAAGAACATGCGGCCCTGGCTCTGGTGGTATCTGAAAAATCCACGGTTCTTCTTAAGAATGACGGCATATTGCCCCTCGACAGGGACAGGATTAAAAAAATTACGGTGGTCGGAAAGCTGGCCGCACAGCCCAATACAGGTGACCTGAAGGGCAGCAGTGCCGTATTCCCGCCGTATGTGGTCACGCCGCTTCAGGGGCTTGTCAATGAAGCCGGCAACAGCATTGAAATTCGCTATGTTGACGGAAGGACTCCCCATCAGGCACAGGAGCTGTCAAGAGATGCCGATGCAGTGGTGGTGGTTGCAGGCCTTACTTCATTTGATGAGGGAGAATTTATTACAAACGGCGGAGATATCGGAGGAGACAGAAAAAATCTGGGTCTGCACCCCGAGGAGGAAGATCTTATTGAGACGGTTTCCAGGGTCAATCCCAATGTCATAGTAGTATTGCAGGGCGGCAGTACAATAATTGTTGAGCCCTGGAAGAACTTTGCCAAAGCAATTCTCATGCAGTGGTATCCGGGTATGGAGGGGGGAACGGCACTTGCGGATATTTTGTTCGGGAAGGTGAATCCGTCGGCAAAAATGCCTGTTACGGTTCCGGCAACTCCGCAGCAGCTTCCCTATTATGATATTGATGCTACTGAAATAATTTATGATTATTACCACGGGTATTTCCTTGCGGATAAAAACAATTATGAGGTCACTTACCCCTTCGGCTACGGTATGAGTTACACCACCTACAGCTACAGCAACGCCAGAGCTTCCGCTGAAAATGGTAAAATCACCGTAAGCGTTGAGGTTAAAAATACAGGTAAAATGGCGGGGGATGAGGTTGTTCAGCTCTATGTGGGCTATAAAAATTCACGGGTCGAGCGCCATGTGAAGGATCTGAAGGGCTTTTCAAAAGTAAGCCTGGAGCCGGGGCAGGAAAAGACGGTTACCATTGAGCTTGACAGGCAGGAACTGGCTTATTACTGCGAAACCTCAAAAGACTGGATTGTGGAAGATATAGTTTATATTGCTATGATAGGAGCGTCCTCTGCCGATAAGGACCTTTTAAAGGCCGAATTCACTCTGAAATAGCTGTGGATGGCAAGAGGCAGGTAAATAGCAAAGTTAAATAATAAAATTTTAATAAAACTGTACGGTAAACAGCCGTCAAAACAGCCCGTGTAAATGAAGTACACCGGGCTGTTTTCCGGCATATGGGAATTTATTTAATCCGCTGACAATGCTATATAAATGTTAATTACTATATGATATAATTAAATTCTCAGGAGGTTTGAGCATGGATGAAAAAATCTTTGAATTTATGACAAAATTGTATTCGGAAATAAAACAGCAGTTTGATGTGGTTAATAAAAAGTTGGACGAAAAATCCGACAAAACTGATATTATAAAGCTTGAGAATGATTTAGTGCCCAAAATTGAAGCTTTGTTTGATGGATATAAGCAGAATGCTGAAAAGCTTGACCATATTGAAAAACAGGTTTCAAAGCAGGAAGAGATTATATTGCGACGTATAAAATAATCTTGAAGTACTTTTTAACCTGTTTATATCCCAAGGACAACACATCTTTCACAATTTCTAAATATGGTATAAGTCCTGATTAATTTCTTAAATCCCGGATCAAATTTTCCGGCATATTAAAAATCCAAACTATAACTTATTCTATTACTTCTCCTGAACCTCTATTAAACCTGCCAGGAATTTTTTGCATGCCCACTGCTGGCTATGTATATTTATATGATAGCTTTTTTGCTGCCAGCAGAAAAATTCACAAAGAACAGAGTACAGCCACTTTCTTCATGTATTTGCATTTGATTACTTTTTAGGACTATAATTATGAAATACAGAGTTGAATTCAGACACAAAGAAAAGGTTGGTGATTTTTATGGAAAAGACAAGATTGGGACGCACGGGTCTGATGGTTACAAGAAGCAGCTTTGGAGCACTTCCCATACAGAGGGTTTCCTTTGATGAAGCAAAAAAACTGTTATTAAAGGCATATGATAACGGAATTAACTTTTTTGATACGGCCAGAGCTTACACCGACAGCGAAGAAAAGATCGGATATGCTCTATCTGAAGTCAGAAAGGATATTATAATAGCTACTAAAACCTTTGCCAGCGATAAAAAGACACTGTTTGAACACCTTAAGACAAGTCTTAAAAACATGAAAACCGATTATGTAGATATTCTTCAGCTGCACAATCCTGCCGATCTGTCTGATCCCAATGATCCGGACGGCACTTATGCAGGACTTCTGGAGGCAAAGAAGAAGGGGATGATACGTTTTATTGGTATCACAAACCATAGAATAAAAACAGCTATGGAGGCAGTTGTATCGGGGCTGTATGATACCATGCAATTTCCTTTGAGCTCCTTATCCTCGGATGTGGATCTGGAGCTGATAGAGGAATGTATGAAATGTGATGTGGGCCTGATCGCCATGAAAGCAATGTCAGGCGGTCTTATAACAAATGCAGCGTCAACCTTTGCCTTCCTGCGGCAGTATGAAAATGTCGTACCTATATGGGGAATTCAGCGGGAGAGGGAACTGGACGAGTTTCTGTCCCTGGAAAAAAATCCTCCTGTGCTGGATCACGCCTTGTGGGAGGTTATCAATAAAGACAGGGAAGAGCTGGCGGGCAACTTCTGCAGGGGCTGCGGCTACTGTATGCCATGTCCCGCAGGTATAGAGATACCTACCCAGGCAAGAATCTCCCTGCTTTTGAGGAGGGCCCCCTATCAGCAGTTCCTGCAGGACGGTTTCAGGGATAAAATGGAGCTGATAAATAAATGTATTGAATGCGGCCAGTGCAGGGAGCACTGCCCATATAAAATAGACACTCCAAACCTGCTCAAAAGCCAGCTGGCAAATTACACCGAGTTTTATAATGAGCATATGTAAAGATGTTATTATACTCATCTCAAGTCATTAATAATACTACAACTGTTTTTAATATCCTGATAGCATGGAATATAGTTGTTTCGTTTTTGTACAAACTCTATGCCGAATATCTGTCTTGTTTCCAGCTCAGAGGGCTTATATGAAGGATCTATTTGGATAATATTATACTTGCCGGCTTTTTTTTGTTTAAGAATTTCAAATGCCTCCTGGGTATAACCAGGTGCGATTATGCCGTCGGAAACCTCTCTTTTTAGAACGAGAGCCGTAGGCTTATCCACAATATCACTAAGGGCTGCCCAATCCCCATATGACGATACTATGTCCGCACCTCTTGAGCGGACATACGCCGAAGCAAGCGGCGATAGATCAACGTCTTCAACAAAATAGGCCTTTTCAAGGTCTTCAGACAATGGTAACCCTATTGCTGCACCGGCAGGGCTGACATGCTTAAAAGAAGCGGCAGCAGGCATGTCAAGAGCTGTTTTTAATTCACTGACAAGCTGCCAGGAGTTAAGAGCATCCATAAAATTTATATACCCTGGATTTCCGTTAAGTACTTTGAAAGGTAACTGTCCGGTAACCGGCCGGATTTGTGCAGGATTTTGATTTGGGTTACAACCATATTTCAATTTATACATTTTTTTTAAACCTCCTTAAAAAATAGAAACCGCCTGGGTAAATAGGCTACCCAGACGGTCGATAATTTTCATTGATCATGCTTCCCATATGATTATTCATATTTTCCGCCAGTTGCATGATTTGTAAAATAATATTGATGTAATTGTATTATTATTTTATCAAATTTGTCAAGCATATGTGCAGGATTCTCCAGCAGTATGTTGAAAAATATCTTAAAGCCGGAAGGAATTATGCCGGCACCAGCTTTACCGGACAGATCAATATAGACAGGCTGCAATAACCACAAAATGACTTTTTATCTGTAACACTCAAACAACAAAATACGATGTGCAGAGGAACATTTGTCTTTATCGGTACGCGAGGACAAAATTAAAGTCAAAGGAAGGCTCGATAGAAAGCAGTTGCTGAATTTTTCAGCGAAGTTCAAATGATGCAGCCAATAAAAATTCAAGCAACTGCTTGGGGAGCGATCCTTTGACTTAATTTTTGTACGGGAGTACCGGTAAAATCAATGCCGGCTTACCCGCCACATTGTGTTTGTTGGCAGAAACTACAATTAAAAGAGTCAGCCTGTATTGCAGCTTCTTAATTGCACAGCCCGATAAAATTTGTTACTGGCATACCTTTCCGGGATTTAATATATTTTTCGGGTCGAAAGCCAGCTTTATCCCTCTCATTATACCCATTATTTCCGGGTCAAGGGATTCCTTCAGATAAGGCTTCTTTGCATAGCCGATACCGTGCGCTCCCGATACCTGGCCCCGGAGTTCATTTGCCTTTTTATACATTTCCTCCATAGCCAGGGCAAGTCTCTTTTCCCATTCTTCTTCGCTGAGATCATCCTTCAGAATATAAGCGTGGAGATTACCGTCTCCGGCATGGCCGAAGCTCTTGATCCTCACACCCACCTGGTCCTGAAGTTTATGGCTGAATTCAACTATTTCGCTAACCTTGTTTCTCGGTACAACTACATCAACTTCATCCATATAGGTGGTAGAGGCTTTAATTGCTTCAAGGAATGCACCTCTGGCCTTCCAGATGGAATCATTTCTTTCCTCGGTATCGGATATCAGAATGTCAAGGGCACCCTGTTCCAGACAAATTTTTGCAACCTTGTCATAGGAGGCTTCAATTTCTTCTGTGGAATTGCCGTCAAATTTCAGGAGCAGATAGGAGTCCGACTGGTTGTCAGGGAACTTTTTACCCAGAAATTCTTCAGCATCCATAATTGTCTGTCTCTGCATAAATTCAATAGCAGTAGGAATGGTTTTTGATTTTATAATCAGGGGCACTGTTCTGATAGCCTGCTCCAGAGAGGGAAACGGTATTAAAAGGCTGATTGCTTTTCTGGGCAGCGGCAGAAGCTTTAAGGTTGCCTTTGTTATTATGCCCAGAGTGCCCTCAGAGCCAACTATCAGATCCTTCATGGCATAACCGGAACTGTTTTTAACCACCTTGCCGCCGAAATTAACAATATTGCCGTTGGGCAGAACTATTTCCAGACCTCTTACGTAATCTCTCGTAACACCGTATTTTACCGCACGCATACCGCCTGCGTTGGTGTTGATATTGCCGCCGATTGTCGCGGTCTTTTCGCCCGGATCGGGGGGATAGAACAGATCATGCTCCTCAACATACTTTGAGAGTTCCATAAGCAGAACGCCCGGTTCAACAGTGACTGTCAGATTTTCCTCATCAAGCTCAAGAAAATGGTTCATCAGGCTCAGATCCATAACAATTCCCTTGTTTATGGGTACGGCACCTCCCACAAGACCGGTGCCCGATCCCCTGGGCGTAACGGGAATGTTGTTTTCAGAGGCATATTTCATTACTGCGGACACTTCTTCGGTTGAAACCGCACGGACAACAATGTCCGGATAACATTCAGTGCCTCCCAGCTCATCATGGCTGTACTCTTCATTTATATTTTCACTGTAAAGAACTCTTTCTGCGTCGCCTATTATCTGATTTACAGCTTCGAAGTCCTTCTGGTTGAATATTTTGTAATTCATTTATAAACTCCTTCCTGATACCTTGATTTTTTCGATGAGCTTCGGCAGAATATCGTATAAATCCCCAACAATGCCGTAATGTGCTATTTTGAAGATTGATGCCTTTTCATCCTTGTTTATTGCAAATATATAATCAGAGTTGTTCATACCGGCTGCAAACTGTACCGAACCGGAAACACCGCAGGTTATTATAAGCTTGGGTCTCACTGTTCTGCCGCTCAGGCCGATCTGTTTTTTTGCATCAAACCAGCCTGCTTCGATCATGGGTCTGGTGCAGGCCATCTCTCCTCCCAGAAGGTCGGCCAGTTCCTTGATAAGCTTCAGATCCTCCTGTGATCTGACCCCTCTGCCTGCAACAACCAGAACATCGGCGTTTTCTATGAGATTTTCCTTTGGCTTTTCAACAACTCCCAGGACATCAATTTTGGACTCCAGATATTCCCTGGAAACCATGCCGTTTGTGATCTTGCCTGCCGGAGCTGCTTTTCTTTCAGGGGAATTCATAACCTTATAACGGACCGTGGCCATCTGAGGTCTTGCATTTGGGGTCATGATCTCTGCCATGATGTTTCCGCCGAAAGCGGGCCTTATCTGAACAAGATCAGTGTTTTCCCTGATATCCAGGATGGTGCAGTCGGCTGTAAGTCCTGTTCTGAATCTGGCAGCTACTCTGGGGGCAAGCTGTCTCCCGACGCTGGTTGCACCTACCAGGATGGAGGAAGGCTTTATTTTGTTTATAAAGTCTTCAAACACTGAGGTATAGGCATCTATTTTAAAATGATCCAATTCTTCATAGTCATAAACATATACTTCATCAACTCCGTAATGAAGCAGCTCGGCCGCACTGTCTCCGATTTTATTACCCATAAATATGCAGTAAACCTTGTGGTTTACCTTATCTGCCAGTTCTCTGGCTTTCCCGATCAATTCGTAGGTTACGGGGTGAATATCCCCGTTAACATGATCCACATAGACCGCTATACCGTTCCAGGCGGATTTGTCTATACCGGCCTGCTCTTCCTTCAACAGCTCGGCAGCGCCTGCCGGTCCTTTTTTTACACAGAGTCCGCACATTTTACATGCACTGTTTACCTCAACCCTGCCATTATTATTCTCCAGGGCACTGAAGGGGCAAACGGAAATAAATTCTTCGATATTTGTTATTTTATCTTGATGGATTATTAATTTTGACATGGTTTGCCTCCTAAACAAATTTCAATTCTTTGATTTTGTTGAATAATTTCTCGGGAATATTATCAGTGGTATCCTTCCAGAGTTCGCGGTGATTGTTGGCCTCAGGGGGGAATATTCTTTGCACCTGTGTGGGAGAACCGTTTAAGCCGTATTTTTTTTCATCCTGATCCCTCAGATCATTAAATGAAATGATTTTTATTTCACGGTTTTTTGTCTCCATCTTTTTGACGTAGGAGGGGAGCCGCGGCTGGTAGATATCCTTATCTACAGTCAGAAGGCAGGGGTAGGGTACCTTGGCAATTTCAACGGTATTTGCCATATCCATTTCAACCGTAATGTTACTGTCTCCTATTTTAATTAATTTTTTAACATTGGATATGCTGGGTATATTCAAATATTCCGCCATTTCCGGACCTACCTGGGCTGTATCGCCGTCGGTGGTCTGTTTGCCGCACAGTATCAGCTCAAATTGTCCGAGCTGTGACACTCCCTGTGAGAGAGTATAGCTGGTTGCAAGTACATCGGAACCCCCGAACTTTCTGTCAGAAAGAAGTATGCCTTCATCGGCGCCCATTGCAAAAGACTCCATTATTATCTGCTTTGCCTGGGGGGGGCCCATACTTATTACTGTAACAGAGCCGCCGTGAGCTTCCTTTAATTTCAGAGCTGTTTCAAGTGCATACAGATCATAGGGATTCATTTTTGAATCCACTCCGTCTCTTTTTAAAACTCCGGTGACCGGATCAACCTCAACTTTATTGGTACCGGGTACCTGTTTTATACAAACCAAAATATTCATATTGACCTCCCAAGCCATGCTATGGCTTTGAGCCGCATTGCGGCCATAAAATGTGATGAAATTTGTTCTCTACTCATCCGCTGTAAGGCGAATAAAGGAGGTTAATTGGCCGTGCAGCATATTAATAGTATTTAAAACTTGTGGTTTTAGCTGTTACAGAATACTAGAAACCGAATATTGAACTGCAGAAATAGCTTATTAATCCCAAAATGATTACATATACCGCACAAACCTTTATGGTGCTTCCGAGAATCTTACCTTCACTGCCTGCCAGGCCTGTAGCTGCAACCGCTATGGCGATACTCTGGGGAGAGATCATTTTTCCTGCCGTAGCTCCGCCTGTGTTTATGGCAGCTATCCAGTAGGGATTGGCTCCGGCTGCCTTTGCAGCCTCGGACTGGAGATTGCCGAACAATACATTTGCTGATGTATCACTGCCGGTTACAAATGTTCCCAGGGCTCCTATAAGAGGTGCGACCAGCGGATAAAACGAACCGGTGATCATAACCAGCACGGTGGCTATTGAGTTTATCATTCCGCTGTAACCCATTACCTTGGCCAGAGCAATGATGGAGACTATTGTAATAGTGGATTTAATCAACTGTTTAACCGTTTTTAAAAGTATGCTTGTTATTGTTTTTAACTTTACACCCTGGATAATACCGCCGATATAAGTTGCTATAATAATCAGCGTTCCGGGTGCTGCCAGCCAGGAGAAGGTATAAGGTTTTGCCCCTTCGCCGGTAAATATTTGAACGGATGTCTTAACTGCCGACAAGGCCTCATTTACCGGAGGAATCAGTGTTGAAGAGCACAGGATGAAGAGGAATACCAGTATGAATGGCAGCCAGGCCATCAACCCTTGTTTCAGGGTTATCTTTTCATGTTTTGCCGTTGCAGCCGCTTGTATCTGATATTCCTTCGGTACCTGCGCCTTGCCTTTAAAAAGTTTTGCAGCTATTACCGTACATATCATTGAACAAACCGCACCCACAACTGCCGGAAGTTCAGGTCCAAGGTATTTTGCTATCAGAAGCTGGGGCACTGCGAAGGAGATACCCGATACCAGTGTGATGCCGAAGATTCCTTTAACGGCTTTAAAGGATTTGCCTGTGAGCATAACCAGTGCGAAGGGAAGCAGCATAACCAGCGGTAAAAGCTGAATTCCCACGGCATAGGACAACTGGGATACATCAAGACCGGTTACTTTGGCCAATGTTACTACCGGGATACCTATGGCACCGAAAGCCGTAGGAGTTGTATTGGATATGAGGCAGATCACTGCGGCAAAAAGAGGGTTGAAACCCAGTGCGACAAGTATTCCCGCCGGTATGGCAACCGCTGTCCCGAAGCCGGCTATGGCCTCAAGAAAACCGCCGAAGCCCCAGGCCAGAATAAGTACCAGTATTCTTTTATCAGTGGTAACACCTGTTATCATCCTTTTAATTACATCCATGCCTCCGGTATGGAGAGACAGGTTATAAGTAAATACTGCTGCAATGATAACCAGAGTTATTGGCCATATTGCCAGGGCCACACCCTCCAGACCTGCGGTAAGAGTGTCCAGCAGATTGAGTTTCCATACAAATACTGCAAGAGCCGCCGTCAAGCCGAAGGCGATGGGACATGCCTTATAGCCCGGCCACTTAAGTACACCCAGTGAAACAATAAGCCACAGTATGGGTAAAAGAGCTAATACAAATAAAACAGCGATATTCATGGCTTCTCTCCTTTGATAATTAGTATTGGTTATCTTTGAGTAAAGTCAATTAGTGTCCGCTGAAAGCCAGCTTAAAAGCAATATTTGTCTGGAGGGCAAAGGCTTTCAATCGTAATTGAGCTTGGTAACATAATGAAGTGCTGCAAATTGGTATGACCAATTTGAGTAAAAAAATTTAACAAATGAATTTCAGGTGTCTTGTGCAATTTATACATATTGGTCATACCAATTTGCATCTTTATATTACATTATCACTAAAGCGATGTAAACAATAGTTATTTATTTAACTAATGAATTTAGATTCACCTGTATATTTCTGGCATAAAAAAGGACCTCCAAGAGGTCAAAAGTGTTTGAAAATCAATTGTGTTTAATGTATTCGGCAATGATGTCAAAATGCTGCATAATGGCTTCGTGAGTGGATTTCGGATCTCTGTCCTTTAAAGAATAGACAATTCTTTCATGAATATTTTGGAGTCTCGACACATTGTCCTTATTGGATAGAATTTCCTTGCGTCTATCCTTGATATATATGTTTATCAGCTCCTCCAGAATTTTGAGTATCTGTATGATAATGCTATTGTGCGAAGCTGCGGCAATTGTGTAGTGGAGTTCACTGTCCAGTGCGACATTTTTGTTTTCGTCCTCTGTTACAGACATTTCTCTGACTATTTCCTCAAGCCTTTTTATTTGTTCATCGGTTATATTTTCAACAGCCAAGAGAGCTGCCTTTGTTTCGAGAGCTTCTCTCAATTCACTTATCTGCAGGCTGTTGAACTGCTGCAGCAAAAACATCATGGACATTGATTCTGTGAGGCTCTTTGTATAATTTCCGGTAATAAAGTTTCCCGAGCCCTGGATACTTTCAATTACACCAAGTATTTCAAGTGTCCGTAAAGCCTCTCTGATAGATGTACGGCTCACCCCGAACTGCCTGGCCAGATCCCTTTCAGGCGGGAGCTTGTCCCCGGAGGAGAGTTTTCCGGTGATCAGGTCGGTTTTTATAGAGTCAATTATTGATTCATAGGTTCTTTTTGAAGAATCATGTTTTTGCACGTTTATCACCATTTCCACAGTTTATGAATTACAGTAACAATATTATCCTATCATCAGTAGGAGCTAAAAACAACCTGCTGAAAAATAAATGAACAGGGTGTGTTGAATTAACTTTGATATTGTGTTATTTTCAGTGTAACAGGTAATGCGGAATATTTTTAGAGAGGTATAACCAAATGAAAAACATATTTATTTACAGTACTGTGATAGGGCGTATCGGAATTGCAGAAAAAGATGGGTACATAACAAATGTTTTTTTTGAAGGGGAATTGTCTGGAATTGATTTACCAGGCACTGAAGGCAAAATAAGTAATACAGCTACGGCAGCATTCAAGGGAGAGGAATACACAGTCAGGGAAACAGAAATTATAAAGGAAGCCCGGCAGCAGCTGGAAGAATATTTTTCCGGTAGAAGGAAGGTTTTTTCAATATCTCTGGCTCCGCAGGGAACCGATTTTATGAAAAATGTATGGCAATGTCTATGTGAGATCCCTTTTGGAGAAACAAGAAGCTACAAGGATATAGCCGCAGCGGCAGGTAATCCCAAGGCTTCAAGGGCAGTGGGGCTGGCCAATAACCGAAATCCAATCCCTCTGTTTATCCCCTGCCACAGGGTTATAGGCTCAAACGGAAAGCTTACAGGCTACAGAGGCGGTCTGGAGACCAAACATCAACTGCTGGAGATTGAACAAAACCATGCGGATATTTAAATATGGACAAAAGGAAATCGATTACCTCAGAAAAAAAGATAAAAAGCTTGGTGCTGCAATTGACAGAATAGGCAGGATTGAACGTGAAGTAATACCTGATTTGTTTGCTGCACTGGTGAACAGTATCGTGGGACAGCAGATATCTGCCAGGGCTGCTGAAACGGTGTGGAACAGGGTAACCCAAAAACTTGGTGAGATTACACCGGAAACCATAGCTGAGGTATCAGCCGACCGGATACAGCAGTGCGGATTGTCACACCGGAAGGTACAGTATATAAAAGGTATCGGTCAGGCGGTACTGGACGGAAAAATTGATCTTGAACAGCTTCAAAGGAGTGAAGATGCCCAGGTGATTTCCTGTCTTTCCTCTCTTAACGGAATAGGGAAGTGGACTGCCGAGATGCTTTTGATATTTTCCATGGAAAGGCCTGATGTGGTCAGCTGGGGCGATCTTGCCATCCAACGTGGAATGATGAAATTGTATGGATTGAAAGCGCTGACAAAAGAACGGTTTGACAGGTATGCCAAAAGGTATTCTCCTTATGGGACGGTAGCGTCGCTGTATCTTTGGGCCGTGTCAAAAGAATAGTCATATCCGGGGATGCCGAATTTGCAGATCAGATCAGGCAATGCTTAAAAAAATAGAATTAAATAAGAAATGTATTTTTTAAAATTTTGATAATTGGGTATAAATATATATACCCGATTTTTTATTGCTCAGGAAGGCATAAGATTTGGTACAAAAATAAGTTTGCTCAAGGTTTTTTGGGTAGAGAAACACGCCATATCCCGGCTCACGGTATGTGCGGTGTATAAATATTCCGTGGGCGGAAAGGCAGATGGTACTTGGATGGGTAAATTCGAGAGATTTGAAAAAGTTGGCTTAAGGGATAAGGAAACAAAAGCGCTGATTGCCGTTTATCCTAAAAGACCGGAGGGAACGGACGAGCAGATAGAGGCCGATGTAAAGTACTGGTATTACCAGAGAAACTGCTCGGCGGAGGAAGAACTGAAGGGGCTTTTCGTGGATCATTTGACAGAACATGAGTTAAAGTCAATTCAATAGTATATTAATATAACTAAATCCGGAATTTGAAAAGGATTGCCAGGGCTTTGGGCAATCCCGCTAAATTCCGCGCAGAGGTAAACGATGTCCAGACTCAGAAATGTTTATTTGTATTTTGTCAGCTTTGTGTCATTGATGCTGATACTTATAGGGTTGATTTTTACAATTCAGAATTTGGCCGACCTGCTTTTTCCTACAAATTATTACTACGATACATTACCAATAGATAAAAACCGGCAAATGACCGAAGAGGAAAAAAAGGCCTATGAAGAGAGTCAAAGGAAAAGTGAACAGAACCAGAGAACCGAAAGAAGCAAGAATGTAGCAAAATCCACCGCAGTGGTAATTGTGGCACTGCCTTCATTCATATATCACTGGCGCAAAATAGAGAAGGAAAAAAAGGGATAAACGGTTATTTATTTTTCTTAATATCCTCACTTAAAAGAATTCCGGCTATATTTATGACATCTTCATCCACGACTCTATAGCAGATTTCCAGACCATTGCGCACTCCTGCTATTATTCCTGCGGACTTGAGCTTTGCAAGGTGCTGCGAAACCGTTGACTGCGGGAGGCCAAGGCATTCCTGTATTTTAGTTACATTGCAGCCGCCCTCCAGCAGGCCCTTTATGATGCAGAGCCTGTGCGGGTGTGCTATTGCTTTTATTTTATCTGCTTTTTTTTCATATAGTTTTAAATCAATCAATTGGAAACCTCCTCGAAAGTAACTTTTTCCAATATGGAATAAATTAAATAAATAAGTTCATATCGGACTCCTCGGCCGAACCAAGAAAGGATGCTACGCCTCCAATGGTGACACCGTCAATAAGCTCCTCTTTTTTAATGCCCATAATGTCCATGGACATATTGCAGGCAACAAATTCGATACCATTCTGTTTAGCTTGTTCTATGAGGACTTCCAGGGAATATACTTCCTTCTTGTTCATAAGGTATCGTATCATTTTTGGTCCCATACCTGCCATATTCATTTTTGACAGGGATAACTTTTTTGATCCCTTAGGCATCATAACACCAAACATTCTGGAAATAAAGTCTTTTTTTACACCCGGTCCCTCTGATTTTCTTAAAATATTCAGCCCCCAGAAGGTAAAAAACATGGTGACCTTTCTTCCCATAGCGGCAGCTCCGTTTGCAATAATGAAGGATGCAATTGCCTTATCCAGGTCATTACTGAATACAATCATCGATTTATTATTTTTCTTCACAATAGTATTATTTTCCTTTTTTATTTCTTTTTTTATCCTTGCGGTGAATACATTTTTATCATAATTTACTCCCAGCAGACTGTTCCCTGTGGTTTTGCACCAGGTGGCGATATCCTCCTGAAAGGCCGGATCTGTTGCTTTGACTTCAAGGATTTCATTATCCGTCAAATCCTTTATGGCATTATAAACAGTCATGATAGGCCCCGGACATTGCAGCCCGCACGCATCCAGCCGAAGCTTGACCTTTGCTTTCCCGGTTTGGTCTGCAGTTTGCAGAGGAGTTCCTCCCGTGCTTGCCGCTACTTCGTTTCTGGCAGAATAACCGGCGGTTTTTATGGTATTGTCATTACTGAATATATCTTCATTTGATTGTTTGATTACAGCCATTTGGTATGTTTTGTAACCTCCGCTAAGATTTTTGACATTTTTAAAGCCCATCTGCAATAAGATTCTCACGGCAAGATATCCTCTTAAGCCTACCTGGCAGAAAACATAAATGGCTTTATCCTTTGGGAGCTCATGGATTCTGCTTCTGAGCAGGTCAAGGGGAATATTTTTTGCACCGTCGATGGTTCCCAGCAGAGCTTCTTCCTTTTCCCTCACATCCAGCAGGATATCCCTTGACCTATCAATTCCCGCCACATCGTCCCAATGAAATACATAGGAGTCTTTTTTCAGGATATTATTGGCTGTGTAGCCGGCAATGTTTACAGGATCTTTTGCAGAAGAATAGGGGGGTGCATATGACAGCTCAAGGGTTTCCAGATCGGAAACTGTCATACCTGCACGCATTGCCGTTGCCAGTACATCCATTCTTTTGTCTACACCGTCGTAACCAACGATTTGCGCGCCCAGAAGTTTTCCCCCGTTACTGCTGAAAAGCAGTTTTACGGACATTGGAATGGCACCGGGATAATAGCTTGCATGCGAGGCCGTATGTGTGATGGATTTCTCATAAGCGGTGCCGCTGCGTTTTAACATTCTCTCGTTATTTCCTGAAACAGCTACAGTAAGGTCAAATATCTTGACGATGGAAGTTCCCTGGGTACCGGAGTATTTTTCCTTAAGCCCGTATATATTGTTTGCCGCCATCCGTCCCTGCTTGTTGGCCGGGCCTGCCAGAGGGATCAGCGCCTGGTTTCCGCTGACAAAATCCTTTACCTCTATTGCATCTCCCACCGCGTAGATATCCGGGTTGGAGGTCTGCAAATACTCATCTACATATATGCCGCCTGTTTGCCCTGTTTTCAGTCCCGCTCTCACCGCCAGCCCGGTTTCAGGCCTGACTCCTATTCCCAGTATAATCATATCGGCTGTTAGAATTCTGCCGCCGGACAGTTGGACTGATATGGCGGCTTCATCTTCCTCAAAGGCCTGGACGGCCTCCTTCAGATAAAGTTCGACTCCCTTGGCTTTTAAATGCTGATGAACGATTGCGGCCATTTCAAAGTCCAAGGGTCCTATGACATGGTCGGCAAGTTCAACAACGGTGACATTTATACCCCTCATATGAAGGTTTTCAGCCACTTCAAGGCCTATGAAGCCGGCGCCCACAATTATTGCTCGTTTTGGTAAAGTGTTTTCTGCAAAGTCTTTTATTTTATATGTGTCGGGTATATTACGGAGGGTAAATATCCTCTTTGCCTCGATTCCGGGCAGGTTTGGCCTGACGGGTTCAGCGCCCGGTGAAAGTATTAATTTATCATATGATTCAATATATGTTTTGTTCTGAAGTTTATCAAATATTTCAACACTTTTGTTTTCGGTGTTTATACTTGTGACCTCTGAACAAATTCTGACATCTATATTAAAACGTTCCTTCATTTTTTCAGGGGTTTGAACCAAAAGCTTTTCTTTTTCCCTTATGACTTCACCTATGTAATAGGGAAGGCCGCAATTTGCAAAAGAAATATGTTCACCTTTTTCTATCAGAATTATCTCGGAATTTTCATCCAGCCTTCTCAGCCTGGCTGCAGCACTTGCTCCGCCGGCAACACCGCCGACTATCAGGATCTTTATACTCATGGACGGACCTCCCAAATTAATTTATATATTATTATATTATGATTTTACGATATAATTCGTACCCAGTCAAGCTTGATTATCCGGGTTATTATATGAATATTAATTTTTAGAGGAAACATACTAATTATTAAAGATTATTTATACTTAAGTTTAAATTTAAAAATGAAAGTTCGGAATTAATATCCGGGAAATGGAGATAAATATGCCCACAGATAAAAGAAGCAAAAAAACCAAAGATAAAAAGGAAGACGGAGCCTTTCCATCAAAAAATATTAAGCATGACCCCCAGGCTGAAAGTGCCAGAACCAAATTCGGGAAAGATACCGTGGCTGAGGAGTAATTTGAAAAAGTCCTTTCAATCAAAGCAAAAACGGTTTAAAACACTCCAGGCCAGCAGGAGGATTTAAACCGTTTTTATTTTCAGTTAAACCGGTACGCGAGTATAACTTCAAGCAATGGAGAGCACGGTAAAAGTGCTTGCTGAAATTTAGCCGGCAAAATAACAGGATGTCACTTTGAGCAGCACGCGAGAGCCGGATAGTAGAGTCGCTGCGAATCCCCGCGTTAGCGTGGGCAGGCAAGAAAATACCTGTTTTGAACCGTACTGCTTCAAGTAAGCGTTTTGAGCGCAATCTATTGCTTGAATTTAGATGTTACAGACCACTATTATAACAGAAACAATTTTACTTGCATCTCGACAAATCCGGGTCTTCTTTGTTTTAACAGGAATATAATCTATAATGTAAAGTGTAATACTAATAATCTTTCGAGGTAGTTTTATGGATGAAAAGATAGTACTCGTAACAGGTGCCAATTCCGGCATGGGAAAGGCCACGGCGGCAAAACTTGCCGACACGGGGGCAAGGGTGGTCATGCTTTGCAGAGACAGGACAAGAGGCGAGGCGGCCTTCAAGGAAGTTATGGAGCAGGATAGGTCAAGAAAGCTTGACCTGCTGCAGTGTGATCTTGCAGATATGAGCGATATCAGACGTTTTACGGATGAGTTTAAAAACAGGTACGGCCGCCTGGACATTCTGGTCAACAATGCAGGGGTTATCTGTGTAGACAGGAGAGAGACCAAAGATGGTCTGGAACTTCAGTTTGGGGTGAACCATATCGGGCATTTTCTCCTGACGGTCAGACTTTTGGATATTATGCCCGGACACACAGGAACAAGAATAGTAGTGGTAGGTTCAGGCGCCCATAAGGCAGGTAGAATTCATTTTGAAGACATAAACCTGACAAAGGGCTATAATGTAGTATCGGCTTACGGACAGGCAAAACTGGCCAACCTGCTGTTCACCAGGGAGCTTGCCAGGCGGCTTGCAGGAACCGGTATAACGGTTAACTGCTGTCATCCAGGAGCAGTGGCAACCTCAATGGGGGTGGACAGGAAAACAGGCTTCGGCAAGACTCTTACAGGTTTGCTGAGTCCGTTTTTCCTGACACCGGAGGAAGGGGCACGTACTGCTTTGTTTCTGGCATTGGATCCCTCTGTAAGGGATATTACAGGAGAGTATTTTTATAAATGCAAAAAGGCCAAATCCTCAAAGGCCTCGCAGAATGAGGAACTGGCCAAAAAACTGTTTGAGTTGAGTGAAAAGCTTACAGGAGAAATTAACTCGTTGTGCCAGCTAATTTAATTTATCTAGGTAATATTTTTATATCAACTGGTAACTTCCGTACTAACTTCATAAAATAAAGACGCACCCAAAACAATTACGAAAATTGTATCGCCTCATTTAAAGCTGTTTTGCCGTCGCTCAAACTCGACCTCCTGTCCTCGATTTGAAGCTCAAAGCAACGTCCTGTTGCTTTGACGGCAAAACAGCTTTTCATTCGTCGACAATTTATCGCAATTGTTTTTAACTGTGCATTTTATTTCATGAAGTTGTACTCGCGCACAAGGTGATTCTGATTAAATCTATCTGTAAAGCAAAAACAAAATTTCAATTAGCACAACAG
>JAEWJR010000016.1:0-23152 GCA_023386445.1 Bacillota bacterium | reverse complement strand
CTACAGGATTATTATGCCCATATCGATGCCATCCATCAGTGCATTGGCAATACTGCAGTTTTTAAGCAAGTGGAATGAGATACTTTACCCTAAAATAATGCTTACAAAGAAAGAATTAATGCCTATTATGATAATACTTCCCACTCTGAATGAGTTGGATTCGGCCCGCAGTGTTCCATGGGAGCTGGTTTTAACCGGTTGTACTCTTGTCACTGTCCCTATCATAATTGTATTTTTAATATTTCAGGATAAATTCCTTTCCAGTGTTACATTGGGCGCTGTAAAAGGATAATATATTCAAAAGGAGACGAATTATATGAATCGTATTGATAATATCCGGCAAAAAATTGCCGAAGGTAAACTTGTAAAGGGATTCTTTCTTACCATGGCGGATCCCATGGTAAGTGAAATTGCCGGCTATGCCGGTTATGACTACGTCTGGATAGACGCAGAACACGGGCCGCTGGACCGTCAGGAGATATTCCACCACATTGTGGCAGCTCAGGGATCCGGCTGCTGTGCTTTTGTACGTGTACCTGTTGCCGACCCGGCTGCAATGAAAGCCATTCTGGATATGGGGCCTGACGGCATAATTTTCCCGTTTGTAGACAATAAGGAAATTGCTCAAAGGGCGGTGCAAGCCTGTGCCTATCCTGACGGTGAAATTCACGGAGTACGCGGACAGGGCCCTATCCGTGCCATAAAGTACGGACTTGAAGACGAAGGAGCCTATTTGAAAACCGCATATGAAAAAGTCTTTAAGATAGTTCAGATAGAATCCCTGGAGGGCTATGAAAATCTGGATGAGATCATGCAGGTAATAGGTATTGATTCAATTTTCATCGGTGCTGCGGATTTGTCCAGAAGCATAGCAGGCAGAGGTAATGACCTGGACCTGAATACGATATATAATGATATATGCAGCCGGGTACGCAAAAACAACATGGTGCTTGGCGCGGCCATCGGAGCAACTGCTGAAGATGCCGCCAGAGTCACGGCAAAGGGTGTTCAGTACGTTGTGTTCGGTCAGGACGCCAGAGTGCTTGCGTCGGGCTTAAAAGCCAACCTGGATGCGCTGAAGGATTTTTAACATTATTTATTACAATTTGTGGCCGCTATTGCGGCTCAAAGCCATAACATGGCTTGGGAGGGGACTATGGAGTATACGGCAAACACGGCAAGATATGAAAAAATGAAGTACAACCGCTGCGGGAAAAGCGGTTTGCTGCTGCCTGCAATGAGTCTTGGACTCTGGCACAACTTCGGTGACTGTGCGGTTTATTCAAACAGCAAAAACATGCTGCTGGGCGCATTTGATCTGGGTATTACGCATATCGACCTGGCAAACAACTATGGACCAAGTGCCGGCAGCGCCGAGGAGACTTTTGGAAAGGTTATAAGTGAAGAGCTCAGGCCATACCGCGACGAGTTAATAATTTCAACAAAAGCCGGTTATTACATGTGGCCTGGACTTTACGGCGAATGGGGCAGCAAGAAAAACCTGGTGGCAAGTCTGGACCAGAGCCTTAAAAGAATGAAGCTGGACTATGTGGATATTTTTTATCATCACAGACCCGACCCCAATACCCCTCTGGAGGAGACCATGGATGCACTGGCTGGAATAGTCCGCAGCGGAAAGGCTCTATATGCGGGTATCAGCAATTATAATCCGGAGGATACCAGGAAAGCTGCCGTTATTTTAAAAGATATGGGAGTTCACTGCCTCATTCATCAAATGAACTATTCAATGTTCAACCGGCAAACAGAAAAGGTTCTGGATGTGCTTGACGAGCAGGGCATTGGAAGTATAGCCTTTTCTCCGCTGGCGCAGGGGCTGTTGACCGGCAAATATGCAAACGGAATACCGGCTGATTCCAGAGCGGCAGGGCACAGCGTGTTTTTGACAAAAGACAGTATTACACCGGAGAAAATAGAGAAAGCCAACCGGTTGGGCCAGCTGGCTGCCGAAAGGGGCCAGAGCCTTACACAGATGGCACTTGCCTGGGTATTAAGAAGAGACAGGGTGACAAGTGTTATTCTGGGGGCAAGCCGGCTTGAACAGATCAAGGAAAACATTGACGCTCTGAACTGTGCGGAATTCACAGATGAGGAGCTGGCCCTGATCGACGCAATCCTCAGGTAATCCTCAAGGTATAAGCAGGGATGCTGCTCAGGAACTTGAAACTAAACTGGTGGGAGAATGTCATATGATTTTGGACTTATTTGAGAACAGGGAATTATATTTTAATATGCACAGCAGCTTCAAGCCGGCCTTTGAATTTATTGAAGCCTGTATAAACGGAAATCCCTTACCGGGCAAATATGAGATAAATGATGAAAAGGTATATGCCATGGTTCAGGAATATGAAACGGTCCCGGAAAATGAAATAATGTGGGAAGCGCATAGAAAATATATTGATATACAGTATATTTTCCGGGGCAGTGAGTTTATCCATTGTGCCAATATCCGCGAAATGCCGCCGGATACTGTTTACAATGAGGAGAAGGACTGCCTGCTGTGCAGTTTCACCGGCGGGGTACAGCTGAAGCTGGACACAGGCAATTTTGCCATCTTTTATCCCCATGATATGCATAAGCCTATGTGTATGGCGGATAGCCCGTCAAAAGTTAAAAAAATAATTGTAAAGGTGGCGGTGCAGGAGTAAAGGACTGCCGCCCGAAAATTATCATACATCCTAAACAGCTGTCTTTAACAATTATTAATCATAATTGTTTGAAGGCGGCTTTTTTTTTCTTGTTAATATAGGGCTTGCGTTTTCTGTGCAATACTGTAAATATCAAGTTAATTTTGGTATACTATTTAAATAGGTATTTTAAATGTTTAGCAGGGCTTTTACCAGGATGAGATAAATGAAGCAGTTTATACTTGAAAGGATATTTACAATGTCGGAAATAAATGCAAGACATAGGGAAAAATGTGATGCCAATAGAACTTGCAGCGGTTACTGCTGTACTCAAATAAAGGACTTTTCGGTAAGGATAGGTAAAACAGATATATTGCACGATGTAAACCTGCATCTGCACTGCGGAGAGCTGACTGCCCTGATTGGTCCCAACGGGGCAGGGAAGAGTACGCTGCTAAAGGCAGTCCTTGGAGAGATAAAACATGAGGGTACAATCGTCTTTGCAGGCTCCAACGGGGAGAATACCGTCAAACCGATGGTGGGCTACGTGCCGCAGCAGTTGGAGTTTGATACTGCAGCACCTGTGAGTGTGAAAAATCTGTTTACGGCATGTATGGGCAGAAAACCTGCCTTTCAAAGCACTTCCAAAGAGTTGACCAAAAGGATATCGGACTGCCTGGCCCGGGTGCAGGGTGAAGGGCTGATTGACAAAAGGCTGGGAGCTCTGTCGGGAGGCGAACTTCAAAGAGTATTGCTGGCTCTTGCACTTGAACCTGTTCCGCAGCTGCTTTTAATGGACGAGCCGGTTTCGGGAGTTGACCGGAAGGGGCTTGAAGTTTTTTATGAGATAGTTTCGCAGATAAGAGAAAAGTATGATCTGACCATAATACTCGTATCCCACGACCTTGATCTTGTAAAAAAACATGCCGACAGGGTTGTGCTGCTGAATAAAACGGTAATCTTAAACGGGCCGCCGGATAAGGTATACAGTGATAAAAAATTATCCGAAACTTTCGGCCTGACAGGATTAATTAACAGCAGTGAAGAGGGGGAATGAGCATGGACCAGATATACAGTTTGCTGAATACTATTCTCCCGTTTGAATGGCTGGGATATGATTTTATGAAAAATGCCTTTCTGGCTGTATTGCTGATAACACCCATATTCGGTATTTTGGGAACCATTATTGTAAACAACCGCATGGCCTTTTTCTCAGATGCGCTTGGTCATGGAGCTTTTACAGGAATAGCCATAGGAAGTGTAATTGGAATCATTCAGCCAATATGGTCGGCAGTGGTGTTTTCAATTGCTTTTTCGACACTTATTACACTTATAAAAAATAAAACGAAAACATCAACGGATACGGTAATCGGTGTGTTTTCGTCTGCCGCAATTGCTCTGGGTGTGGTACTGGTAACTTCGGGAAGTATCAGCTATAACTCATACCTGGTGGGAGACTTGCTCAGCATAAGTCCCTTTGAAATAGGAATCCTGCTTATACTCTCAGTAATAATAGTTGCTTTATGGATTATATTTTATAACAGGGTTTTACTGGTCAGTGTCAATATATCGCTGGCCAGAAGCCGCGGCATAAATACCATGGCCGTGGAGCTGGCCTTTACCGCAATAATAGCTGTTACGGTTACACTGGTCATCCAGTGGATAGGCTTGCTGATAATAAACTCACTGCTGGTGCTGCCGGCAGCCGCAGCCAGGAATGTCTCCACAAATGCACGGCAGTATAACGTTTTGACTGTATTGATTTCAATTGTTTCAGGGCTGATCGGGCTGATATTGTCCTACTATCTGGATACTGCCACAGGTGCAACAATTGTAATCGTTTCAGCAATAATATATTTTATAACATTGGGTCTGCGGAAGAGGTTTGCCTGAGTATCTTGAGTATAGTAAAAATAGAGCATAAAAAATACCGGTACTGTGATAGTTCAGCACCGGTATTTTTTTATCCGAATGACAGAAATTCATTGCTTTATCCCATAACCACCAAAATATCATTTTTATCAGAAAGTCCCTGAAATGCGGCATAGCAGCCCTCAGACTTCTTTCCGTTAATAATAAGGTACTTTACTCCCTTTTCAACGCCTGCCGAATTATCCACCTTTATATCAAGAAGCTTTCCGCGGAAATTCTTTGTCATACTGAAGGATTTCCATGCGGCAGGAATGCAGGGATTTATGTTTATACCGTCATAGTCCGGCTGGAGACCCAGAATACCGCTGACGATGGCAACCATGACTGTGGAAGCCGTACCGGTGAGCCAGTGCACATGTGAACGGCCGTGATTCAAGGTGTCGATGCCCTCGGTTGCCTGACCGTGAGCATACGGCTCCAGCACTCTGATTTCTGCCTGCTCATTCATGGCGGCAGGGTTTATTTCGTTAAAGTATTGGTAAGCTCTGTTGCCGTTGCCCGCAATAGTTTCGGCCAGAATGAGCCAACCCTGGGGCTGGGAGAAAATACCCCCATTCTCCTTTGTACCCTCATTGAAAAGCACCATCCTGGCAACGGGAAGCCCGAATTTCTTGAATGCAGGGTAGAAAAGCATGGCACCATATCTGGTATTAAGCTTCTTGTACACCTGATCAAGAGCAATTCCCGCTCTTTCTCCAACGGCTGCACCGCTGATGACGGCCCAGGTCTGGGGATTCAGCCAGAGACCGGCTTCTTCGTTAGCTTTTGAGCCTATGGTGTAACCGGCTTCGGTAAAGCCGCGGACATACTGGGTTCCTTCCCAGGCAAAATCGTCAAAAGCCTTGCTTAGCCTCTCCATATGTTTATCCGACCATTCCGCATCCGGACCGCAGCTCTTTCTTAAGGCAAATTCCTTGAATATGGACAGGGCGTAGTATAACTGGAATGCAACGAACATGGACTCCCCTTTGGTTCCCAATCTCAGGCAGTCATTCCAGTCGGCAAAGAGGCCAGCAGGAAAGCCGTGGCAGCCCTGTCTGTCCAGATTGAACTGTATTGCCTGCTTCAGATGGTTATAGACTGACGCCTGCCCCTTGTCGGCATAAGGAATAATCTCATCTATAAAGTTCCAATTACCGCTCTCCTTGATAAAGGTCATAACCGTCGGGAAAAGCCATAAAGCGTCATCCGCCCTGTAAAAGGACTGTCCTGTTTTTTTTGCATATTCCGATTCATCCGGTGTTTCAATTTTTCCCGGGACATGGTCGAACTTTACAAGCGGAAGTCCTCCACCGTTTGAAATCTGGGCCGACAGCATGAGACGGAGACGTTCCCTTGCCAGATTGTAATCAAGGTGAATTATGCCCTGGATATCCTGAACGGTATCCCGGTAGCCCAGGCCGTTCCTCAGACCGCAGTACTGGAAGGAGGCGGCTCTTGACCATAGGAAGGTTATAAAACACTGGTAGGCATTCCAGACATTAACCATATTATCAAATTTGTCATCAGGTGTATCAATTTGGAGATTTTCAAGCCGGGAATGCCAGAGACTCTTTAACTCTGCCAACTGTTTCCCGACCAGATCGGTATTATTTGAAAGGGCGGTATCATAGGATTTTATGATTCCACCGGCAGTTTCCTCATTTCCCGCACCCAGCAGGAAGATCATTTCCTTTTCCTCTCCGGGATTCAAGGTTATATCGATTTGGAGGGCGCCGCAGGAATTACCGTTATAAGCCGGTGTGTTTGAGCAGCATCCGGTTTCTACCGCCGTTGGGTTTCCGTAATTTCTATAGTTGCCTATGAATACGTCTCTTTCACCGTCAAATGCCGACACTTCCGCTCCGGCCACTCCGAAAAACCGGAAGGAAGGATCTCCCATCACATCGCAGCCCCCGTCAACATCAGCTGTTGCTTCACTGCCATTTTCATTAATAACCTGAAGAATGTGATTTCCTTTAAAATATGTTTTACTGATAAACTGGGAATACTGCAGGTTTACGGTATCATTTTCATAGTGGTCATGATTTGTAAACTCGGCCATTCCAAAGACAGACAGTGTCCTTGCAGATGTTCCGCTGTTTTTTATCCGTAAGCCCCATACTTCGTAAAATTTATTCAGAGGAACAAAATATAGAGTATTCGTTTCAATATCCCTGTACAGGGACTTAATTGCCGTATAGGACGTCCCATGCCGGCATTCGCTCTTATACGAGTCCAGGGGCTTGCACACAGGCTGCCACGACCCCGACCAGTAATCCCCGTCGGAATTGTCACGTATGTAGATATATCTTCCAGGCTGGTCGTTGGACCGGGAGTTTAGCCTGAAACGGGTAATCCTTCCCGAGGCACCTGATTTTACAAAGCTGTAGCCCGTGGCATTATTGGATATTATCGCACCGTAATCCACCGAACCCAAGTAGTTGCACCAGGGTGCGGGCGTATCCGGGCGGGTTATGACGTATTCCCTGTTTAATTCATCAAATTGACCAAATTGCATCGGAATTAATACCTCCAATCCGTAAAACCGTGTTCACAATTATTAAAAAATAATAAACTCAAAGTTATGAGGAAATGATACCATAACTTGAATAAATCTCCAAACATTTTTAATATAAATTTTATTGAACCTGAGCAGCAGCTAGTACAACTTCGATAAATGGAAAGCTCTATTAAAAGTGATGAACTATACAAATTTCAGGTATGTACTTTGTGAGCGATCCATTTATTGAAGTTAGTATGGGAGCACTATTACAATCTTCAAAATATATTTCAATTGTCCCTTTATTCGTTCTGAAGATACTTCATCAAAGTGCTGAGCTTTGGTATTACGGCACCGGGCAGGTATTCATGTCCGAAATACCTGAAAACGGCTATTTCCTTTGAACAGGTCAGGTGATTATAAGCTGAAAAAACTGTTGAAGGAGGAGTTATGTCGTCTACCAGACCGGAGCTTATCCAGGTATGGCATTTTATTCCCGGAGCAAGATTCATCACATCAAAATATGTAAGGGTTTTCCTGGCCTGTATTTCAATTTCAGGAGAAGGATTTCTCCTGAAATACTCGTTGAACTCGTTATAGGGACCGTTGGGAGTGATTTCTATTGCTCTCCCGAAGTTTGAAAGGTAGGGATAATCCGCAATAGCAACGACAGGTATACTGCTCAGTGCCGCCGCCGCAAGAGTCAGTCCTCCGCCCTGGCTTCCCCCGTGTACACCTATCCTTTTGGCGTCGACATTGTCAAGGGCGGCCAGTACCTCCAGTGCCCGGACAGCGTCCAGATATACCGCTCTGTAATAGTATTCCGACGGATCAAGGATTCCCTTTGTCATCCAACCTGTAACTCCTCCGGTGGAGGAAGTCACGTTATCACTGCTGTAACCCTGCTGTCCGCGGACGAGCATCTGAAAAGCAGCATAGCCGTGCAAGGCCCAGTTTACGGCATCACTTATGCAGCCGTTTGCAGCCCAGTTGTATCCATGGTACAGCATCAGGCCCGGATGGGGTCCTTTTCTGTCTGGTATAGCTAAGTAACCCTCTATATTGGCATTATTAAAGCCTGAAAAATTGAGTGTGAAAACCTTTACTCCTTTAACCGGATATTCATATGGTGTCAATGTATATTTAAGAGGAATTTTAGAGAGTTCATCGAGAGAATTACTCCAGAATTTATCAAAGTCAGGCTGTCTTGTCAGTTCCGGTTTATAATTTTTTAACTGTTCAAGGGGCAGATCATAAGGCTGAAGCATAATTTTAGTCTCCTTATTTTACAAAATAGAATAATAATACAATTATACGCCTGCCATTTTATTGTAACAAGTAATTTTTCCGGCGGCAGCCCTATTTCTTTTATTCCTAATATTGCTAATTTTTTGAAAATTCTATACTATAATAATTAGAAGTGTACAGGTAGGGAGGCTAGGTCATGGGTAATAAGAGAGCTGCCATATTAATCATACTGTTACTTATCTCAATATTTGCAGGAAGCTGCAGCGATTCCGGCAAGGCATCCAATGCGGTACCCGGAATGGATATGTCTGTTCCAGACAACGCTTACAATGAATCAGAATCCTTATACGATGAAAAAAAATCCGTAGATGAGAATATTTCAATATTCCTGAACGAAATGACACTTGAAGAAAAGATAGGCCAAATGCTTCAGGTTGAACGAAGATCCATATCCTCAAAAGATATTCAAAAGTTTTTTATAGGGTCAGTGCTGGCGGCAGGCGGTTCAGTCCCTGAGAAAAATACTATGGAGGAGTGGCGTAAAATGACCGACGAGTACAAGACGGCCGCCTCCGGCACAAGGTTGGGAATTCCGCTCCTGTTTGCCATAGACGCAGTTCATGGTAACAATAATCTTCAGAATACCGTGATATATCCTCATAATATTGGGCTGGGGGCAAGCGGAGACAGCGAATTGATGGGCAAGATAGCAGGAGCTGCGGCGCTGGAGCTTAATGCAGCCGGTATAGACTGGAACTTCTCTCCCTGTGTCGCCGTCAGCAATGATATACGGTGGGGAAGGACTTATGAGAGCTTCAGTGAGAATCCCGATCTTGTAAGCATAATGTCTATCCCGTATATTACAACCATGCAGAAGAACGGGGTGGTAGCCTGTGCGAAACACTATGTGGCTGACGGTGCAGTAAGTTTTGGGACCGGAGACAGCGGTTACCTTATGGATCAGGGGAATGTGAATATAAATCAGAAGGACTTGAATGATACATACCTGTCAGTATATCAGGAAGCCATAAATGCGGGAGTTAAAAGTATTATGGTATCCTACAGCAGTATTAACAATGAGAAAAACCATGGGAACAAGTACCTTTTACAGGACCGGCTCAAGGATGATATGGGCTTCAACGGAATTGTGATAAGTGATTTTGAAGGTATTCACCAGCTCAAGGGCGACCGCTTATACGACAAGGTGGTTCTGTCTGTTGGCGCAGGCATTGATGTTCTAATGGAAGCAGCACAGTGGAGGGAATGTTATGAGGCGCTGATTGAGGCGGTGGGTAACGGTGATATACGTATGGAGCGTATAAATGATGCCGTAACCAGGGTGCTTAGAGTGAAACTGGAAATGGGCAAATTTAAAGCTGTCTCTTCAATACCGGCAAACGAATATTCACTCCGTAATATAATCCACAAACAGGTAGCAGAGGAAGCAGTGTTGAAATCGCTGGTGCTGCTGAAAAATAAAAATAATATCATACCCTTTGTCAACAAACAAAATATAGCTGTCATAGGGCCTGCGGCAGATAATATCGGAATTCAGTGCGGAGGCTGGACAAAAACCTGGCAGGGCGGCATGGATAATGACGATGGACGGTGGATGAGCGGTACCACGATTTTAGATGGCTTTAAAGAGCTTGCAGGCAAAAAGGGTAATAAAATAATAACAGATATTGCAAAACTTGACGAGGCAGATATTATTGTTGCTGTACTTGGGGAATATCCCTATGCTGAGGGGAAGGGCGATGACGACAGCCTGGACCTTATTAACGGAACGGTACTGGCCGATAATGAAAGAACCCTCAAAGCTGCATATGCTGCCGAAAAACCGCTGGTTGTCATTTTGGTTTCCGGGCGTCCCAGAATCATAACCAATGAAATAGACAGGTGGGACGGTCTGGTACAGGCATGGCTTCCGGGAACAGAGGGAGGAGTGATTGCAAGAGCATTTTATGGAGACTCTGAGTTTACGGCAAGATTGCCGGTTACATGGCCCCGGAGTCTGGGACAGCTCCCAATAACTCTTTACAATCAGTCGGATGGCTATAATGCTCTTTTCCCATATGGATATGGGTTGAATGTAAAGAACTAGTTTTCCACAGTGCCCCAACCATGTATTTGACGTTATTCACAGACTTATACACATTATCCACAAGGAAGCCGGATCAAATAAATAACATTGACATAACAACTAGATGCTTGATTTTTCAGTATGTTCAGATATTTGTACATGGTTTCGGCCGGGATATTTCACATATCCACACATGTGAAATTAACAGTTATCCAAAAGTTATCAACAATAAAAGGCGGGGAAGCATCCCCGCCTTTTATTAAACCGTCCTGCCGGACATTTTTAATCTTCGTTATCCAAATCTTCTTCTTCATCAAGAGCATCGTCATTAACGGTCAATTTTTTTTCAGAATCATCCAATCTTTCAAGGTATTCATCAATAAGGTCTACAGCTTCAGATTTACTCATAGCTTCAAAATTAACGTCGCTGATATCTTCTCCCAACTGCTCGGCAAGTTCTTTAATATACTCGATCTGCTGAGCGGTTGCTAATTCCACCATGGACTTAATGTGCTGATCGCATTTTTTGTTTGTACAGCTGCCGTTAATCTTTAATGAACCACATTTGTTACAAAATTCCATAAACAATATCACCCCGCAATTATTAACTATAGCATATTATTAGATAATCGGGTCAAAAGTACCCTTGTGATAAGGTCAAGTGCGACCAGTCACTTAAAATAATTGATATTATATATTATAATACGTGCTAAAGTATTCAATGTAAATATATAATTTCTATTTTTACTAAATAACTATCACAATATTATGCATAATAGTAATAAAATACAAGAGGTTTTTTAAAAATTTCCCTACTTTTGTGCCAGGCGCAGCAGAAGGTTTCCTGCAGATTTAAAAATTAACAGGAAAAGGACTGAGTTTATCCCGGCTTTCATCAGGTTAAACGGCAACAATATTGGCACAATCATTGCTATAACCGCGTCAACCGGTGTGCCTGCAAAAAGCGGATAAAAAATCAGATTCAGCGGAATCATCACAGCCGTCATAGCCAGAGAACCGCAAATCACCCCTGTTATCAGACCCTTCATGTTTCTGTTTCTTGAATATATGGCCGAAGAAACTCCAACCAAAGCCGAAGCCGCAAAAATATGCATAACGCAGCCTATCCAACCGCTGCCGCTGCTTACGGTTACAGCCTGGACAATTGATGTGACGACACTCAGAAGTATACCTGCCAGAGGTCCAAAAATGAAGCCTCCCATAAGGATCGGTATATCTCCTGCGTCATATTCCAAAAACGGTGCCGCCGGGAACGGGAATCTCAACGGCGAGATAATGAGGATTATTGATATGGCTATTAAAATCCCCATGGTTGTCAGTTGCTTGATTTTACTGCTGTTCATATAAAAATACCCCCCAGGTTTGTATGCGTTCTTACAGAATTGAAAGGAAGAATTCATTTTTTACTTATAATATAGATAATATAAAAGCCCTGTGAATAAATAATCCACAGAGCCCAAAAAGCATTTTAAACGCCAATTCTTCTTCCATCCAGACTGTACTGTCGGCCATGGGATCTCACCATGTCTGCTTTCGCTCGCGGGCTAATGCATTTGCTGCATATTACCGCCGGTAGGGAATTTCGCCCTGCCCTGAAGATACGCAATATTAAATTGATCATAATATAAATATTTTAGGGAGTAATAAATTATTCCCTACCTATTGACAAAATTATAACACTGTTAGTAAAAAGGCGTCAAGGGCTATATACAAACAAATTTTATATTTTAGGGTAATAATTTGCATATGGCTGTTAGATAAAATATAAATGTGTTAAAATTGGAAATATATAAGCAAATAAAAATAAAGTAATTGGAGGAGTTATGAAGGTAAGAAAAGCGATTATCCCGGCGGCAGGTCTTGGAACAAGGTTTTTGCCCGCTACAAAGGCTACACCCAAAGAAATGATTCCTATTGTGGACAAGCCTACAATACAGTACATAGTTGAAGAAGCTGCTGCCGCAGGCATTGAGGATATACTTATAATATCGGGTAGAAACAAGAGGGCGATTGAAGACCATTTTGACAAGTCCTATGAATTGGAAGAGGAACTCAGGAGGAAAGGCAAGCAGGAGCTTTTAAGCTCCGTTGAAGAGATATCAAGTATTGCGAATATTCACTATATCAGGCAGAAGGAAGCAAAAGGTCTGGGACATGCCATTTATTGTGCCAAGTCCTTTATAGGCGATGAACCCTTTGCAGTGCTGCTGGGCGATGATATAGTTGACTCCAAAACTCCATGTATAAAGCAGTTGATGGATGTTTACAACGAGTACAGGACAACCATCCTCGGAGTTCAGAAAGTACCGCTTCCAGATGTGTCCAAGTATGGAATAATAGCAGGGAACCAGATTGATGAAAGAGTCTATAAGGTTAAAGGCCTGGTTGAAAAGCCCGAGGTTGATCAGTCACCGTCAAATATTGCAATGTTGGGAAGATACATTATATCCCCAAGGATATTTGAATTTCTCGAAAAGGCAACCCCGGGCAAGGGCGGAGAAATATGGCTCACCGATGCACTTCAGCAGCTCATGGATTGTGAGGCCATGTACGCTTACGATTTTGAAGGAGACAGATTTGATGTTGGAGACAGAATAGGCTTCCTTAAGGCCACTGTGGAATTTGCTCTGAAGAGGGAGGAGCTGAACGACGATTTTTCAGCTTTTCTGAAGGACAGAGTTGAAAGATTGCCGTAAAAGGGAACCATATACCGGAATCAATAAAAGCTGCCATGAATAATGTTTAAGCATTATTCCGTGACAGCTTTTTTGCTGGTTTAACTTGTATTGCTAACTGAAATTTTGTGCTTTACAGATGATCCATTTATTAGAATCAACTGGTACGCGAGGACAACTTCGTGAAATAAGACGCACGGGAGTTACCAGTTGATATGAAATTACACATGTAAAGCAAAATTTCAATAATTAGCACAACAGGTTAATTTAGTACTTTAAACTGATATGTAATGGTGTTGCCTTTTACTTTAACTGAAACATATTTGGCGGCCGATTTGTTTTTGTCGCTGAAGCCGGCTGCGTCGAAACCTGCAGTCACAACATATTTTACTCCTTTGTCCATGTAGCTGGAGTTGGCAGAGCCCTTGTAAAATACCCAGACATTTTTATCGGGATTTTGCTTTTTATAATCTGTCAGCATATCCTTCAGAACCTGGCCTTCCTTTGCGTCATTAAAGCTGGAAGGATTCTCCGACAAAAATACAAACAGATTGTTTCCAGTAAAGGAGCTGAGCTGGTTTTTAAACCAGAACCACTCATTATAGTCGGTAGCCCTTAAACCGCCTTTGGCAGTATTAAGCTGTATTAGCCTGCTGCCGTTCTTATCCATGGCTTTATAGCTTGCAGTAGTAGAAAGCGTAGGAACCTTAAGCGAAGGCCACAGATTGTCACAGCTGCCCACAACCACAGCGGCCTGCATTTCCTTGTTTATTTTTGTAGCTAAAGAATTCAACAGACTTATCTGAGTTTTATCCTTATCCTTGTTATACCCTACCGACTGGCCAAAAACTGAAAAACTCAGGGAATCAGCTCCCGATACGGTGCGGTCCTTATTGGTCTCATCCTTTGGAACTGTGGTTACAGCCGATTTTGAGGCCGCGACATCAGGATATCCGGAGTATACCATGGTAAGGTCATCAAAATATAAAGTACCCGAGGCAGCTTTCTTGGTCGTTTGAACTGCATAAACCTTTGTTATTTTCGACGGACCGCTGATATCATCAAGTGAAACCTCAAGGTATTTCCATCCGGTCCAGTTTACATCCTTGGTGAAATACTTGTAATTGGGGGTGCCTTTTTTATCAGTTACAATGGCGCCTATCCACAGCGGTTTTTTGGTTGAACTGTAAACCCACATTCCCAGCTTTGTAGCAGTGCTGTCCAGTGCCTTTCCGCCGCCCGCAAGGTTAATGTACGCAGCACGGTTTTCCTTAAGTCCTTTTGTGAAGTCATAGGTCAGCTTTCCCGAATACGGGCCGGACTTGTATGCATTTGTTGCAGAATCATACTTTGCAATTACGGTCTTGGCTGACAGATCAACGCTTAAGGCTTCGCTGCTGTTGAAATCTTCTATAACTTTCTTAATTCCGGGCTGACTGATGGATACAGGGCAGAAGACCGAAACTCCCGCAAAAGAAGCCGATACATAGCCTGTCCCGGACTTGCCTGCCGTAAATACATTGGAGTCGACGGTTCCAACCTTGTTAACAACGCCCCATTTCACATTTGAGGGGTGTATGCTTGCACTGAAGCCATTTTTATCCAAACCTTTTACAGCAAAGGTTGTAGTTTTTCCGGAAGAGGTATTTAATGTGTCCAGATTCAATTCCAACTTTACAGGAGCACTTAATACCGTAAGAGGGCAGGTACCTACTACCGAATCTCCTATTTTGGCGGATATTACTGCCTGACCGGCCGTTGTCGGAGTAAACACATTATCTGCAAAAGTACCCTTGACTCCTGTGACGGACCACTCAATATCCTTGCTGTCAACAGCAACAGGGTTCAGATACTTGTCAACGCCCTTGACTGTAAATGCCCTCGCTGTATTAACAAAAGCATAATCCTCATATGCGCTGAGCAGCAGGGAATCAACCGGACCCTGGGGGCCTATAGAGAAAACTCCCAGAGATGCCGAAACATTTCTCCAACCCTCCGAAGGAGTATTCACGGTTGAAAGTTCTGTCGCTCCTTCCTGCCTGGCTACCATGACAGTTGAACTGCCTCCGTCAAAATTAATTGCATTGGCGCAGCCCAGTTCCTTCATGTATTCGGCCAGCTCTGCCTGGGTCATGCCAATGCTGTCATTCTTTTGTCTGCCATCCACTGTTACAATCAGGAAGGTTTTGCCGTCCTCAGTGGTTCCTGCGGCAGTTCTTGGCTGTCTGGATTCCCCTGCGGCAGAGTGGGTAAAGTACGGTGCGACCTTGCCTCCCTGAACCAGCATGGACCCGCCGGTAAGAGCCATCTGCATCTGACTGCTGTCCACATTAAGTTTTATTTCATAAGAAACCGGATCACCTACTTTAAAATTATCTGTAAGGAATTTCTCATTTCCCATGGTAGCCATTACAACATACCCGTTTTTGGGAATAGGAATTCCGGGTTTGTTTTCGCTGAATTCCTTTACTACACCATCTTCGACAACCATTTCGGTCCACACGGGATATTTTGTTGAAACCCCCGGTGTTGTACTGCCCCACTTGGAGTCAACTATGTACATATTATAATTATAATATCCGTTGTAGTTGTTATAAGCCGCCACACTTTTACGGGTTTCGTTTGGTGTTATAAGCTCAATTTCCGTTTTCCAGTATTGGTATAAGGCTCTGTTCAGCTTATCAATGGCAAGTGTGGCTATATAATCGGAATTATCTCCGGCATTTGCCATTGCAAACTCTCCGTTTGCAGCGACAGGACCAAAGGGAGCACCCGTTGACATGTCAAAAAAGCATGCGTTTACAGCAGCCAATGCGCCGCTGCTCTTTGCGAGGTTGCTGACTGACGAGGTTTTTTTGACTCCGGCCGGGTTTATCAGGCTGTCCACCTTGACATTTTCATTTGATAAATCTACTCTGAGTACGTTGGTACGTATCCAGCCGCTTGTGGTAAAACGGTTGTACTGCTCCAGAACAACTCCGGAGGTTATGTTCTGTTTTTCTACTGTCTGGTTGATTACCAGAGGTGCGGCTAAAACATTAGCGCTGAGTGAAACGATTAATAATGCCGGCATCAATAGCAATGCCAGGCTTCTTCTTATGTATTTACGCATTATGGTCTCCATTTCTCCATTACTTTTACCCTGGTGGTCTGCAGAATCCAGATTCATATATAGCCGGACAATATATGTTTTAGAATCACAGCACCAGCTTGTTCCTTCTTTTAAACAGAAATAAACTTCAAAGGCTACTCATGCCAGCCGTCGATTTCCGCACGCTTAATTGCTCCAAACAGATTGCTTTTAATATCCCGGTTTTCTTTTTGAAGCTGATAAATTAAGTCTTTGACGTACTGACGCTTGGTTTTTCCATCGATATGACAGGGACTTTTAACTATTGGGAACAGTCCTGATTTGGCAACAGCTTTTATTTGTTTTTCTTCTGTATAAATAAGCGGCCGGATAAGAAATAATTCTTTTCTGTCCAGATATGTAACGGGAGAAAATGTATGAAGATTGCCTTCAAAAAAAGTACTGAGCAAAAGGGTTTCGATTGCGTCATCCCTGTGGTGTCCGAGTGCGACCTTGTTACAGCCCAACTTTTTTGAGACGTTGTGCAGAGCTCCTCTCCGGAGATTTGCACACATTGAGCAGGGATTTTTCTCCTGCCTGTATTCAAAAATGATCTTTCCTATCTGGGTCTCTTCAATAGTATAATTAACGCCTATTTGGCGGCAATACCCGGCAACGGGTGTGAAATCGGCATTCCCAATTCCCATGGTAAGGCTGATGGCTTCGATTTCAAATTTTTTAGGATAGAACCGCTGTAACTGTTTCAGGGCAGTAAGCAGTGTCATACTATCTTTTCCGCCGCTTACACCAATAGCGATTCTGTCGCCGTCATCAATCATGTCATAATCCTGAATAGCTCTTCTGACCTGCCCGAGAATTCGTTGTATAGGCACCACTCCTTTAATATTTTTTAGAAATATTTAATTGTCTAATTATTCCTTAATTATAGAAAAAGTCGTATGACGGTTCAAGTCTTATTACATTTCAATTGTATTACATATGAAAAATATACCGGAATATACACAAATAAGGGGAATAAGAGGTCGTTTATCTCTATTTCATCGGACATAATAAACGGACGAAAAACCAAGTATGCTAAAGAAACGTAGTGATAAATTCAAATATATGTTTATTTCGCGCATTGCTTATATATCATGGCTATAGTACAATACTTTTGCACTTGCGAAAGCAAAGCAGTGTATAACGGGGTGTAGCGCAATTGGCAGCGCGCTTGGTTTGGGACCAAGATGCTGGAGGTTCAAGTCCTCTCACTCCGACCAAGGCACTTATGTTTTCTGCGGAAAACATAGGTGCCTTTCACTATGTTCAAGGCACGAAGTGCCTTACGGGTGAGACCAGTCTCCCCGTATGCCCCACTGGCCTCCCGGCGGGGATAAAACCTTAAGATTATTTTTATAGGACTTGAACCTGAGAAGGCACGAGGCGTAAAGAAAATGCGAAGCATTTTCAGCTGAGTGGGCCGAGACTAAAGTCGAGGCGGTAGGCTGCGAACGAAGAGAAGCAGACGTCAAGTCCTCTCACTCCGACCAATTTAGGCGCTTGTATTTTCTGCGGAAAATACAGGCGTCTTTCGCGTTGCTCCGACGCGAAGCGCTATACGGGTGAGACCAGTCTCCCCGTATGCCCCACTGGCCTCCCGGCGGGGATAAAACCTTAAGATTAATTTTAAAGGACTTGAACCTGAGAAGGCACGAAGCGTAAATAAAATGCGAAGCAGACGTGTAAAATCTGTTATAATTGATACATAAAGGACTTGTATCTTAGTTTAAAATTGTATGATATTGCAATCGAAGGATTATTAATATTTTGCTAAAATGGCAATGCAGTTCGAGAAGTTATAACATTCACGCTGTATACTTATAGCGGAGGTAGGAAATGACTGAATTAGGACCGATAAAAGCTGTAATACGTATGCAGGATTACATTCATCAAAATATTAATAATGAATTAACCATTGATGATATCAGCTCCGAAGCAGGTTATTCAAAAAGACATTCATTGCGTGTATTCAAAGAGTTGCTGAACAAAACAGTTTTCGAGTATATACGAGATTTAAGGTTAGCAATGGCTACTGGAAAACTAATTGATTCCAATAATCAAGAACGCATATTAGAGATTGCGTTAGATTCAGGATTTGAATCACACGAGGGTTTTACAAAAGCATTCAACAGTCATTTTGGTGTTTTGCCGCAAAATTACCGTAAAAGATGTTTCCCAAGCAACTATTCAGCTCCAACCCCTATGAGTTATTACTACCTACTATTGCGTTCAAAAGGAATGAATACTATGAGTGAAGTAAGAACAGTTACAGCTACTTTCATCACAAAGCCCGCCTGCAAACTGATTATAAAACGTGGAATTTTATCCACCGACTATTTTTCCTATTGCGATGAAATCGGGTGTGATATTTGGGACACTTTAGAAAAAGTGCCAAATCGATTGGATAAAGTTTCGTTTGTAATTTTGCCGGAATTTTTAGTATCCGAAGGAACATCAAAGGCTTGTTGTGCAGCGGAGGTGCCAGTTGACTATAATTCGGCAGTACCTGAGGGCTGCGAAATTATCGAACTGCCGGAACACACTGTGCTATGGTTTCAGGGTGCTCCTTATGAAGATGAAAATTGGTATGGCGGCGCGCATTCTGAAATGTATAATGCCATTCATAATTACAAGCCGGAATTGTATGGATATAGGTTTGCTTATGACTTGGCACCTGAATTTCAATATGGAACTTCGGCGAAGGATGGTTGCAGGCAGTTAGTTCCGGCAGTTGCTCTGGGCGGAAGATGAATGGATTTTATTAAATTGAAACCCAACTAATCTTGTGTTATAATTTGTGTAAAACTAAAAGAAATTGAGGTGTTGGAAGTGAGGATTTTCTTTATCAGAATACGTAGTTTAGTTTAATTAAAACTAAATAAAAGTAAGGTAAGCGACCTGATTCAGCATGTTTGTTTATGTACCTTATTTTGTGGATTCTTGTAAAGAACATCATACTTGCTTTTAATATTACCATTCCGAATTCGTTAGACTTAAGAAGTGTAATTCAGCTTTATTTCACGTGTTACACGGCTTATTGATACATGATTTTGGTGATAACAACAGGGCTGCAGGTGAATTTTGTTCATTTGCAGCCTTTTTATATCTATTTCCTTGTTCAAATTCAAGAATCCAGCTGACAATTAACCGTTTACAAGGAGTGAAAACCAACCCGTGAGCATAGAGAAGGGAGGATTAAAATGAGAATGTGGATTAACACTTTTTATATAAGGATCAGAATATAAGGCACGGTTCGTGACGTAGCCTCCAATATCAATGGAACCAGTGAAATCATGACTCCGTGCTATGAGGTATTTATTTTAGCATATCAAAGGAGAGATTGATTATGATACAAAGACAAAGGGCACTTTTAGTAGGTATAAATATAAATGACCAAAGCTTTTTTGAGGACTCAATGGAAGAGCTTAAGAATTTAACGGCTGCATGTGAACTGGAGATTGCAGGAGTGATTGAGCAGAACTTGAAAGCAGTTAATACTGCTTACCATATCGGATCAGGCAAGGTGAAAGAGGTCAGGCTGCTGATTGATGAATTAAAAGCGGATATTGTTGTTTTCAGCAATGAACTCTCCCCGTCACAATTGCGAAATCTTGAGGATGCGCTTGAACGGGAGATAATTGACAGAACCATGCTTATACTTGAAATTTTCGCAAAAAGAGCGAAAACTCGGGAGGCAAAACTTCAGGTTGAGGTGGCCCGGCTTAAATATATGCTTCCCAGACTGACGGGTTTAAACGATGATCTCAGCAGACAGGGCGGAGGTGCAGGTCTTAAAAATAAAGGTTCCGGAGAAACAAAACTGGAACTCGACAAAAGGAGAATCGAGTCTAAAATAGCTGAGCTGAGCAAAGAGCTGGAGCTGCTTGTAAATGAGCGAAGCATACAACGCAGTAAAAGAAACAAAGCCGGACTGCCTTCAGTTGCATTGGTAGGTTATACAAATGCAGGCAAATCAACCTTGATGAATGCGCTGATTGAGGTTTATCAAAAGAATTCGGATAAAAAAGTATTTGAAAAGGATATGCTCTTTGCTACATTGGAAACTTCAGTCAGAAATATTACTCTTCCGGATAACAAGGCTTTTCTTTTATCGGACACCGTGGGCTTTATTAGTAAATTGCCCCACGAGCTGGTTAAAGCCTTTCGTTCAACTTTGGAAGAAGTAAGGACTGCAGATTTACTCCTGCATGTGGTGGATAGTTCGAATCCCAATTTTGCCCAGCAGATCATGGTAACAAGTGAAACGTTAAAGCAGATAGGCGCTGATAATATACCAACAATACTTGTATTTAATAAAGCTGATTTAACTAATGAGACAGTACCCTGTATTAATGATGGAAAGGTTTATATTTCAGCTAAAAAGAATTCAGGGATAGAAGAATTGGTTCAGCTGATGGGTAAAGAAATATTTACACAGTATGTGGAGTATAAATTTCTGGTCCCATATAACAAGGGCAACATAGTGGCATATTTTAATGAAAATGCTGATGTTAAGGCGGTAAGTTATGAGAAAGACGGAACACTGCTTACTGTGGAATGCAAGGCAAGTGATTATAAACGGTTTGAAAAGTTTGCTTTTAAGGGCTGATCAAGTATAAGGCAGTACTTTAGAAAATAGGATTTATGCAATGTATTCATACTGCCTCTGTTCACTCTGACCAACAGAAACGGGGCTGTCGCACTAAGTAATTAGTGTGCAGCCCTTTTAACTCATAAAAATAAATCCCAAACTCCGAAAAGTAAGGGATTTATGGTAAAATTAATGTATGACCAAACACATTAACTTACATAAAAATTATACTGTTAATCAAAGATTTTATCAATTAAAACTTCCGTTGGAAATCGATTGTATAATTCCAGATAATGATTCGGTTCGCTTGCTAAGTCAATTTGTTGAGGAGATGAATTTAGAAAATTTGTATTCGACTTATTCCCGAACAAGGGAAAAGCAGGCTACACCACGTCAAATGTTGAAGATTGTACTCTATTCCTACATGAATCGCAGCTTCTCGTCACGAGCTATGCAAACATCTTGTCAGCGGGATATCAATTTCATGTACCTTCTGGAGAATTCACCAGTTCCGGACCATGCAACCTTCGCAAGATTCAGAAGTATTCACTTTGCACCATGTGCCGAAGAAATCATGGCAAAAATGTCGGATTTTCTTTACGATATCAGTGAAATCAGCGGTAAAGCCATATTTATTGATGGTACTAAAATTGAGGCATGTGCCAATAAGTACACATTTGTCTGGAAAAAAGCAGTTACTAAAAATCAGGCAAAGTTATTGATAAAGCTGGCTGAATTTGTTTCTGAGTGCGAGGAGATGTACGGAATAAAGCTTGTATATCAGAATCAAGTTAAGATTAAGCATGTGAAGAACCTTAGGAAGAAGCTCTATGCCTTGAAACAAGAGGAGAAAATAGAGTTTGTTCATGGCTGTGGGAAAAGAAAAACACCTCTACAGCGCTCTATTGAAAGGCTGGAAGAATATTTGAATAAGCTAAAGGAATATACCCGGAAAATACATATCTGTGGGGATCGAAACAGTTATTCAAAATCAGATAATGACGCTAAATTTATGAGGATGAAAGAAGATGCTATGGGAAACGGCCAGCTAAAAGCGGGATATAATGTTCAGCACGGAGTTGATTCTGAATACATCACATGGCTGACTGTAGGACCAGAGCCGACAGATACAACAACTCTGGTTCCGTTTTTAAAGAAAATGGAATCCTCACTAAAATTCAAATATCAAAAAATCGTTGCTGATGCCGGATACGAAAGTGAAGAGAACTATTCATATCTTGAAGGCAATGGTCAATTGTCATTCATCAAACCATCAAATTATGAAATATCAAAAACACGAAAATATAAAAATGATATTAGTCGCATAGAAAACATGGAATATAATGAATCTGGTGACTACTACAAATGCAAAAATGACAAAAAGCTCACAATGACCAAAGTAATAAAACGGAAAAGTAAGACAGGATATCAAAGCGAAAAGACCATCTATACCTGTGAGGATTGCGGTAACTGTTCCTACAAAAGCAGCTGCATAAAAGCCAATAGCAGTAAGATGTCGTTGGAGGACAGAGCAAAAAATCTTGAGACATCAAAGTTGTTTAACCGCCAAAGAAAAGACAATCTTGAAAGAATATTAAGCAGAGAAGGCTGTGAACTCAGAATGAACCGCAGCATTCAGGCGGAAGGCTCATTTGGAGAACTGAAGCAGGATATGGGATTTCGTAGATTTTTGTGCAGGGGTAAGCAAAATGTCTTGGCAGAAAGTATCCTTTTGGCAATGGCGCATAACATTAAAAAGCTGCACAACAAAATTCAGGCAGACAGAACAAAAACTCACCTATATCCACTAAAAGAAACCGCCTAAATTTAAGTTCAGAAACACTGAAAAAGCTTCATAGTAAAAGGCTTATTAAAATATACACTTTTTTATATTAAAGAATTTCTTATCTACAAAAAATCTTCAGAGTGCTAAATAGTTAACAAAAACGGGGCCGTGCACAACTATTTTTCAATAGCTAATGCGACAACCCCGTTTTTGTTTGCGTCCGGTATAGGCGCAAACGATAGTGTAAAATAGCTTATGAAAAACGGAAGCTTTAATATATTAAACAAAAATTTATAGTAGAAAAAATTTTTTCAAATCCGGGTGTTAAATCAACTTCAAAATTTACTAATCAATATAGGAATAAATTTTAGGAGTTGAAAAGGATGTACAGCAGAGTACCCATTAAAACGCCAGATTCACAGAACAAAAACCTACGCGGCCCGTCTACAAGACCAAGTCCGCCTGTCAAGCAGCCCAACTATATGGAAATAATCCTGCGCCTCAGAAGGCAGCCCAATTCATTGACACAGGAGGATTATAACATCCTCCAGAAAACCAT
>JAEWJR010000160.1:0-9257 GCA_023386445.1 Bacillota bacterium | reverse complement strand
CTGATGTATTGGCCGATATATGGGCATTATTGCTGTTTGAAACCTTTTTTGCAAAAGAGGCTAGGAATCATCTTGACTGTTGGGGAAAACCCCTAGACTGTTCGAAATGTAATTTGTTGGGGATTAAAGTGTGGACTAAGTGGTAATCAGGCCCCATATGCGGTAACGCGATGGTGATGCGGTTAAAGGGAAACCTCTGGTTTGGCGACATTCCAGTACGTATCAGGGAAATCCTGCCTGACCTAAGCCGCAAAATTTACTCAATAAATTGCCACCCGGTTTTTATAAGTCAGTTAATAACGGCGGTTAGCTTGAAGACTTCGCTTGCGTTTGTTTTCCAAACTAACCTGTGAATTTATGGCCGTGCGAAGTATTTAAAGTATTTATCAATAGTTTGAAAGCGCACATGGCCGATTAACCTCCTTTATTTGCCTTATAGAGGTAAAGGATATAAATTTTCATCACATTTTGTGGCCGCTATGCGGTTCAAAGCCATAAAATGGCTTGGGAGGTTAATATGCAGTTTAGCGTCGTTATATATTTGGAGGATTGGTGTGGAAGACAATTATAAGCATCCAGCCGATGAACGTAAAGTCAAATTTAAATCTAATACCGTTGGTTCAAAAAAAGAAACAAGAGTATGGACACTCTTTATTACAATAATTACTTTCTTTATTTCTATCTTCATGTCTTTTTTCTCAAATGAAACAATAAGATATGCTTCTACAGTGGTTTCCTTTCTTATAGTTTTTGGTATAATCATAATCAGTATATTGTTTGACCTTATAGGCACTGCAGCAACCGCAGCAGATGAAGCGCCTTTTCATTCAATGGCTTCAAGAAAGCTCTACGGTGCCAAACAGGCTATAAGGTTAATAAGAAATGCAGACAAGGTTTCCAATTTCTGTAATGATGTTGTCGGTGATATCTGCAGTGTTATCAGCGGTACTGCTGCTGCCTACATCGTGTACAAATTTTCTGGAGAAGGAAGCCAGGTTGAGAACGGTATATTCGGGTTATCCATAACTGCTATGGTTGCATCGCTTACTGTGGGCGGAAAGGCGTTGGGGAAATCTGTTGCTCTTCAAAACAGCAATTACATAATCTACAAAGTTGCTATCGTCACAAACTTTTTGTTTGGACGGTTTAAATTTGTTAAAACTAAAAATAGATGGGATAATAAAAAGAATAAAAACGATAAAAAGAAAAAAACGACAGAAAACAGAGGGGATTAACTCGTGGGGTATTTAGAAGATATAAACTCTCCTGATGATATAAAAAAATTAAATAATGAAGAACTATCTGTACTTGCCGGTGAGATCAGAGATTTTCTTATATATAAGGTTTCAAAAACAGGTGGACATCTGGCTTCAAACCTTGGTGTAGTTGAGTTGACCCTGGCTATACACAAAATTTTTCAGACCGATTCGGATCAGGTGGTATGGGATGTTGGACATCAATCATATGTTCATAAGATCATAACCGGGAGAAAAGATGAATTTGATACGTTAAGGAAACTTGGGGGACTGGCAGGTTTTCCAAAAACCTGCGAAAGCCGGCACGATTGCTTTAATACAGGACACAGCAGCACATCAATTTCTGCTGCCCTTGGTATTGCAAGAGCCAGGGATCTGATGAAGGAAAATTACAGCGTAATTGCTGTAATCGGGGACGGCGCAATGACTGGCGGAATGGCATATGAGGCACTGAATGATGCAGCCAGATACACCTCGAATTTTATTGTCATACTGAATGATAATGAAATGTCCATAGCACAAAATGTTGGCGGGATGTCCAGATATCTCAGCAAATTGCGCACGGATCCTTTTTATACAAAGACAAAGGAAGACATAGAAAATTTTCTGGACAGGATGCCCAAATTCAGTAAAAAGGCAAAAAGGGTAATCTCAAAACTAAAGGGTACTGTGAAATATATTTTTACACCAGGGGTATTTTTTGAACAGCTGGGCTACAAATATTATGGACCGGTTGACGGGCATGACATTGAAGAAATAAGCAAGGCTTTAATTGCTGCTAAAAAGATTAAAGGACCGGTTTTAGTGCATATCAACACTCAAAAGGGAAAGGGCTATTCCTTTGCCGAAGAAAGTCCGGACAGGTTTCACGGGATAGCACCCTTTGAAGTTGAGACAGGTGAAACACAGGGGAGCAGTGTTCCTGATTACTCGGAAGTTTTCGGGGATGCAATGTGTACACTTGCAGCTTCAGACGAGAGGATTGTGGCTATCTCTGCCGCTATGGCAAAAGGTACAGGCTTATTCCGTTTCAGTAACGAGTTTCAGGGCAGATTCTTTGATGTGGGAATAGCTGAACAGCATGCTGTAACATCTGCGGCAGGAATGGCTGTAAAAGGCTTGATTCCTGTTGTGGCCATATATTCTTCCTTTTTGCAGAGAGCCTATGACCAGATTATTCATGATGTTGCAACTCAAAATTTGCATGTGATTTTTGCCGTAGACAGGGCGGGAATAGTCGGGGAGGATGGTGAAACCCATCAGGGTGTATTTGATCTGTCATATCTGAGTCATATACCAAACCTGTCGGTAATGGCTCCCGCAGATTATTATGAACTGAGACAGATGCTTGATTATGCTGTAAACGGCCAGAATGGCCCAATTGCCATCAGGTACCCAAGAGGCAGGGGTAAAGAATGCCTGGGACAAAGAATACCCCTTGAAGCAGGTAAATCCGCCATTGTTAAAAATGGTGAAAAAGTTTGTATACTTGCTGCCGGAAGTATGGTTGATACGGCGCTTCAAACGGCTGAAATACTTATGCAGTCTGATATTAATATACAGGTTGTAAGTGCCAGGTTCATCAAGCCGCTTGATGAAGCCTTGATATTGAAAGTTGCTGATCAATTTGATCATATAATTACTTTGGAAGACAATAGCAGAGCCGGGGGCTTTGGATGTAGTGTACTGGCATTATTAAACAGTAAAGGATTTAATAAAAATATTAGTATATTGGGACTTCCAGATGAATTCATACCTCACGGGTCAAGAGCTGAATTACTGAAAAAGCTTGACCTGGATGCAGAAGCACTTGCAGAACATATTAAAACTCTATTCTGAATTATACAGGGCTGATAGTATGATAATTAATATTATTATAGCCTTATAAACAATTTCATAACTATTTTGTGGCCGCTATGGAGGTTAAAGTGGAAAAGGAAAGACTAGATATATTACTGGTGAACAGGGGCTTGTTTGAAAGCCGAGAAAAAAGCAAAAGTGCAATAATGGCAGGAGTAGTTTGGATAGACGGGCAACGGGAAGATAAGCCAGGGACAAAAGTACCGGTTGAATGCCGGATAGAGATAAAGGAAAACACAAATCCCTTTGTAAGCAGGGGAGGCTTGAAGTTGGCCAAGGCAATAAGTGAATTTAATATAAGTCTTGACGGGAAGAACTGTATGGATATCGGTGCTTCGACAGGAGGCTTTACCGATTGCATGCTGAAAAATGGGGCTGTGAAGGTGGTCGCCATTGATGTGGGTTACGGGCAACTGGCCTGGGAGCTCAGAAACGACCAGCGGGTTATATGTATGGAAAGAACCAATGTGCGATATGTAAAACCAGAGGATGTTGGCTTTCTTTCTGATTTTGCATCAATTGATGTATCCTTTATCTCACTGACAAAAGTCATGCCTGCGGTATTGGAATTGCTGAAAGATGAAGCAGAACTGGTCTGCCTGATAAAACCTCAATTCGAGGCAGGAAGAGAAAAGGTTGGAAAGCATGGTGTGGTAAGAGACAGCGGAGTTCATAAAGAGGTAATAAATAATATTATTAATTTTGTAATTTCAAAAAATCTTTATGTAAAATGCTTGTCATTTTCACCCATCAAAGGACCTGAGGGCAACATAGAATATTTGCTGTATATATCAAAAAATGATAGCAAACAGTCTCCGGAGAGTTTGCAGGAAATAGTCGAAAAAGTGGTTAATGCTGCACACAATGAGCTTACTGCAACATAACCGGCTATATTATTTTGCAGCAATTCTTTGCAAAAAGTGAGGGCTTTTGCTAAACTGTAAAGGTGTAGTTATAAAGATGGCATTTGGAGGGCAATATGAAAAATATCGGAATAATTACAAATAATGAAAAAGACGTAGGATTTGCCTATACAAATATGCTTATCGAAAGTATAAGAAAGTTTGGGGGACAGGCTGTTATACCTACCAGATCGGTAACAAAAGGTATGGAAGGGCTTGACAACGAAGTTGAGGAAATTTGCAGCAAATGTGAGCTTATTATATGTCTGGGTGGTGACGGGACTTTTTTAAAGACTGCCAGAACTGCTTATTTGTATAATCTCCCTATTTTAGGTATAAATCTTGGATCTTTGGGTTTTTTGACGGATATAGAAAAAGGTGAAATCGATAAGGCTGTAGAAAGTATCTTTCAAAATAATTATACAATCGAGGAGAGAATGATGCTTTCATCCAGGATATATAAAGACGGAAAGCTATTCGCAGAAGATGTGGCAATTAATGATGTTTCCATATCACGGGCCGGTATACTGCGGATATTGCATTTGAGCACCTATATCGATGATAATTTTTTTGATATGTTTCCCGGCGACGGCATAGTAGTTGCCACACCAACGGGTTCAACAGCATATTCCATGTCGGCAGGCGGACCCATAGCCGAACCTACGTCAAAGCTTATAATAGTAACTCCTATCTGTCCGCACATGCTGTATTCAAGGTCTTTTGTAGCCTCTGATGAAAGAAGGGTCAAGGTTTCGGTATCGGACGGCTTTGAGCATAAGGCCCTGGTAACTGTTGACGGACAAAAAAATTATGAAATAACGGGCGGGGATTATATAGAGATTGAAAAGGCTGCTTCAAAGTTAAAAATATTAAAAATTCACTCAAAAAATTTCTTTACAGTCTTAAGAAACAAAATCTATGACAGGAAAGAGGAATAAATATGAAATACAACAGACATGCCAAGATTTTGGAGATAATCGAAAACAATTTGATTGAAACGCAGGAGGAACTTGCGGACAAACTTAAGGAACAGGGGATGGATGTCACTCAGGCAACCGTCTCGAGGGATATTAAGGATTTGAGACTGATAAAGGTTATGTCATCAGACGGCAGATATAAATATGCAACTTTTTCCCAGACTGAGAATCAGGTATCAAACCGTCTTATAACAATCCTTACCGAAGCCTATGTGTCCAGTGACTATGCAAATAATATCGTTGTAGTCAAGACCCTTTCAGGAATGGCTCAGGCAGCGGGTTCTGCCATTGACTCTTTGAAGTGGCAGGAAATACTGGGCACAATAGCAGGTGATGACACTCTTCTAATGGTTTGCAGAGCAGAGAAAATTGCTGAAGATATCGTTAATAAATTTAATAAAATGATAAGTAAATAATATTAAGTGTGCGTGAATAATTGCGCACATGGCCATTAACCTCCTTTATTCGCCTTATAGCGGATAAGGAGTGGAGAGATTTCATACAGTTTTGTTGCCGCTATTGCGGCTCAAAGCCATAATGATGGCTTGGGAGGTTAATATGCTGACACAGCTTGACATTCAAAATATAGCACTTATTGACAAGTTAAACCTTGAGATAGGGCAGGGGCTGAATGTTTTAACAGGTGAAACCGGTGCAGGCAAATCAATATTGATTGATTCCATAAATGCTGTTCTTGGAGAAAGAGTATCAAAAGATCTTATAAGAACAGGAAAAGACAGGGCTATTATAGAAGCAGTATTTCAATATAAAAATACCGGGATAGACAGAATACTTGAGGAAACCGGAATTGACAGAGATGACGGAAACATTATTTTATCAAGGGAAATTAGTTTGTCCGGGAAAAATACCTGCAGAATAAATGGAAGGCTGGTTAATGTTTCAATGCTGAAGCAGATAGGTGAACTCCTTCTGGATATTCACGGTCAGCACGACAATCAATCACTGTTGAAAACCGAAACGCATATTGATTTGCTGGATGCCTTTGGCGGTAAAGCAATTGAACAGAATAAAGCAGAATATCTGGAATTATTTGCACAGTATAAAAATATAAAAACAAAACTTCATTCATTTGCAGGTGACAAGGGCGAAATGGCCCGCCGCATGGACATGCTCAATTTTCAGATTGATGAGATTAAAAATGCCAGACTGAAAAAAGGCGAAGACGATACTCTGACTGCAAAACGTCAGGTTTTGGCTAACTCTGAAAAAATAATGAATTCCATTGTCAGGGCATATGAGCTTTTAAATGAAGGAAGCAATACCGGAAAGTCGGTCCTGTATGATTCAAATAAGGCATTACAGGAAGTATCGTCTGTAGTGAAATATGACCCCGCATTGAACTCAATCTCTGAAAAATTGGAATCTGTAATTTATCAGCTTGAAGACATTTGTGAGGAGCTTCGAAGCAGACGCGAAGCAGCGGAGTATAACCCGGATGAATTGCTGAATATTGATGAAAGACTTGATATTATAACAAGATTAAAAAGAAAGTACGGCTCCACACTTGAGGATGTAACAGACTTTCTGGAAAAGTCCCAAAATGAGTATGAAGAGCTGCTTCAAAGCGAAAGCCTTGTGGAGGAACTGAATAAACAGCTGGTTTTATTATCTCAAAAACTGTATGTCAGTGCTGAAAAATTAAATGTTGAAAGGGAAAAAGCCGCGGTTGTGCTTGAAAAAAATATTACTGCAGAACTTGAAAATCTCGAGATGAAAAATTCCAGCTTCAAGGTGGAGCTTTCATTTATTAAAGAGGAAAAATATTTTTCAAAAAATGGATTGAATTCAGTTGAATTTCTTATTTCAAGCAATGCCGGAGAACCATTGAAACCGCTGAGCAGGATCGCTTCCGGCGGTGAGATGTCCAGGATAATGCTGGCTATAAAGACCATACTGGCAAATGTGGATGCCATCCCGACTTTGATATTTGACGAAATAGACACCGGAATCAGCGGCAAGGCTGCACAAAAAGTCGGCGAAAAGTTGTCCTACATATCAAAAACACACCAGGTTCTATGCGTTACACATTTGTCGCAATTGGCATGCATGGCGGATAATCACCTGTACATAGAAAAAAATTCCGACGGTGAAAATACTTACACTACCGTGCGAAAACTTGATCATAAAGGAAGAGTTGAGGAAATTGCAAGGATAATCGGTGGGTCCGATATTACTGCTTTGGCCTTGAAGCATTCGGAGGAGCTTATTGATGCTGCAGATCTGTTTAAAAAGAAGAGTTAGTTTTAATTGATATAAATAAAAAAAATCAGCTGTTTATATGGCTGATTTTTTTTATTTGACTAGGATTTTTGTAAAATCAATATTGAAATGCCTACAGGTAAAGTTTTTGTCCTGATATAATTTTCTAAATATTTAATCTGAATTTATATTTTTTCTCAAAAGGGATTCTTAGCAATTTTATTTATCATATTTTGTATTTTAAAAATTCACAAGCATGAATTTGGGTCATTTTGAGTTTTAATTACCTGCCATGTTTTATTTTACTTGAATAATAAAAATCTATAAAGGTTAACTTATGATTATGATTGCAAGGTCACGCTAAGACAAAATTGCGTGACTTTGTTCTCATTGGAATAATATGGGGAGTAAAAAGCAAGCAGCCAGAAAATGGTATTTTATTTATCGGGAGCGTGATTAAATGCACTATTTAAAATCCAATAAAAAAAAGCTGTTTGTATTATTATTTGTCTGCTTTTGTGTTGTTACACTAAGTTATCTGCAGGCATTTTCTGTTATACCTGAAAGATTGACGCTTTTAGAAGGAGAAGAATATATTTACAATTTTAAAAGTCTCTATTTTGTAAATATAAAGGCTGATAATAATGAAGTACTAAAACTTAATAACAGCAGTATTAAAGCAAACGGAAATTATTTAGAGCTGATATCACCTCTGGCTTTCAAAACCCAGAAGAAAGGAACGGTAAAGCTTAATTTTAAAGCTTTTGGTGTCATTCCTCTAAAAACAATGCAGGTTGATATTATTCCAAGTAAGAAGTTAGCCGCCTGTGGCAACACGGTGGGGGTTAAAATCAGAATGGACGGAATACTGGTTATAGGCGTAAGTGAAGTTGATACAGCAAACGGTATTAGATTGGCACCGGCAAAAGATGGAGGTATCAAAGCAGGAGATATTATCTATGAAATAAATAATAAAAAACTCACCGATATCCGGGATATGATAAAGCAAATCGACAATAGCAAAGGAAGTAAATTGGAGATCAAGTATAAACGTGACAACACGGTTTATTCTACTACAATTTATCCAATCGAAGGGGTTAATGACAGAAAATATCATATCGGATTATGGGTAAGGGACAGCACTGCAGGTATTGGCACCCTGACTTTTTATGATCCCCAAACAGGAAGTTTTGGTGCTCTGGGTCATGGTATCACTGATATAGACACAGGCCTGCTGATGCCGGTAAACAGCGGTGAAGTGCTGGAATCAAATATAATAGCGGTAAAAAAAGGTGAACAGGGAACACCGGGGGAGTTAAAGGGTATATTTATGGAAAATAAACCGCCTATGGGGAATATTTATAAAAATGACGAATGCGGTATTTATGGCAAGGTCTACGAGCATAAAAGAATTTTTGACCAGCGGCTGTATCCCATAGGTATAAGAGGTCAGGTAAAAGTGGGGCCGGCTACAATACTGTCAAATATTGAAGGAAATGAAATTCAGGAATTCAGCATTTATATTGAAAAGGTCGCAAGACAGTCCTTCAGCGGACCCAAAGGAATGGTAATCAGGGTTACCGATAAAAAACTGCTGAATTCCACAGGCGGGATAGTGCAAGGTATGTCAGGAAGCCCTATAATACAGAATGGCAAGTTGATTGGTGCAGTAACTCACGTACTTGTAAATGACCCTACCAGGGGATACGGCATATTTATTGAGTGGATGCTGAAGAATATTGACGAAAAGTCAGCAGCTCCACTCGGAAAAAGTAAAGCCGGATAAAAATTATTTAAACTGAATCTATCAAAAAAATTGGTAGGTTCAGTTTAAAATTTTAATTTATGGGTATATACTTAAAATATGTATGTGGAAAAAAGTATATATTTATTAATATTTGGGCAATAAATTTAATTTTTATTATTTATATTATTATTTTATAATATAGAGAAATATGGTAGTATTAAGGCGTAGAGAGTGAATTTTGTTTATGTTATTATTATTTGACTTCGGCAATTAGAGTAAAAAACTTGAAATTATG
>JAEWJR010000116.1:0-17648 GCA_023386445.1 Bacillota bacterium | reverse complement strand
ATTCCCAAAAGTCAAAAGAATTCTTCAAATCGTTAAAATTGGAGTAAATTCCAATGTGTAAAAACTCAAAAAGAGAGCTGCCTCTCACTAATGTTATTCAAAACATTAGTTTTGAGACAGCCCCTTTATGTTTATCAACTTATGATTTGCTTATTCTGTCGGATATGGTTCTTGCAACGTGAACTCCGCTGGCGCTGGCCTGTGACAGGCCGCGTGTAACACCGGCTCCGTCACCGATGGCAAACATGTTAGGAAGTTTTGTTTCCAGCTCGTTGGTGAGCTCCAGTCTTGAGCTGTAGAACTTAACTTCGACGCCGTAGAGCAAGGTATCGTAGTTTGCAGTACCCGGAGCAATTTTGTCCAGAGCGTATATCATTTCAATAATATTATCCAGATGTCTCTTGGTAAGAACAAGGCTGAGATCACCGGGAGTAGCATTCAATGTGGGGTGTGTAAAGCTTTGACCAAGTCTGTGAGCATTGGTTCTGGCACCCTTTATCAAGTCTCCGAACCTCTGAACAAGAACACCTCCGCCCAGCATGTTTGACAGTGATGCTATCCTCTTACCATACTGGTAGGGCTCATTAAAGGGATGGGTAAACCTGTTGCTGACCAGCAGTGCAAAATTGGTATTTTCACTTCTCAGGCTTGGATCGGTATAACTATGTCCATTAACAGTAACAATGCCGTCAACATTTTCCGAGACCACATGACCGTAGGGATTCATACAAAAGGTACGCACCAGGTCACCATACTGTTTGGTTCTGTATACAAGCTTTGATTCATATACGACATCGGTAATGTGCTCAAAAACCTTTGCCGGGAGCTCAACTCTTACACCTATATCAACCTGGTTATTGATCATATCCAGCTTGAGCTGCTTGCACTGCTTGGAAAACCATTCGGCACCTGATCTTCCGGGAGCAACTATAAGATATTTGCATCCTATGGTTTTTTCGTTATGAAGCTCTACGGCATAACCATTGTCTGCGGGCGTAATATTTAAAACCTGGGTGTTGCAGAGCATTTCAAGACGCTCCAGCAAATACCTGTAAAGGCGCTTAAGGATTTCCAGATTGTTCTCAGTTCCAAGATGTTTTACAGCGGCCTGAAGCAAATGCAGATCGTTTTCTAATGCTCTCTTTTCAATAGCCTTGGCATCAGGTGTGTAGGTTGAAAACATCTCTTTTGTTGCACCAAATTCAACATTAACACTGTCAACGTAGTTAATCAGCTCCATTACGTGCTTATCGTCAAGATAGTCATTAAGCCATCCTCCAAATTCAGTTGTAAAATTGAACTTACCGTCCGAAAAAGCACCTGCACCGCCGAAACCACGCATAATATCACAAGTTTTGCAGCGGATGCAATCCTTTATTTTATTAGCGATTATAGGACAATTTCTTCCGAAAATATCGTTGCCCTGCTCTATCATTACAACTTTTAAATCAGGATTCTTTTTTGTTAACTCATAGCCGGCAAAAATACCGGAAATACCACAACCAATAATTGCTACGTCATACATAGTTTTTACCTCCGTAATTCACTGTGTCAATGTTGTTATCATGTATGGCACTTGAAAACAGATTTGTACAAAAATAAGAACATTGTCTTCCCAAATAAAATATTATACAGGACATCTCACGTTAAGTAAATGGTAAAAATGATTTATATTGATATATTGTATTTATTAAATCAGCATGCAATAGTAATTGTAGAGTTAATTTGAAAATATTTACACTATTTTAAATTTATGCTAAAATGAGCCAAAAGAATATAGCAATATGGATTTAATCTATTTTATAAATATAACCAATTGTGAAAGGTGGATTTGATTATGAAAAATAGAAAAAATTTGGTTATGCTGATTGCATTAGCAATATTCTTATCCTTAACCGGTTCAGTAATAATATCTGTCTCGCAAAGTTGATCGGCTATCCGGCACAACTCGTTAAATTATTAATAATCTCTTAATTTTTCTCTAAAACGTTGAAAAGTAGTGTTTAATGGTATATTTTAAATGTATAAATACTAAAGATGAAATGGAGTTAACAGGTATGAATTACTATTTGACCTTTTTTCTGTCACTTGTAATAATGCTGTTTGTAACACCGAAACTGACAAAGCTTGCCCATAAAATTAATTATACTGAAAAACCAAATCCGGAAAGCGGCAGAAAGATCCATACAGAGAGCAAAGCATACCTGGCAGCTGTGGGAATATTCTTTACTTTCTGGTTTTGTTATTTTTTGTTCACAAAAGATTTCAGTCAAAAATCCATAGTCCTGCTTACCAGTTCATTCATTATTTGGTGTGTGGGAATGGTGGATGACTGGTTCAAAATAAATAGTAAGGATTTGAAGGCATTACCCAAATTCATACTGCAATTGCTTGCATGTTTGCTGCTGGTATATTTCACAAATATTAAATTTTCGGGAATTACAAATCCTATAAACGGCTCCTATATATTATTTCCGGAATGGATACAATTTCTTCTTTCTGTTCTGTGGCTGTTCGGAGTAACAACAGTTATAAATTTTTCCGATGGCCTGGATGGTCTGGCAGGCGGGATCTCATGCATATCTGCCGGCACCCTTTTTTTAGTATCCGTAACAAAAGGCAATCAATTGCTTGGAATCATGTCTATAACGCTGGTTGGAGTGTGCCTTGGATATCTGCGATATAACAAATATCCTGCAAAAATACTGATGGGTGATGCAGGAGCTACTTTCTTAGGCTTTATCCTTGCGGTTATTTCATTGGACGGTGCTTTTAAGCAGGCTACGGCTGTGTCAATTTTCATACCCATCCTGGCTCTGGGCTTGCCCATATTTGATAATATTTTTGTTGTCATAAAGAGAATCAGGGAGGGTAAAAGGATATATGAGGGGGATTCCTCTCAGATACATTACAGATTGATAAACAAAGGGCTTACACAAAAACAGACGGTATATGTCCTGTATCTTGTTTGTATTTGTTTAAACCTCAGTGCAATAATTTTACTGCTTCTGTAATAAATTTATTTTGTATTGCCGGCAAATAAATGATATAATTTTAAAAAAAGAAAATAATAAAGACAGTTCGTGACCATCCTGTCTGAAGCTTGTATTTTAAAGCACATTGCAATAAAGTGTGAAAAAACAGCAAAATGATAAATTGCTGAAGTACAAGCTTTGATTAAAACTACGGCGAGGCTGCCTGCATTTGCAGGGCAGTATTTTGTTTTGCATCCCGGGCCTAATTGGCATAGTCCGCAGGCTGCAAGCCCCTGTGTTTTAAAATATATTGTTGGTTGCGGCAAATGAGAGGGGTTTTTATGAAAAACAAAAAAGTGTTATGGCTGACGACTTCGGCCATGATAGCGGCAGTATATCTGGTGCTTACAATGATTTTTTATGCAACAAGCTTTGCACCCATGCAAAGCAGGCTGGCAGAAGCACTTACGGTTTTACCGTATTTCACACCTGTAGCCATACCAGGATTATTTGTAGGCTGTATACTGGCAAACATTATAGGGGGCTACGGAATCTGGGACGTGATAATTGGAAGCCTTACTTCACTTTTAGCTGCATATCTGACCTACAAGCTGACTTTTAACAAATCTAAAAGGAAATGGCTTGCACCGCTTCCTCCGGTAATATTGAATGCGGTAATTGTCGGTGCAGAGCTTAATTTTTTATCAGGTACTCCATCCTGGGAAGCATTTCTTGGAATAATGGTATCGGTGGGAATAGGCCAGATAATCGCATGTTATGTCATGGGATTTCCACTAATGTTATTATTTGAGAGAAGCAAAAAAATAAGTGAACTTTTTAAGCGAATTTCTTAAAAATGTTCATTTTTTATCTTGATTTTTTTTATAGTCTAAGATACAATAGCTTTGTCGAAAAAACTTAATAATGGTGTTTTTTAATATACATCCGTATATTGAAAAATATCCCGTATATTCTCGGTGATATGGTCCGAAAGTCTCTACGAAGCCGCCGTAAATGGCTTTGCTACGGGTGTTCATCTTTGACATAATTTTATTTGTCGTAAGAATCAGAGCTCCCAATCCATGATTGGGAGCTTTTATAATTAGCTGAGTCTTTTATATGACTTTAGTTGAATTGTTATGACTTGAAATATCTGTTAAACAGCAGTATATTTCACTATTTTCCGGAGGATTAAGATGGAACTCTTAAAGCAAAGAATCTTGAAAGACGGACAAGTTTTAGGCAATGACATCCTTAAGGTGGATTCTTTTTTGAATCATCAGATGGATGTTCAGCTTTTCAATGAAATGGGCAAGGAGTTTTTTAGATTATTTGCTCATAAAAATGTTACCAAAATTCTTACAATTGAATCTTCAGGAATAGGTATTGCATGCATAGCCGCGCAATATTTCAATGTTCCGGTGGTTTTTGCAAAAAAAACCGAAGCAAAGAACCTTGATTCCGATACTTATCTGGCAGAAGTATTTTCATTTACAAAAGGCAAGACCTATAATGTGAGAGTTTCCCAAAAATATATAAATTCCAATGATATAGTATTAATAATAGATGATTTCCTTGCCAACGGTAAAGCCGCACTGGGGCTTGCCGACATTGTCGGACAGGCAGGTGCCAATGTAGCTGGTATTGGCATTGCCATAGAAAAGGGATTTCAGGACGGCGGAAAGTTTCTAAGGGAAAAAGGTCTCGAAGTTCAGTCCCTGGCCATAGTGCAAAGCATGCAAAGCGGGAAGATCATCTTCAGTGAATAGGTTTTATGTTAACGTACTTAGTTTAAAGTGCTGCCGTAAAACGGAAGCATTATAATATATCAATTAATTATAAATTAGATTTAGGGGGATTCAAAATGAAAAGATTATTAGCATTAATGCTGGCTGTTGTTATGATCACTGCAGCTGTACTTACCGGCTGCGGATCCAGTTCAACAACAGCGGCAGGAACATCAGCCGGTGAAAATTCAACTGCTGCAAGCGGCGAAGGCTTAAAAGTTGGCTTTATTTACATCGGAACTCCTGGAGATGTTGGATATACCTTTGCTCACGACCAGGGACGTCTTTACCTGGAAGAAAAATTAAAGGATAAGGGTGTCACAACTGTTAAAGTTGAGAATGTGCCTGAAACGGCGGATTCTGAAAAGGCTATGAAAAACCTTATTGACCAGGGCTGCAAGGTCATATTTGCCACAAGCTACGGTTACATGGATTTTGTTAAGAAAGTGGCTAAAGAGTACCCTGAGGTTAAGTTCTTCCACTGCTCAGGTACAGAATCAAACGGAACAAATTTTGTTAACTATTTTGGTAAAATTGAACAATCCAGATACCTTTCGGGAATAGTTGCCGGTTTGAAAACAAAGTCCGGAAAAATCGGATATGTTGCAGCAATGCAGATACCCGAGGTTATCAGAGGTATTGACGCATTTACACTGGGAGTACGTTCAGTAAACCCCACAGCCGTTGTAAATGTTAAGTGGACAAATACCTGGTACGATCCGCAGTTGGAAAAGAGTGCTGCCGAAGCATTATTGAACGAAGGAAACGACGTTATTGCCCAGCATCAGGATTCAACTGCCGCACAGATAGCAGCCCAGGAAAAAGGTGCTTTCGCAATCGGTTACAACTCAGACAGCAGCAAGGCGGCACCAAAGGCATACCTTACAGCTCCCGTATGGAACTGGGGTGTATACTATGTAGATCAGGTCCAGAAGATTCTTGATGGTTCCTGGAAGGCTGAAAATTACCTTGGCGGAATGCATGAAGGCGTTGTCGATATAGGACCTATGACAGATTTAGTTGATGCCGACATTAAGGCACAGGTTGAAGCAGCTAAAGCTAAAATTCTTGACGGTTCACTGGATGTATTTGCAGGTCCTGTAAAAGACCAGACCGGTGCGGTTAAAATTGCGGAAGGTGCTACAATGACTGTTGAAGAGCAGCAGGCATGCAAATGGTTTGTTGAAGGTGTAAACGGAAAAATAGACTAATTTAAAAACGATAGCGGATTTATTTTGGTAAATTACAATATTAGCAGTAGTTGAAGCTCCTTCGTCAACATCGGGATTCAGCTACTGCTAATAAAGTTTTATAACAAGACGCAGAGTTGTCCGGTGCTGGTTGAAATGTACAAGATGCGTTATAATAAAAACATGCAGTCAAAAAATCTTTATAAATTTAAAAGGTGATACTGTGAGAAATGAAGTTTACATCAAAATTGAAAATTTAACGAAAACCTTCGGAGCTGTTATAGCAAATAATAACGTCTGTCTCGAAGTAAACAGGGGAGAAATACATGCTCTTCTTGGTGAAAACGGTTCCGGTAAAAGTACCTTGATGAATATGCTTTCCGGCGTATACACACCTGACAGCGGTCAAATTTATATTAAGGGAAAGCAGGTTTCCTTCAGGACGCCAAAGGACTCAATGGCAATGGGAATAGGTATGATTCATCAGCATTTTAAGCTGGTGGAGGTAATGTCTGCAAAGGAGAATATTATAGCCGGTCAAAAGGGCAGGTTTTTTGTGGGGAGTGCAAGACTTTCCGAAAAAATCCGTAAAATATCTGAAAAATATGGTCTGGCAGTTGATCCGGATAAAAAAATATATAATATGTCTGTAGGTGAAAAACAGACTGTAGAAATTCTGAAGGTTATTTACAGAGGAGCTGAAATTCTTATTCTGGATGAGCCCACTGCTGTATTAACTCCTCAGGAAACAGAAGGGCTTTTTAAAATCCTCAGAAAAATGAAGGAATCCGGAAGCTCTGTAATAATAATAACCCATAAATTGAATGAGGTTATGGAAATCGCCGATAAAATTACAGTATTAAGAAAAGGCGAGACAGTAGGGACAGTCAATAAAGAGACTACAAATGCAGCTGAGCTGACCAACCTGATGGTTGGGCGTGCTGTTGATCTGTCAATTAACAGGCTTGAATGCAAGGGCAAAAAAACAATATTAAACGTTGAAGGCCTGACAGTGGTTGATGATGAAAAAGTAAAGGCCCTTGATAACATAAGCTTCAGGCTGTCGGCAGGAGAAATCCTGGGTGTGGCAGGAGTGGCCGGCAGCGGACAGAAGGAGCTTTGTGAAGCAATTGCAGGACTTTTTCCTGTTGCTTCAGGAAAGATAGAATATAAAGATGAAAATATCGTAGGTAAAAATCCTCGTGATATAATTAAAATGGGAATAAGCATGAGCTTCATACCCGAAGACAGGCTTGGCATGGGACTTGTTGCATCCATGGGTATGGTCGATAATATGATTTTGAAGGAATATCAAAATCAAAAGGGATTGATGATTGATAAAAAGCCTGCTAAAACCCTGTCGCAAAATCTTATAGAGAAGCTGGAAATAAATACTCCAGGTATTTACCACCCTGTCAGACAATTATCAGGAGGTAATATTCAGAAGGTTCTGCTGGGACGTGAGATAGAATCAAATCCTCATCTGCTCATAACGGCTTATCCGGTCAGAGGTCTTGATATAAACGCATCATATACAATTTATGACCTGCTTAACGAGCAGAAGGAAAAAGGAGTCGGGATACTTTATATCGGAGAAGACCTTGATGTGCTTATCGAGCTTTGTGACAGGATCATGGTTATATGTAACGGTAAAATAACCGGCATGGTTGATGCCCACAAGGTCAGCAAGGAGCAGCTCGGTATGATGATGGCAGGAGAAGGGATGGATACGGTTATGGGGGTGGGCGCGTAAATGGTCAGAATAGTTAAAAGAACAGATTTGACAAAACGGCAATCAGTAATGTTCAGACTGCTTGCAATTCTGGGAGCACTGCTTGCCGCCGGAATATTTATATTGTTCCTTGGGTTCAATCCCTTCAAGGTATATCTTTCCATGCTTGACGGATCTTTCGGCTCCATGTACAGGTTTAAGGAATCAATTATTCAGGCGATTCCCCTTATTGTTTCATCACTGGGTATATCAATAGCCTTTAGAATGAAATTCTGGAATATTGGTGCAGAAGGCCAGATAATTATGGGAGCATTTGCTGCCAGCTATTTCGCTTTGCATTGGTCAAATCTGCCGGTATATGTCATGCTTCCGCTTATGTTTCTGGCCTCCTTGGCTGCAGGCGGTATATGGGCTTTGATACCCGCCATATTCAAGGCACAGTTCGGCACCAATGAAACCTTGTTTACACTTATGATGAATTATATAGCTCAAAAAATAATAGTTTATGTACAATATGGTCCGTGGAAGGATCCTAAAGCCATGGGGGCAGGTAAAATCGCGCTCTTTGGTGATAATGCGGCGCTTCCTGAAGTGTTCGGCATTCACATAGGCTGGATAATAACTGTTGCACTGGTAGTGCTGATATACATTTTCATTAATAAAACAAAGCGCGGTTATGAAATACAGGTAATAGGCGAAAGTGAAAATACTGCAAGATATGCCGGTATGAATGTTAAAAAGATAATATTGTCTTCATTGATATTAAGCGGTGCACTCTGCGGACTGGTGGGAATGTTTCAGGTATCGGGCGTAAACCATACATTAAGCTATCAGGTGGCCAACGGGGTCGGGTTTACCGCCATAATAACAACCTGGCTGGCAGGTTTGAGTGCTCCTGTTATTGTAATAGTATGCTTTCTTTTTGCTGTACTGCAGCAGGGAGGAACCTTTATACAAACGGCGTTCAATATACATTCCTCGGTTGCACAGCTGATTCAGGGCATGATTTTATTCTTTGTGCTGGGAAGTGAGTTCTTTATCCAATACAGATTGGTATTAAAGCAAAAAACGGATAAATTGATAAATAAGGAGGCTGCGTAGGGTAAAATGACATTTATAAATATTTTAACATTCATTCTGACTGGTGCAGTCACTGCTGGTACTCCTCTGCTATTTGCTACATTGGGAGAAATTATTACTGAAAAGGTTGGTCAGCTGAACCTTGGTGTGGAAGGTATGATGCTGATGGGAGCCGTAATTGGTTTCAGTGCAGCTCTTTCAACAGGCAATCCTGTTTTGGGAATACTTGCAGGCATGATAGCCGGTGCCGGCGGAGCACTGATATTTGCTTTTCTCACAATAACGCTCAGAGCAAATCAAATTGTTTCGGGTCTTTCATTAACTATTTTCGGTACAGGCTTTTCAAGCTTTGTGGGACAAAAGATGGTTGGACAGGGGTTGGCCGACTCTGTGAGAAATAGCTTTGCACCTGTAAAACTGCCCTTGCTGGGGGAGATTCCGGTGCTGGGACCGGCTCTGTTCAATCAGAATGTGCTGGTATACGCAGGGTATGCTGTTGCTGTTGTTCTGGCAATATATTTATATAAGACCAGATTGGGTCTAAATATGCGGATGGTGGGTGAAAATCCCGGAGCGGCAGATACTGCAGGAATTAATGTAGCCCTGTATAAATATGTTCATATACTTATCGGAGGTATGCTTTGCGGAATTGCCGGAGCATATATGTCAATGATTACGGTTCCTTCATGGCAGGATGGAGTAACGGGGGGCAGGGGCTGGATAGCTGTAGCACTGGTAATATTTGTGACCTGGAATCCGTACAAGGCCATGTTAGGTGCATATTTCTTCGGAGCGCTGAGCATTCTGGGTTTATATCTGCAGAGTTATGTGCACATACCTCAAAGTATCTTTGATATGCTGCCATATTTTGCGACAATAATAGTATTGATTATGATTTCCTTGAAAAAATCTAAAGAAAATAACCCGCCGAAAGCGCTGGGAGAACCTTATTTCAGAGAGGACAGATAACAATGAATAAAATAATGCGGTCAGGGAGCATATTTTTTACAATTATTCTGTTGGGCTTTGCTGCTTTAAAATATTCTGCGGGCAGTACCAGAACTTCTATTTTTTATTTTATTGCAGGGATAGGCTTCCTTATTGTTTTTATATCATATTCGAAAAAAGGCGGCGCATCAAAATAATTAAGGTATGAATATGGACAAATACCTTGTTATGACAGTTGTTTTAATGATAAAATCATTTATGGCGTTTTTTAACATGTCAGATGTGACAAAAAGCTTATTTGCGAAATAAAATACTAACAATATTTGTTTAAGGATGTGTTTTAAATGGAACAGACAGAACAAAAGAAAAGGATATTCAGCGGAGTTCAGCCTTCAGGGAATCTTACAATAGGTAATTACTTGGGAGCCATAAAGAACTGGATTCCCATGCAGGAGGAGTTTGAATGCCTTTATTGCGTGGTTGATCTCCACACTCTTACCGTAAGGCAGAAGCCTGCAGAACTGAGACAGCGCAGCTTGAACCTGTTGGCTTTATATATGGCCTGCGGACTTGACCCGCAGAAATGTATACTGTTTCTGCAATCACATGTAAGTGCTCATTCCGAGCTGGCCTGGATTTTAAATTGTTATACCTATATGGGTGAACTGAACAGGATGACCCAGTTTAAGGATAAATCCGCAAAACATGCCGACAATATAAATGCGGGGTTATTTGCATACCCCGTACTTATGGCAGCAGACATACTGTTGTACCAGACAGATCTTGTTCCAATAGGTCAGGATCAGAAGCAGCATCTTGAAATAACAAGAGATATTGCCGAGAGATTTAATAATGTTTACGGTGATACCTTTACTATTCCTGAACCCTACATTCCTAAAATAGGTGCGAAGATAATGAGCCTTCAGGAACCGGAAAAGAAAATGTCCAAATCCGATGAAAATGAAAATGCATATGTATTTATACTTGATCAGGAAGATACAATCCTTCGCAAGTTTAAGAGGGCAGTTACCGATTCTGAACGTGAAATAAGATACGATGAGGTAAATAAACCCGGTGTAAGTAATTTAATAAGTATATATTCCGCAGTAACTGGTAAGACTTTCTCTGATATTGAAAAGGAATTTGACGGAAGCTCCTATGGTGATCTTAAGGAGATCGTAGGTCAGTCTGTTGCTGAAATGCTCAGGCCTGTTCAGCAGAAATATAACGATCTGACCGCAAACAAGGATTATCTTAATTCCATATTAAAGGAGAATTCTGAAAAAGCGGCTTATATGGCAAGAAAAACCCTTTCAAAGGTTCAAAGAAAAATCGGTTTGCTGCCCAGAAGCTAAGGAAATGAAACGGGAATCATTTCGTGTTTAAGTTTGACTTTCAGTGGAATGATTCCTGTTTTTTGATGTTAAGGAAATAATACTCCCGTTTGAAGAATATAAATTAGTGATACCAAGAGCGGCAAAGAATATTTAAATTTAACAAAGATGCTCCTTTTCCTGTCAGTAATTTATTTTGCTGATATATACGTGTATTTCTAGGAGAATTATATGGCATTAACAGAATTGATATTATTAGCATTGGGACTGTCCATGGATGCCTCGGCAGTGTCCATTTCAAATTCCCTGTGTATTGATAGAATAAAGCTTAAACATATACTCAAAATGGCCCTGATATTTGCTGTATTTCAAGGTGTAATGCCGCTGATCGGCTATTTTGCCGCAAACAATTTTGAGTCTGTAATCAGCAGATTTGATCACTGGATAGCATTTATTCTTCTGGCTATAATAGGAGGAAAGATGCTGCATGAGGCAATAAAAGCCGAGATAAATCAGGAATGTTCCTTGTTTTCACTTACCATAAAGCTGTTATTTGTGCAGGCTGTAGCAACAAGTATTGACGCTCTGGCAGTCGGAGTAAGTTTGTCGGCCCTCAATGTGGATATTTACTATTCAATAACTATAATAAGCATTGTAACATTTATTTGCTGTACGGCTGCCATACTTGCTGCTAAAAGATTCGGCAATCTGTTGGGAAAGCGGGCAGGTATTGCTGGAGGTATTATTTTAATTTCCATAGGGGTAAAAATATTCCTTGAGCATATGTTTTTTCACGTATAAGATGATTTTAAGTGTATGTAACATTAAAGAAGCAGAGCAAAAGCAAACGTATGTTTGCTTTTGCTCTGCTTTATGTTATAATGTAGTGTGATTGTTGGAAGCTGATAATAAGTTATAGATAACCGGTTTATGGCAAGGAGGGCATATGAACAGATTTGAGATTGTTTCGGAATATAAACCAAAGGGCGATCAGCCTGTAGCTATAGAAAAGTTGAGCAAGGGAATACAGGAGGGGCAAAAGCATCAGACTCTGCTGGGTGTTACCGGTTCAGGCAAGACCTACACCGTGGCCAAGGTCATAGAACAGGTTCAAAAGCCTACGCTTGTCATTGCTCATAATAAAACGCTTGCTGCACAGCTATGCAGTGAGTTTAAAGAATTTTTTCCGAATAATGTTGTAGAGTATTTTGTCAGTTATTATGATTACTATCAACCTGAAGCCTACATCCCGTCGACAGACACCTATATTGAAAAGGATTCCTCGGTAAACGAGGAAATAGATAAGCTCCGGCACTCGGCTACTGCGGCTCTTTTTGAAAGAAGAGACGTAATTATAGTTGCCAGTGTTTCCTGCATTTACGGTCTGGGTGATCCGGAGGACTATACCGACCTTATGCTTTCGCTTAGAGTCGGAATGCAGAAGGATAGGGATGAAATAATACACAAGCTTGTTGATATACAATATGAAAGAAACGAGATTGATTTCAGAAGAGGCCGATTCAGAGCAAGGGGAGATGTGCTTGAAATCTTCCCGGCAAACAGCTCTGAAATGGTTCTTAGAGTTGAATTTTTCGGCGATGAAATAGAAAGGATAACAGAGGTTGATTACCTGACTGGGGAAATAAAAGGAACCAGAGCGCACATCGCTATTTTCCCGGCATCTCACTACGCTACTACAAGACCCAAAATGGAAAAAGCCATGGTGACAATTGAAAAGGAACTGGATGAACGCCTTGAGCAGCTGAAGATGGAGGGCAAACTGCTTGAAGCCCAGCGTCTTGAGCAGAGGACCAGATATGACCTTGAGATGATGTCTGAAATAGGCTTTTGCCAGGGTATCGAGAATTATTCAAGGCATATCAGCGGCAGAGAGCCAGGAAGTTCACCCTTTACACTTATGGATTACTTTCCTGATGATTACCTTCTGGTAATAGACGAATCCCATGTTACAGTTTCCCAGGTAGGGGCAATGTACAACGGGGACAGATCCAGAAAGGAATCGCTGGTTGAGTACGGCTTTAGGCTTCCTTCTGCCTTTGATAACAGACCGCTTAGATTCAATGAATTTGAGGAAAGAGTAAATCAAGTGGTCTATGTCAGCGCCACACCGGCTGCTTATGAGAGAGAACATTCCACCCAGGTAGTTGAGCAGATCATCAGACCTACAGGACTTATTGATCCTGAGATAATTATCAGACCGGTCAAAGGACAGATAGATGATTTGATCGGAGAAATAAATTCCAGGGCTGAAAAGAAGCAGAGGGTGCTTGTTACAACACTTACCAAGAAAATGGCCGAAGATTTGACAGATTATATGAAGGAACTTGATATTAAAGTAAAATATCTTCATTCGGATATTGCTACTTTCGAGAGAATGGAAATAATCAGGGATTTGCGCCTGGGGGTTTTTGATGTGCTTATCGGTATAAATCTTCTCAGAGAGGGTCTTGACATACCTGAGGTTTCACTGGTTGCCATACTCGATGCCGACAAGGAAGGTTTCCTCAGATCGGAAACTTCCCTGATTCAGACAATAGGACGTGCGGCCAGAAACTCTGAAGGAAAAGTAATCATGTATGCCGACAATATAACAGGTTCAATGCACAGAGCCATAAGTGAAACCAACAGAAGAAGGCAGCTTCAGATGGATTTTAACAAGGCTCATGGCATCATTCCCACAACAATACAAAAATCCGTAAGAGACTTAATCGAAGCAACAAAGGTTGCAGAGGAGGAAGAATCATATTATACTGGTAAGGATAAGCCCAATCTCATGTCTGTTGAGGAATTGGAAAAATTGATTTCAAAACTTCAGAAAGAGATGAAGCAGGCTGCCACAGACCTGCAATTTGAGAGAGCTGCTGAATTAAGAGACAAAATAGAAGGGCTGAAGAAGAAAATATAGCGATATAGATAGACATAACAATATTAGTTGTATGAGGGTGTGTCAGGGTTAAATGAAATTACTAAGGCAGTTTTTAATCGTACTAATAATTTGTGTTATCGGTGAAGTCTTGAATAAAGTTGTACATGTTCCGCTTCCCGGCAGTATCATCGGTATGATATTGCTTTTTGTTTGCTTGATTACCGGAGTTGTTAAAGTTGAAATGATAGAAGAGATAAGCGGGTTTTTGCTGGATCATCTTGCATTCTTTTTTATACCCTCCGGAGTAGGTCTTATGGCATATGCAGGCATACTTAAAAAGAATCTGGTACCTATCATGGTCATATGCTTTGTTTCCACCATTCTGGTAATGATTGTTACAGGTCTGACCGTACAGTTGATCAAGGGGAGGAAAACAAAGTGAAAGAAATATTATCAACTCCTGTTTTTGCATTGTTGATCTCATTACTGGCCTTTGAAATAGGAATTTTTATTAATAAAAAAACAAGATTGGCCGTTTTTAATCCTTTAATGCTGGCAATCATGATTGTTATTGGGACTCTGATGGTTTTAAAAATCCCACTGGACGATTATAAAAAGGGAGGAGACTTTATATCTCTGTTTTTAACTCCGGCCACGGTGGTACTTGCTGTTCCTTTATATAAAAATATCAATTCTCTAAAGAAGGATTATGTGGCAATAATTGGCGGTGTACTTGCGGGCTGTATTACTGCTATTATAAGTATATGGCTTATGGGAAAGGCATTTGGTCTTTCGCCCGAATTACTTGCCTCGCTGATACCAAAGTCAATAACTACACCTTTGGGTATTGAGCTGTCAAACCAGCTCGGGGGAATACCGTCGGTTACAGTGGCAGCTATAGTTATAACAGGAATAGTTGGGGCGGTTTTGGCGCCGGCATTGTTAAAGGTATTCGGGATAAAGGATAAAACCGCTAAGGGTATTGCAATCGGTACTTCGGCACATGCTCTGGGCACAACCAAGGCCGTTGAGCTTGGGGAAACCGAAGGGGCCATGAGCGGTCTGGCAATTGGCCTGGCAGGGCTTGTCACAGTTATAATAGCCACAATACTTTTCAAGGTGGGATTATTCTAAGGGAAATCATACTTTCCCAAATCATTATCGTATATATCATTGTACATATAAATTGATCAGCAGGATTATAAACCTGAAGTACGGTTTGTATTGACTATTTGTTTATGGAGGGTTATTGTGAAGAATATATACGTTATATTATCCGCTACCCCTACAATGATGGGGAAATTTATCAGAGTATTCACCAGAAGTTCCTTTAATCATTCCTCTATCAGTTTGACGGAAGGCTGGGAAGAGATGTATTCCTTTGCGCGATACAGAGCTTCCAATCCCCTGGTGGGCGGATTTGTCAGAGAGTTTCCCCAAAGGCTTTCACATGGCAGGAATCAGGATGAAGTTTATATAAAAGTATATAAAATTCCGGTAAGTAACAAGCAGTATGAAAAAATCAGGATGTTCATATACAGTATCAGGGACGACAGGGAGGAAAACATATATAACACACTGGCTGCCTTAGGAATTTTCCTGGGACACAGATTTAACACCTATAAAGCGTATACCTGCTCTGATTTTGTTGCACAGTCCCTGTCAAAGGGAAAAATTATTTCCAACAGCTATGTATCTAGAAATATAGTTCCTGATGAAATGCAGATGTTTCTGGATAAATACACTGTTTTCTGCGGATATTTAAAGAATTATAAACCGGTTGCAAATACCTGTCACGAGTCCAGTGAGTTCTATATCAGACTGGGATTTGTAAAGGAAGTTGCAAAGACCTGCCTTCACTTTTATAATCTTATAAAACGAAATAACATGGTTGGCTATTCTTATATCTCAAGTAATCTCAACAAATTTAATTTTTTTAGAGTATAGGAATTTATAGGTTTTGGAACAGTGATGAGGCATTTATAATACTGAGTTTGAATGTGTACATCAGAAATTTTGAGCTGCATTCGCCGTTTAAAAAAATGCCCGGTAACTATGTATTTAATTGCGGCTTGTGCCGGGCTTGTTATTATCCTCAAAAGCGAGGCTTTTTGCGGTAATAACCACAGAGGAAGATTATTGAGCCGCACTGCGCTGCCTTGCAGCTTGTGCCGGGCGTGTTATTAACAAAAAAAGCTATTAAAATAGCTTTTTTGTTATAACTATTAATGAAGATAATAGAGCCGCATTTCGCCGCTAAAAAAACATGCCCGGTAAATATGTATTTAATTGCGGCTTATGCCGGACTATGCTATACTATTACCAAACTAAACCATTGTTTGCTCTTATAAGTGAATGCTGGTTGTAATAAGATATATTTTAGGAGGGTATGCAGCAATTATGGATAGCATGGCGAAACTGAATTTTTGGTTGGAAAATGATTATTTTGATCAGGATACAAAAAATGAACTTATATCGATAAAAAATGATGCAAAAGAAGTGGAAGACCGCTTTTACAAAAGTCTGGAATTCGGAACCGGAGGTCTGAGAGGTATAATCGGTGCAGGTACAAACAGAATAAATATTTACACCGTGAGAGTTGCTTCACAGGGTCTGGCAAACTATATAAAGAGTCTTGGCAAACAAGGCAAGGGTATTGTTATAGCCTATGATTCAAGATTCATGTCACCCGAATTTTCGCTTGAAGCAGCAAAGGTATTTTGTGCAAATGGTATTAAGACCTATCTTTTTGATGAATTACGTCCTGTTCCTCAATTGTCTTTTGCAGTGAGATACTTGAAAGCCGCTGCGGGGGTTGTAGTTACAGCCAGTCATAATCCAAAGCAGTACAATGGCTACAAGGTTTACGGAGAAGATGGCGGACAGCTTTCCCTGGACGGATCAAACGCTGTTATTGCTGAAATCAATAAAATTTCCGATATAACAAAAGTTAATATAATAGACAAAGAAAGTGCTGTTGATAAGGGCTTGCTTGAAATTATCGGGAGCCAGGTTGATGATGCCTATATCGCAATGCTCAAGACCTTACAGGTTAACAAGGAGGCTGTTGCACAGGTGGCGGATACCTTTAAGATCGTTTATACACCACTGCACGGTGCAGGAAACAAGCCTGTAAGAAGAATCCTTGCTGAAAACGGCTTTAAGAATGTTTTGATTGTCAAGGAACAGGAACTTCCGGATTCACAGTTTTCCACCGTAAAATCCCCAAACCCGGAGGAACGGTCTGCATTTGAGCTGGCTATCAAACTCGCTTCGGATAATAATGTCGATCTTATTATCGGAACCGATCCGGACAGTGACAGAGTTGGAGTTGTGGTGAGGAAGAGCGACGGAGAATATGCTGTTCTGACGGGTAACCAGACAGGCTGTCTCCTGCTGGAATACATCCTGACTGCAATGAATGAAGCAGGTAAGCTTCCGAAAAACGGTTTTGCGGTTAAGACAATAGTTACTACCGAGCTTTCAAGAGAAATTGCAAAATATTATGGGATAGAACTCGTTGAAGTTCTTACCGGATTTAAATTTATCGGTGAGCAGATAATGCTGAGAGATGAAAAGGGAAATCAAAAATACCTTTTCGGCTTTGAAGAGAGCTATGGTTACCTTGCGGGTACCGATGTACGCGACAAGGATGCGGTGGTTGCTTCAATGCTGGTAGCTGAAATGGCTGCCTATTACAAGGTAAAGGGTATGT
>JAEWJR010000110.1:0-50732 GCA_023386445.1 Bacillota bacterium | reverse complement strand
CTTTGGAAAAATAACCGTTCCGGGTACCGACAACCTCTGCGCCGGGATAGTCGCAGATAATATTTGCGTTGGCCTTTTCCGGTATTCCGGGCTTGCCGCCGAATAAATAAAACTTTATAGGTCTTTTTGAGGATGCCTTCAGAAGATTTTTAACAAGGTCAAAGCCTGAGACCTTTTCGGTGACTGCCTTGCCGATGATCTTTGAAGCCAGCACCACACCCGCGCCGTCGGCTACAAGCATATCGGCTCCGTTAAGGATGGCTTTCATATCTTTATTTGTAATTCCATCCATCATAATTTCCGCATTGGGAGTGAAAATGGAATGATTTTGATCTGATTGAATAAATCCATATACTCTATCGACAGCTTGTTCCATGGATATGTCGTCAATATTAATGCCTGCAATTTGTACTATTTTTCTCATATGGCCTCCAAATATAGCCTCCAGGGGCCAACCCGCAGCTCAGAATACCTAAATTTGATTTGAGCCTTGACCCAACTACTTTTACAGTTTAGAATATACGGTTTTATTTGTCAACGATTGTTGCCAAACACTGGTAGATTTATCCAGCGGCAGTGGTGAATACAAACAGTCAGGAAAACTATAATATTGTTGAGCAGAACTAATCCTGATATAATTATCATATAGTTAATTTATGGGAGGATTGCCTTTATGGGTATTGATTATGTTAATGAATCAAATTTTATTGTCAGAAAATCCGGAAGGGAAAATAACAGCTATTACATTGATTATCTGGGTGTATACAAGATTGTAGATATCTCCAAGCTGGTTCACCTGGAAGCTTCCCTTATAAAGGAAAAATATCTGAAATACGACGCTGTATATTTTGATGAACTTGATGTATATTATTTCAATGATATTGAAAAGGCCAAGAGTGCAATTAACGACATACTCAAAAATTTGAAGGCCAGCCAAAAAGGCAGGATAATTCAGCTTACAGAGGCCGAAATCGAATATATAAGACAGGCTCTTATAAATGAGGGTGTAAACAACATAAGAGTAAGTTCAAAAGTGAAGGATAATATCTTCAAAAAGCTTAATTCTTAGGAAAAATTATTCAACTTCAGCACAAATTGTGAGCGCAAAAGCAGTGATGATGTTGTGGAAAAATTTAATTTGCAAGTTTGACATACAAACCCTGCAAAACTCCTTGTAAAATTGCATGTTTTAATGTATTATTATTGCATATTGAATAAATATGCATAATTGAAAAGGGGTGTAGGGATAAATGAACAAAATGAAGAGAGTTTTAATTTGTTTGTCGGCATTGCTTATCATTGCTTTGTCGGTAACTGCGTGCGGATCATCTGCTTCAAAAAATGAAAATGTTTTAAGGGTTGGAATTGACGACACATATCCTCCAATGGAATATAAAGATGATGCCGGAGCAAATACAGGGTTTGATATTGAGGTAGCCCAGGCTTTAGGTGAAAAACTGGGAATGAAGGTAGAATTTGTTCCGACAGCATGGACAGCTATTTTTTCAGCGTTAGAGGCTGAAAAGTATGACGTTATCATATCTTCCTTAAGTATAACCGAGGAAAGACAAAAAACACTTACTTATACGAGGCCATATATTGCCAATAATCAGGTTATCGTGGTTAAGAAAGACTTGGAAGGAATAAATTCAGAAAAAGACCTTAAAGATAAAATTGTATGTGTACAGATGGGTACAACCTCTGATGAATCCTGTAAGGAGTTTAACAAAGTGACTCCATTCAAGGAATACAAGCAGTATGAGAAGATGACGGAAGCACTGAGTGAATTAAAAATCGGAAGAGTTGATGCTCTTGTAGCCGATCTTGTTGTAGCCAAGTACTTTGTCGCAAAGGATCCTGACAGTTACAAAATCGTAAACACAACTCTGCCAAACGAACCGATAGGTGCAGCTGTGAAAAAATCAAATACAGCCTTGGCTGAGAAGCTTGATACAGCAATGGAAGGAATTATGAATGACGGTACTTTAAAGAAGATATCCGAAAAATGGTTTGGAGAAGATATGACTTCAAATATTGAATAGTTTAAATAATAGTGTATATATGTAAACAGACTATAGGGCTTTCCGGCCCTATAGATTTGTTATTTTAATAGGGAGCTGTGTTTAATTATGTTAGAGGCTTTTCATTTTTTCCCAAGATTATTGCATGGTACATGGGTTACAATTCAACTTACCATAGTAGCTATAATTTTCGGTGTTATATTCGGACTTGTGCTTGCATTAGGAAGATTGTCAAAAAACCAGATACTCAATAAAATATCGTGGCTGTATATTTGGTTTTTCAGAGGCACTCCTCTGCTGATGCAATTGTTTTTTATATATTATGCATTTCCGCTTTTTTTTAATCCGCCGCTTAGATATTCAGCCTGGGTTGCCTGTTACATTGCTTTCAGCTTGAATTCGGCTGCGTACCTTGCCGAAATAATAAGAGCTGCTATCCAGTCAATTGACAAGGGACAGATGGAAGCTGCCAAAGCCCTTGGTATGAGTTATGGACAAGCTATGAGGAGAATTATCGTTCCTCAGTCATATAGAAGATTAATACCACCCGTTGGAAATGAATTCATAATGCTCATTAAGGATACTTCACTTGTATCTATTGTTGCTATGCCTGATTTAATGAGAGTTACACATGAAATAGAAAGTACCAATGCTAATGCAGCCATTTATTTGCCATCAGCCATTATATATCTGGCAATAACCACTGTTTGCACTATTATCTTTGAAAGACTTTAAAAGAAATACTCAGTATATGAAGAAGGGAGAGAGACGGCATGGGAAAAATGATAACGGTAGAAAATTTATATAAGTCGTTTGGAACCCTGGAAGTGCTTAAAAACATAAATCTTGAGGTTCAGCAGGGAGAGGTTCTTTGCATAATTGGCCCCAGCGGATCCGGTAAAAGTACATTGCTCAGATGTCTCAACCATCTTGAAGTAATAACCAGCGGGAAAATAATGATAGAAGATGAACTTCTGGCAGAAAAGATCGACGGCAAAAACCAGTTTAAAATTACACATAAAAAGATATCCGAGATATGCGCCGAATTAGGCATGGTTTTTCAGAGGTTCAATCTGTTCCCTCATATGACCGTAATACAAAATATAATTGAAGCACCTGTTTCTGTAAAAAAAGTGCCCAAGGCGGAAGCTGTTAAATATGGAATGGAATTGCTGAAAATGGTTGGACTGGAAGACAAAAAGGATGAGTATCCTGTACGCCTGTCGGGCGGTCAGCAGCAAAGGGTTGCCATTGCCAGAGCATTGGCTATGAAGCCTAAGATCATGTTATTTGATGAACCTACCTCGGCACTTGATCCCGAACTGGTGGGAGAAGTTCTTGAGGTTATGAAAAAACTGGCAAGAGACGGTATGACCATGATCGTTGTTACACATGAAATGGGATTTGCCAGAGAGGTCGGTTCGAGAGTGATTTTTATGGATAAAGGTGAAATCAGTGAAGAGGGCCTGCCCGAAGAAATTTTCAGCAATCCGAAAAACGAAAGAACCAAAGCCTTTTTGCAGAAAGTTTTATAATTAATTTGCCGGTTTAATGAAAATAACAGTATAATAATGTTTAGATAAGTTAAAAAAACATATATTAGATATATATGTTTTTTTGTTTTGTCAAATAAAAGTCAGTGTATCCGTGTATCAACAGCAATTCCGCTGGTATACGTAATTGTGGAGGATGAATGCAACTAAAAAAATTAACAAATTTTTTAAAGGTTTATTTGCTCATTACATTTGGTGCTGCAATAACTGCACTTGCCATAAACATATTTCTGGTTCCGTATAAAATTGCCCCCGGCGGACTCAGCGGTCTGGCCACTGTTATTTATTACCTGAGCGGCGGCAGGTTTCCGGTGGGAGCTACAATGCTGGTTATAAACATTCCGCTGTTTCTCATGGGTTATAAATTTATTGGAAAACATTTCTTTGTAAGGACGCTGTATGGAACTATTATACTGTCGGTAATCATTGATTTAACCGAAACCTATATGGGGGATCTGGCAAAGAAATTATTGGTTAATGAGGCAGGCAGGGCTACAACTCCTGATATTCTGCTGTACAGCATAATAGGAGGTTTTCTAAGCGGTATCGGCCTGGGTATTGTTCTGAAAATGGAGGCTACAACAGGCGGAACGGAATTGGCCGCAAAACTGCTGAAAAAACCCATAAAGAATCTAACCATAGGGCAGATACTGTTAACCATAGATGCATTGATTATCGTCTTTGCCATCATTGCCTTCAATAGTGTGCTCATAGGACTGTATTCTCTGGTGAGCCTGTATATTACAACAAAAATCATAGATGCAATGGTTGAAGGTGTTGATTACGCAAGGGCGGTTTTAATTATTTCGGAGCAGCAGGAGGAGATTGCAAAGAGAATTATGGGACAAATGGACAGGGGGGTAACCGAACTCAAGGGCAGGGGAGTATACTCCGGTAAGGACAAAAATGTCCTCCTTTGCGTTTTATCAAGAAATGAGATCCAGCATTTAAAGGAAATAGTACATGAGCTGGATTCCAATGCATTTATGATCCTGGCAGATGTCAGGGAAGTGCTGGGAGAGGGCTTTAACGGGGTACCTAAGAAGTAAGTCTGACAATATACCGGTAGTCTGTAATAATTTATGATTTCACGAGACCCGCTTAATGCGGGTCTTTTTAAGAGTATAGGAATTTATAAATTTTGGAACTGTGATGAGGCACTTATATTGCTGAGTTTGAATGCGTACACCAGAAAATTCCAAACGGTAAATTTCTATACTCGGGGATTGGAAAGGGGAATCCCCTTCCCGGTTTAGAGGGGTGCTCAGGAGCGTAAGCTCCGTCGAAGGGGGCAGTAGTGCCCCCTAGTGAAAAGATAATTTGCGTAGCATGGCAGAGTACTTGAGAGGACGCAAAGCGGATTTGCGAAGCAAATTTCTTGTGTACAAATAAGTGCAGCAGAATTTTTTCTGTTTATCTGGCCACATTAAACAAACATATTAATTAAAAATATTTGTTTTAACCAATTCAAAAGGTGGCATTTATAATATGACATGTCTGACTATATAGAGCGGAAGGCGTTAAACCTGGTTATATATAGAAATTTTCCTGCTATTTACATATTTAAAAAATAATCGGAGGATAAACAATGAAACTAAGAATTGGCGTAAAAATTTTTATTAGTTTTTTTATAATTACAGTATTAATAATTTTGGTAAGTATCATTGGATTTTCCGGAATGAACTCGTTAAATAGTTCATACCATGAAATAGTCAATGTTAACCTTCCCGTTGAGACCCTCGTGAAGGAAGTGAGATCCATTAACCTGGAACAGGTAGCGGCAGCAAGAGGGTATATCATATACAGGGATGAACAATATCCTACACTTTTCAGAGCGCTGTCAAAACAACTGGAGGATGTATTTAAGAAGATTGAGGCAGATGCAGACACACCGGAGTCCCGGGAATATCTCAAGTCGTTGAAAAAGGCCGACGAAGAGTACAGTAAAGGCGTAGAAGTCATATTTAATTATGTCAGGGAAGGAAAGATTGAAGAAGCCGTTGCATACGGAGATAATATAAGGGGACAGGTAACTGAAATCAAGGAAATAACAAGTACCTGGAGTGCTTATGTTAATAATATGGATGCTGAAATATTAAAACAGACAGACAACGATATGAAGTTCAGGATATTACTCCTTATTATAATGATTGCGGCTGCCATAGCCGGTGCTGTAGTGATAGGTATCAATCTGACACGGATAATAGCAAGGCCCATAAAAGCACTTACCCAAATAGCCGGTAAGATATCGGAAGGAGACCTCACACAAACCATACCTCACATCAGATCCAGGGATGAAATCAGTGAATTGGGCAAGGCGTTCTCACTAATGGTATCCAGCCTCCGAAGTTTGATTGTAAATGTTAATGATGCATCACAGGAGCTGGTGGCTTCAAGTGAGGAACTTGCAGCATCTTCTGAAGAAGTTTCCAAGGTTTCGGAACAAGTAGCAATAGCAGTATCGGAACTTGCAACAGGTGCGTCCGAGCAGGCCATTTTATCGGAAAAGGGCAATACTGAAATAATTGAGACTGTTGAGGGGTTATCACGGATAGCAGAGGATATGGAAGAGTCCAATAAAATGATGGTGCACACAAAAGCAGTGGTCAATAATGGAGAGGCTCTGGTAAAATACCAGGAAACAAAAGTGTATGAAAATAATCAAACATCAGCGGAAGTGTCCGAGGCCATAACCGAGTTATCCAATAAATCTGCCGAGATAGGCCAGATTTTAGGAGTTATTCAAAGTATAGCAGATCAAACAAATTTATTGGCATTAAATGCAGCTATAGAAGCGGCAAGAGCAGGAGAGGCAGGAAAGAGCTTCTCGGTAGTTGCCGATGAAATTCGCAAACTGGCCGAACAGTCAAGTTTTTCAGTAAAGCAGATCGATTCTATTATAAAGCAGGTTCAATCAAGTGTTGATACGGCTGTCGCCAAAATGGACAACTCCAAGGCTGCAGTTCATGAACAGACAACTGCTCTGGAAAATACGGTTTCTGCATTTAATGACATAGCTAAAGAGGTGGATGCCATCAGCGGCAAAATCCTGCTTGTGGCTGAAGCTTCCGCAGCCTTGAGTAAAAAGGCGGTACAAGCAGGTGACAACATGACGGGGATAGCCAGTGTAGCCCAGCAGACTGCCGCAAGTACCCAGGAGGTTGCAGCATCCACGGAGGAACAGTCCTCGACGGTACATCAGATTACCGATGCGGCCGAAGGATTGTCACAGCTGGCTGTTCAGCTTCAGGAAAGCATAAGCAGGTTCAAAATATAAATGTGAATAAATATAAAAAGGTAAAAAAGTGCTTCCGGCCGGTATCTGTTTGTGGATACCCGCCGGAAGTACTGTCGTTAACAGTCGTTCATGTATTGCTTTTTTTCATTATGGGTTGGTTACAGCTTTTACCAATGAAAGCTGTTTGATTAACATGTCGAATTATGTTATTTTATATCATATAAGACAATGAATGAAAAAAGAATACAGGGGGCTTGTGTGTGAAAAAACGATTTTTCAGTTTGCAGTATAAGGTCTTACTTTTTTCTTGTGCCATAATAATAATACCTGTAATCGTTTTGGGAATAATTTCCTTTATAAAATCCTCCCAGATACTTCAGGAAAAGGTCGCTCTGTCCAATATGAATACTGTAAAACAGATCGGCAACAACATTGAATTCATTGTAAAAAACATTGGAGATACCTCTCTGTATTTGATACAGAATGAGGATGTCCGGGATTTTTTGAAATTGCGGGGGACTGAACCCAAAGAAGTGATTTCAAAAAAGAAAATAAAGATCGAAACGGATATGATGCAGTTAATGGCTTCTAAAACCTTTGTAGAATCAATTTATATCAAAGGTTTTAACAACTTTGAACTTAATACCACTGGAACCAGAAATATAATAGATGATGAAACCATAGAAAAGGCAGCGGGTCTCAGGGGCGGGACAATGTGGTATTTGAACAAGGTAATCAACTACAATGATAAATCTACAAATGTTTTTTCCATGATGAGAATAGTAAACGATATAGCAAATGTCTCAAATAAACTGGCCATATTAAAGATTGATATGCAGGAAAATGCTTTTTATAATATATATAAAGATAAAATTATCGGAAAAAATGATGATTTCTTTATTATTAACGAGGCCGGAATAGTAGTTTCGGCCACAAATCCCAATAAAATCGGCCAAAAATTCAATTATAAAGATTACGGGGGAAGATCCTTTGATGCTTCGGAAGGCTATTTTGAATATTTATCCACGGGAAAAGACTGTCTGGTAACTTATTACACCATTGACAGTCTCGGATGGAAAGTCTTAAATATAGTGCCGACAAAAGAACTTCTGAAGGAAAACATGGCCACTCAGGGTGCAATTCTTGCGGCTATGCTGATAAGCTTCTCCATATGTCTTATTTTAGCCATATTATTTTCAAAAAGGATACTGCGAAGAATCAAATTGCTGAACAAGATGATGGTCAAACTTGAACACGAAGACTTTGACGTTTTAATAGATCCAAAAGGAAATGATGAGGTTACTTTGTTGAGCAGAAGTTTTAACAAAATGGCAGCCAAACTGAAGGAATTGATCCAAAAAGTCTATTCTGTCCAATTAAAGCAGAGGGAGGCCGAATTGAGAGCTCTTCAGGCTCAAATAAATCCTCATTTTCTTTATAATACACTGGATAATATATACTGGATGGGAAGAATGGAAAAGGCCTTTGAAACCTGCACTCTGGTAGAAGCCCTTTCAAAGCTGTTCAGATTGAGCTTGAACAGCGGAAATGAAATTACTACTGTCAGAAGCGAAATTGAACATGTTAAAAACTATATTGTCATACAGCAGGCAAGATATAAAAACATGATTAATTTTACACTGGATATTGACCCCGAAGTTTTGGACTGCGTTACATTAAAACTTGTCCTGCAGCCGCTTATAGAAAATTCAATCGTCCACGGAATAGAACAAAAGGGAGAGACCGGGCAGATAGATATAGTTATAAAACATGAATATGAAAATCTTTTATTTATTGTAAGTGATAATGGTTATGGTGTTGACCTGGATGAAATTAATAAGCTTTTGAGTGAAAGTTCATCAAATAACAAAGGCCTGGCAATTAAGAATGTTAATGACAGAATCAAACTGTATTTTGGTGATAATTATGGACTTGAATTCTTCAACCGTAAAAGCGGGACGACTGTTATTGTAATTCAACCTTTTAGCAGGGAGAGTGGTGTATAATGATTAAAATTATGATAGTAGATGATGAATACGTAATCAGAAAAGGCATTATGACATCCATCGACTGGGAATCCATGGGTATGACTGTTGTGGGGGAGGCAGCTAACGGGAGAGAGGGATATGAGAAAGCACTGAGCTTGAAACCTGATATTATCATTACAGATGTGAAGATGCCCGTAATGGATGGATTGGAGTTGACAAAGCTGCTCAAGGAAACCATGCCAAAGGTAAGAGTGGTTATCATCAGCGGCTATGATGAATTTCAATATGCCAGGGAGGCGCTGAGGCTGGGAGTGGGGGAATATCTTCTTAAGCCCATAGGTGCCGAAGAGCTTATTAAGATAATGATAAAACAATGTGACGACATAATTAAGGAGTCCAGCGAAATAGACAGGGAAATCAAAATAAAAAGTATTTTTACCGAAAATCTCTATTACATGCAGGAAAAATTTATGATCTCTGTTGTAAAGGGTGAGTACGGCGATTGGATAAATTTTCCCAACAAGTCCAGAGAATTGAACCTGGATATGTCGGGAAAAGACTATCAGGCTGTCATACTGGAGATCGATGATTACCTCCTGATTACAGAAAGTATGTCCCCGGTTGAAAAAAAACAAATCAGAAATAATGTAAAAAGCATTGCCGACAGGATTTTAGGCCCATCTACAAACAGTTTGTTTTTTTTCGGAGATAATGATTATCTGTTTTCAGTTATAAATGTAAAGGATTCAAACAGGTATGATCTGAATAATTTATACAGGGAAATTCAGTATGAGGTAAAGAAGAATCACAGTATAACTGTGACATTTGGACTCAGCAATATTCATAAGAGTGCATGCGACATTCCCGGAGCCTTTGATGAAGCACTTGACACAATCGGAAAAAAAGCATTTAAAGGAAAAAATAAAATAATAAGCGTAAATGACGTAGATAAGCCGGAAGGAATATCTCCTGTAATTTACACGTCATCTTTTGAGAAAGAGGTTATTGGGTATATCAAGACCGTGGATTCTGAAAAGCTTAATATGTCTCTGGACAAAATGTATTCAATCCTGGCGGGTGCAAAAGCCGATTACAAGGATATAAAAAATATTTGCCTGCGGCTGATAACTATTGCCGAAAGTCAGCTGGATGAGCTTGGTGTTGAATATGGAAATCAATACGGCAAAAAGTTTGACTACTACATGGAAATAGAAAAATACGAAACGTTTGAAGACATAAAAATCTGGAATAAAAGTATTTTTCAATCCTTTATTGAAGCAATTCAGAAAAATAAAAACGACAAATTCAAGGGTATTGTCAAGGTGGCGATGCAATACACCAATGAACATTATTATGAAGACATAGGTGTTGAACATGTTGCCGCCATCACTTACGTAACTCCCAACTATTTCAGCCGGATATTCAAGAAGGAAACCGGCAAGAGTTTTACCGAATGGCTGAATACAATGAGGCTTGAAAAGGCAAAAATACTCTTGAAGGATCTCAGGCTGAAAGTATATGAGGTGGCTGAAAAAGTTGGCTATAATGATTATAAGATCTTTACCCACAATTTTAAAAAATATGTAGGCTGTACTCCCAAGGAGTACAGAGAAAATATCCTGCAATCAGCGCAAAACCATATGTATATGCCGGAATAACAATATTTCGGCTATTTTTAGAATATAGGAATTTATAAGCGTAGCAATTTTCTGTTCTGCAGGTCTAAAATTCAACACAACACAAATTACGATATTTGTATAGATATAACTACTATTTTTTTAATACAGCAGGCCGTATAATTCAAATATGATCCGGGGCCCCAAAATCCTTCAAACAGTTTGCTGTTTGAGTATCCAAACTTTTTATCAAAAAATTTCTGGGAGGAATATTTATGAAAAAAGCTCTAAAATGTTTAAGTTTGCTTATTGCAGCTTTGATGGTATTTTCTTTGGCGGCATGCGGTTCTTCTACCGAAGGGTATACAAACTCTTCTGCCGCATCATCTTCTGGATCACAGCAAAGTACGGGCTCGACTGCCGGCAACCAGGCACCTGTAACTTTAACCTTTACACATATGTTCCCTGTGGGTGACACTGAAGGTAATGCCATAGCGTTCCATAAGTCCATGGACAAATTTAGAAGCGAAAACCCGAACATCACAATAAATGAAGAACCTTTGAGCCATGACAACTATGAAACCAAGGTCAGAACTCTGGCTGCCGGAAATGAACTGCCGGACATATTCATTGTCAAGGGATCAATGACAAACATGTTTATAGAAAATAAACTTATAAATCCGGTTGATGATATTATCAACAGTGATCCTGAATGGAAGGAATCCTTCCTGCAGGGTGCTTTCGATGACTTTGTAGTTGATGGAAAAAGCTATGGAATACCATTCCAGATGCTAAACACCCACTTGATCTATTATAACAAGAAATTATTCAACGATGCCGGAATTACGGCCTTCCCTTCAACCTGGAGTGAATTCACCGATGCTATAAATAAACTCAAAGCTAAGGGTATTACACCGATTTCCTTAGGAAATAAGGGCAACTGGGTGGCAGAATCGTGTATATTGAGTACACTTGGAGACAGATATACAGGGACAGACTGGTTTAAGAGCATAAAAGAGAAAAAGGGAGCGAAATTTACTGATCCTGAATTTATAAGTGCACTTAAAGCATTACAGGATCTTGCAAAAATGGATGCGTTTAATACAGATTTAAACAGTATCGACAACATGCAGCAGAAAACCGCCTATTACAACGGCAAGGCTGCAATGTTTATGGAAGGGAACTGGGCAATAAGCAATGTCATAAATGATGCTCCAAAAGATATACTGGATAATACGGAATTAGCTCTTCTCCCGGCAGTTGACGGCGGAAAAGGTGATGCCATGGCCAACTCGGCAGGTGCTGCCTGGGCGTACAATGTAAATTCAGAACTCACAGGAGATAAACTGGCAGCGGCTTATAAAGTATTAAAGGCAGTTACCGATGCGGACTATGCTACTGTTTCAGTTGAATCAAATGCGTTCCCGGCAAGCAATCCGAAGAATATTGACAAGAGCAAGCTGGCACCGCTTTCAATCAAGTACCTTGATCTGGCAGCTAAAATAAAGCCGGTTCCCATATATGACGCACAGCTTTCAGCTGATCTTATCCAGGTTATGAATACCGGTCTGCAGGAATTGCTGATAAGCGGTATTTCACCTGAAGACCTTGCCAAGAAGATTCAGGCAGAATATGAGAAATAAGTATTTATAAAATAAACTCTAATACGGGGAGATAACCTGTATCAGGTTACTCTCCCCGTATTCTAATAACCCCCTTTATTCGCCTTATCGCGGATAGAGGAACGAAAAATTTCATTATTATTTTGTGGCCGCTGTAGCGGCTCAAAGCCATAAAATGGCTTGGGAGGTTAATATGACAAGTAAAACTCTCAGACCTAAAAATCGCGTTATTGCGGCTTATTTAGCTCCCGGTTTGCTGATATATTGTTTTATAGTAATAATTCCTTTGTTTATATCATTGATTTACAGCTTTTACAATTATAGCGGCGGTGCCAGTATGAAATTCATAGGATTGACGAATTATCGTCATTTGATAAAGGATATGGATTTCTGGGGTTCCTTCAAAAACAATCTGGTCATTATATTACTTTCAATGGTGGGGCAAATAGGCATAGCTCTTGTAATAACAGTATTTATGATGTCCAAGCTTTTAAAGCTTAAGGCAATGCACAGAAATATCATTTTCCTTCCTGTGGTAGTATCCGCAATTGTAGTAGGCTTTCTCTGGACAATAATATATAACAAGGATTTCGGATTGCTTAATTTCATGTTGAAGTCACTGGGACTGGAATCACTTATAATTCCCTGGCTTGACAATCCCAAATATGTGATCATATCGGTGAGTATGCCCATTATCTGGCAATATATAGGTTTTTATCTGGTAATATTTCTTGCCGCTGTTCAGAGTATTCCCAATGAAATATATGAAAGTGCGGATCTTGACGGAGCAGTTGGTATAAAAAGATCCATGTATATTACAATCCCTCTGATGTCAGATACATTGAAAGTGGCGGTTATGCTCTGTATAGCCGGTAATATGAAAATATTCGACCATATATATGTAATGACAGGCGGAGGACCCGGAACCAGCTCAATGGTAATGGCACAATATGCATATATCAATTCCTTTGTAATGTTTAAACTGGGCTATGGAAGCGCTATTTCGGTAGGTATACTGGTGCTGAGCCTATCTCTGATTCTCCTGAGCAGAAAACTTTGGGGAGGGAAAAATGATGAAACTTAAAATGTTGAAGCTTATCGCACAAATACTGATTAATCTGTTTATGGTTGTGTTCTCCATTACATGCCTGTTTCCGTTAATATGGATGTTTTACTCCTCATTGAAAACACAAAAGGAATTTAGTCTGGATATAATATCTTTGCCCAAAATTCTGCACTTTGAAAACTTTATAGAAGCCATAAAAGTAGGCAGAATGCATATGTTTTTTGGAAATAGCCTGTTTAACAGTGTAATTTCCGTTGTGTTAATAATTATAATAGGGTTTGTTATTGCATATTTTCTTTCAAGGTACAACTTTAAAATGAGAAATCTTATATATGTACTATTTCTGTTTGGAATGCTTGTACCCGTACACAGCCTGCTAATACCTTTGTTTATTCAATTCAAGGTATTGTGGCTGCTGGATAAGAGGTTCACTTTAATATTGCCTTATGTGGCATTCGGTCTGCCCATGGCCATATTCCTGTTTGAAAGTTTTATTAAATCTGTGCCGGTGGAAATTGAGGAAGCTGCCTATCTTGATGGCAGCAGCACAAGTACCATTATTTTTAAAATAGTTCTGCCGGTATGCAGGCCTGTGCTGTCAACAATACTAATTCTGTCATTTTTGAATTCATGGAATGAGTTTCCCTTTGCCCTGATCTTGCTTAGAAAGCAGAGTCTGAAGACCATTCCCATAGGGCTGTCAAACTTTAATGGGGCATATTCGGTAAATTATCCCCAATTGATGGCGGCAATGGTGATAGCAGTACTTCCGGTTATTATCATATATTTATTAGCTTCAAAAAGAATAATTGAAGGTATGACTGCCGGTTCGGTAAAAGGATAATGTTCACGGACGTCAGTTATGTAATGAATTGGTAAATAAGCTGAACTTATATACACTATAAGGTTATGTTAACAAATAAAAAGGAAGGTGCTTGAAATGGAGAGAGGTATTTATTTTGACGGCTGGTACAAGGATAATCACTGCTATCATCCCAGTTTGCCGCTGAGAAGCATGCAGATGATTGAAGATCTGGAGAGATATAACGGTACATTGCTGGTATGGTCGGCGTTGGGCGGAGGAGTGATATCACTGCCCTATCTGGAACATGAAGCCTTTGGAGAGGTTGATCCCAGACTGCGCTTTTATGGATATATGAATGATTCGGAGTTTATTGCTGAATGCAACAAGCGTGGAATAAAGGTATTTGGAATAGTTTTTGAGGTTCAGGGCTGGGAATTTCCTGCAATATTCAGCAGCGACAAGAAATCCTTTAAGGAGCTCAATGTAATAAAGGACAATAAAGACCACGATTGGTACGGACTGCGGGAATTTACCAAAGACGAAAATTATGAAGTATTCGGAAAGAAATTTTCTGACTATTTCCCGGATGGATTGTATAACAGTGACGGCAAAGAGGTTACAAACATTTGGGAGGAGTGCTGTGCCAGGGATTTCAACGGGGTACCCTGCCATGCGGAATGGGTGGAAGTTAAGAATCATAAGCATATAGCTTATTCCATGTGCAGAAATAATCCTGTCTGGAGAGAATACCTGAAACAGATAATGAAAATTCAGATAAATGCCGGTGTTGCCGGAATCCAGCTGGACGAATGTGAACTGCCGATGACTTCTGTCAGATATGGCGGATGCTTCTGTAAGGATTGTATGAAACAGTTCAATGCATATTTAAAGGAATTGGCGGCCAAAGGCAGGCTGCCTGAGGAGTTAAAGGGTGTTGATCTGGACACCTTCAACTACGGTGAATATCTGAAAGCCAGGAATGTTGTATATCCGGGCAATATTGAAGAATTGCCGCTATTTAAATTTTATTGGGAATTCCAGCTTCGCGCAATAAAGAAATACTTTAAGGAACTGGCCGACTATGCAAAGGAATATGGCAGACAGCAGGGCAGAGAAGTCCTTGTTTCAGGTAATTTCTTTGATATAATGCCTTCATACTACCCTATGGAACCCAGTGCCGACGTTATAATAACCGAAATGAAGCAGAGCATATTAAAGCAGGCACACTGGTACAGGTATGTGGCCGGCTTTGCCGGAGAAAAGCCCGTAATTGTTGCGGAAAATCCTTACGGCAGTGCTGTCTATGAACTGGTGGACCTGTTAAACGCCGGAAAGGGATATGATCTCTACAGACTTCTGCTCATAGAAGCTTCTGCATACGGGTGCAATATGTCGGTACCATATGGTGCCTGGATGGGAAACACCGTAAAGGATGCTTTTTGGCCGCCGCGTAACGTAACCGTGGAGGTTCAGGATTTTCTTCTGAACAATGAAAGACTGTATTCAAAGAAATCAGGTGCAAATGTGCTGGTATTGTACAGCTTCCCCAGCAATTACTGGAATGAGGCTATAACAGGTTATTCAAGCAGCGTACTGGACGGTGAGGAGGAGGGAACTCTTTCTTACAGCGTAATAGATCCGGACGATCCAAACGGCGTGAGAATGCCATTCTGGGAGGTAGCAAGACAATTATCCCAAAAACAGGTCTCATATGATGTTAAGTTTATGGCGGATGGTGACCTGAGAGAAGACTCCTTTAGTATTGGTGATATTCAAAATTATGAAATGATAGTACTTCCCGCATGCAATACTCTTACTGAAAATCAGGCGGTAACAATTGATAAATATGCTGCCAATGGCGGAAAAGTATTGATTTTCGGAGATGCTGCTGAAAATATAGGCGGCTGGCTTGAAAAAATGAAAGGGTATAAAAATGTTGTATACTGTTTGAATGACAGCTATAAGCCAAAAGCCCTTAATGAATTTAATACGGCATTTGAAGCGGTGCACAAGGATGTCTGGAGAGTCAAGACAGATAATGCTTCGGTAGGGCTGCAAACCCATGCGCTGGAAAACGGTTTGGCAATACATCTTGTAAATTATGGCTACTCCAAAGAGCTGGATGCGGTTGAGTCCATAGACGAGCTCAATATAAAAATATGCATGAAAGAACATGAGTTTGGTGATATAATAATTCATACACTACAAGATCAAAAATTGAAATATGAAACCGGTATAGAGGGAAATGTTATGAATATAAAAATTAATGAATTACCGCTTTATGCCGTTGTTGAATTAATCAATAAATAAATAGTGGTGATGGGAAAGGAGTGTTATTTTTGATTGGCAAGCAGGAATATGAAAGTGCGGTTATAAGAGCTTTACGCTATTTTGAGGAAGCGGACATAATTCTTACCGATGAAGAAAAGAACAGGATCGAAGTTGCCGATTTTGGACTGAATGATTTAAAACAAACCGGGCTTCAGCTTATAACCTATGTTAATACCGAAAGAGTATGTTCAAAGGAAATGGTACTTTTCCCCAATCAGACATGTCCTGAACACAGGCATCCCGACAGGGGAGGAGTTCCGGGGAAGGAAGAGACCTTCCGCTGCAGGCGTGGCAGAGTATATTTGTATGTGGAGGGTGAAAAAACAGCACAACCGCATTGCAAAGCCCCAAAAGGCAGTGAAGAATACTATACCGTGTGGAAGGAAGTTGAACTGAACCCCGGTGAGCAATATACCTTGTACCCCAATACTCTCCATTGGTTCCAGGCCGGTGAAGAAGGGGCAGTCATTTCTGAATTTTCCACAAATTCAGATGATTTTTCAGATATATTTACTGATGAAAGAATTAAGCGAATCCCTCAACTGGAACAGGGTTGACCGTCCTTACCAGTCAAATTGAATAAACGCATAAAAATGAGCCGGACACGGTTGGACATTCTTGAAATGTACCGCGGTGTCCGGCTCATTTTGCAGATTAATACCGGCTGAATCCTGTCAGACGACAGGCTGTGAATATATCGTGCCGCCCCTTTGCATAGCCTGCCGAACCAAAGATTATGTCCGACACTTCATCCTTCCGGGCTAAGAGGTTAGTTTAGACCCAGTTCCTTACGTTTCTTTTCAATATGGTCCACATATATCTGTATTGTTTTTTCAGCATCCAGTTCCACTACAACCTTTCCAAGTCCAAGTGTTTCTGTTGTCTCGGTAAGGGTCTTTACCACAACGTCACTTCCTGTTATGGAAGGCACGGGTGCCACATGGACCAGCCAGCCCAGTGCAACTGCCGTACAGGCGTCGGCAACGGCTTTTTGCTCAAGGTATTCCGGAGCACCGATTACAAGAGGCAGCAGGTTTGTGTCAACTTTAAGGGCATCAGCCAGTTCTTTGGCAGTATGGGTCATTTTTCCAATATCCACGCAGGCGCCATAGGTGAGCACAGGCGGGATGCCCAGCTGTTTGCAGACCGCTTTCAGGCCCTCGCCGCATTCCTCGGCGGCAGCGGGGTTTGTAAGGCCGGTGTATTCCATTACAGAAGAAGTGCAGCCGCCTGAAAGCACAAGGATATTTTTTTCGATAAGTCCTTTTGTGATCCTGAAGATATTGCTGCCCCCCTGTCCATATCGTGCGGTGGTACATCCTACTATGGTAGCTATCCCTCTGATATTTCCGTTGGCAATCTGCTCGATAAGCGGATCAAAGCTTCCGCCCAGAGCCTTTCTGACCGACTCGGTGCTGAAGCCCACCATACAGTCGGAGGTGTGGGGAGGAATATATGTCTTGCGGTTTTCGGACTTTCTCTGTTTGAAAGCCTCTATTGCCATTTCAAGAGCTTTTTCAGCCTGCTCCTTCATCTTTTCAGGCACGAAATCAAGAGCTTCGGTTCCCTGAAGACGTATGACTGGATGTGTGCTGAGAAGCTTTGTTCCAAAACGTTTTGCATACAGAGGCATGGTGGGGACTGTACAGTTGTAGTCAAACATGAACATATCCACAACACCTGTTGCAAGCAGATATTCCTGTGAAAGCCATTCACCCTCCTGACCGCCGTAGCCCTTCTGGTTATGGGTACCTTCATAATTGATGAGCTGCTGTCCTTCACAAACATGCCCCAGAATCTGTATCCCGTCGGCTCCGGCGGCTTGGGCCTTTTGCTGCCATTCATCGGTGGAGGCCAAATCAATGGCAATATGTGCCAGTAAAGGCATATGCCCGTTGGTGACCACATTGATCATTCCCTCCTTCAACAGGCCCATATTCTGTTTTTTCATAGCAATTTCCAGGGTACCCATCAGGATTTCCTGTATTATATCCAGAAGGAAAAGGCCCTGATATTCATTTGCAACTCCAAGTCTGACACTGTTGAGCAGGAATTCTACCGGATCGGAGGTGAAATTGGTCATGCAGCGTGTCTGGGCATATGCTATTTCACTATAGCCGCCGCCCGGGAAGAGACCCAGTTGATTCCAGAGTTCCTTACGTTTTTCGGGTGCAAAGGCTTCAACTGTTTTTGAAGGTATGTGGAAGGGTGCATGTATATCATCAATAACCCACTGCGCAAAATCTACGGCAAGCTTTTCCAGGGGTACATTTATGTTCAGGCCGGCCATGTCGGCATATTTTTTTAATTTTTGAGGATCTCTGATCCTGAGTCCGCTCTCAGGGTGTTCACCGGCAGCCTTTAAGGTCCTGGCGGCTTGATGGCAGTGGAATATATTGGCGGAGGTTCCGATGGTGACATGACGGTATACAAAATTTCTTGAAACCATGGTGTGTGCATCTACACCGCAGGTTCCCCTCGGAACCTTGTCGTTTATACGGCAGGGCCCGTTTGCACAAAGCTGGCAGGACAGGCCCTCAATACAAAATTTACACTGGATGGGCTGCTGCTGGCTGAATCTGTCAAATACATTTGTCATTCCTGCATCATGAACCACCTGATACATCTCTCTCATTGCAGGGTCAATTATAACATTTAATGGATATCCTTCTTTAGATTGATCATTCTTCTGAATATGTTCTCTCTGCCAATTGTGCACATCTTCCATGGAGGGAGACTTTTGAATTTTGTTGTAATCCACCTGTATGCGATTATGAATATCGGTATGGGTATTTGGGTCGTTTGAGTGTTCATTTGTAAGCTTAGTTCCGAAGGTTGTGTTATCTCCGCGCATGGTACCTGCGCTTCGTTGGTAGGACTTTTCAATATCTTTATCGGACATTATGCTTATTCCTCCTAAAATATTATTTATCCTTTATTTTTACTTTTTTTGCCGATTATATTCTGTGATATTTCCAAAAACGGAAATCCTTTTTGAGTACTAATTTTTAATGGAACAAACAAATAGTAAATTATGTTTAATCCTGTTTTATTTTGTATAAAAAAGGGAATAAAATAATTAATTAAAACACTTGAATAAGTTGTTTTATTCTATATAATAATTAAATGAATCCAGCGGGAGGGAGTGCTATTTTCTTGGTTGTAAAAAAGAGTTTTGGTATAGGGCTTAAACTTTTGGTTTTCATTATTCTGACACTTTTTATTTATCCCGGATTCAGTACATACGCAAGTAATCTAAATAAAAAAAATATTCTGATTATAAATTCATATTCAGAAGGCTTATCGTGGACTAAAAATGAGAGCGACGGAATTTTGGACACACTTGATAAAGCCGGAGAAATGTTTGATATATCCGTAGAATATATGGATTGGAAGGCTTATCCCACCGGACGGAACTTACAGTATTTACATAATTATATGAAGTATAAATATTATCAAAAAAAAATTGACGTGATAATTACCACTGATGATGCTGCTCTTAAATTTGCGTTAGATAACAGAGACGAACTGTTTGGCAGTGCTCCGGTTGTTTTTTGCGGTGTAAATCCCGAAGGAGTTAAAGCTTTGGCTGACGAAAAGGAAAACGTAACGGGAATAGTGGAGGAAGTGGATGCCGAAGGTACAATTAAAGCAGCCTTGAGAATAAACCCTGAATTAAAGGATATTTACGTAGTATTTGATAATTCGGAAAGCGGTATTTCAACCTGGGAATTGATAAACAAGACAGCCGGTGATGTTTGTCCTCATATAAGGCTGGTACCTTTAAATTCCGGTAATTACAGAGATATACTCAATAAAGTCGGTGATGTTGGCAAAGAAGGGATAATACTTATAACTACCTATTTCAGCGATACAGACGGCAATTCCTTAGGTTTTGAAAGTTTTACCGAAATGGTATGCCAAACCAGTAAAGTTCCGGTATATCATCTCTATGAATTTGGACTGGGGTACGGTGTTTTGGGCGGAAGTATGCTCAGCGGCCGGATTCAGGGAGAACTGGCAGGTAAAATGGCTCTAAGGGTGATAAACGGGGAGAAAATTTCGGATATTCCCGTTTATAAAGATAAAACAACTCAGCTGATGTTTGATTATAGAGTGCTTGATTCGTTTAATATCAGTTCAAACCGCGTTCTCGGCAAAAGTATAATAATAAATAACCCCTATTCAGTATTCAGTGAAAATAAAAATTTTTTTATATCAGCCGCAATAATAATTGTATTGCTATGCGGTTTTATTATAGTATTGCTGCTTTACCTTATCAGGACTAATAAAATAAAGCAGGAGCTGGCCGACAGCAATACGGAGCTGTCGCAGCTTTACGAGGAATTGACGGCCTCTGACGAAGAACTCAGGATGCAGTACGATGAACTGACAGAAATGCAGAAAAATCTGATTCAGAGTGAAACACGCTACAAACAGCTATATGAAAAGATGCTTAATGGTTACGTGGTTTTTGAGCCTGTTTTGGATCATGAGAATAAAATTCAGGATATAAGATTCATTGAATATAATCAAAGTTATTTATTACAAATGAAAACCAGTGTTTCTATTATCTCGGGTCAAACCTGGACAGAGGTGTTTGGAAATGCAAACCGTAATCAGCCAATATACCTGAGAGTGCTTCTGACCGGGGAAACAGAGCAGTTTGAAGCCTATGATGCCAAAGACAATCAATTTTTTCTTGTTAATGCGTTTAAATTAAATGAGAAACAGATAGGAGTGGTATTTGAAAACATAACCAATTATAAATTGGCAATAAAGGAAGTCCGCAAGCTGAATGAGGAGTTGGAGGAAAGGGTACAGGAGAGGACACAGGAGCTTCAATCGGCTGTATCACAGCTTGAGGCTTTTACCTATACAGTGTCACATGACCTGAAATCACCTCTGAGGGCTGTGGACAGTTATATCAGGATCATTATGGAGGATTATGGAAGGTCAATAAACAGAGATGCGGTCGAAATGCTTACAAGTGTCAGAAACATATCGAAGGAAATGATGGATATGATAAATAAATTGCTTTTGTATACGACCGCATCAAGATCAGAACTTAATTTTGAAGAGGTTAACACAGAAGATGTTTTCCAGGCTTGTTATACTGAAATGAAAGCGGCATATACAGGCAGGAACATAGATCTTATTATTGAAACAGGACTTCCAAATGTAATTGCTGACAGAATCCTTTTTAAACAGGTAATTAACAATATATTATCAAATGCCTTCAAGTTTACAAAAGGCTGTGAAAAAGCGCAAATCAGAATTGGTACAACGCTGACTGAAAAAGAGTATACTTTTTATGTCAAGGATAATGGGATTGGTTTTGATATGAGTTATTCAAGCAAGCTTTACGGCATTTTTCAAAGACTTCATACCAGCGATGAATTTGAAGGTTCCGGGATTGGTCTGGTTACTATAAAGAAAATTATCGAAAAACATGGCGGCAGTACCTGGATAGAGGGAGTGCAAGGAGTTGGGGCTACAATTTATTTTACAATACCCTACGTTGAAAAAATTAATTAAAAACATAAAAATATGGTTATACAAAGGAATGGGTCGAGGAGGTAGGATATTTGCTGAAGGTTATGCTGGTTGACGATATGGAGGTTGTGAGGCTGGAGTTAAAACGGCTGCCTGTTTGGGGCGAAAAATCAGGATTTACTGTTATTGACGAAGCAAAAAATGGTGAGGAGGCATTTGAAAAACTTCGAAGAAACAAAGCAGATTTGGTAATTACAGATATAAAAATGCCCAAAATAGATGGGATGGAATTGTTAAGCAAAATTGTCGCACAAAATCTATGTCCCTGTGTTGTGCTGTTAAGTGATTTCAGTGAATTCAGCTATGCCAGGCAGGGAATAATCCTTGGTGCTTTTGATTTTTTAGCCAAACCGGCCAATGCAGAAGAGTTGGAAAAACTGCTTAAAAGAGCTCATGAGCATATAGTGAGTAAACAGCGTGAGACAGAGAGGGTTAAAAAACTTGAAGAGGTATTCAAAGAGAAAACCGAAGAATTTTTCCACGATGCCGACATAGGTGAGATTGTTGAATTGATTCAAAGCAGGGACGGCAAAGCGGTTGAAAAGATCAGACATATTATAGAAAGGATTGGAGCCGGTCTTGACTATGACATAATGAAGGTCGAAGGTGCAATGAAAAAAGGTGTTCCCCAGGTAATTGAGGCAATTCTCGACGCAAATGACTGGTTTGAAAAATATATTGACGTAGAGGGTCTTTACATAATCAACATACACCGATTTGATAGTTTTAATGAAATATTGGATTTTATAATGAAGGATGTCAATAATATTATTTCTGTTTTTAACACTTTGCAATTAGGGTATCCTGAAAAAGGAATTGACTGGGAAGTATGCAACTATGTACTCCGGAATATTGATAATGGTCTGTCTCTGCAAACGGTTTCTGAAAATCTATACATGAACAGGACCTATATAAGTGAGGTCTTTAAGCAGAAAACTGGATTGTCCTTCATTGAATACCTTACCAAAGTTAAAATTGAAAGAGGAAAGCAGTTGATGGCCTGTGGGTTAAAAACTTATGAGACTGCTGAAATACTTGGCTTTAAAGATGTGGAGTATTTTGGAAAACTATTCAAAAAGCATACCGGCAGATCACTATCTGAATTTCGTCACAAAAAGTAAAAATTCTACAAAAACCGAAAAAATTCGGGGTAGATTCTAACATATTTCCATTTTGGTTTAAAGGATAAGCTTGTATTATTGGAATATAAATACTAGTTTATCCTTTATTTGTTTTTTTAGGATACCAGTACAATATTCTGTATATTCAGGGTGCTTCCATAGTAAGGCTAGGATGGGGGGAGAAAGTTGTTTTTTAACAAACCGGATAAGATTTCTTTAAAAATTACAGCGATTTATTTGATGATCGGAGCCGCGTGGATCCTTTTATCTGATGAAATACTTAACTTTCTGGTAAAAGATAAGGAATTGGTAACCATTTTCAGTTTAATCAAGGGTTGTTTATATGTTATTATTTCAGGAATACTGATATATTTTCTCATAAATAAATCTATACTTCAAATAAAGAAAACGGAGGCTGAATTAAAGCAAAGCTGTAATGATTTCTCCGATGCCAACATAAAGCTTGAAACCGCAAACAGACAGTTGGCAGAGTCACAAAAAGAGCTGAAAGAGCAATACCGGCAAATTCTGATTGATCAAAAAAAGATTCAGGAAAGTGAAGAACGATACAGATTTGTATCTGAAGCGGCAAATGATGCCATTTGGCAGGAAGTGAACGGTGTAAGCATTTTCTCCGACAGGTGGTATCAGATTACGGGTTACAGCAAATCTGATATTGAGGAGGCGGAGGGAGGCTGGGAGAGCTTTATTCACCCGGAAGACAGAGCTGTTGTCAGAGACAGGATGCTGATCCACAAACGCTGCAAAACGCCTTATTACAATTGTGAGTACCGCTTCAAGAGGAAGGACGGAAAGTATATATGGATCTATGCCAGGGGGAAAGCCTACTTCAATGATAATGGAGAGCTTTGTCATATGGCCGGTTCTTATACCGATATAACAGAACTGAAGGAATATGAGCGCAGGCTGCACCACCAGGCATATCACGACCAGCTAACGGGTTTGGAAAACAGATTTGCACTTAACGAAAAATTGAATTCTCTTATTAACAAAAGCGGCGGGGAAAAATTTGCCTTGATTTATATAGACATAGATAATTTCAAGTATGTAAATGACACGATGGGGCATAGATTTGGAGATCTCCTGCTGAAGAAGATAAGTGAGAGACTTCTGGAAAACGGAATATTAAACTCAACAGTATACAGAATCGGCGGGGACGAATTTTTAGTTCTGGTTGAAAAATATTATAAAAAAGAATATCTGGAAAGAATAGCAGTTAATATTCTCAGGGCATTCAAGCCCTGTTTTGTAGTTGGCAATTTAAATATCTATTCAACCATAAGTATTGGTGTATCCACCTATCCCGAACACGGAAATGAAACGGACGAATTACTTAAGAGTGCAGATATTGCAGTATACAAAGCAAAGGAAGCAGGCAGAAACAGGATAGTTTTTTTTAATACTCCCATGAACGAAGAAATGACTGAAAGAATGGTAATAGAAAAACATCTTAGGAATGCCCTGGATAATAATGAATTCGAATTGTACTATCAACCGCAGCTTGATATAAAGCGCAGCGTGATTTCGGGTTTTGAGGCGCTGCTGCGCTGGAGAAGTCCTGAGCTGGGCCATGTTTCTCCTATGAAGTTTATCAGTATTGCAGAGGCAACGCACCTGATAATACCAATTGGAGAGTGGGTGCTCAGAGAGGCCTGCAGATTTCTGAGCAATCTTGAGAAAATGGGTCATAAGGGCTTTAATATTTCGGTAAACATATCTATGCTCCAGCTGCTGCAGGATGATTTTGCCCATATGGTTATGGATATTATAGACTCTGTCGGGCTGAACCCCAAACAGGTCGAACTTGAAATAACAGAATCCATATTAATGGAGTCATATGAGGTAATTGCAGGAAAACTCAAATTGCTGCGTGCAAGGGGAATCAACATTGCTTTGGATGACTTTGGAAAGGGTTACTCTTCTCTGAATTATTTAAAGAATCTCCCAATAACAACTTTAAAGGTGGACAAGTCTTTTATAGATACAATATCAAATACGGGCAATGACAAATCCCTCACGGATCTGATTGTAAAAATAGGACGGTCCATGGACCTGTGTGTGGTGGCCGAAGGTGTTGAAACGCAGGAACAAATGGATTACCTTATCAAACATAAATGTCATAAAATTCAGGGTTATCTCTTAAGTAAACCCGTGCAGGAAGCAGATATCATTAAAAAGATCGAGGAACAGAATAAAATTAGTTATCAGGAGGTTTCAAATCTATGAAATTAAGGGCTAAACTGTCTATTGCAATGATTACAATGATGTCGCTGACCAGGAGGAAGTTAAAGAGATACTGACAAATCATTAAACTTACTCTGCTTATAAATAAAACCGCAGAGCTGGATTTAAAAATATGATGATAAATATCAATATCTCAGCAAGAACAGGGATGATTTGATGTCTCTTGTTGAACGGTTTAAGATATAGGAGTTGAAGATATGATTACCGAGATAGAGATTTTACGAAAAAAGCTTAATGATATGGTTGAAGCTTATGACTGTGACAGCAGCGAAGTATTGGAGATCAGCAGAGAGATGGATAACTTGATTCTGGCCTATCTGCTCAATGGGAATCATAATAATACCATGGATATTAATAAATAACTTTGTACATATACCCTCTGTATGTTAAATACTTATCTGTTGTACGTTGACATAAAATGTTAAAAATCATATAATTATGATGATATTTGCTAGAAAATATCGTATTAAGTATAGGGAATCTGTAATCATATTAAGAGCATTTCGTTAACTTTTTATGAAAATATCCTTTCCTGCACAATGCATCAAATTATTATGCACTGTGCAGCCTGGGAATACTGTCTTTTAGTAAAGCAAGCGGCAATACTGCATTCATATGTATTTATAAAGGCACAAGGAGAGTGACAGATTTGAAGAAAGTACTTATTGTAGACGACGCATCATTTATGAGACTATCATTAAGAACCATGCTTGAGAGTAACGGCTTTGAAGTAGCAGGTGAAGCTGAAAACGGATATGAAGCCATAAAGCTTTACTCCAAACTTAAGCCCGATGTTGTTACTATGGATATTACCATGCCCGAACTGGATGGAATACAGGCATTGAAATCCATTTTGGAACTGGATCAAAAGGCGAAAGTAGTCATATTATCGGCAATGGGACAGGAAGCCAGAGTTAAAGAGGCCATTATCAGCGGTGCAAAGACCTTTATTGTAAAACCATTCAAAGAAGAGCATTTGATACAGACATTAAATAAGATAGCTAATATGTAAAATTAGCTGGTACAATAATCTGCATATTGGGTGCATAACTTGGAGTGGTTATTGCTTTATTCCGGCGAAGTACTGCGAAGCAGTGATTTTCGACACCGCAGTCGTCAGGAAAATCAGCACAAAGGATGCACCCTGAATATACAGAATATTGTACTGGTTTTAAAGGAGGCGGTCTCTTGGCAGGTCAGTTTTCCGGTGAGCCCATGCTTGATATGTACATATTTGAAACTACTCAGAACATCGAGCAGTTGGAAATGTGTATTCTGGAGTCTGAGAAATCCAACTGTTATTCCCAGACAGCAATAAACGAAATATTCAGAATCATGCATACAATCAAGGGCTCATCAGCAATGATGCTTTTTAATAACATATCCGTCCTTGCCCATTCAATTGAGGATCTCTTTTATTTCCTGAGAGAGCAGAAGCCTGAAAATATTGATTATTCGCTTCTTTCAGATCATATTTTATCCGGAGTTGACTTTATTAAGGTTGAACTTCAAAAAATTGTGGATGGTGAGAATGCAGATGGAAACCCTTCTGAAATAATAGAAGCTATAAAAGCTTTTTTAAGTCAAATAAAACTCAAAAACCCTTGCAATGGTTCAAAACCGGAAGAAAAACAGGAGTTGACCGAACAGCCCCGCTACTATATTACTCCAAACAAGAGTGATATAAATATCAATACAAACTCGTACAAAGCGGTTCTGTTTTTTGAGGATGGCTGTGAGATGGAGAATATCAGAGCTTTTACTGTTATTCATAATATCAGGGAATTTTCAGACGAAGTCTGTTTTTATCCCGAAGATATCATAGACAATGATGACAGCATAGGCGTCATCAGGGGCCAGGGTTTTAAAATCTACTTTAAAACACAAAAAAATTATAAGGAATTGAATGATTTTTTTAACCAGACGGTATTTCTTAGGGAATTGGAGCTTATCCAGCTTGAAGATGATACTGAATTAAGTCAGATCCTGAAAACTAAAACAACTGCTGTTGAAGTAAATCCCGTTGTGGTTCCCCGGATAAATCCCGACAGTACCGAAACTGCCGAAAAAGAAGTATCCACGGGTACAGGCCAAAGTATCATAAGTGTCAGCATAACGAAACTTGACAAACTCATGGATCTTGTGGGAGAGATGGTAATTTCGGAGGCCATGGTTACACAAAACCCTGATTTAAAAGGGCTTCAGCTGGACAACTTCATGAAGGCGGCAGGACAATTACATAAAATCACAAGTGATATCCAGGATATGGTCATGTCCATAAGAATGGTTCCTTTAGCCATGACCTTTCAGAAGATGCACAGGATTGTAAGAGATATGTGCAAGAAACTTGATAAAGAGGTTAAGCTTGAGCTCATAGGTGAAGAAACAGAAGTGGATAAAAATATAATTGAACACATTTCCGACCCGTTGATGCATCTTGTCAGAAACTCCATTGACCACGGGATAGAATCTGCAGCAGACAGAGAGGTCATCGGCAAACCGTCTGCCGGTAAAATAACACTGGAAGCAAAAAATTCCGGCAGTGATGTTGTAATTCTCGTTAAGGATGACGGTAAAGGTCTCAGCAAACAAAGAATCCTTGAAAAAGCCGATAAAAACGGATTATTGTTTAAGCCGGCAAGTGAAATGTCTGACAGAGAGATATACAACCTTATATTTTTGCCGGGTTTTTCCACAAAGGAAAAAGTGACGGAGTTCAGCGGCAGAGGCGTTGGTATGGACGTTGTAGTGAAAAATATAGAATCGGTCGGAGGTTCCGTTTCGGTGGACAGTGAAGAAGGAAGAGGATCGGTGATAACACTGAAAATTCCTTTGACCCTGGCCATTATTGACGGGATGAACATACAGGTTGGCAACTCACGTTATACAATACCGACAAAAGCTATAAAAGAATCTTTCAGACCCAATGCAAATGATCTTATAAAAGATCCGGACGGGAATGAGATGATTATGGTGAGGGGAATGTGCTATCCGGTTTTACGGCTTCATCAGTTGTATAAGGTTAAAACCGGCATTACCGAATTTATTGATGGAATTATGATAATGGTGGAGCATGAGAACAAAACTTTGTGTATATTTGCCGATGAGCTGCTGGGGCAGCAGCAGGTCGTAGTAAAGTCACTTCCGGAATATATCAAAGCAAAAAGAAAGGTAAAAGGACTTACCGGGTGCACATTGCTGGGGGATGGCAGTATCAGCCTGATCCTTGACATCGGTGGACTGGTGAACATATAGTGGGCTGTAACATCTGAATTCAGCAGAAAGGAGTTTATATATGTCAGAAAGCATGGGCAGGGAATCGCTGGAAAAGGAAATGGATGAAAGAGAGGAAGACACTCAGAAAGGCAGATTTCTCACATTTAATCTTGATAAAGAGGCCTATGGAATTGAAATAACTCATGTTACGGAGATAATCGGTATTCAGCCCGTAACAGAAGTGCCTGAGCTCCCGGATTATATCAAGGGGATTATTAATCTGAGGGGGAAAATCATTCCTGTAATGGATGTAAGGCTCAGGTTCAAAAAGAATTTCAGGGAGTACAATGACAGGACCTGTGTGATTGTAATCGACATCAATGATTTATCGATTGGATTGATTGTAGACAGCGTTTCGGAGGTTATCGCCATCCCGGATACTGAAATCGTAGCTCCGCCTGAAATCGGCAAGGGCGGAAACAAATACGTAAAAGGTATCGGTAAGGTTCACAGTGATGTAAAACTCTTACTGGATTGCAACAAACTCTTGAATGATGAAGATACGGAAAATCTACTAAACATTTAAAGGGAGGAACTTTTTAATGAAATGGTTCGGAAATTTAAAAATAAGGGTAAAATTAATTGTTTGCTTCGTTATTCTTGCCGTATTTACAGGTGTCGTCGGATTACTGGGCATAAATAATATGGATACCATAAACAAGCGCGGAGACGATATGTATCGCAGCAACTTTGTTCCCGCTACAAGCCTTTCAAAAATTCAGAGGTCAATGCTTATAATAAGGTCTGACTACATACTGATGGTGTATGACAGAGATGCTTCAAAATTCCAGGAGAGATTTGAAGAAATAAACAATTACTCAAATGAAACAGACAGCATATTGACAGAATATGAAAAAACCATTGGAAATGACAAAACCAACAAAGATTTGTTTGACCGGCTCAAGGCCGACCTGACAACATACAGATCAATACGTACCGAACACCTGGAACTGGTTAAGGCAGAAAAATATGATGAAGCTGTAAGAAGAATGCCTGAGTTCACAAATGCCAGAGTGGAAGTTGAAAATACTATCAATGAACTTGTTAAATATAATTCTGATAATGCTCTCAGCAAATCAAACCAAAACGCAGCAGACTATCAGAGCCAGTCTGTTCTCATGATTGCAATTATTCTGGGAGGCATTATACTGTCAATAGGACTTGGTTTAATAATTGCAGGTATAATAAGCAAACCTCTTAACAAGCTGGTTATATCTGCAAATCAAATAGCTGACGGAAATCTTGATGTCAGTATAGATGTAAATACCAATGACGAGGTTGGTATATTAGCAAAGGGATTTACAAAAATGACCGATAATCTCAATGATGTGATGTCAAATATCAACATTGCGTCAGAACAGGTCGCTTCGGGGTCAAGGCAGGTTTCCGATTCCAGTATGGCGCTGTCACAGGGAGCTACCGAGCAGGCCAGCTCAGTGGAAGAGCTCACTGCATCACTTGAAGAGATTGCTTCACAAACCAGAATGAATGCAGATAACGCAAATCAGGCAAATTCTCTGGCAATAACAGCAAAGGGAAATGCCGTTCAGGGAAATGACCAGATGAAGGAAATGTTGAATGCCATGGAGGAAATCAACGAGTCCTCCAGCAGCATATCAAAAATTATCAAGGTTATTGATGACATTGCCTTTCAGACCAACATACTGGCCCTTAATGCCGCGGTTGAAGCTGCAAGAGCAGGTCAGCACGGAAAAGGGTTTGCAGTGGTGGCGGAAGAAGTGCGAAACCTTGCAGCCAGGTCGGCAAATGCTGCGAAAGAAACCACAGATATGATCGAAGGTTCAATCAAAAAGGTTGAAGGCGGTACAAAAATAGCAAATCAGACGGCAGAGGCTCTGAATAAAATAGTTGAAGATGTGACAAAGGTAGCCAACCTGGTCAGCAATATTGCTGTGGCATCAAATGAACAGGCTTCGGGAATTGCCCAGGTTAACCAGGGTATTATGCAGGTTTCGGAGGTTGTCCAGACAAATTCGGCTACCTCGGAGGAAAGTGCTGCTGCCAGTGAAGAGCTTTCCAGTCAGGCTGAGCTGTTGAAAGAACAGGTATCAAGATTCAGGTTGAGAAGATCTCAGAATGCAATCCATACCTATAAGGGCGGGGATGAAATAAATTCCGACATATTAAGGATGCTGGACCAGATGAATACCAAGAAGGGTTTGCAGAAGGTGAACGAAGCGCATAAGGAAGCAGCCGCAGCTGTCCCAAAGAAAATTGTTTTAAGTGACAGAGAGTTTGGAAAGTATTGACAAAAATAATTTAAAAGCTTATACAGAAGTAATAGAGAGTGTCGCAAAACTACACAATTGAAATATATTTGGAAAATTTATAATAGTGCTCCCATACTAACTTCAATAAATGGATTGCTCACAAAGTACATACCTGAAATTTGTATGGTTCACCACAAGTATTTAGCTGTCGCAGAACACTCAACATCCTGTCTCGGGTTGCTGCTCAAATCGGCTTCCTGCCGATTTGTCAGCTAAAACACTTGTGTTTCACCTACAATTTCAGGTATGTACTTTTAATAGAGCTTCCCATTTATTGAAGTTGTACTCGCGCACTATTGTCAGTATTCCATTATTTTATTTTGAGACATCTCTTTTTACTATTTTAAGGATAAAAAAGGAATAAAACCATAATAGAATTGCAGGTGATAACGTGGTAGAAATAACTAAAAAAGAATTTCAACAGTTATCTGACTATATCAAGGCAAACTACGGGATAAGGCTTAAGGAAGAAAAGATGACGCTGGTATCAGGAAGACTTCATAATGTATTGCAGCAGGCCGGATTCACAAGTTTTACCGAATACTACAACCACCTTGTTTCGGACAAAACCGGAAATGCGGTAATTACTCTTGTTGACAGGATTACGACCAACCATACCTTTTTTATGAGGGAAGCCAGTCATTTTTACTATTTCAGGGACAAGGTACTGCCCTATATGTCGGAAACAGTCAAGGAAAAAGATCTCCGTATCTGGTGCGCGGCTTGTTCTACAGGGGAGGAAGCTTATACTCTGGCTATGCTTATCGATGAGTTTTTTGGAAAGGTAAAAATGTGGTGGGACACAAAAATACTTGCCACAGATATATCTGAACAGGTTTTGGATACAGCCGTTAAGGGAGTTTACAGTAATGAAAGAATTGAACCGTTGCCGGCCGGCTGGAAAAGAAATTATTTTAAAGCTTATGATAATGAAAATTCCGTTCTGAATGATAAAATCAGAAATGAAGTAATATACAGAAAGTTAAATCTTATGGATAACGTTTTCCCTTTCAAAAAAAAGATGCATACTATCTTCTGCCGTAATGTAATGATTTATTTTGACAATGAAACTAAAAACAGGCTTGTTGAAAAATTTTATGATCAATTGGAATATGGGGGTTATTTGTTTATAGGACATTCGGAATCCCTGAACAGGGAAACGACCAGATTTAAGTACATATTGCCATCAATTTACAGAAAAGAATAATGAGGAGTGGTCATATGAACGGCAAAAAGATAAAAGTATTGGTGGTAGATGACAGTTTGCTTTTCAGAGAGGTAATAGCGAGAGGAATTGAAACCGATCCGTCCATTGAAGTGGTTGCAAGGGCAACCGATCCATTTGATGCAAGAGACAAGATACTTCAGTTTGAGCCAGATGTAATGACCTGTGATGTTGAAATGCCTAAAATGAACGGGATCGAATTCATAAGAAGGCTGCTCCCCCAGCATCCGCTGCCCGTAATTGTCATCAGTACCGTAAGTGAAGCCGTGTTTGATGCAATGAATGCAGGCGCTGTTGATTTTGTAACCAAACCGGAAATTCAATCGGCCAAAAGTGTGGAAAAATTTTTGATGGATATTATATCAAAAATAAAGATTGCGGCAAATGCAAAAATCAGCAGGAGCAATTCAATAGACACAGTTAGTACATCGCCAGGTAAAATAAACACAAATAAAATAATAGCTATCGGCGCGTCTACAGGGGGGACCGAGGCAATATACAAGCTGTTAAAAGGATTGCCGGCCGAGATGCCCGGAATCCTTATAGTTCAGCACATTCCGCCTGTATTTTCCGATATGTTTGCTCAGAGACTGAACAACCAAACATTGTTAAATGTGAAGGAGGCCCGGACGGGCGACTGGCTGGAGCCTGGAAAAGTCCTGATTGCTCCGGGCGACCAGCACATGAAAATTAAAAAACTGGGGGATAAAATAAGAATTGAAACTTTTCAGGGAGAAAAAGTTAACGGACATTGTCCGTCTGTTGATGTTTTGTTTGAGTCGGTTGCAAGGGAGGCAGGAAGCTCCGCAGTAGGAATCATGCTTACCGGAATGGGCTATGACGGAGCCAGAGGGCTTCTCGCCATGAGGAGGAAGGGAGCGAGGACTATCGGTCAGGATGAGCAATCCTCTATAGTATATGGAATGCCCAAGGTTGCCTTCGATATTGGTGCCGTGGAAAAGCAAACCTCCTTGCAGAATATACCGCAGGTTTTATTGGCAATGTTGAAGTAGGTGATACAAATGCAATTGATAATAGGGATCGGAGAATATGCCGTATCAAACGGCGGGATAAATACATTAAAGACTTATGCCTTGGCATCCTGTGTGGCAGTAACGGCATACAGTCCGATAAAAAAGGCAGGAGCAATGATCCATGTGGCACTGCCTGAACCGGCAACCTTTGAGGACAGCTTCTCCAGGCCTGGATATTATGCAACAACGGGAGTTCCGTTGATGATAGAAAAATTTTGTATGAAATACGGCTGTTTAAAAGGTGAGCTTCAAATTCAGATTTTTGGAGGAGCAGATTCAGTCAGTGATAAGGATGTATTCCATATTGGAAAGAGAAATATTGAAGCAGTAATTCAAACCCTTGATAATTTAAACCTTAGAATACTAAATGCCCATATTGGCGGCAGGGTAAGCAGGACCATCGAAATGAACCTTAGATCAGGTGAAGTCATGATTTCTACCCAGCCTATAGCAATATGAGGAGGTGAGGATGCTGGAGAACAACAGAATATCGGCAGTACTGGACAATATAGGCGATGGAGTGATAGCAACAAATAAAAACGGAGAAATAGATTATATAAACCATACCGCCGTCCTGCTTACCGGGTGGACTGAAGAGGAGGCTATCGGAGTTGACTTCCGGGAGGTATTTTCATTAATAAATATCAAAAACGGTGAACCTCTGGACAGTCCAATTGACGAGGTTATGCGTTCAAATACCATGGCAGGACTGAAAAACAATTCTGCGGTTATATCAAAAAACGGTGAAGGATTTATAGTATCGGCAAGCTGTTCTCCAATAAAGGACAGCGATAACAATATTGATGGGGTTGTTGTTGTTTTCCGTGATATCACCAAGCTTAAAAAAATGGAAGAACAACTGATTGAGGAGAGAAACAACCTCGAAATGACCTTTAACCATTCTCCTGTGGGAATGTTAATTATGGATAACAAAAGAGTAATCAAACAGGTCAATAATGCTTTTTTGAAAATGCTTGGCCTGACGGACAGAGAAGTCCTTGGACTTTGCTACGGTGACGGAATCAGTTGTATCGGCAGTAAGGAAAAGGGCTGCGGAAAAGGCCGGGACTGCGGTTTATGCGAAATAAAGCAACGCATATCAATAGTTTTCGCAACCGGAATACCCAGCAAGGATCTGGTCAACAAGCAAACATTAATGCTGGATGGTATACAAAAAAGTAACTGGTATAGTTTTTTCTTCGTACCTGTACATATTTCGGGAGAAAGATATGTGCTGCTTGTCATAAACGATATTACCGAGAGCAAGGAACGGGAGCAGCAGCTGATTCAGGCCAATAATTTCAGTTTGAAGATGATGGAAAATTTTCCGGCGATGATATGGAAGACGGACGAGAAGGGCAGGGATATATACGTAGGCCATAATTTATCCGAGTTTCTGGGAAAGAGCGAACAGCAGATCATAGATGAGGGCTGGCTGGAATGTGTCCACCCCGACGAGAGAGAAAAGCTTGCCGCCAAATTTAATAAAGAAATTGATAATCCCGGGCTGAATAATATTGAATTGAGGATAAGGCATGTAAGCGGCGATTACAGATGGATAAATATTATCATAAAGCCTTTCTATGATATGAACGGCAACCAGGACGGCTACATAGGGATGGGGCTTGATGTCAATGATAAAAAAATTACCGAGAGTCTGCTTTTGGAAAGTGAAAAGAGATACAGGTTTTTATTTATGAACCTGCACAGAGGGTTTGCCTATCACAGAGTCATTACCGATAAACAGGGCAATATAGCCGATTTGGAATTTATGATGGTAAATGATGCCTATGAAAAGATGTTTGGGTTGGAAGATCAAAATATTGTTGGCAAACTCTATTCGGACATTTTTCCAAAAGGATTGGTGGATTTTGAAGAAGGGCTGTTTGAAAAGGTCATTAACGAAGGAAAAAGCATTTACCTAAATGAAATATATTCCAATGTATTTGCGAAGTGGTACTCCATGGCGGTATACAGTCCTCAAAAAGAACATATTGCAGTGGTGGTAACGGATATCGATGAAAAGAAAAAGTCCGAAATTGAACTGAAAAGAGCCAAGGAGGATGCGGAAAAAGCAAACAAGTCCAAGAGTGAATTTCTTGCAAATATGAGTCATGAAATACGGACCCCTCTGAATGGAGTTGTTGGAATGATTGACCTGACCTTGCTTACAAACCTGGATTCAGAGCAGAGGGACAATCTCAGTACAGCTAAAAGCTGCGCCAATTCGCTTTTAAAAATAATAAATGACATACTGGATTTCTCCAAGATGGAAGCAGGAAAATTATTTATTGACAATGTCAATTTTGATATAAGGCAATTGGTAGAGGAGATTTTTAAATCTCAATCGCCGCTTGCCGATAAAAAAGGACTTGACTTTAATTATTCGTTCTATTCCGGTTTACCTCAGTTCCTGAAGGGTGATCCCAACAGGCTTAAGCAAATACTGAACAATCTTATCGGAAATGCTATTAAGTTTACAGAACATGGAGAAGTTAATATAGCTGTAAAGAAGAGCCTGATAGAAAAGGATTTGGTTGAATTAAAGTTTTCAGTATCAGATACAGGAATCGGTATTAGTGATGAAGAAAAAGGAAAACTTTTTAAAACCTTTAGTCAGGTTGATAGTTCAATCAGCAGAAAATTTGGAGGCACAGGGCTGGGACTTGTAATTTCCAGGCAGCTTGTTGAAATGCTTGGCGGCAGGATGTGGATTGAAAGCGAAAAAGGAAAAGGCAGCACTTTCCATTTTACCGTCAGGTTTACAAAAGGAAAAGAAGCAGCTGCCGTCCAGACAAATGAACCTGTATCCGTCAGAAAAGATTACAGTCTCAAAATACTGTTAGCTGAGGATGACAATGTAAATAAGACGGTAATTACAAGGATGCTCAGGGAAAGGGGCTGGAGCGTAGCTGTTGCAGGTAACGGGCTTGAAGCTCTTGAATTCCATCAGAATGAAAATTACGATTTGATACTTATGGATATTCATATGCCGGAAATGGATGGAGTTGAAGCTGCTAAAATAATCCGGGAAAGGGAAAGCGACCTGAAACACACACCTATAATAGCTCTCACGGCCCATGCGCTGCAGGGCGACCGGGAAAGATTTTTGGGGTTGGGTATGGATGAATATATTCCGAAACCTTTCACAATGGAGGAACTCTATCAGGTTATAGAGGCTACAGCAGTAAGTAAGCAAAACAATCCGGATGTTAAAAGCATCAGAATAGACAATGATGGAAATATAGTACTGGTCAGGGAAGAGAGCCCCGGGCTGAAGGAATTTGATGAGAAGACTTTTGCCGAAATAGAAAGTGCCTTATCAGGCCTGATAGTGTGTTTGGACGGAAAGAATCTGGAACTGGTCGGGAAATTTGCTTATGATATAAAGAATCTATGCAATAAAATGGGGGCCGAGGAGTTAAAGGGCCTTGCATTTCAGATCGAGCTTGCAGTACGGCGCAACAGCCTGAAAGATGTTCTCTGTAGTTACCTTAACTTTCATAAGGAGTTTAAAACTTTAAAAAACATATATATAAATTAGGAGAGGAGAGAGAATATGCGAATTTTAATAGTTGAGGATGATCTGGTCAGCAGAAGGTTTCTTCAAAAATTTTTATCCCGGTTCGGTGAATGTGATGTTGTAGTTGACGGTATGGAGGCACTGGATGCCTTTTTATATTCATTAAAGGAAAATGTTCCGTACAGGCTTATATGCCTTGATATTATGATGCCCAAGGTAGATGGTATCAAAGTGCTCAAAACTATCAGGGAATTGGAAGCGCAAAAGGGAATCCTCCCTCAGGACAGATCAAAGGTAATAATGACAACAGCCCTTAACGGTATGGAAATGGTGCAGAAGGCATTTGAACTGGGCTGTGAGGGATTTGCCTCCAAACCTCTTGATACTGAAAAACTTGTTGAAGTCATGGAAAAGCTGGGACTTATTTAAGAATATCTCAGAAAAGAATTCATTTGAAAGACAAAATATTATTATACGCATATCGGGGAGAGCTACTATGAAAGCAGAATATATCAATCCTTTTATTGAAGCAAGTACAAGCATTATAGAACAAGCAACAGGCTTATCAACAAGGCTGGGGGATATATCCATAAAAGACAGGCCATATACTGAAGACAGTATTATTATATTAATCGGATTGACAGGCCAAATATCGGGAACCGCTGTTATAACCTTTAAAAAGGCTATTGCATGCAGGATTGCTTCGGCTATGATGATGGGCATGCCTGTGGAGCAGTTGGATGAAATTGCAAAAAGTGCAGTTGGAGAACTGTGTAATATGATTCTTGGCAATACTGCAACAATATTTTCTAAAAACGGCATAAATATAGATATTACTCCGCCTACTATATTTACAGGTGAAAATATGGAACTAAGCATACACAAAAGTGTTGTCGTATGTATACCATTAATATTTGAAGACGGGCAAAGCATTCATATTGATATTTCTTATGTGGATAAATAGTTTATTCGTTAACAGCACTGAACATTAAATTTGGCAGGATGGCCAATTAACCTCCTTTATTCGCCACATTGCGATAAAATAGGTAGGTTTTCATTACATTTTGTGGCCGCAATGCGGCTCAAAGCCATAAATATGGCTTAGGAGGTTAATATGACACTAACAATTAAAAACAGGTTATTTTTGGGGTTTGGTGTATTGACAGTTATATTGATAGCATTAGGCATCTACTCAATTTTTTCGGCAGGAAATATTAACGGCCAGGTAACAGAACTGGCAACTATCACCATACCGGGGATAGATTATGCACATTCTATAAATACCGATACTGCCAATTTCAGAATAAAGGAGTTCAGACATGTAATATCCCAAACATCAGAAGAAAGGGAAGCTATGGAAAAAGAAATGAATTCCATAAACAGTGAAGTAATTCAGAATGTGAACAAATATAAGACAGTTTTTAACGATGATAAAGATAATAATTTAATTGATTCCATAAAAGCGGAATGGGATATTTATATGCAACACAATAAGCAGATTTTAACTTTGAGCAGTCAGTCAAAAGACGAAGAAGCGCTGAAATTACTGCAAGGCGAATCAAAAAAATCATATGACAGCGTAGCTGCTTTATGTCAAAAGCTGGTGCAATTAAATGAAGAAAACAGTGTCTCTTCCTATAATAATTCAGAGGCTATTTATTCGACAACCCGTAATATTTTAATCGTTATACTTTCTATCTCATTAATTTTGGCATTGGCAGTGAGTCTGCTTATTATAAACAGTATAACAAAGCCCATAAACAAACTTATAGGTGTAGCTGACAAACTGGCTCTCGGTGACGTCAAGGCAAATGTCGATATCAGCACCAAAGATGAAATAGGCAGTCTTGCAGATTCTTTCAGAGGGATGATAGCAAACATAAGAGGGCATGCTTTAACTGCTGAACAGATAGCTTCAGGTGATTTGACTGTGGAAGTTGATGTCAAATCGGAAAAAGACCTGCTGGGCAAAAAACTTTCTGAAATGGTGAGAAATAACAGCGAGGTCCTGAGTAATATCAATACTGCTGCAGAACAGGTAGCAGCCGGTGCAAGACAGGTTTCGGATTCAAGTATAGCTTTGTCTCAAGGTGCCACTGAACAGGCAAGCTCCATAGAAGAACTGACTGCTTCCATTGAAGAGATAGCAACGCAAACAAAGCAAAATGCCGAAAATGCAAATCAGGCCAACATTCTGGCTGAAAAGGCAAAAACAAATGCAGGACAGGGCAATGAACAAATGAAGGGTATGCTGAAGGCTATGGATGATATAAATGAGGCCTCAGGCAATATATCAAAGATAATCAAGGTTATTGACGATATTGCTTTCCAGACGAATATTCTTGCACTAAATGCAGCTGTGGAAGCAGCAAGAGCAGGGCAGCATGGAAAAGGCTTTGCCGTGGTTGCAGAAGAAGTAAGGAATCTTGCCGCCCGTTCGGCTAATGCAGCCAAAGAAACCACCGCTATGATTGAGGGCTCAATTAAAAAAGTTGAGGGCGGTACCAAAATTGCCAACGATACGGCAGCTGCATTGGCAATGATTGTGGGAGATGTTGCAAAAGCTGCTTCTCTGGTAAATGATATTGCTATAGCGTCTAACGAGCAGGCTTCAGGAATATCACAAGTTTCCCTTGGTCTGGCACAGGTATCCCAGGTGGTACAGACCAACTCATCCACCTCGGAGGAAAGTGCCGCTGCCAGTGAGGAACTGTCAAGCCAGGCTAATATATTAAAGGAACAGGTAAGCAGATTTAAAATAAGAACCAATATCAGAAAATATGACGGCCTGGAGAGGTTGGATCCTCAGGTTATTAAAATGATTGAAGACTTGACTTCGGAAAGAAAAGCCGGTTCCGGGGTTGATGAAGCATTATCCGGAGGAGCCCCGTCAAAAATAAAAATAGCATTGAGTGACAATGAATTCGGCAAATACTAGGATGGACGCCCCCCTTATGAAGAAGGCAATATTCCATAAGGGGGGCTGTATTAATATTCTTTTACCAGAAGTGCCCGTATGTATCCTCTGTCCGTTGAAGTCGAATCAATGAAGAACCCCCGGCCGTAGTAGAACCGGATGAGATCGCGGTACTTTGAGGCGGTGTGAAGGCTGACCTTCTTAACGCCCTGGGACTTCAGAATCTTATCGGCCAGATTCATAAGGGATTTACCTATTCCTATGTTATGATAATCCAGCATGACTCCAAACCGGCTTATATAAGCGGTATTGTCCGGTAAAATCTTTATTCTGATTGTACCCACCGGATTACCGTCAATCAAGGCAATATAAACCTCTTTCTCAAGAATGTCTGCTTCGATGTTTTCCAGGCCTTCGGTCAACGCATCCAGAGTACCGGATAAACCGGTATCAAGCATATATTTTCTAAAAGCCTCCTGCATTATGACAGCTATGGCAGGTGCATCCTCCAGTGTGGCTTTTCTTATAATAAATGAATAATTCACGAATTACCCCCTTCGACGGAGCTAACGCTCCTAAGACCCCATTTAAACCGGCAGGGGGATGCCACCCCCTTATTAAGGAAAACATATTAAGCGGCATCTTCGGAAACAAGGATATTGTTTACGGTGCGGTTATTTGCCCAAAAGGGTTGCAAGAACTGATTTCTGGGCATGCAATCTGTTCTCAGCTTCATCAAAAATTACAGATTGAGGTCCATCAATTATTTCCTCCGTAACCTCATAGCCTCTGTATGCCGGCAGGCAATGCAGAAAAATGGCATCCTCTTTTGCCTTGGAAAACAATTGGGAGTTTATCTGGTAAGGCATGAATATTTTTAGTTTTTCTTCCTTTTGATCCTCCTGACCCATGCTGATCCAGGTATCGGCGTAAATTACATCGGCATTTGCAATAGCTTCAACAGGATCCTGTGTCATAAGGATTTTAGAGCCTGTGGTTTTTGCAGCCGCTTTGGCTTCTTCCACATATCTGGCGTTACATTCATAACCTTCCGGTGATGCAACAGCTATGTCCATACCTGTTTTTGCACAACCGTGCAGAAGAGAATGGGCTACATTGTTACCGTCCCCGATATAGGCAAGCTTCAGACCTTCAAGCTTTCCCTTATGTTCGTGTATGGTTAATAAATCGGCTAAGATCTGGCAGGGATGCATCTCGTCGGTCAGACCATTGATAACAGGAATAGTTCCGTACCTTGCAAGGTCTTCCACATCACTCTGCTTAAAGGTTCTTATCATAATTCCGTCTATATATCTTGACAGTACATTGGCAGTATCGTATATTGTTTCGCCTCTGCCAAGCTGTATGTCATCAGAACTTAGAAACAGCGGATAACCGCCTAACTGATACATTCCAACCTCGAAGGAAACTCTGGTTCTTGTGGAGGATTTCGAAAAAATCATACCCAAAGTCCTGCCCTTCAGGAGATGATGCTGCACACCGTCCCTGGTCTGTTTCTTAAGCTTTTCAGCCAGTTTTAGCAAATCCTGAATTTCTTCAGTACTTAAATCGTTTAAACTCAATAAATGATCCATACAAGCCTCCATAATATAATAAAGTACATAAAAGAATAACCTAAGCCTTGTAAACCGAATACTCATCCAAGGAGTATACCTCAGCCTTATTGTCCGAGATGAGACGCTCAAGGATGCTTAAAACTGCATTTGTTGTGTCCAGTGAAGTTATGCAGGGGATGTTGTATTCCATTGCTGTTCTTCTAAGCATAAAGCCTTTTCTTTCAGGAATTTTACCTCTGGTTGGAGTATTTATAACCAGGGTTATCTTATCTTCCTTGATACTGTCCAATACATTTCCGTCATCCACCGGATCGACCGGCAGGGCTGCAGTGCTCAATACCCGGTAGGTACCTGCTGTAGCGGAAAGCTTGAAACCCAATGACAATAGTTTGTTTGCTATATCTATACTTTCTTCCTTATCCCTGTCTGCAACTGAAAGAAGTACATTCCCTCCGGAAGGAATTTTTATGCCGGAAGCAGCAATTGCCTTGTACAGGGCATTATAATAATCTCTGTCAACACCCATGACTTCACCGGTAGATTTCATTTCAGGCCCAAGGAAAGTATCTACGGTTGTCAGCTTGGCAAAAGAAAATACAGGCGCTTTTACAGCATAGAACTCAGTTTCTTTTGCAAGGCCGCTTTTATAGCCCAGTTCGGATAAGGTTTTACCCATGATAAGCTTCGTCGCTACACTAACCATAGGTATTCCGGTGATTTTACTCATTATGGGAACAGTTCTGCTGGCACGGGGATTTACTTCAATGACATAAACCTTTTCGTTGCTGTCCATAACGAACTGGATGTTAAACAGGCCGACAACCTTCAATGCCTTTGAAAGGCGAATGGTATAATCCTCGATAGTGGCTTTGACCTTCCTGGAAAGATTTCTTGGGGGATAAACCGCAATACTGTCTCCGGAGTGGACGCCGGCCCGTTCAATATGCTCCATGATACCCGGTATCAGAACTTCATTTCCGTCGCATATTCCGTCAACTTCCATTTCCCGCCCGGTAATATATTTATCAATAAGTATGGGGTGAGCCGTTGAAATATCGGAAGCCATTTGTATGTACTCCTGAAGAGTCTTATCGTTATACACAATTTCCATTGCACGTCCGCCAAGCACGTAGGAAGGTCTTACAAGAACCGGATAACCTATTTCATTGGCTATATGTCTGGCTTGCTCAAAGGAAAAGGCTGTTTTTCCTTCGGGAATGGGTATGTCCAACTCCTCCAGCAGCTTGAGAAATTTATCCCTGTCTTCTGCGATATCTATGCTCTGGACCGAAGTACCAAGTATTTTAACTCCTTCCGAATGAAGGGTCTCGGCAAGATTTATAGCTGTCTGGCCTCCAAACTGCACTATGACTCCCAGGGGTTTTTCCTTTTGAATGATGTCCAGAACACATTCCTTTGTAAGAGGCTCGAAATAAAGCTTATCAGATGTATCAAAGTCGGTGCTTACCGTCTCGGGGTTATTATTTATTATAATTGATTCTATTCCAAGCTCTTTCAGGGTTTCCACCGAATGCACGCTGCAGTAATCGAACTCAATACCCTGACCGATCCTGATAGGGCCGGAGCCTATAACCAGAACCTTGTCTCCTTCGGTAACCTCAACATCGTCCTTTTCCTCGTAAGTCGAGTAATAATAAGGAGTAACTGCTTCAAACTCGCCGGCACAGGTATCTACTATTTTATAAACCGGATTGATAGGATACTTTTCCCGCAATTCCAGTATTTTTTCGAGAGGCTCGTTGGTAAGATTTGCGATGTAGGAATCCCCAAAGCCTATTTTCTTTGCCCTTGAGTAAAGGTCATAATCCAGCCATGCAATGCCGGCGTTGGTTATCTCTTCACCAAGCCTGACTATCTTTTTGAGTTTTCTGATAAAGAAGTCATCTATTTTGGTTATCCGCACAATTTCACCTGCTGAAACACCTTTTTGAAGAGCCTTGCAAATTGCAAATATACGCTGGTCGCTGGGATGTTTTACATACTCCACCAGCTCTTCACGGCTCATATTGTCAAACAGGCTCAAGCCCAGCTGATAATTGAATTTAATATCAAGTGAATCGATTGCCTTGAGCAGAGATTCCTCAAAAGTACGGCCTATGGCCATAACTTCTCCGGTTGCCTTCATCTGAGTTCCAAGGCTCCTGTCTGCATTTGCAAACTTGTCGAAGGGCCAGCGGGGGACCTTGGTAACAACATAGTCCAGTGACGGCTCAAAGCAGGCGCTTGTATTTTTTGTAACCGAGTTTTTTATCTCGTCAAGAGTCATGCCTATTGCAATCTTTGCAGTCACACGGGCAATGGGATAGCCTGTTGCCTTTGAGGCCAGAGCACTTGAACGGCTGACTCGCGGGTTTACCTCTATAACTACATATTCATAGCTGTCAGGGTTCAATGCAAACTGTATGTTGCAGCCGCCCTTGATATCAAGAGCCCTGATTATCTTTATGGATGCGGTTCTGAGCATCTGGTACTCAATATCCGAGAGGGTCTGGCTGGGAGCAACGACAATACTGTCTCCCGTATGAACTCCAACCGGATCAAAGTTTTCCATGTTACAGATGATTATGCAGTTGTCGTTGCTGTCGCGCATAACCTCGTACTCAATTTCCTTCCAGCCCGCAACACTCTGTTCCAGAAGAACCTGGCTTATCATGCTGAGCTTGAGGCCTTTGCCGCATATATATTTAAATTCTTCCATATTGGTGGCAATACCGCCGCCTGAACCACCCAGCGTATAGGCAGGTCTTATGATTATGGGAAAGCCTATTTCGGCCGCAAAGGCCACCGCAGCCTGCATATTGGTGACAATTTTGCTGTGGGCAACCTTTTCGTTGATTTCCTGCATGGTCTCCTTGAAAAGTTCTCTGTCCTCGGCTTTTTTTATAGAGGAGAGGGAAGTGCCCAAAAGCTGTATATTCATCTCGTCAAGAATTCCGTCTTCAGCAAGCTGGACAGCCATATTAAGACCTGTCTGGCCTCCAAGGGAGGCCAGTATTCCGTCGGGTTTTTCCTTATGAATAATTTTCTTTACAAATTCAAGAGTTATAGGTTCAATATAAACCTTGTCTGCAGATTGTGTATCGGTCATTATTGTAGCAGGATTACTGTTTATGAGAACAACTTCGATACCTTCCTCTCTGAGAGACTTGCAGGCTTGTGTCCCAGAGTAGTCAAACTCTGCGGCCTGGCCTATGATAATGGGACCTGAACCTATTACCAATACCTTTTTTATATCTGAATTTTTTGACATATTAACCTCCATGAGCCACATTTGGTGGCCGCAAAATGTAATGAAAACTTATATCCTTTATCGCAAAGTGGCGAATAAAGGAGGTTAATTGGCCATGTGCGCTTTCAAAGTATTGCAAATACTTTGAATATTTCGCACGGCCATAAATTCCACAGGTTAGTTAGGAAGACGAGCGTCAGCGAAGCTAACCTCCATGAGCCTTATAGCTTTATCCCTAATTTAAGTCATCATATTTACAAAGTCATCGAATATATAAGCTGAATCCTGAGGACCGGGTGCCGCTTCAGGATGGTACTGCACGCTGATAATCGGCAGCTGCTTATGTCTGAAACCCTCGATGGTATTATCGTTTACATTAATATGAGTGATAACTATATCATCATTGGAACTGTTATCAATAGCATAGTTATGGTTCTGTGATGTAATGTAGCATCTTCCTGTGATATTGTCCTTAACCGGGTGGTTTCCGCCGTGGTGTCCGAACTTCAGCTTGGTTACACTGCAATCAAGAGACAGCCCCAGCAATTGATGCCCGAGACATATTCCCAATATGGGCTTGACTCCCAGGAGCCTTTGAATGGTCTTCTTTGCGGCTGTAAGATCTCTTGGGTCTCCGGGGCCGTTTGACAGCAGTATTCCGTCCGGGTTGCAGGCCATTATTTCTTCATAAGAACTGAAGGCGGGAAGTATGTGGATGTCACAGCCCCTTTTCTCAAGTGAACGTACAATGTTGCTCTTTACTCCGAAATCCAGGAGAGCAACCTTTTTTCCCTTTCCTGGGATATGTATCGGGGTTTTGGAGGTAACCTCCATTACAAGATTTCTTGGTATTGCCTTGTATGTCTGAAGATTCTTGCTGAGAATATCAAGATTTCCACATTCGGTGGAGATTATTCCAAACATGCTGCCATACTTTCTGATATGCTGTGTCAAAGCTCTGGTATCAATACTTTTAATTCCCACAATATTATGTCTTGCAAAATATTGTTCGGGATCAATGGTATATCTCCAGTTGCTGGGTGTGGAACAGAGCTCTTTAACTATAAAACCCTGTACATGCGGTTTGTAGGATTCATTATCCGACGTATTAAAACCATAATTTCCTATCAGCGGGTAGGTCATGGTTACAATCTGTCCGTTATAGGAAGGATCAGTGGCAATTTCCTGGTATCCTGTCATACATGTATTGAAAACTATTTCTCCGGCAGTTTCACCGCTTTTTCCAAAGCCTTCTCCCGAAAAATAAGTACCGTCTTCCAACAACAAAACTGCTTTCATATATTTGCCTCCAGACTAAATGTAAGATGTTCAAAAATCGTGCTGTAACTAAAGAACTTCGTTTATAGCCTCTTCCAGGGCTGAAATAAAATTATCCGCATCCTGCTCGGAAATAATCAATGGGGGGAGTATTCTTAATATTTTGTTGCCTATGCTGGCAACAAGATACTTCTTCTCAAACATTTTATTTTTTACCGAGGGAGCTATAGGCTGGTTTAATTCAATTGCTATCATTAAGCCGGAGACCCTGATTTCCGAGATCACCGGACAGGAGCCGGCCGACAGGACCTGAAGCTTTTCCTTTATGTATTCTCCGAGCTTTTGTGCATTTTCGGGAAGCTTTTCTTCCTTCATGATTTTCATAACTGCAAGACCTGCAGTACATGCCAGCGGATTGCCTCCAAAGGTTGACCCGTGCTCACCGGGTTCAAAGGCCTGTGCAACATGTTCCCTGGCGCAGACTGCTCCGATTGGAATGCCGCCCCCCAGGGCTTTTGCCAATGTAAATATGTCGGGTTCAATACCATATTTTTCATATCCGAACAGTTTTCCTGTTCTTCCCATACCTGTCTGTACTTCATCAAATATGAGCAGGAGATTTTTTTTACTGCAAAGCTCTTTTACCTTTTCCAGGTACAGGGAATCACAGGGATATACTCCGCTTTCACCCTGAACCGGCTCAAGCATGATAGCACATGTGTTTTCAGTTACGGCTGCCTCCAAAGCATCGAAATCATTCAGGGGCACTTTTTTGAAACCACGGGTCAGCGGCTCGAAAGGTTTTGCATATTTATCCTGTCCTGTGGCACTTAAAGTAGTAATTGTCCTGCCATGAAAGGACTTCTCAAGAGTAATTATTTCATATTTTTCAGGCATTCCAAGTTTTTTGAAGAAAATCCTGGCCAGTTTGATTGCTCCTTCATTGGCTTCAGCCCCGCTGTTTGCAAAGAATATCTTGTCGGCACAGGAATTTTCGCACAGCGATTTGGCCAACAAGGCCTGCGATTCTATGTAATAAAGGTTTGAGCAATGTATAAGCTTTGATAATTGTTCCGATACCATTGCAACAAAAGTCGGATGGGAATACCCTATGGAATTCACAGCTATTCCCGAAAAAAAATCTGTATATTTTTCACCGTCTGTACTCCAAAGGTTTATACCCTGACCTCTTTCGAAAGCAACAGGCGTTCTTTTTCCAAATGTATTCATAAAATATTGACTATCGTATTCCTGTATATCCTTGACCAACATATTAACCTCCTACCTGCGGGAAACTTCACGCAGTAAATATAATAATATTATTAAAAAATGTAAATAAAAAAACAATGTATAATTAATAATTATACATTGTTCTGTATAAAAATGCAACAATAATAATGTTTATTTTGCCCCCCTAAAGATATTTGTTTCTCAAGCTGCTGTAGGAATTTTCAAGGGAATTCAAATATGAATACAGGCGGTTGCTGTTTTCTTCCTCCATGAAGTTGAACATCATGCTGTATTTATACAGGGAATCCTCTCTGGACATTCTAAGAATTTCACCCTTTGCATATACCGAGGAACTATCCTCAAGAAGTATATTTATTTCACAGCAGGTATTTACAGGAATTTCTCTGTCCATCATAAATGCCACTCCTCCGAGAGATAGATTTAATGTGTTGCAGTAATAACTGTCATTACCGCTGGAAAGTGTAGCAGGCAGATAAACATCCAGGCGCGGAAATACCCGATGATTTAAATTTTCTGCAACAGTATTGATTTTGATATTTATACATGGAGAAGCAGACAGTTCTATTTTGGAAATAACACCTTTTATATTATATTCGAAATATTCATTCTTATATTTTATTTCTACTTTTGTATTGGTAAAAAGGCAGGCTTTCATCAAGTCGTTTGTTAAAGGTATATTTATTGTATCTCCGCTGCATTCGGATACAATATTCAGAGACCAGGCCGGCTGATTGAATATTCTGAAACTGACTAACGCTCCGGGAATAATTAGTTTTGAAATACATGCACTGTTCAAAAATTTTTGCCTCCTAGAACTATGTAAACGTACTATTCTATAAAAAAAGATATGGTATTCCTTAATACATTATAGCTTAAGAAATGCCATATCACAACAACATAGCCAAAAAATGGTACGTTATTCCTATAATTATCCAGGACAGTATATTAATGCTCCCATTGCTTATATCTCAGCGAACTACAGATAATTAGTACAGGGCTTCATTTTCATGATAAAGCTTTTTGTCCTTCATGATCATGGTTCCGATACCCTTGTATGTGAAAATTTCAAGCAATATGCAGTGAGGGATTCTTCCGTCAATAATGTGAGTTCTTCCAACTCCTTTTTCCAAGGCGTCTACACAGCCAAGAACCTTTGGTATCATACCTCCTGCAATGACTTTTTTATCTATGAGATCATGTACTTCCTCAATTGTAAGGGCCGGAATGATGCTTTCACTTTCCTGAGAAGGTTTTACACCTTCAACATCTGTCAGAAGCATCAGCTTTTCGGCTTTCAGAGCTGCAGCTATTTCTCCGGCAACAGTATCGGCATTTATATTGTAGCTCTCTCCGTTAGGTCCTACGCCTATTGGTGCAACAACAGGTATGTACTCATCCTTTGATATGAGATCGAGAACTTTTGAGTTGATCTTTGTTATGGAACCAACATATCCGATATCTTTTAATTCGCCGTCAATTTCAGTTTTGTACTGCTCACATTCAATAAGCTTACCGTCGATGCCGCATAGCCCTATGGCCTTAGCTCCCTTACTGTTAAGTAAAGATACTATTTCCTTGTTGGTTTTGCCTACAAGTACCATCTGTGCAACTTCGATGGTTTGGGAATCTGTAACTCTGAGACCATTTACAAATTCACTTTTGACATCAAACTTCTGAAGGGCTTTATTAATATCCGGACCGCCGCCGTGAACCAATACCGGATTCATACCTATATATTTCAGAAGTGTGATATCTTCTATTACAGAGTTTTTCAGCCCATCGTTAATCATAGCGTTACCGCCGTATTTTATTACTACGGTTTTTCCGTATAACTTTTGTATATAGGGTAATGCTTCAATGAGTATTTCAGCTTTTTTAATCAGATTATCATAATTCATAAGAAAACCCCCGATAAATTGAATTTACAAACTTGGAATTACGATTCAAAAATATTTACTGAGTAACTTTCTATAGTCCGGTATCCTCGTCTAACCCGAGCATAATGTTCATATTCTGAATTGCTGCTCCGGAGGAGCCTTTTCCCAGGTTATCCAGCACCGATACAAGCATAATTTGATCGGAATTACCTGTAACGTATATCTCAAGATAATTGGTATTGTTAACTCTTGTTGCCCCGATGAAATTATTGATGTATTCTTTTTCAGCTCCTAAGGGCATCACTTTTACAAATTTCTCTCCGCCATAGTAGTTTGTCAAAAAAACATGAATATCTTCTTTAGACATTGGCTTTGGAAGTAACCTGGGATAAATGGGTACGCAGACAGTCATCCCCTTATAATATGGACAAACTATGGGAGAAAACAAAGGAGCATAATCAAGACCGCTGATGACCGTCATTTCGGGTATGTGTTTATGAGTCAGGCCAAGTGCATACAACTGCGGACTTTCAAAAGGATTTCCTTCTGGTGCTTCAAATTGGGCAATCAGCTTCTTTCCGCCGCCGCTGTACCCCGAAACTGCATGTGTAGTTACAGGGTAGTCTTTTTGCACCAGTCCTTCTGAAACCAATGGATACATCAGGCTGATAAAGCCGGTGGCATAACAGCCGGGTACCGATACTCTTGCGGAATTCCGGATTTTGGCACGGTGGTGCTTACTGAGCTCCGGCAGTCCGTATGCCCAACTGCTGTTTGTTCTGTGGGCAGTGCTGGCGTCGATCACCTTGGTTTCAGGATTGTCAATCAGTGATACTGCTTCTGTTGCAGCCGTATCCGGCAGGCAAAGAAAAACCATATCAGCTTCGTTGAGACACTTTTTTCTTTCATTAATATCTTTTCTTTTTTCAGCATCTATTTTGAGTATGTAAAGATCATTTCTTACAGCCAGTCTTTCATTAATCTGAAGTCCGGTTGTACCTTCACTTCCGTCAACAAAAACCTTAAATTTCATTGTTATCCTCCAATCCACGCAGCGACATCAATACTACGATTTAATAATTATACAACGCAATGTATAAAAATTCAATAATTTATACTTACATTATCATAAACTTAGAATAATGATGTTAACGGAACATACCCGCAGGAGTTTATAAAGTCTATAGTTAAGTTTAATTACGGTTTTATCATAGTTAATGAGTACAATATAATAATTTTGGTAATTAACAGTTTAACAAATTTATGAAATATGCATAAATATATGTTCAAAAGTATAATAAATGCCGCATAAACTCATAAAAGCGGCATTATACAAAAGTACTAAAAGCCAAAAATTAATTTTGTTAAAAAGCAATATGGTTTGTACAGGGCTCGCAGTGTATCATATTAGTATAGAATTAATAAATACGAATTTGTATGTAAACAAATAGCGAGTTTTGGGGAGGTAATAAAAAATGGCTAGTTTAAAGCTAAAGAATATTTACAAGAGATATGCAGGTGGAGTAACTGCAGTTAATGATTTTAACCTTGATATCGAACACAATGAATTCCTCGTTCTGGTTGGACCTTCAGGTTGTGGTAAAACTACTACACTTAGAATGATCGCCGGTTTGGAAGAAATTTCAGAAGGTGAGTTATACATTGGAGATAAATTGGTAAATGATGTTGCTCCTAAGGATAGAGATATAGCAATGGTTTTCCAGAACTACGCATTGTATCCTCATATGACAGTTTTCGATAATATGGCTTTTGGTTTGAAACTCAGAAAGACTCCAAAGGATGAAATCAAAAAACGTGTTAATGAGGCAGCAAAAATACTTGATATAGAACATTTGCTTGATAGAAAGCCAAAGGCTTTGTCAGGCGGTCAGAGACAGAGAGTTGCGTTAGGTCGTGCTATAGTTCGTGAACCTAAAGTATTCTTAATGGACGAACCTCTTTCAAACCTGGATGCAAAGCTCAGAGTACAGATGAGAACTGAGATAGGAAGACTTCACAACAGACTTAACACAACATTTATATATGTAACA
>JAEWJR010000109.1:0-2821 GCA_023386445.1 Bacillota bacterium | reverse complement strand
CAAACTGTGGAAATTTTCCGTTAAGCCAGTTAAATTTACCGCTTTCAACCACCAGTCCGGCAATAATTGTACCATGCCCCGCCAGATACTTTGTAGCGGAATAGCAAATGATATCCACGCCATACTTAAAAGCCTGAAATAAATACGGTGTTGCAAAGGTATTATCAATAACCAGCGGTATATTGTGCTCATGTGCAAGCGCCGCAATTTTTTCGATATCAAGGATTGTAATACCGGGATTACCCAATGATTCTATGTAAATAGCACGTGTATGCCCGTTAATCTCTTTTCTGTAGGATTCTATATCATTCTCATCTTCCACGAAGCGCGTATGAATGCCGTAATCCGGCAAGGTCTTTGCCAATAATGCGGTACTTCCTCCATACAACGTGTGAACGGCTACAATTTCATCTCCTGCATTTGCAAGATTCAAAATTGTATTTGATATGGCTGCCATCCCTGAAGCAAGTGCAAGTGCTGAAGCACCCCCTTCCAATGAAGCTATTCTTTTCTCCAGAACCGTATTTGTAGGATTGGAAAACCGTACATATGAGTGTCCTTCTTCAGAATACTCAAATAAACGGGTACACCTTTCAAAGTCACCCAGTTCAAATGCTGCCGTCTGATAAATAGGTACAGCCTTTGAACGGTAATGATCAGCCGGATTATATCCCGCATGCAATTGCCTTGTAGTAAATCCCAATGAATCATTATCATATGCTCTATAACTCATAAATATCTCCTTTTATTATTGCCTGGTGGTCGTAACATCTAAAACGTATATTGACGGCGAGGGTTACAGACCACTGGTTATAAGTTTCAACGCATCCTTCGGACATCCCGAAACACAAACCCCACAGCCGACGCAGCTGCCGGTATCGGCCTGAACCGGCTTGCCATATGAAAACACGCCAAACTGGCATCTTTTTACACATAGTCCGCAGCCAATACAGTTTTCATGTTGAAGTTCAACTTTGTAAAAAGATTTTGGCCAAAATTTATGACCTTTCATTTTTTCCCTGCTCCAGAATAAGTAGCAGCAGTCACCGCAGCAGTTGCATACACCGGTTTTATTAACGGTATGTACCAGACCCTGTTTATCCGCATCCAGCACAATTTGTTTTGCTTCTTCTTTGGTTATTTCTTTGGATATGCCTCTGTGTGCACGGGAATTTATGCCGTCCTTCCAGCTCACACAGGTATTCAGAGGCAGTCCGCAATCACCGCTCAAGGCACGGCAGTCGCAGAGAGATAAGTAAGCCTGTCCTTCTTGCCTGTCAATATATTGAAGAGTTTCGTCCAAAGGCAGAATGATATCACCTGTAGGTACTTTTCCCGGATTTTTATCAAGCCCTTCATAGTATGCATCAAAATACCAGCCATCAATAGCCTTCCTGCCTTCTGCCGGTATGCTGCGGTATTCCGGAGTTCTTGTCACCACGAAAGAATCAAGGTAACTGTAAAAATCCGAAGCCCGGTATTCCCCCTTTTCAATATTTTCATAAGAAACCAACCCTCTGGAGTAATAATCCTGCAGCAGCTCGCCTGCTTTCTCCTTATCATATTCGGCTATATCCTCCGCTTTAAAAATGCGGTCCCCGTACTTCCCCAGAATATTAATTTCTTCCGGGGCAAAAAAGATATCCAGATACGGCCGGGCAGCTTCAGGAATCTTAAAATTCTCATAAAATATTTGTTTATCCGGCATTCCCCAATCTCCCTTCGGCTCTCTTTAAACTGTAGATTTCCAATCTGGAAAGCACCCCGTTGACAACCAGCGCAAGTCCCGCAGTGTAGACAGTTCCCCAGAGCATTTTAATATAATTCATGGAAGAAAGACCATCGAACAAGACCTTTCCCAAGCCTCCGGCATTCACAGTCTGTGCTATTGTAGCACTTCCAATAGTTACAATTGCCGCTATACGTATACCGCCGATTAAAACAGGTAAAACCAGAGGCAGCTGTACACTGGTGAAAATCGTAAATTTTGTCATTCCCATACCCCTGCCTGCTTCAATAATATTATTATCTAACTGGTGAAAGCCTGCAAGGATATTACGGACCAAAATAAACTGAGAATAAACAACCAATACAAAAATTGCATTTTTCTTTCCAAGCCCTAAAAAAGGTAATAATAAAGAAAAAAAGGCCAGGCTTGGTATGGAATACAACGCCCCAAGGAGAGCCATAACCACTTGTGATATTTTTTTCAGTCTTAGTAAAATCAAGCTTACCGGGATTGCAATTAAAAGTGATATGAGTAATGCTGTTCCCACAAGCTGGATATGCTCCAGTAAACATTTTACAAGCAGGTCGGTATGTTTATGAGCATATTCTAAAAATTTTATCCAATTCAAGTCTGTTTCCTCCTTAGACAATATTTGCTATCTGATTCCAGGAAACCATCCCAGCAATTTCACCGGCTGCATTTTCCACATAAATTACTTTACTTCTGTCTTTCAGGAAAATCGGCAGGGTTTCTTCTACCGGACTGTTTTCAGATTTAAATATACCCTGGGCATCTATATCCCCATGAACCTTTTCCATTATTGCACCTAATGAAATTACCTTCATACGGACTATAGGATCGTCTGCCGATACCAGTTTTGAAACAAACTCATTTGCCGGATGAAGCATAATTTTATCCGGTGTATCGTATTGCTGTAATTTCCCTTCGTGCATGATAATAACCCTTGATCCCAATTTAAATGCTTCCTGAATATCATGAGTTACAAACAAAATCGTCTTTTTTGTCTTTTCCTGTAAACGCTGCACTTCTGCCTGAAGTGCCGTTCTGGTTATAGCATCTAATGCTCCGAAG
>JAEWJR010000100.1:0-21938 GCA_023386445.1 Bacillota bacterium | reverse complement strand
TGTCGGTCAACAGGAAAAATATAATAATCGATACTGTGAAAAAATCTGAGAATGGGCAGGAACTGATCGTAAGGCTGTATGAATGTCATAACAGAAGGACTGCTGCCAGCCTGAGCTTTTTCAAGACAATCGGATATGCCTGTGAAACCGATCTTGAGGAAAAGGAAATAGGAGTAATTGGGACCGGGGATAATACGTTGTCCTTTGAAATATACCCACATGAGATCAAAACCTTTAAGATAGGGCTGATTTAGCGGTTTGTACCGGTGAAACTGTCAGAAAACCTGTTGATAATTTTTAGATTTTAATGCAATACTGTTAGTGGAGTGGATAACAAATGTATAAAGAAAAAATCGATGAATATTTTGACCGCCGTAAACATGATATAATTTAAAATATTGGAAGGCTGGTTGCGGTAAAAAGTGTAAAAGGAGATGCTTTGGACCATATGCCTTTCGGTAGGGGAACCGTAGATTATAATTGATTTATGCAGTTAATCGTCACAAATATTGCAAAAATGAAGTATGGGAATGTAGTAAACCTGTAAAGGTTGAAAGTGTAGTCTGTCTATCAGAAAATATATGAACATGGAGTTGACACCGCATTTGCTGTCTGACAGAAAAAGAAAGAGGACTATTAATATATTGCAGGGCTGCTGTAAAATCGGGAAATATTACCGGTTCTGCGGCAGTTCCTTATTTATTTTGAGTAAAATATTAGCAGGCATTACCTGTAAATGGTGTATAATTTATTTATTGTATGATTACCCTCTATGTCAATAGAGGGTAAATAAATCATAAATAGTCACAAGTTATGCCGGTACCACTTAAACAAATATATTTTCAAATGGGAGAGGTTTGCATGGCAGACAGAAAACTAGTTCTTTACATTGCTGTGAGTTTGGACGGATTTATTGCGGATGAGAAGGAATCACTTAAATGGCTGTTGGAAACGGAAGGTGAAGGTGACAATGGCTATGGAGAGTTTTATGAGACAATTGACACAATCCTTTTAGGCAGACGGACATATGATTGGGTTATGGAGCATGAAAATGGAAACTTCCCTTACAAGGGAAAAAAATGTTATGTTTTTTCCAAAAGCCTGAAGGGAAAAAATGACTATGTTGAGTTTACGGATGAGGACATACCGGCCTTGGTGAAAAAGCTTAAAGGACTAGAAGGCGGGGATATCTGGATTGTTGGCGGAGGGGAGCTCCTTGACTGCTTCATAAGGGAAAGATTGGTAGACAGATTTATTATAACTGTTGCCCCGGCACTGATTGGCAGAGGAATTCCGTTATTCAAGGAAAAGGATATTGAAATGGATCTGGAGCTCAAAAGTGTAAGACGGTTTAATCAATTTGCAGAACTTCAATATGATTATAAAGGAAGGCCTGCGGGATGAGGTGGGCGGAATTACCTGAAAAGTAATACTGATACAGAAGGATAATTAGATAATTTCCGACGGCCTGCTATTTTTAAACAAGTAAAAATTGCAGGCCGTTTGACGTCAATAAAATAAATTTCAAAGTTTAATTGCCTGATATATTTTAGTATGCTATAGTTCATTTATATTGATACTCTTAACCTGAATATATGAGGTGTAAACATGGGAAAACAGGCACTATATAATGTAAAAACTGTGGAAAATTTGAAAGATATGTTAAATCAAAGCACTTTGCTGTATGGAAACAAGGCTGCGTTTATTGTAAATAAAAGAGGGGTTAATGAGAATATCAGCTATTCCCGGTTTAAAACCGATGTTGACGCATTGGGTACTGCATTGCTGGAGCTTGGTCTCAAGGACAAATGCATAGCGGTTATTGGAGAAAACAGGTATGAATGGTGTGTGTCATATCTGGCTGTTACAAATGGAACCGGTATTGTCGTTCCAATAGACAGAGAGCTGCACGTTTCTGAAATAAATAATATTCTCGGCAGATGTAATGCCGATGCCATCATATACTCCGGCAAGCATAACGACTGCATGAAAGAGCTTTCAACCACGGTACCGTCTGTAAAATATTTTATAAACATGGATGAAAGCCGGGACAGTGATTTTTATTTGTCCTTTAAAAGTCTTGTTGAGAGGGGAAAAGAACTTTTAGCTTCAGGCAATCTTGATTATGTTGACTCGGAAATAGACATGGATGCCCTGGCAGTGCTGCTGTTTACCTCAGGAACCACCGGTCTTGCCAAAGGAGTGATGCTGAGTCACAGAAATATTTGTTCAAATGTTGTTTCAGTACGTTCAACCGTTCTGGTTGATACAAATGATACCTCCCTGTCAATCCTTCCCATGCATCATACCTATGAATGTACCATAGGTTTTCTGGCCTTCATCTATTCTGGAGCAACCATATCCTTTAACGAAGGTTTAAAATATATAGCCAAGAATCTAAAGGAAATGAAGCCTACCATTCTTGTAGTTGTACCCTTGATACTGGAGAATCTCTATAAAAAGATATGGGCCCAGGCAGGAAAACAGAAATTCGGAAGGTTGAAGCTTAAACTGGCTCTTTTTATAACAACTATATTAAATTATCTCTTCCGTATTGACATTACCAAGAAGGTATTCAAGCAGATACATGACAACGTGGGAGGAAGGCTAAGGCTCATATTAACCGGTGCTGCGGCAATAGACCCTTCTGTTTCAAAAGGGTTCAGACGTATGGGTATAAAGGTTTTACAGGGGTATGGTCTCACCGAGTGTGCTCCTCTGGTCACCGGAAACAGGGATTATGAGTACAGGGATAACAGCGTGGGCAAAGCCTTGCCCGGTGTTGAAGTTAAAATAAACAACCCTGATGAAAATGGTGTGGGTGAAATACTTGTAAAAGGTGAAAATGTTATGCTCGGTTATTACAAGGATGAGGAAGAAACCGGCAGAAACCTTTTTAACGGCTGGTTCCATACCGGTGATCTCGGAACGGTGGACAAGTCCGGTTACGTATATATAACCGGAAGAAGTAAAAATATTATTATTACAAACAACGGTAAAAATGTATACCCGGAGGAACTGGAAGCTTCTATAAATAAGAATCCCTGCGTGCAGGAATCCCTTGTATCGGGTGAACTTGACCGGATAACAGGAGAAACGCACATTCATGCGCATATATTGCCAAACCTTGAATATATAAAGGAAAAGTTCAAAGACGTAAGTCTGACAAAGGACGAGCTGTTGAACCTGTTCAATGAGATTGTAAAAAATATAAATAAAGATCTGCCTATATACAGGCGCATAAGAAAATTTACACTGCGTGAAAGTGAATTTATTAAAACAACAACAAAAAAAATAAAACGTTATTGTCCCGAAAATGTTAACGGTTAATATTCACGTTCACATTCGAATGTGGTTAAATACTTTGGAATCTTTAATAAATGTCAGCATTTTGAAGGATTATACAATATAACAGGCTGGTATACAAGTATTTATAGGTTGAGGTTATTCCTATATACATTTAAAATTATAAAATGCATAAATATTTATACATTACACATATTTACCAAGTCAATTACGGTTCAAAGCCATCTTCTTCCAGTCAAGTTATGCTTTTAAACTGGCTTTGAACTCAGTTTGGGTTTGTATTTGCTTTTGACTTCAGGAGGCTTAGTCTCAACCCCAAACTATCGGCTTTCAGTCGGTAGTAATTGACTTTACACACTACTTTATGCAACTCTATATTAAAGGCCGTGATATAATTGTTTTCTAAAAAAGAACTGATACGTCTCTTCTTTCCTGCATTCATTGAGCAGTTTTTTTCTGTAGCCATAGGAGTTGTCAACACCATGATGGTAAGCGGATTGGGAGCTTATGCAGTATCAGCCGTGGGTATCGTGGATTCCATCAATTTTGTTGCAATGAATCTATTCCTTTCGGTAGCGACAGGGGCAACAGTAGTAATTGCACAGCATTTGGGTGCGGGCAATCAGGATAAGGCATCAAATACGGCAGCTCAATCAATAGTATCGGTTTTTTTACTCTCTGCGTTGACAGGGTTGGGACTCTTCGTTTTCGGACAGCAAATTATAGGCTTCATGTTTGGCGGGGCTGAACCGCTTGTAAAATCGGCAGCCTGGACATATCTGGTCTGCTCTGCAATATCATATCCCCTGTTAGGGTTATTTAATATATTAACCGGGGTATTACGTGCCAATAATAATTTTATTGCCTCAATGACATCAATAGTTATTTCAAACCTTGTAAATCTCTGTGTTGGGGCCATATGTATTTTTAAACTTGACATGGGCGTACTAGGTGCAGGTTTGGGCCTGATTTCTGCCAGACTTGTCGGTGCCGTCATATTGTCCTTTCATCTGCTGGGCAGCCCTAAAATACATATCAGGACAGCTTCCTTCAAGGTATCCTTGAATATAATGAAACCTGTTTTGTATATAGGAGTCCCTGCCGGTCTGGACAGCCTTGTGTTTAATGGAGGCAAGCTGCTGGTTCAGGCAATTGTAGCTTCGCTTGGAACGGCTTCTCTTGCGGCAAACAGTATTGCTGGCTCGCTTAATTCAATTATAAACATACCCGGCGGCGCCGTTTCAATAGTTGCTGTCAGTATAATAGGCTACTATTCGGGTGCAGGTGATAAGCAGGAGCTTAAAAAAATGATCAACAAGCTTACATTATATGCAATGATTTTGCTTGGTGGCGTTTCACTGCTCTTCCTGCCATTTGCGTCTCATATCCTCAAACTTTATCAGCCGACGGATGATGTATTGACCATGGCTCTGCATATAACCTATCTTACTCTGGCATGCATTCCCATATTCTGGCCTGCCGCCTTTATTATACCGGCTTGTCTCAGGAGTACCGGTGACGTTGTATATGTAACGGTTGTCTCAATATTGAGCATGTGGCTTGTAAGAGTTTTGCTGGGATATCTGCTGGTGAAGTATACAAGCCTGGGGATTATGGGTATATGGATAGCCTGGTGTTTTGACTGGGTTACAAGAGGGGTGCCTTTTTATACAAGGGTACTCAGCCGGAAATATGAGAAATATCTTCCGGCTCCAACCGAACAGACTGTAACGGAATAGACGAATTATAATAAATAATTTCGTAATTAATGATTGATAAATTTTATACTATGTGGTATACTAGCTAGCGGAAAAATACACACGTATCTTGAATTGTTAAAGTGTCAGTCAAATGATAAGATCGTCAATGTTTAATTGTACGATAACATGGGATGCGGAGGTATTAACTTTAACGGAGGTGTTTTAATATGGCAGTTATTTCAATGAAACAACTTTTGGAGGCGGGTGTTCACTTCGGTCACCAAACAAGAAGATGGAACCCAAAGATGGCAGAATACATCTTTACAGAACGTAATGGTATCTACATCATTGACCTTCAGAAAACAGTAAAGAAAGTCGACGACGCATACTTCTTCATCAGAGAAGTGGCAATGAACGGACAGGACGTTCTTTTTGTAGGAACTAAAAAGCAGGCTCAGGATTCTATTAAAGAAGAAGCCGACAGAAGCGGACAGTTCTTTGTAAACAACAGATGGTTGGGCGGCATGCTCACCAACTTCAAGACTATTCGTAAGAGAATAGACAGGTTGAACCAATTAAATGCTATGGAAGCAGACGGAACTTTTGAAGTTCTTCCTAAGAAAGAAGTTATCAAGCTTAAGAAGGAAATGGACGATCTCGAAAAAAATCTTGGCGGGATCAAGAACATGAAGAAGATTCCTGGTGCAATGTTCGTTGTTGACCCACGCAAGGAAAGAAATGCTATTCTTGAAGCTAAGAAGCTCGGTATTCCTGTTGTAGCTATAGTTGATACAAACTGTGATCCTGACGAAGTTGACTTCGTAATTCCAGGTAATGATGATGCTATAAGAGCTGTTAAGCTCATTGCGGCAAAAATAGCCGATGCTATTATTGAAGGCCGTCAGGGAGAACAACTTTCACCTGAAGCTGTTGAAACAGTTGAAGCTGAAGAAGTTGTTGAAGTTGCTGAATAATTTAGTATAAGATGATATATTACCGGATTGTGTTTAAATACACAATCTGGTAGTTAGTCATAATCGATATTGAAAACTTAATAATTTACTAAAGTATATTATTCTATTACTAGATAATTAATGGCACAGGCGATAAATAAATGTTTATCCCATTATGACATGGGATAATTCACTTGGCCTATGTCGGAAATGGAGATAAAAATGATTACTGCAGAAATGGTAAGACAGCTCCGTGAAAGAACCGGAGCAGGAATGATGGACTGCAAAAAGGCACTCACTGAAACAAACGGTGACGAAGAAAAAGCAGTTGAGTATTTAAGAGAAAAGGGAATAGCTAAAGCTGCCAGCAAGGCAGGAAGAATTGCTGCTGAAGGCTTGGTTGAATCTTATATACATGGCGGAGGAAGAATAGGTGTTCTTGTCGAAGTAAACATTGAAACCGACTTTGCTGCCAAGAATGAAGAATTCAAACAGTTGGTAAAGGATATTGCAATGCAGATCGCTGCAAGCAAGCCTGAATTCGTAAGAAGAGAAGAAGTTCCTGCTTCAGTATTGGAAGCTGAAAAGGAAATATTAAGGGCACAGGCCAGAAATGAAGGAAAGCCTGAAAAAATCATTGATAAGATGGTTGAAGGCAGAATTGATAAATTTTACAGCGAAAAGTGTTTGATGGAGCAGGCCTTTATTAAGGATCCTGACATTACACTTGATCAGCTGGTCAAGGAAAAAATAGCTCATATTGGCGAAAATATCACTGTTAGAAGATTTGTTAGATTTGAAAGAGGCGAAGGTATTGAAAAGAAGGAAGAAAACTTTGCCGATGAAGTAATGAAACAAATAGGCGGTTAATAATAAAGGGGGCTGTTACAAAACAAAATAAACTATTTGTTTTGTAACAGCCCCCTTTGGAACATATATGTATTGTATGTTCCTTTTATTAGGGCCTTTTTTGGGAAAATAATATATTTATCTAACGGAGGAAAACCATGTCGGAAATAAAATATCGAAGAATAATGTTGAAAATCAGTGGAGAGGCTTTATCCGGTGAAAAAGGCAACGGAATTGATACCAACACTGTTAACGAAATATGCGACAGAATTCTTGCAGTACACAATCTGGGAGTGGAAGTTGCAATCGTAGTGGGCGGAGGTAACTTCTGGAGAGGCAGAAGCGGTAAGGGCATGGACAGAACCACGGCGGACCATATGGGTATGCTGGCAACGGTTATAAATTCACTGGGTCTCCAGGATGCACTTGAGTCAAGAGGAATTCAGGTGAGAGTCCAGACCGCTATTGAAATGAGACAGATAGCCGAACCCTATGTAAGGAGAAAAGCCGTAAGACACCTGGAGAAGAAGAGAATCGTAATATTTGCCTGCGGCATGGGAAATCCTTATTTTTCAACTGATACTGCAGCAGCTCTCAGAGCGGCTGAAATAGATGCTCAAGCCATACTTATGGCTAAAAATGTTGATGGTATATATGATTCCGATCCTTCAAAAAATCCGGATGCAGTTAAATATGACAGGCTCAGCTATCAGGAATATCTGAATAATAATTTGAGTGCCATTGATTTGACGGCAGCTTCCTTCTGCAAGGATAATGGTATACCTACCCTTGTATTCGGGTTGAATGATCCTGATAATATTATCAGGGCAGTCAAAGGTGAAGAGATTGGCACGACAATATATTGAAATCCTTTGTAATTAATTGTATTATATATAAGGAATGTATAAATATATTCCGGGGAATATTCAAACAGGTATTCTCTATTTATCGGCAACGAATTTTTTAGGAGGAGTTTTATGGATAAAGAGCTTTATAAACCTATTGAAGAAAAAATGAAAAAGACCATACATGTATTGAAGGACAATCTTGCAGGCATCAGAGCAGGAAGAGCAAATCCCCAGATACTTGATAAAATTACTATTGATTATTACGGCGCACCTACACCGATTCAACAGGTTGCGACTGTTTCAGTGCCTGAAGCAAGGGTTATACTGATACAGCCATGGGAATCAAAGCTCCTTAAAGATATAGAGAAAGAAATCCAAAAATCTGATATCGGTATTAATCCGAATAACGACGGAAAAATAATCCGTCTTGTTTTCCCTGCTCTTACAGAGGAAAGACGTAAAGAATTAACCAAATCAGTTAAAAAGGAAGGCGAAGATGCCAAGGTTGCCATCCGATCCATAAGAAGAGATTCTATAGAAAATATGAAAGCTAAAAAGAAGAGCAGTGAAATTACCGAGGATGATTTAAAGGATGCTGAAAAGGACATTCAAAATCTCACGGATAAATTTATTGCCGAAATAGATCATATAGTTGAAGCTAAAGATAAGGAAATAATGGAAGTATGAACAGGTTAACAGGGTATACACTCGGAGATGTTTTTAAGTTGGCCCGGGAAGAAGGATTTATAATCGGGGAAATTACAATTACATCTCCTCCGAAAATGGAAATCACGGAATACGATGATACATTTCGGGTACTTCGTGTCAATACTTCAGAAGATAAATTGAATGTACTGGTATGCAAACCCCTCTAAATGAGGGGTTATTTTAAAAGCTGCCGGAATAAAAAACTGAGTTTACATACATGTGTTTTTGATACTATTTGTTTTATTGTACGTATTTTAGTACGCTTGTGCACGCAGATGGAGGTCGGTGTGGGTATTTGGGACAGAGTTACCCGGTTGTTTAGACGAAAAAAAGATATTAAGCAGGGTTTTGCTTCAATTCCGAGGCACATAGCCATTATTCCCGACGGAAACGGCAGATGGGCAAAGAAAAGGGGTCTGCCCAGAAATGTAGGCCACAGGGAAGGTTCCATGGCTTTAAAAAAAGTTGTCATATATTGTTCTGAGGCAGGCGTAAAATACCTGACAGTATATGCGTTTTCCACGGAGAACTGGAAGCGTCCCAAAAGTGAGGTAGATGCTCTTATGAGTCTGCTTGTGGAGTTTCTGAGAAATGCTGAGAAGGAGCTTGACGGCAGCAATGTAAGAATAAAAGTAATAGGTGATGTAAAAGGTCTTCCGGAAGAACTTCAAAAGGAAATTATCAGGGTGGAAAAACTGACCGGTGTTAATAGCGGTCTTAATTTAAATATCTGTCTTAACTATGGAGGAAGGCTTGAACTGCTGCATGCAGTTAAAGAAATTGCAGGCAAGGTTAAAACCGGTAATTTAAAAATAGATGAAATAGATGAAAAGCAATTTGAAAGCTGCCTGTATACTGCCGGGATTCCCGAACCGGATCTGCTTATCAGAACCAGCGGTGAACAGAGGATAAGCAATTATCTTTTATGGCAGTGTGCATATACTGAATTCTGGTTTACAAATGAATTATGGCCTGATGTGAACGGGAGCCATATTGCAGAAGCAATAAAAGCTTATGAAAGCAGAAACAGAAGGTTTGGCGGAGTGGATCAATGACGCCGGATTAATAACCCAAATGGCCGTGACGCATTAAAGTCGGGTGCTGTTGGAATCATGGAGGCATAATGTTAAAAACAAGAGTTATCAGTGCATTGGTAGGACTTATACTGCTTATAGCAGTTTTATATCTGGGATCTATCGTATTGGGAGTCGTTGTAAGTATAATTGCAGCAATAGGACTGTATGAGTTTTATAATTCTGCAGCCAAACTGGAAAATATTCAGCCTATAAAGCCTGTCGGATACCTGTCAATAATTCCGCTTTTATTGCTGGGGCTTGAACAAACAGGCTGGTATAAACTTGACCTGGGAATTTTGACCGGAATTTCCGTTTGTGTTGTTATATTTTTAAGTATGGCTTTTATTGTATTCGGGCATAAAAAGTATAATATAATAGATGCCTGCGTAACTGCCTTTGGTATTGCCTATGTACCTTTCCTTATGAGCTTTTTGATTCTGATAAGGAAAATGGATTATGGAATTCTGCTGATTTGGCTTATATTTATCGGAGCATGGGGGACCGACACCATGGCATATACCTTTGGAAGATTATTCGGTAAAAGAAAGATAGTACCTGAGATAAGCAAAAATAAGACTTTGGCAGGTGCAATCGGAGGCATTTTAGGCTGTATGGCGCTGATGATTGTATTTGGCTTTATAGCAAAAGCCTTTTCTGAACTTGAAATTTCATTCGTAGCACTTGGATTTCTGGGCCTGTTCTGCGGCGTTATTTCCCAGATTGGTGACTGGTCGGCGTCAGCTGTCAAAAGGTATGTAAATGTTAAGGACTATGGAAGTATTATGCCCGGTCATGGCGGGGTTCTGGATCGATTTGACAGTATATTGTTTGTGGCTCCGGTAGTTTATTATGTACTGGTGGTCTGTAATATCTAAATTCATACATTGCCGGCGGTTAATTAATCCGGCATATTGGGGACATGGAGGTTAAATGGCAAAGATAATTTCAATTATAGGATCAACTGGTTCTATAGGTGTGCAGACATTGGATGTTGCCAGAAATCATGGAATAAAAGTTGCAGCAATGTCTGCAAATTCAAATATAGATTTACTTGAGAAACAGATTCATGAGTTCAAACCTGAACTGGTTTCGGTTGGGAGCAGGGAGCTTGCGTCAGAACTCAAAACCAGGCTTGCAGATTTGAAGGTGCAGGTTATGTACGGCCTGGAGGGAATGCTCCGGGTAGTGGAGATACAGGAGGCAGACACCGTGGTAACGTCGGTTGTCGGCACTGCCGGCCTGATTCCGACTATGCATGCAATCAAAAACAAAAAGAATATTGCACTGGCCAACAAGGAAACCCTTGTAACGGCCGGCCGATTGGTTATGGAGGAGGCTAAAAAACAGGGAGTTACAATATTTCCTGTTGACAGCGAACACTCGGCTATTTACCAGTGTCTTATGGGTAACAGCGACAAGCAGGTTGAGAAAATAATAATTACTGCTTCAGGCGGACCTTTCAGAGGCAAAACACGTGAGGAGCTTCAGAATATTACTCCTGCCCAGGCCTTGAAACATCCCAATTGGAGCATGGGGAGCAAAATAACCGTTGACTCTGCGACACTTATGAACAAAGGTTTGGAAGTAATAGAAGCAAAATGGCTTTTTGGCAGGGAACTGGATAAAATACAGGTGCTGGTACATCCTCAAAGCATTATACACTCCATGGTTGAATATGTTGACGGATCGGTTATGGCGCAGCTGGGTTCCCCTGATATGCGAATACCTATTCAGCTGGCTCTCACATATCCCGACAGATGCGGGAATAATTTCTCAAGGCTGGATTTCCTAAAGTGTTCCCAGCTAACCTTTGAGGAACCTGATACAAGAACCTTCAGATGTCTCCAGCTGGCATATGATGCACTGTCAACAGGCGGGACAATGCCTGCTGCAATGAATGCGGCCAATGAAACAGCCGTATCGGCTTTTCTGAACAATAGAATAGCTTTTACCGCTATTCCGGAAATAATTGAAAAAATTATGATGTTACATAATGTGAATATTTGTCCATGCCTGGATGATATAATAGAAGTAGACAACTGGGCCAGAATACAGGCTGAAAAAGCAGTAAACGGTTAAGAAAACAAGTCTTGAAAAACAACGCAAAATGGAGGAATCTATGGGAATTGTACTGGCAATATTGGCTTTAAGCTTTTTGATAATAGTTCATGAACTTGGTCATTTTATGGTGGCAAAGGCTTTCAAGGTAAGGGTAAATGAGTTTTCACTTTTTATGGGTCCAAAGCTGTTTTCCTTTCAAAAAGGTGAGACTGTGTATTCGTTAAGACTTATACCTTTAGGCGGCTATGTCAAGATGGAGGGTGAAGAAGAAGCTTCAGAGGATGACAGGGCCTATAATAAAAAGCCTATAGGTGTGAGAGCTGCCATCATCGCTGCGGGGCCGTTAATGAATATACTCACGGCACTTGTATTTGCTTTTATTATAATATCACAGACAGGTTATTTTACCACACAGATAAAGGACATTGTACCCGGTTCGGTGGCAGAAAAGTATGATCTTCGGGTTGGAGACAAACTTCAGAAATATAACGGAAAAACTATATTTAATGTCAATGATCTTGGAATATTTTCCTACCCGCTCACCAATGAGAGTATAAAGCTGCAATATGAGAGAAATGGTGAATCAAAGACAGTCGAGCTGACACCTGAACGAGAAAATTATATACTTGGTTTCACGCCCATGCAGGACGAACTTGAAGGACCGGATTCAAATGTGGTAAAAGCCGTTTCCGACAATTCACCTGCAATGAAGGCAGGGCTCAAGGTAAATGACAGAATAGTTGAAATTAACGGAGCGGATATAAACACAAGAAAAGACATACGTAATATACTGCAGCAGAATCAGAATAAAAATGTCAATATAATCGTTGAACGAGCTGGAGAACCTCAGGAACTAAAGCCTGTTGTTCCCCAGAAAAGCAAGAATCCTGAATATTATGCTATCGGTATACTTGATTTTGTCCATGAAAACGGTAATATCGGCAGTACAATAAAGGAAGCTGCAAAATACAACATATTCATTTCCAGGTCAATATATTATTCCCTTGGCTGGTTATTTACAGGGACGGTTCCTGCAAGCGAACTTATGGGTCCGGTAGGTATTACGACTACAATCAGCAATGAGGTGGCTGAAAGTCAGTCAGCCATGGAAACAATAATCAGGCTTTTGTCAATTACGACAATGATAAGTATAAACCTGGGGCTGGTAAATCTTATTCCGTTTCCTGCTCTGGATGGCAGCAAGCTTGTACTGCTGCTCATTGAAGGAATCAGAAAGAAGCCTCTCAATCCTGAAAAGGAAGCATTAATTACCATGGTTGGTATGGTAATTCTGATAATGCTTATGTTATATGCTACCTTCAACGATATATTGAGGATCGGAAAAGGCTAGCAGTCTGTAACCTCCAAAACGCATATTGCCCCCGGTAATATATGCTCAGACTGCTCGAATAATTACAGGAAGGTTGACGACTGTGGAGAATTATATACAGAGAAAACAGACAAAAAAAATAAATGTGGGAGATATCTTCTTAGGAGGAGATTCTCCTATTTCTGTTCAATCGATGACAAATACCGATACCAGAGATGTAAAGTCTACGGTGGAACAGATAAAAAGACTGCAGGAGGAAGGCTGCCGGATTATCCGTGTTGCGGTTCCAGACAGCCAGTCTGCAGAGGCTGTAAAGGAGATAAAAAAGGCTATCTCAATACCGCTGGTTGCCGATATTCACTTTGATTACAGACTGGCTTTGGAATGTATGAGAAACGGTGTGGACAAGATTCGTCTAAATCCGGGCAATATAGGCGGGCAGGACAGGGTAAAAATAGTGGCGGATATGGCGAAGGAACGTCAGATACCCATACGGATTGGAGTAAACTCAGGCTCGGTGGAAAAGGGTATCCTTGAAAAATACGGGGGCGTCACGCCGGAAGGAATGGTGGAAAGTGCGCTAAACCATGCCGCAATGCTTGAAGCAGCAGATTTTGGCGATATAGCCATATCCATTAAGGCTTCAAGCGTTCCCATGACTATTGCAGCCTACAGACTTCTTTCGCAGAAAACGGCATACCCTCTACACGTAGGCGTAACAGAAGCAGGAACTGTTTACAAGGGCACCATCAAGTCATCGGTAGGTATTGGTTGTCTGCTGGCTGAAGGTATTGGTGATACCATCAGGGTTTCGCTTACTGGAGATCCAGTTGAGGAGGTAAGAGCAGGAAAACAGATACTTAAGTCTCTGGGCCTGCTCAAAGAAGGTATCGAGGTAGTTTCCTGCCCAACCTGCGGAAGAACAAAAATCGACCTCATCGGAATAGTCAATGAAATCGAGCCGGTACTGGACAAGCTGAACAAGGATATAAAGGTTGCCATAATGGGCTGTGCGGTAAACGGACCGGGGGAAGCCAAGGATGCGGATATTGGTATTGCAGGCGGAACAAATGAAGTTCTCCTTTTTAAAAAGGGACAGATAGTTAAAAAAATACCGCAGGAAAATGCAGTTGAAGAGTTGATAAAGGAAATAAGCAAATATGAATAAAACAATATTCAGGTGTCCAAATTGTTTAAGGGCTCTGAGGCAAGGTGAGAAACAATATTTTTGTCCAAATGGGCATAATTTTGATATTGCAAGGAAAGGCTACGTAAATCTGCTGCTTCCGGGCCATACAGGAGCCGGAAACCCGGGAGACAGCAAAGAAATGCTTCAAAGCAGAAGAGAGTTTCTAGATAAAGGCTACTATCAGAAATTCTCAGATAAGTTAAACTCTGTTGTGGATCTCTTAAAAATTGATTTATCAAAGGACGAGGCCGACCGGAGCATCAATTTTTATGATGCAGGCTGCGGAGAGGGCTATTACATAAGCAGGCTGAAAGATTTGCTTAATAACCGGTATAAGGAACAGGAAATATGTTATTACGGAACGGATGTATCAAAGGATGCCATAAATTATGCGGCAGGCAGGGACAGGAGTATTCACTTTGCAGTCGCCAGTAATTATCATATTCCGGTTTTGAATAATTCAGTAGATTATTTATTTTGCATATTTGCCCCCAGGGATGAGCAGGAATTCAGAAGGATTCTCAGAACTTCGGGAAAACTTGTGGTGGCAGTTCCGGGTGCCCGACATCTCTACGGTTTGAAAAAGACCATGTATGAAACCCCGGAGGTCATCGGGCAGAAGGGAACCGTAAAGGAAGGCTTTAAACTCCTGGAGGAGATCAATATATGCTATGATATTCATTTGAAGGATAAACAGGATATATTAAATCTTTTTACCATGACACCTTACAGCCGTCATGCAGATATTGAGAATTTAAAGGAAATGGACCGGCTTGCTACAGAGGTTGATATAAATATTTTAATTTATGAAAGAGAAAAATTCTCGTAAGTATGTTAAAATATGCAGAGGTTCAAAAAAAGATTAATAAATGGGGTCTTATATATGGAAGGTTCAGTAACTTCAAATAAATTATTTTGTGATTTATTCCCCGGGGCAGTGGATTTTGATGGGGAATTTTCCGTTTTCAGGCATATAAATGTGGACAGGATGAGTGTGTTTATCAAGTCAAACAAGCTGGAAATATACACTTCAAATTCCGAAATAGTAGGTCCCGGATTGGTATCAAAGCTGGAGGAGCATCTGGCGGACAAGCTCGGAGCCAATAATATCAGCATAAAGGTTAAATGTACCCGGGAATACTGCATCGAAGAATTTCTGGAAAAAATGTGGGATGAGTTAATACTGATGCTGAACCGTAAAGTAGCGGTTTGCAGAGGGATACTTACCGGCAGTACCTGTGAATTGGCCGATGGAAAAATGCTTATCAAGCTTGCTACAAAAGGTTCCCAGATTCTTAAGTCACAAAACTGTCATTTAATAATCGAACAATACATAGAAGATACTATTTCAAAAAGAATAAAGGTGGAGTTTAGCGATCTGGAGGTCGATTCCAGCATTCTTGAAGAATATGTTGCCGAGAAGGAAAAGAATGAGGCCAAGGTTGTAAGTTCTGCCATGACAGCGGCACCTTCGGAAACAAAACCAAAGCAGAATTACCCTGAAAACAGGGGCTCAAACCCCGGTGAAGGAGCGACCAAAGGTATAATTGCAGGTAAGCCTTTTACCGACAGTATTATGAGGATTTCAGAGGTAACTCCCGATTCGGGAAAAGTTGCCATTGCAGGAGAGGTTTTCAGAACTGAATCCAGGGAGATCAGGGGCGGAAAATTCATATATATTTTTGACATTACCGACTATACAAGTTCCGTAACTGTTAAAATGTTTGTTGAAAAGAAGGATTTTACAAATATTTCAGAGCGCATCGTGGAGGGGGTTTGCCTCAGAATAAGGGGAGACGCCCAGTATGACAAGTTTTCAAAGGAACTGGCCGTCATGGCTTTTGACATTGTGGAGACTGAGAAGGAAATAAGACATGATGAGGCTGAAACCAAAAGAGTCGAGCTGCATTTACATACTCAAATGAGTTCCATGGATGGAGTAACTCCTGTTAAGGAGCTTGTAAAAAGAGCGGCAAAATGGGGCCACAAGGCAATTGCCATCACCGATCACGGAGTCTGCCAGGCATATCCGGATGCCTACGGGGCATCCAAGAAGTTTGGTATAAAGGTTATTTACGGACTGGAATGCTACCTGCTGGATGATAATGTTCCGATTGTATATAATCTTGATTCACACTCTCTGGAGGATGAGTTCGTTGTTTTTGACATAGAAACCACAGGACTCAATCCTCATCAGGACAGAATAACCGAAATAGGTGCGGTAAAAGTCAGGGGAGGAGAAATTGTCGACAGGTTCAGCGCTTTTGTTAACCCGGGAGTACCTATTCCAAGCTTTATAGTCAAACTGACAGGTATTACAGATGAGATGGTCAGCCAGGCTCCTCCAATAGAACAGGTCCTCACTGATTTTATGGAATTTATTCAGGGAACCGTACTTGTGGCACATAATGCAAATTTCGATGTGGGATTTATTAAACAGAGCGCAAGAATATTAGGGGAGAAAATCGAAAATCCTTATATAGACACGCTGGAGCTTTGCAGAAAAATGTTCCCTGAGCTTGGAAAATACAAGCTTAACCTGGTGGCAAAGCATTTGGGAATCGAATTGGAAAACCATCACAGAGCGGTGGATGATTCCATGGCTACGGCCAAAATATTCATGCACTGTATGAATGTATTAAGGGAAAAGGGCTGCAAGACCATTAAGGACATAGAAAATGCCTTTGATTATGAGGTGAATGTAAAGGCCAGCTCATACCATGCAATAATACTTGTAAAGAACTCGGTAGGGCTTAAAAATCTGTATAAAATAGTTTCACAGTCACATTTAAAGTATTTTTACAAAAAACCCAGAGTACCAAAAAAGCTGCTGATGGAATACAGAGAGGGACTCATTCTGGGAAGCGCCTGTGAAGCAGGAGAACTGTACAGGGCAATTCTCGGCAACAAGAGTGAAGACGAGATCTCTAAAATAGTAAGGTTTTATGATTATCTTGAAATACAGCCTTTGGGAAATAACCAGTTCCTTGTTAACAACGGAACTGTAGACTCACAGGAAGAGCTTAAAAAAATAAATAAAAAAATAGTAAGACTGGGAGAGAGGCACCAAAAGCCGGTTGTGGCTACCTGTGATGTACATTTTATGGACCCCCGCGATGAGGTTTTCAGAAGGATACTTATGTCGGGCAGGGGTTTTACAGATGCGGATAATCAGGCACCTCTGTATTTGAGAACAACCGACGAAATGCTTGAGGAGTTTGATTATCTCGGCCCTGAAAAAGCGAGGGAGGTTGTTATAGACAATACAAACCATAATGCCGATCTGATTGAAAATATAGCGCCGGTGCTTGAAGGTACATATCCTCCGAAAATTGAAGGTGCCGAACATGATATAGAAGAAATGGCCATGAACAAGGCAAAAGAGATATATGGGGAGGAACTGCCCGAGGTTGTCAGGCAGAGACTGGAAAAAGAGTTAAACTCCATAATCAAAAACGGCTTTGCGGTTATGTATCTGATTGCCCAGAAACTTGTTTCAAAATCCGTGGGTGACGGATATCTGGTTGGTTCCAGAGGATCTGTCGGTTCCTCCTTTGTTGCGAACATGTCTGGCATAACCGAGGTTAATTCACTTCAGCCGCATTATATATGTGAGAAGTGCAAATACTCCGAATTTATACTTGACGGTTCATATGACTGCGGATTTGATATGCCGGACAAGGCTTGTCCGAAATGCGGCAATAAACTTAAAAAAGACGGCTATGATATTCCCTTTGAAACCTTCCTGGGCTTTGACGGAGACAAGGAGCCTGATATAGATTTAAACTTCTCGGGAGATTATCAGCCGGTAGCACACAAATATACCGAAGAACTGTTTGGAGAAGGCTATGTTTTCAGAGCCGGTACAATTGCATCGGTTGCAGAGAAGACTGCGTATGGTTATGTTAAGAATTATCTTGACGAGAGAGAAATAGTTGTTGCAAATGCCGAAATAAACAGGCTGGTTAAAGGCTGTACCGGTATAAAGAGAACTACCGGCCAGCACCCCGGAGGAATAATGATAGTTCCGAAGGATAAGGAGATATTTGACTTTTCTCCCATTCAGAGGCCGGCCGATGATATAAGCTCTGAAATAGTAACAACACACTTTGACTATCACTTCCTGCATGGAAGCATACTCAAGCTTGATATACTGGGGCACGACGATCCTACCGTCATAAGGATGCTGGAGGATCTGACCGGGATAGATGCCACCACGATCACCATCGGAGAGACAAAAACCATGAGTCTTTTCAACAGCACCGAGGCTTTGGGGGTTGCACCCGAAGATATCGGCAGTGAAACGGGAACCTATGCCATACCTGAATTCGGGACGAAATTTGTAAGGCAAATGCTGGTAGATACAAAACCAAAGACATTCTCTGAGCTTATCAGAATATCCGGACTTTCCCATGGTACCGACGTTTGGCTCAACAATGCACAGGACCTGATCAGAGATGGCATTACTACACTGTCCAAGAGCATTTGCTGCCGTGACGATATTATGATTTACCTGATGCACGCCGGACTGCCCCCGAAAACAGCCTTTAAAATAATGGAGGATGTTAGAAAAGGCAAGGGTGTCAAGGAAGAATATGAAGTTATTATGAAGGAAAATAATGTCCCCGATTGGTATATAAAGTCGTGTAAAACTATTAAATACATGTTCCCGAAGGCTCATGCAGCCGCTTACGTTATGATGGCTTTCCGAATTGCCTGGTTTAAGGTTTATCATCCGGAAGCCTTCTATGCTACATATTTTACGGTAAGAGCCGATGATTTTGATGCTGAAATGATGGCTCAGGGCCGGGACAAGGTAAAAAATAAAATAAGGGAATATGAAATGAAGGGAAATAATATCAGTACAAAGGAAAAGAATGTATTGACCATACTTGAGGTTGCAAATGAAATGTATGCCAGGGGCTTCAAGTTCCTTCCGATAGATTTGTATTTGTCGGAAGCAAAGAAATTCAAAATAGAGGAGGGAGGCATAAGACCGCCGCTTAATGCACTTCAGGGTCTGGGCGGGGCTGCTGCGCTAAATATTGTTGAAGCCAGAAAAGACGGAGAATTCCTCTCTATTGACGAACTGAGAGTAAAGGCAAAGATAAGCAAATCAGTAATAGAGATACTTGAAAGGAACAATTGTCTTAAGGGAATGCCTGAAAGCAACCAGTTATGTTTATTCTAAAGTTTTCCTGTTTAAATATTTTTTAAAAGTCTTTGTTCAAAATGGTAATAAATTGTTGATAAATTGAAATAATAATGATATAATACACGAGGATAGAGGTTTAATAGACTTGACTGCCAAGAGTGGGAAATCCCACTCTTTGTTGTTTATCTGACAGGTTTATGGTTATGATAATATGTTGGGCAGTCTGTTAACCGGATTGACGTATATTATTCAAAAGTCAATTTGGATTGGCTTTTTTCAAGGGCACATTTTGTGCCTAGTTTTTTGTGGCATTGCAATTTGTGTTGTGATGCGTGTGACTTTTGTATGCATTTATGATATACGGAGCGGTTGTAAACCCTGACTTACTGGAGGACGAGTAAATAATGAAAAGAAATGTACAGCAGGATATTATTGAACTTGCGGCACCTGTGGTTGAAGCTTTGAATTATGAATTGGTGGACGTTGAATTTATTAAAGAGGGTGCCAACTGGTACTTGAGAATATATATTGACAAGCCGGGCGGAATAAGCATTGATGATTGTCAGGCTGTAAGCGAACAGATGAGTGAAATACTGGACAAGAAAGATCCCATAGAACAAAGCTATTATTTGGAAGTTTCCTCGCCGGGTCTTGAAAGACCGTTAAAAACTGAGAGGGACTTTATTAAGTATAAGGGAGAATTAGTTGAAGTTAAGGTTTTTCAGCCTATAGACGGTAAAAAACTGTTTGAAGGCGAACTGGTGGGCTTGATTGATGACAGGATCGTAATCAACCATGCCGGAAACGAGATTGAATTTGAAAAGGATAAGGTTGCCATAGTAAAAAGGGCCATTAAATTTTAATTTAAATTAGTAATGGGAGGTTAACGTAATGAGCGCTGAGTTAATACTTGCACTTGAACAACTGGAGAAGGAAAAGGGTATTAAGAAGGATGTAATAATTGAGGCTATTGAGGCCGCTCTTATTTCTGCGTATAAGAAAAACTTTGGTTCTGCAATGAACGTCAAGGTAAATATAGATAGAACAACAGGGGATGTAAAAGTTTTTGGACTCAGGAAGGTTGCAGAAGATCCGGATATGGAACAGATGGATATATCGGTGGATGAGGCCGCTAAATTAAATCCCACACTTGCTGTCGGCGATATTGCCGAAATGGAAGTTACTCCTAGAACTTTCGGAAGAATAGCTGCCCAGACTGCCAAACAGGTTGTCGTCCAGAAACTCAGAGAAGCCGAAAGAGGAATTATCTACGATGAGTTTTACAACAAGGAAAGTGATATTGTTACAGGTATCATTCAGAGAATAGAAAAGAGAAACGTAATAGTAGATCTGGGAAAAACCGAGGCAGTGCTTGCCCCGACCGAACAGACCCCGGGTGAAGAGTACCGCTTTAATGAAAGGCTCAAATCCTATATTGTAGAGGTTAAGAAAACTACAAAGGGTCCTCAGATTATGATATCAAGAACCCATCCGGGACTTGTAAAGAGACTTTTTGAGCTGGAAGTACCCGAAATACACGATGGTACTGTTGAAATAAAGAGTATTTCCCGTGAACCGGGCTCCAGAACAAAAATTGCAGTTTATTCCAAGGATGAAAATGTTGATCCTGTGGGTGCATGTGTCGGACAAAAGGGTACAAGAGTCCAGGCTATAGTTGATGAGCTTCGCGGTGAAAAAATAGACATTATAAAATGGAGCAATGATCCAAAGGAATATATCTCCAGCAGCTTAAGCCCTGCGAAGGTTGTAAGGGTGGATGCCAGTGAAGATGAAAAAGCTGCCAGAGTTATTGTTCCTGACTATCAGCTCTCACTTGCCATAGGAAAGGAAGGCCAGAATGCAAGACTGGCTGCCAAACTTACCGGCTGGAAAATTGATATAAAGAGTGAATCACAGTTGAGACAGTCTATTGAAAAGCAGCTCTTTGATGATAGTTTAAGCGGCAACTATATGGATTTTAACGCTGAAGATGAAAATGATGATTACAGCGGTGACCAGGATGACGATGTTTTCATAGATTGATAGATGATGTAGCCGTTAATAATAAAGTTGCATACTATCGGGCTATTCGATGGTAACTGACTATAGGAAGGTGTGGATGGATGAAGCAAAAAAAGATTCCATTGCGTATGTGTCTTGGCTGTAAGGAAATGAAGCCAAAGAAGGAATTAATACGGGTGGTAAGAAATAATGAGGGAGAAATCAGCATAGATCTAATTGGTAAAAAGCCCGGCAGAGGTGCATATATATGCAGGGAGGCCGCATGTCTGGAACAGGCCATAAAGGCAAAAAGACTTGATAAAGCTTTTGAGACAACAATTGATAATGATATATATGAAAATTTGAAATGCCAATTGGAGGGAAATGATGGATAGGGTTTAATCCTTATTGGGTCTTGCTAAAAAGGCAGGACAGCTGTCAGCCGGTGATGAAACTTGTGAAAGGGCTGTCAAGTCAGGTAAAGCTGTTCTTGTAATTATAGCAGGAGATGCTTCTGATAACACGAAGGACAAATTTAAGAGTATGTGCAGTTTCCGTGATGTTTCCTATAGAGAATATGGAGAAAAACTTGGGCTCGGAAGATGTATAGGAAAAGAAATACGTTCAGTTATTTCTATTCAGTCAAAGGACTTTAAAAATGGCCTTCTTAAACTAATAGATAACCAAATTAATGAATCCGGGGGTGAAGGTATTGGATAAAGCAAGAATATACGAGCTTGCCAAAGAACTTAATACAACGAG
>JAEWJR010000029.1:0-37593 GCA_023386445.1 Bacillota bacterium | reverse complement strand
TTGTGCATTTCACGCAGCAAAAACCCGCATAGCGGCTTTTCATTACTATTTGCGTACGCGCTATGCGCGTAGATGGGAGATTATAATGAACTTACCAAATAAAATAACAATATCCAGAATAGCTTTGGTTCCACTATTCATGATTTTCGTAATACCAATACCCGATGCAACTGTCAATCTTCCTCTTTTGTCCTTTTTCAAGGATGAGATGCTTGGAATAAATAAATTTATAAACACTTACGGAACTTATGTTGCAGCGGTTCTGTTCATTCTGGCGGCAAGTACTGACGGTGTTGACGGATATATAGCGAGAAAACATAAGCTGGTAACTGCTTTTGGAAAGTTCCTTGACCCTATAGCTGATAAATTACTTATAACAGCTGCATTAATAGCATTGGTACAAAGAGATGTTGTTACAGGCTGGGCTGCAATGATAATAATTTCAAGAGAATTGCTTGTAACGGGAATGCGGTTGGTTGCTGCCGGCGAAGGCCAGGTGGTTGCCGCCAATAAGTCGGGAAAAATAAAAATGGTTTGTCAGACTGTAGCCGTGTCTGTAGCATTATTAAATAATTTCCCCTTTACATTATTTACAGATATTAAAATAGACGCTTATCTTATGTTAATCGCCGTAATCGTAACCATATACTCGGGAATTGATTTTTTTGCAAAGAATATAAAAGTAATAAAACCAGATGATATGTAATTTAATGTGACGCCAGGGAAATAGCCGTAAGGAATTGCGGCTATTCCTTTTGCCTGATTTATTGCAACGGATATCCTCATCTTTTAAAAATCAAACATACCCTCTAATGACAAAATGTACAACACGCCTCACGCCGGCTATTTTGCCACTTTTTTTGTTGTTGTCCTTGCCTTGCGTCAGTAAGGCTGCGTTCATCCTGCCCAAATATCTCGGCGTGAGGTCGGTGATTTTTGAGCACCACTCAAAAACATTGTACATTGTTAATAGAGGGTAAGGAAATAAAATTAAATAAAAAATCACTTTATGATTAGAAAGAAGATTTATTGTATAATATTATGTGTAGGTCATAAATAAATTCTTCTTTTTATGTATCAGGTTTGCAGGACAAGCTATTGTTTTTATAGGTCAAAGCTCTGGAACGTATATTTCTGTAAGGGCGGAACTATATGAGGCGTAGTAAATTCAGGCAATATTATTAGAAAATAGTTGCAATAATAATAAAGTTAATATATAATTTTGTTATCAGCAATTAGTATCTGGTAATAATTATAATTATTATAAGGGGTGTGGTTGTTAGTGAGCAGGTCGTCTTCACAGAAACAACAGAGACAGAAAATTCTACTTGACAAAATCAAGTATGACCCATTTTTAACAGATGAAGAATTAGCTGATTTTTTTAAGGTAAGTGTACCGACTATTAGATTGGATAGACTGGAACTTGGTATTCCGGAACTTAGAGAGAGAATTAAGCATGTGGCCGAATCCAATCAGGAGAAGCTTAAATCTATTGAAGGTAAGGAATTTATCGGAGAACTGATTGATTTACAACTGGGACAGAGTGCCATTTCACTTATGGAAACCAACAGTTCGATGGCATTTGAAAAAACACATATTGTGAGAGGACATTATATTTACTCACTTGCAGAAACCCTGGCCATAGCGGTAATAGATGCGCAGGTTGCACTGGTAGGAATAGCTAATATAAAGTATAAAATTCCGGTATACTCGGGTGCAAAACTGGTTGCAAAGGCTGAAGTCAGAGAGTCCAGGAAAAATAGATTTATCGTGTGGGTAAAGATATATGAGAAAAACGTAGAAGTGTTCAGAGGTAAATTCATACTGGTTACAATAGACAAAGGCACTGTAAAGGAACAGCAAAACAGGTGATAGCCATAGGAAAATAATAAATCGGGTTATTACATATTTGTTCCTTATTAATTGGAGGATATTTAAATTATGATAAATATTATTGTTGATGCTATGGGTGGTGACAATGCTCCTGATGCTATTATCGACGGATGCATTGAAGCTTTGGATAGGCAGGACGGTTTTAAAATTACTCTAGTAGGGATGCAGGAAATTATAGAAGAAAAGTTAAGCAAAAAAGATTACAACAGAGACAGAATTGAAATAGTAAACGCTGCCGAAGTAATTACAGGCAGTGATACTCCAACAAAAGCCATCAGGAGTAAAAAAGACTCATCAATGGTGGTTGGCTTGAAACTTTTAAAAGAAAAAAAAGGTGACGCTTTCCTGTCAGCTGGAAATACCGGCGCACTTATGGCAGGAGCTCTGCTTATAGTCGGCAGAATGAAGGGCATTGACAGACCTTCAATGCCTGCACTGGTCCCCACAAAAAAGGATATGTGCCTGATAATTGATGCCGGTATGAATACGGTTTGCAAACCTGTAAACTATTTGCAATTCGGTATCATGGGTTCAATATATATGAAATTGCTGTTTAATCTTGAAACCCCCAAAGTTGGTTTGTTGAATGTCGGTTCTGAGGATGCAAAAGGAAATGATACATTAAAGCAGGCCTTTGGAACCTTATCTTCATCAACTGTCAATTTTGTTGGTAATATAGAAGGAAATGATATTCCTGGCGGTGATGTCGACGTTGCCGTTTGTGATGGTTATGTTGGAAATGTAGCTCTGAAGTTATATGAAGGCGCCGGTGCTCTTTTCATGAAGGAACTAAAGAAAATATTTACAAGAAATTTCTTAACAAAAATATGCTACCTTCTTATAAAGCCGTTTTTTAAGAATTTCAAGGAAAAATTTGATGCTGATGAACTCTCAGGTGCGCCTGTTCTGGGCATAAACGGACTTGTGATAAAAAGTCACGGATCTTCAAAAGCAAAAACAATCAGAACTGCAATTTTAAAAAGAACAATACCTTTAATTAAATATGGCATTGTAGATGAAATTAATGAACAATTTAAAAACATGGAGGTGAAGCCCTCTGAAGACGATATCGACTAAAAACGTAGGAATACTGGGAACCGGAAGCTGTTTACCCGAAAAAGTGCTCACAAACAATGATTTGGAGCAAATGGTTGAGACATCTAATGAGTGGATTATTAAAAGAACTGGAATTTCAGAAAGAAGAATTCTAAGAGACGATGAGCCTGCCTATAAGCTTGGAATCGAGGCAGCGGTCAAAGCGTTGGAAAATGCAGATGTACAGGCAGAAGATATAGATCTTATAATTTTGGCAACAGAATCATCTGACTATATGACTCCATCAATAGCATGCATAATCCAGGGTGCCATAGGGGCCAAAAATGCAACAGCCTTTGATTTGAATGCTGCATGTACCGGATTTATCTATGGCTTGGTAACTGCTCAGCAGTTTATTGCTAATGGAGTCTTTAAGCAGGCGCTTGTCATCGGCTGTGAAGGACTTTCAAAAGTTGTAGACTGGAAAGACAGAAACACATGTGTGCTTTTCGGAGATGGTGCCGGAGCTGCTGTTCTCGGAGAAGTTGATGAGGGATACGGTATACTTAATTCCTTCCTTGGCTCAGATGGTACCGCGGGCATGAATATAACACTACCAAATCTTTATCTTACCGAGTATGAAAAAGAAAAAAGACCGAACGGAAAATATAATACAATATGGATGGACGGAACAGAAGTGTTTAAATTTGCTGTTAAAGCCATGTCTTCAGCAACGGTAAAAGTACTTGAAGCTGTGAATATGACTGTTGAAGACCTTGATTATATCTTCCCCCACCAGGCAAATACCAGAATTATTGATGGAGCAATAAAAAAACTTGGTGTTACAGATGAAAAATTGCATTATGTTATACAAAAGTACGGAAATATATCATCTGCATCAATCCCGGTCGCTATGGATGAAGCAAACAGAGAAGGCAAGTTTAAAAAAGGCGACAATATGGTTTTGGTCGGCTTTGGAGGCGGGTTGACCTGGGGTTCCATAGCTTTGAAATGGGCTAAATAATTTGATTTTAAAATATAACTTGGAGGTTTGTATGGGCAAATTAGCTTTTATATTTCCCGGTCAGGGAGCTCAGTATGTTGGAATGGGTAAAGATATTGCAGCTCAATACAAGAGTGCTGACGCAATATTCAATGAAGCTACTGAAGCATTAGGATTTGATATAAAAGAAATGATTTTTAACGGTGATGATGAAACATTAAAAATCACCGAAAATACTCAGCCGACAATTGTTACCACAAGTGTTGCATGCTTGCAGCCACTGCTTGAAAAAGGTATTAAGCCTGATTTTGTTGCAGGTTTGAGCCTCGGCGAATATGCTGCTCATGTTGCTGCAGGTACAGTCAGCTTTAGGGATGCTGTTGCTCTTGTAAGAAAAAGAGGAAAATTCATGCAGGAAGCAGTTCCTGTCGGAGTTGGCGCAATGTCGGCTATTATCGGTCTTGACAATGACGCTGTAATTGAAAGCTGTAAGGAAGCATCAGCTGTTGGTGTTTGTGAACCTGCCAACTTTAATTGCCCCGGTCAGCTGGCAATTGCCGGAGAAGTTGCAGCAGTAGAAAAAGCCAATGAAATTTGCAAGTCAAAGGGTGCAAAAAGAGCAATGATGCTGCCGGTAAGTGCGCCATTCCACTGCAGTCTATTGAAACCGGCAGGTGAAAAGCTTGCAGCTGAACTGGAAAAAATCACATTAGATGATATGAAAATACCTGTTGTTGTTAATGTCACGGCTCAATGTGTAACAAACAAGGATGAAGTCAAAACTACTTTAATAAATCAGGTAAGTAATTCGGTTTTATGGGAAAATTGTGTAAAAACCATGCTGGAACAGGGTGTGGACACCTTTGTTGAAATAGGACCGGGAAAGGTTCTCAGCGGTTTTGTGAAGAAAATAAGCAAGGATGTAAAAGTTCTCAATGTTGAAAATCTTGACAGTCTCAATGCAACTTTAGAGGAATTATCAAAATAATTTTAATAAGATTTACCGTAATAAATAAATTCGGTTAACCTTAAATGAAATTATTGATGTGGAGGTGTTAAAGGAATGCAATTCGAAGGAAAAACTGCTTTGGTCACAGGTTCTTCACGGGGACTTGGCAGAGCCATAGCAGAGAAACTGGGAAAATTGGGAGCTAATGTGGTTCTCACAGGAACTTCGGATACTGTGCTTAAAACAGCTTCTGAGCTTGAAGCAATGGGAGTCAGGGTTGCAGCAACTGTTGGTGATGTAAGAAATGCAAACGATGTAAAGGCCATGATTGCTAAAGCAGTCGATAAATTTGGAGGTGTTGATATTCTGGTAAACAATGCCGGAATAACAAAGGATAAACCCATGGCAATGATGTCTGAGGACGATTGGGACACCGTTCTGGATATTAATCTCAAAGGTTGTTTTCTTTGTACAAAGGCAGCTGCAAAGCTCATGATTAAAAAGAAATATGGCAGAATTATAAATGTTTCATCTGTTGCCGGAGCCTATGGAAATCCGGGCCAGGCAAATTATTCGGCTTCAAAGGGTGGTATGATTGGTTTGACCAAGACTACTGCAAAAGAGTTTGCGCCGAGAGGAATAACCTGTAATGCCGTTACACCCGGCTTGATTGAAAGTGATATGACGGAAATATTGCCTGAGGATCTGAAGCAGAAATATCTTGACAAAATTGCACTTGGAAGGTTTGGGACACCTGAAGATGTTGCAAATGTCGTAGCTTTTCTCGCATCGGACGAGGCAGGGTATGTTACCGGTCAAGTAATAGATATTGACGGTGGACTTGTTATGTAATAATATTAGCATGTGTGTGCTTGTTAAATTCAAGCAAACAGGCTAAAATTTATTAAAATTGCATACTATATGATCATATGCGTACCTTGGTAAGCAGACAAATAGTATCAATTTATAAAAACCATCCTTTGGAAGGAGGTGAATATATGGTTTTCGAGAAAGTTAAGAAGTTAATTGTTGAGCAGTTAGGTGTTGAAGAAGACGATATACAAATGGAATCTTCTTTCATAGATGATCTCGGAGCGGATTCTCTTGATATAGTTGAGCTTATCATGGCGCTGGAAGAAGAGTTCAGCCTTGAGATTCCGGACAATGAAGCAGAAAAGATCACCACAGTTGGTGATGCTGTTGAATACATTCAAAAGAATACTTAAAAAAAGTCCCCAATATGGGACTTTTTTTAATATCAGGCAGCTTAAGACAAATAAGATTTAAAGTACATCAAAAAGTTTTTCCTACTAAAATGTATTCAGTCAATTGGTCCGGTTGTTCACAGGACATTTATATAGATCTCAGAGGATAATTCTAATATTAATAAATATATGGAGGTAAGTTATGAGCAGACGTGTAGTTATTACAGGTGCTGGTGTTGTATCTTCTTTAGGAATGGGTGCCGACCTATTTTGGAGCGCCATCAAAGAAGGTAGGAATGGAATCAGTGAAGTAACAAGAATTGATGTATCAAACCTTTCAACAAAAGTTGGGGCTGAAATAAAAGAATTTGATGCTTCGCAATATATTGACAAAAAAGAAGCCAGAAGAATGGACAGATATAACCAGTTTGCAATGGTTGCCGCAAAAATGGCAGTAGAAGATTCAAAATTGGATCTGGAAAGTCTTGATCTTGATAAATGCGGTGTAATAGTAGGCTCAGGTGTCGGTGGTCTGGAGACTCTGGAGGACCAGCATTCGGTGATGCTTAACAAAGGACCTGGAAGAGTAAGCCCCTTCTTTATACCCATGATGATTTCCAACATGGCAGCAGGCAGAATAGCGATTGAGTATGGTTTCAGAGGTTTTAACGAATGTGTTGTTACTGCCTGTGCAACAGGAAACAATGCCATAGGGGATGCATTCAAGGTAATTGAACGCGGCGATGCTGATGTTATGATAACAGGCGGTGCTGAAGCTTGCATCACAATGATGAGCTTTTCAGGTTTCTGCTCAATGGGAGCCATGACAAAGAACCCTGATCCGAACACTGCATGCAGACCTTTCGACAAGGACAGAGATGGGTTTATTCCTGGAGAAGGTGCAGCTATTCTTATTGTAGAAGAATTGCAACATGCTCTTAAAAGAGGTGCGGATATTATAGCTGAAATAGTTGGCTACGGCTGTACCTGTGATGCATACCATATTACTGCTCCTCATCCTGACGGAGACGGCGGAGTAAGAAGTATGAATATGGCTATTAAAGATGCAGGCATCAAACCTGAACAGGTTGGTTATGTCAATGCACATGGTACTTCGACACCGTTAAACGATCCTACTGAAGTAAATATTGTAAAGAGGGTGTTCGGTGACCATGCAAAGAACCTTGCAATGAGTTCAACAAAATCAATGACCGGGCACCTGCTGGGTGCTGCCGGTGCTATTGAGGCTGTTGTTACTTCAATGGCTCTTAAGGAAGGTTTCCTGCCTCCGACAATAAACGTACAGAATCAGGATCCCGAATGTGACATTGACTGTGTGCCTAACGTTGGCAGAAAAGCCGATATAAAATATGCATTGTCAAATTCACTTGGTTTTGGCGGTCATAATGCAACATTATGTTTAAAGAAATACGAATAAGATAATCAAATATATATTGTATTGATGATATTAATATAAAAGTATAAAATAAAGGTGGGGTAATCCCTTCCTTTATTTTTTTAGCTTATATATAACTTTTCATTGAAAGTCTAAACACTGTTAAACCTGAGTAAGGAAATAGCTAATGCTGTAATACCTTAAAGTCACATATTGCCGACGGTTAAATTCCCGCAGGATTTAACAGCAGTACAAACGGAGGAAAAATGAATAATAATTTAAAAAATGAAACAAATAATATACCAATCCTGGAGGAAAAAATCAATTATGTATTTAAGGATAAAAGCACTGTTTTGACTGCCATAACCCACAGTTCCTATGCCAACGAAAAAAAAGCAAGGAAACTCAAGTATAATGAGAGGATCGAATTTCTTGGAGATTCGGTCTTAAGCCTTACAGTAAGCGAACATCTGTATAATATGTATCCTGATTTACCTGAGGGGGAACTGACAGTAACCCGTTCAAAAATCGTATGTGAAAATTCTTTATCACGGTGTGCGGTTGATATTGGTCTCGGAGAGCTTTTACTGCTTGGAAAAGGAGAAGAGCTTTCAGGAGGAAGAAGAAAAAGTTCCATACTTTCGGATGCTTTTGAAGCTTTAATTGGAGCAATATATATTGACGGAGGTTTTGAAACGGCAAAAGCATTTATCCTCAAACACATGGATAGCATTATTAAGAGCAGTATGCAGGGGAAGCTTTTTTATGATTATAAAACACAGCTGCAGGAAAAGATCCAGCAAAAGGGTGAACAGCAGATAACCTATAAGGTTATAGAAGAAAGAGGCCCTGACCATAATAAGACCTTTGTTACACAAATCAAGATCAACAATGCTGTCTGCGGACAGGGAAGCGGGCGATCAAAGAAGGAATCCGAACAGAATGCTGCCAAAGATGCTTTGGACAAGCTGCCTGTTCAATAATATTTACCAGGGGAGTGTTATAAATAAAAAAACATATAGTTATACCTGTTTTCGTTCCTCATAAAGGCTGTCCTTTTGATTGTATATACTGCAATCAAAAGACCATCAGCGGACAGGCCGGTGAGGCCAGCGAGTCAGATATAAGAAAAACAATAGAAGATTATTTGTATACCAGCCGGGATGCTTTTGTTGAAATAGGCTTTTATGGCGGAAGTTTTACCGGCATTTCAAGGGAAGAACAGCAATGGTATCTTGAAATAGGTTTAAGTTATATAAAATCCGGTAAGGTAAAACAACTGCGGTTGTCTACCAGACCGGACTATATTAATTATGATATCCTGGATTTTTTATCAGGTTATGGTGTAAAAACCATCGAACTTGGTGCTCAAAGTCTTGACGACCAGGTTCTGAACTGCAGCAACAGAGGCCATAATATGGAGACTGTTATAAAAGCCTCAAAAATGATCAGGGAAAAGGGCTTTTCACTGGGCATCCAGACAATGATAGGCTTGCCCGAGGACACAAGGGAAAAGGCGATAAATACCGCAAAAACTGTAATTTCCATAACCCCGGATATTGTGAGAATATATCCTACGCTTGTAATAAGGGATACCTTCCTGCAAAAAATCTACGAGGCCGGGAAATATAAGCCATTATCTTTAGAAGAAGCGGTTGACATATCTGCTCAGCTTTTGGAACTATATGAAGAAAATAATATAAATGTTATCAGAATAGGGCTTCAGCCCACAGAAAGCATCAGTGAAACAGGTGAAGTTGTGGCAGGGCCGTTTCACCCGGCTTTCAGGCAACTGGTCCAGTCCAGGCTCATGAGGAACAAGCTGGAGAAATATTTCCGGGAAAACGAACTTTTTAATGTTAAGGAAATTAATATTGAGTGCAGCCCCAAAAACATGTCAGATATTATAGGACAAAAGCGGGAAAACCTTAGAAAAATCATGAATGAATTCAACATCGGAAATATAAAGGTTACAGCCACGAATAAGGTCCACACATTTAATGTGAAAACGTGACAAATTTAGTCATTAATGTTTATACAATTTTTTAAATGTAAAAAGAAGGAATTTGAAGTAATATATAGAATAGTAATAGATAGATATATAAATTATTTTTTTTTATTATTTTAATTAAGCGTTTTTTAGGAGGATGTATTTATGGAAGTTCTAAAAGTTTCAGCTAATTCGCAGCCCAAATCTGTTGCTGGAGCATTAGCCGCTGTTTTACGTGACAACAATTATGCGGAAATCCAGGCAGTTGGTGCCGGAGCAGTCAACCAGGCGGTTAAAGCAATTGCAATTACTAGAGGATTTGTTGCTCCTAATGGAATTGATCTGGTTGCAGTTCCTGCTTTTGCTGAGGTTAATATCGATGGGGAAGAAAGAACAGCAATTAAGTTTTATATTCAGCCCCGCTAATTTAAGAATTGGATTTATAGGCTCGCTTCCCAGCGAGCCTAATTATTTTATTGATTGCAGAAATAAATGCCATTTATTGAAGGTGAATCATATACCCATAGTGAGGGTTACCTGACCGTTCAGTGCCATCAAAAGCCTTCTCTCTACCTCATGCCAGTTGATAAGTTCCCACCAGGCATCTATATATTTTCTTCTGTTATTTTGATAATCCAGGTAATAGGCGTGTTCCCAGGTATCACAAACAAGTATCGGGATACCGCTCCATTGAGTAAGGTTCTGGTGCTTCTCAGCCATCAATATTTCAAGCCTTTTCCAGGAAGGCTGCCAGGTAAGTATTCCCCAGCCTGAACCTTCAACCTTCTCGGCTGCCGACTTGAATTGTTCTTTGAAAGCATTGAAGTTGCCAAAATATTCGACTATATGTTTCATTGTACTTGAACCAGGCTTGCCGCCCATGCCCAATGGGGCCATGACGGTCCAGAAAATACTGTGGAGTATGTGACCTGAACCATTAAAGGCCAGTTCATTTTCCCAATATTTTATAAATTCATAATTGTTACTCCTTCGTGCCTGTTCAAGACTTACCTCCGCCTTGTTCAACCCATCGACATAAGCCTTGTGGTGTTTATCGTGATGCAGCTTTAAAGTATTTTGACTTATTACAGGCTCAAGTGCACTATAAGTGTAGGGAAGCGGCGGCAGCTGGTGCTGGCCTGCAGGTACCATATTAACTAACATATTAACCTCCATGAGCCACATTTGTGGCCACAAAATGTAATGGAAACTTATATCCTTTATCGCAATGTGGCGAATAAAGGAGGTTAATTGGCCATGTGCGATTCAAAGTATTGACTAATACTTTGAATATTTCGCACGGCCATAAATTCACAGGTTTGTTTGGAAGACGAGCGCTTGCGAAGTCTTTCAAAAGCCATGATATGGCTTTGAGCCGCATAGCGGCCACAAATAGTCCTATTTTATTATATTAAAATGAACTGATGTTTGTGATATTTTGTAAAAAAAAGAAGAACGTAAAAAAGCGTCAATTTTTATTTGACGCTTGATAATAATTATATTAGAGGTAATGTAATTACCAGCCATATTCCCCAGGATAACCGTAACCATAGCGAAAATGAGGACGACGTCTTCTTCTGAGCAATTCCCTTAATAGGATAATGGAAATCAAATCCCTGCGGAAGCGTCTTCTTCCTCCGAAAAACCCTCCTCCGAATCCAAATTGTCTATCATCATCTTTTTTGTAATTCTCAAAATCGCCCATTGTTTCAGGATTTTCAGCATATTCAGCATATTCATTATCTTCGTACTCGGCTTCAACCTCGTGACCGACCCTATTGTCGATATCATCGACTATATTTTCCATTTCTTCACGAGAAGGAGTATACATTGTCCCCTTTTTAGAAATTATTCTGTCACAGTGACGGCTTACTTCAGGATATATTATATAGTAACATCTTGGAAACATTGATTCCAGTTGTTCCCGGGGCATTTCCATCATTGGCTCATATTTCTGGGGGAGATTCATCATATGCATATATGGGTTATTAGACCATTCTTGTGGCATCAGGCCAACCTCCTTTTATTTGTAAAGTACTTACAGAATATTTTATGCTATAGAAAATTATTAGGTTACGAATAATATAAAATTATGTAAACATCATGGAGTATTAGTTATAGATTATTATATAAGTGTTGATTTTTGTTTTATAAGGGATAATAATAGTTATCAGTATTGCTTGAAGATACTGTATTAATCAGGTTTGGTTAAATTAAGGAGGATATTATGCTGGAAGAAATAATGCTGGAGAAAAAAATATGGGCTGTAGTTGGAGCAAATCAGGATCAGGAGAAATATGGGAATATGATTTTCAGGAAACTGAAGTCAAAAGGTTATGAGGTTTATCCGGTAAATCCAATGTATGATATTGTAGAAGGTGACAAATGTTATAAGGATCTATCATCGCTGCCTGTTGTTCCAGAAGTAATCGATATGGTTGTCTCACCTAAAAGAGGAAGAGCTTTTATTGATGAAGCTGCAAAGCTAGGTATAAAATATATCTGGCTGCAGCCCGGAACCCACGATGATGAGTTGCTTAAGCAGATAGAAGACCTGGGCCTGCAGCAGGTACAGGCTTGCGTGCTGGTTGCTGTAACATAGCTTACCAAAGTCAATTACGGTTTAAAGCCTTTGCCTTCCAGGCCAATATTGCTTTTAAGCTGGCTTTCAACGCAGTTTGGGTTTGAAGAATTTTTGTACTTCAGGCTATCGGCTTTCAGCCAATAGTAATTGATTCCGGGAAATAGTCCGGAAATCATACAGATCTTTTGTAAATACCGTTGACATTACAAAAATTGAACGCTATACTGAATGCCATACAGTATAGCGTTCAATTTTTTAGAGTATAGGAATTTATAAGTTTTGGAACAGTGATGAGGCAATGATAATACTGAGTTTGAATTGTACACCAGAAGATTCCAAGGAGTAAATTTCTATACTCGGGGATTGAAAAGGGGAATCCCCTTTCCGGTTTGGAGGGGGTGCTCAGAAACACGAAGTGTTTCGTCGAAAGGGGCAGTAGTGCCCCCTAGCGAAAAGATAATTTGTGTAGCATGCAGAGTACTTGAGTAGACCCAGAGCGGATTTGCGAAGCAAATTTCTTATTGTGCACAGATGGGAGATAAAATGAACGAAAAGGAAACCGCAAAACAAAGGCTGATAAATGTAACAAGGGAACTTATCTGCAAGGGGGAGAAGCCAAGCGAGATAACAGTAGCCGAAATAACTGAAGCAGCCGGTGTTGGTAACGGTATGGTCAACTACCACTTTCAAAGCAAGGATAATCTGATGAAAACTGCAGTCCGCGAGGTAATGGTAGAAGCCAAGGTTAAACTGCATGAAAAACTTAAAAGATATGAAAAACGTCCGGCGAAAGAGCGCTTGACTTTTATTTTAAAAGAGGTTGCCGACTTTTTGGCCGATAATCCGGAAATAAGCAGGATAGCTATTCTGGATAATTTGGCTGAGAACGACGGGCAACCGCATATTTTAAGCGATATACGGGAATTTAACCAAAGTCTTGACGAACTGCTGGAGGGCAATGCAAAAACAATACTGATCAAGAACTTTTTAATAGCAGGTGTTTTTAACTTTGTATTTTTAAAAACCGATATTATAAAACAACAGACAGGTTTTGACTTTTATGATAAAGCTCAGAGATCCCAGGGTATTACAGGCTTTGTCAATGAAATATTAGCAGGAAATGATTTGAAGGAAATTAAAAAGTGTAAAGGAGGAATGTGTAAATGACCAACGGTGAGCTTTACAATGTGATTTTTAAGAGGAAATCTGTCAGAAGGTACGACATGACACCTCTGGGACAGGAGCGGCTTGATCAGCTTGAGACTTTTATTCAAAGTGTCAAAAGGCTGGATGAAAGCATCAAAATTGAGTTTTCCATTCAGTCAGGTAATGAGGTCAACAGTATTTTTGCTATAAAAGCACCTCATTACATATCCTTTTACTCCGAAAAAAAAGAAGGCTATTTGATAAATGCGGGATTTATAATGCAGCAGATAGATCTGTATCTTTCGGCAAACGGGCTGGGAAGCTGCTGGCTGGGAGTAGCCAAGCCAAACAAAGATGTTCAGCAAGGCAGGGATGGTTTTGAATTTGTAATCATGCTGGCATTTGGAAACCCTGCTGAACTTGTTCACAGAACTGGAATAGAACAGTTTAAACGAAACAGCCTGTCAGAGATTACTTCAATCAAAGGTGCCGAACAACTGTTGGAACCTGTCAGACTGGCGCCTTCGGCTGCTAATACACAAGCCTGGTATTTCAGCGGAGACACACAGGAGATCACTGTCAGCCGTAAAAAGCTGAATATTATCAAAGCACAGCTTTATGGAAGGATGAATATTATTGACATCGGAATAGCATTGTGCCATCTGTGGCTGTCTGCGGAACAGCAGGGGAAGGCAGCTGAGTTCGATTTGTCCGGTGGAAGTGCTCCTGAAGGATATGAATACCTGGCAAAAGTAAGGATAAGAGACTTATAAATAGGTTTCGGCAATATTTTGTGGCCGCTATGCGGCTCAAAGCCATAAATGGCTTAGGAGGTTAAGATGTTAACAAGAAAAAATCAAAAAAATGGTGAGGAACTTTCCATATTAGGCTTTGGATGCATGCGGTTCCCAACAAAAACCGGCAGCATAGACGAGCCAAGAGCTATTGCCATGATAAGGGATTCAATTGAAAAGGGTGTCAACTATTTTGACACTGCCTATATATACCATGCCGGTAAAAGCGAATCCCTGCTGGGGCAAGCTTTGTCCGGAGGGTACAGGGAAAGGGTCAGGATTGCTACCAAGCTTCCACCGTTCATGGTCAGAAAAATTGAAGATGCCCGCAAGATATTTGAAAAACAGCTTTCACGGCTCAAGACAGATTATATTGATTATTACCTTCTGCACATGCTTACCGATAAGCCTTCATTTGACAGATTGGCCGACCTGGGTGTATTGAAGTGGCTTGAAGAACTCAAGGCAAAAGGAACCGTCAAAAATATCGGATTCTCCTTTCATGGAGGGAAAGCTGACTTTGAGCTGATACTCAAGGCATATCCGTGGGATTTCTGCCAGATACAATACAATTATATGGATGAAAACAACCAGGCAACCAGAGACGGCCTGATGCTTGCTGCAAGCCTGGGGATTCCGGTAATAGTCATGGAACCCCTAAGAGGAGGGAAACTTGTAACACACCTTCCCCAAGAGGTGAAAAAGGCTTTTAATGATTACGATAAGGAGAAATCTCCTGCAGAATGGGCTTTTCGATGGATTTGGAACCATCCTGAGGTCAATGTTGTCCTGTCAGGTATGAGTGATGAAGTACAGATTGCAGACAATATACGGATAGCTTCCGATGCAGCACCAAATTCACTTTCAAAAGAAGAACTTGCTGTTTTTGAAAACGTAAAAAAGGTCATGCAGGAGAAAACAAAGATTCCATGCACAGCTTGCGGGTACTGTCTGCCCTGTCCGGCAGGAGTGGACATTCCGGCCTGCTTTTCACACTACAATGACAAGTACCTTACAAATGATAAAGCAGTCAGACTAAGATATTTCCAGAGCCTTGGAGCATTGGCAGCCAAACCCGCATATGCCTCCCGGTGCAAAAATTGCGGAAAGTGTGAAAGTCACTGTCCTCAAAGTATAGCCATACGTAATCAGTTAAAGCTTGTCAGCAGGGAAATGGAAGGTATTTTATATAGGCCAATAGTAGGGGTAGCACGAAAATTTATGAGAATAAAATAAAGGAATACCGTCAGTCTGAAAGGAATCGGGCTGATGGTATTGTTTTATTTCCTTCCATTAGAACTTAAAGTGTGCTAAAATTTAACCAAGTTTTAAAAAGGCTATCAACTAATTTTCGGGGTGTGTAAATGTATCTGAAAAAACTTGAAATACAAGGGTTTAAATCATTTGCAGATAAGATAAATCTGGATTTTACATCCGGTATTACTGCTGTAGTTGGCCCTAACGGAAGTGGTAAAAGCAATATTGGTGATGCAGTCCGATGGGTTTTAGGGGAGCAAAGTGCAAAAACTCTTCGAGGCAGCAAAATGGAAGATATAATTTTTGCTGGAACAGAACATAGAAAATCTGTAGGTTTTGCTGAGGTATCTCTGACAATTGATAATTCGGACAATTATCTTCCTGTGTCTTACAGTGAAGTTACCATTACAAGAAGGGTTTACCGTTCAGGTGAAAGTGAATATTACATAAATAAGACGTCATGTCGGCTTAAGGACATACACGAGCTTTTCCTTGATACGGGAATAGGCAGGGACGGATACTCCATCATTGGTCAGGGACGTGTTGATGAAATCCTCAGTTCGAAATCCGAGGACAGAAGGCACATATTTGAGGAAGCCTCAGGAATAATGAAGTACAAGGTCAGAAAACAGGAAGCAGAGAGAAAACTCGAGCTTACAGAACAGAATCTTGTTCGTATCAACGATATCATAAACGAACTTGAAAGTCAGCTTGAGCCTCTCAAAGAGCAGTCTGACGCAGCAAAGAAATATCTCTTTTTAAGGGAAGGCTTGAAAGAGCTGGAAGTAAATGTTTATCTGGACAGCATAGATAAATTCAAGGAAAAAATCAAGGAATATGAAGGGCAGTTCAAGGATATAAAAGATAACGTCGAGGCTGAGGAGAGAAAGCTTAGAAATATTACCGCCCAGAACCAGCAGAAAACCGAACTGCTGAAAACCCTGGAAGAAAAGATCAATGAAGCCAGGGATAAGTTTTATGTTATTGAAACAAATCTCGAAAAAAACGGTTCGGAAATCAATCTTAACAATGAAAAAATCAACGGTCTTGATCAGAACATCAAGAGACTGGATGATGAAATATCTGAAATACAAACTAAATCCGAAGAGCTTTTAAAGGAAGAAAAAACACGACAGGGCAAAATCGATTACTTGAACAAGCAGTATGCCGATTTTTCAAAAAAGCTTGAAGCTTACCAGTCTGAACTTGATGCAATTATTTCAACCTTGAGTGAGAGTGAACAGCAGATTGAAAAGTTGAAGGCAGGTATTATGGATAAGCTTGACCTTCAATCGGATAAAAGGACACAGATAAATAATATCAGGAATCATATAGAAAATCTTAAGAAAAGGCAAAATTCCATCGGAACAGAAATATATACCTTGAAGCTGGAAAAAGACAAGGATAATATGAAGAAAGAAGATCTGGCCGAAAGTATAAGAAATACTCTCCTGCTTATAAAGCATTCCAGTACAAAAATGCAGGAGCTGAGCAATGAGAAGAATGAGCTTCAGAGCACTCTGCAAACCATGGAAAAACAGCACGGGACCGTTAAAACAGATATTCAGGTCAAATCCTCAAGACACCGCATGCTGAAGGATATGGAAAAAAGCATGGAGGGCTACAGCAGGAGTGTCAAGGAAATAATGCATGCCTGTCAGTCTTCAGGCGAATTTGGGAATGGCATACATGGGACGGTTGCCCAGCTTATTACAGTCGATAAAAAGTATGAAACTGCAATTGAAATGACCCTGGGCAGCGCACTTCAGAACATAATTGCGTCAACCGAGGAAGATGCAAAAAAAGCCATAGAATTTCTGAAAAGGAACAGGATAGGAAGGGCTACCTTTTTGCCTGTTACCGCTGTTAACGGAAAACGTCTGGATGATAATACAATACGAAGACTTGAAGAATCTAAAGGTTTTTGCGGTCTGGCTTCAGAGCTGGTTACCTGCGACAGCAGGTACAACGGTATAGTTTTAAACCTTTTGGGCAGAGTTGCAGTAGTTGAAAACCTGGATGCAGGTATAGGCATTGCTAAAAAATTCGGCTATTCCTTTAGAATAGTTACACTTGAAGGAGACATATTAAGTACAAGCGGCTCCATGTCAGGAGGAAGCAATGATCACAAAAGCTCCGGTATATTGAGCAGAAGCAGGGAAATTACAGAACTGGAGACGGCAATCGAAGCCTTGAAGAAAGAGGAGGTTTCCCTTGGAGGTAAAATCAATGAAGCAAGAAGTATGCTTTCAGAGGTTGAAACAGAATATAATGAAGAAAATAATAAGCTCAGGGACAGTGAACTTGTGAAAACAAGGGATGAAAACCATCTCAGCATGCTTGAGGACAATATGAGAAAAACAGATGCCAAAATCGGCATGCTTAACGATGAAAAGGCTCAGATTGCAAAGCAGGAGCAGGAAACCGTCCTTGAACAGAAAAAATATGAGGAAGAGCTTGAGAACATAGAAAAAGATATCGCTGAAACAAAGTCCATTATTGCAGAGCATCAGGAAAAATTTAAAGCCGACCAGTCGGTGAGGGATGAGCTGCATCAGGAAATAACCGACTTTAAAATTTCGGTCAATTCCATTATTGAAAGTATTCAGAGTGTAAATGAACACATGGATAGAATAGGCTCTGAAAAAGAAGCAATGCAAAAAAGCATTTCAAGGAAGCAAAATGAAAGACAGCGGGCTGAAAATGAAATTCTGTCTCTCAGTCAGGCCATTCAAGGTCTTGAAAATCTCATAAAAGGTTTGCAGAATGAAAAAACAGGCAAGACTTTTGAAATAGACAGGCTTGTTGAAGAGAAGAAGGTTTTGGAGGAAGAATCCTCAGACTTTATTGAAAAGCTGAATTCCACCAATAAAACCATATTGCTGCTCCAGGAGGAATATAACAGGATAGATGTCAGGAATACCAGGGCAGAGGCCGAAATGAAGGCAATACAGGACAGAATGTGGGATGAATATGAACTGACCTATTCCAACGCACTGGAAATTAAAAAAGAGCTCCCGAGTATGACCCAGGCGCAAAAGACAATCAATGACTACAGGGCCCAGATAAAGATGCTTGGCCCGGTTAATGTATCGGCTATTGACGATTACATAAAAACCAAGGAACGCTTTGAGTTTATGTCTGTTCAGAAAAATGATATGGAGCAGGCCAAAGATAAGCTGCATAGAATCATCCTTGAAATGGTTCAAATAATGAAGAAGCAGTTTATTGAACAATTCAAGCTTATCAATGAAAACTTCGGCTTAGTGTACCGCGAGCTGTTCGGAGGCGGCAGAGCCGAGCTTATTATCGCCGATCAGGAAAATGTTCTTGAGAGCGGAATTGAGATTGAGGTTCAGCCTCCGGGAAAGAAACTTCAGAACATGATGCTGCTTTCGGGCGGTGAGCGTGCCTTTACGGCTATTGCTCTGCTGTTTGCCATACTGAGGCTGAAACCGACACCGTTCTGCCTTCTGGATGAAATAGAGGCGGCGCTGGACGATGCAAATGTTTACAGGTTTGGTGAGTATGTAAAGAAATTCTCGCAAAAGACTCAGTTTATCATCGTTACACACCGTAAGGGCACCATGGAGGCGGCCGACACAATGTACGGCGTAACCATGCAGGAACATGGCGTATCCAAGGTGATTTCCATGAAGATGGGAGAAATGGCAAGCTGAGAAAAGTTATAAAAACATACTACTGAATATTTGGAGGATTGAAATGGGCTTTTTCGATAAACTTAAAGACGGATTGATGAAAACCAGAAAGAGTATCACTGAGAAGATAGATCAGGTACTTGTTTCATTTGGCAAGGTAGATGATGAGTTATTTGAGGAACTGGAGGAAATCCTGATCACCTCCGATCTTGGAATAGAAACAACCATGAAGGTTATTGCCGATATCAAGGCAAAGGTCCGCGAGAGAAAAATAATTGATGCCATGAAGGTGAAAGACCTTTTGAAGGAAGAACTTCAGGAGATTCTTTCAAAAGGCGGCAATGAGCTTAAACTGGATACCAAGCCTGCTGTGATCATTGTCATCGGAGTAAACGGTGTGGGCAAAACCACTTCCATAGGAAAAATAGCCAACCTGTACAAACAGCAAGGGAAGAGAGTTCTGCTGGCAGCCGGAGATACCTTTAGAGCCGCTGCCATTGATCAGCTTGAAATATGGGCTGACCGTGTAGGGGTGGATGTAATAGCTCAAAAGGAGGGGTCGGACCCTGCAGCGGTCATATATGATGCAGTTCAGGCAGCAAAGTCAAGAAAGGCCGATTTGCTCATTTGTGATACGGCAGGAAGGCTTCACACAAAGAAAAACCTTATGGAGGAGCTCAAAAAGGTATCCAGGGTTTTGGACAGAGAGCTTCCGGGATCAGACAGGGAAACCCTTCTTGTACTTGATGCCACAACAGGTCAGAACGCAATATCACAGGCCAAGACCTTCAGTGAAACTGCCGACATAACAGGTATTGTTCTGACAAAGCTGGATGGAACGGCAAAAGGCGGTATAGTGGTGGCAATCAAATCCGAGCTTGATATACCTGTCAAGCTTATCGGAGTGGGAGAACAGATAGATGATCTCCAAAGGTTTGATTCAACGGAGTTTGTTGAAGCGTTGTTTTCATAATGCGGATGCAAGCGGGTTTCTCAAAGCTTATCAGGAATTTTAAAACGAGGAAGGTGCGAAAGGAGCAGGCATGGAAAAAGAAGTAAATTATGATTACTACAAGGAAAAAAATAAAAAGAGCAATACAGGCAAAATCACATTTATAGTTATACTTGCAGTTTTGGTCATTGCCGCTGTAATAGGGAGCTCCATATACATGGAATTGATCCAGCTCAGGGAACTGAATCCGAAAGCCGATTATTCATCGGTTTTTACAACTAATCTGCTTTATAAGGTTATATTTATTTTTTCAAGCTTTATTGTTATAAGTTTGTTCGTATATATTTCAAACTTTTTTATTATTAAAAATCTCAAAAAATATTTCACTCAGAACAATCTTGAAGCCAGAAAAATGTATAATGCTCCCATTGCTTTAAGTATAGGAATCATCGGGGCATACCTCACCAAGGATTATTTTTACGGTAAAGCACTCCTGTTCCTGAATTCGGTCAAATTCGGAAGAGTTGATCCGCAGTTCGGGCAGGATATCGGATATTATATGTTCCAAAGACCGTTTTACATGTCGCTTCTGGACTTTATATCAAACCTGTGGCTATTCATTGTAATCTATTCGGCAATTTATTATGTCCTGATACTGCTGACTGCTTTAAATAATACTTTTTCTGTAAATACGCTTAAGGATAAGATATTACTCAGGCATAACCTGTTGAACGTAGCTATATTTTTTGTACTCAAATCGGTATCCTACAAATTTCAGAGAGAGGCACTTTTATATTCAAGCTTTACTGAAACAGGAGTAAGCGGTTCAGGCTTTTCCAGCACAAATATATGGATCAGGTTTTATACCATTGCACCCATCATTGTACTGGCCATAGTTATCATCGCTTTTCTCTTCATGTGGAAGGGAAAGCTGAAAAAAGCCGCTGTCACCATAGCGGTCTATCCGGTGCTTTTTATTCTGGTAACAATAACCTCAGGAATAATTCAGACGGTTTTTGTTAAACCAAATGAGTTTGAGTATGAAAAAAATTATTTGAAAAACAATATGATAGAAACAAGGGCAGCCTATGGACTTGACAAAATAAAGCAATACGATTTCAAGACCATACAGGATTTAACACCCGAAATCATTAAAAATAACAGAAATACCATTGACAATATAAGGGTTGTTGATTATAACCCAACTCTTAACAGTAATAAACAGCTTCAGAGCAATACAAACTTCTACACCTTTTCAACCGGTGATATTTTAAATTATACTGTAAACGGCAAAGAGATACCCGTACTCATTTCTGCAAGAGAAATCAATACTTCAAATCTTCAGAACCAAAACTTTGTCAACAGGACTTTCAAATATACCCACGGTTACGGTGTGGTTGTCAATCCAATAAACAAGGTAACCGCACAGGGACAGGTGGAATTTTTACTTAGCGGGCTTAAAATGGACACCGTTGACAAGCAGAATCTCAACATTACAGAACCCAGAATATATTACGGAGAGCTGACAAACAACTTTGTTATTGTCAATCCCAAAGCTTCAAAAAAAGAAGCTGAAATTGATTATGACGGTACTACAGTAAATTATTTTGAAGCGGGCGACACAGAAAAGATCAAGCTGACTCTGCTGAACAGAGTGCTGTTTGCAACCAAATACATGGATGCCAACATGCTGGTGTCAAGTAACATAAATTCCGATTCTAATATACTGCTGAACAGAAATGTAGTCGAAAGAGCTCAAAAAGGAGTCCCTTTCCTGAAGGTTGATTCGGACCCTGTTATTACAATAACCTCTGACGGAAGGCTCAAATGGGTACTGGACGCATATACCGTTTCGGATAATTACCCCTATGCACAGAATTTTTATACCCAGAGCAGTGAGCCTGATCTGAGAGTTCTAAACGGTATTAACTATATAAGAAACTCGGTAAAGATAACCGTCGATGCATATGACGGTACTGTCAAGTATTATGTCATAGATAAGGAGGATCCTATAATTCAGGCATATCAGAAGGTTTATCCCAATGTGTTTTCAAAGGAGCCTCTGCCTGACGATATAGCATCTCATACAAGATATCCCGAAACCTTGTTCAAGATACAGACCGAGGTTTTAAAGAAATACCATCTTGATCCCAATGAGCATGAGGAAAACATTTCGAATTTTTATACAAATCAGGATGCCTGGAACATTGCAAAATATCCTGATGAGAACAGCCCTGATAAAGTCAGGGATATAGATGCCTATTACAATATGATCAAGCTTCCCGATGATCTGGGCAAGACGGAAGAGTTAATACTTATGAGACCATTCACCCCGTCGGCAGGCAAGCATAATATGATATCCTGGCTGGCTGTAAGAAATTCAAAGGATAACTACGGGGAGATGATACTTTTCAACTTTCCCAAAAACACAAATATTCTGGGGCCTGACCAGGTTGAGGTAAATATTAACCAGATCAGTGAAATATCCGAATACAACACATTATGGGGACAGGGTAAATCCAATGTGTTCAAGGGCAGCCTGCTTGTAATACCCATAGAGAACAGTGTACTTTATGTGGAGCCCATATATATTCAGTCAAAAAGTGATTCTTCAATACCCCAGGTCAAAAAGGTAGTAGTAGGGTATCAGGACGGAACCGACTTCAAGCATGGAATAGGAAATAATCTTGAGGATGCACTGAACAATCTGTTTGAAGGAGATCTGAAATTGACCGGCAATAAGTTACCGACAGTAGATCAGAAGGAGCCGGATCAGAAGGACGAAACCCAGAATGGAGAGGTACCAAATGACGGCAATAACAAACCTGCCGACCAGACTTCAACAGATACCGGAACTCCGCCTGCTGATAACATTGGTGAAGTTGACCGGGCAAAGCTTGATGAAATTCAGAAAAAACTCGATGAATTAATGAAGCAGTCCAAGGAAATCAGCGATCTCATTGAAGGGCTGAGAAAGTAACTTTTTCCGAAAAAAAAGATAATGGATAGATTCTTCAATGGGTCTATCCATTTTTTTTAACTTATAAAAACATTCTTAATCCATATAATAATTTAAGGTATCTAAAATCTATGAATAATTTATAAAAAATTTGTTGCCAAATTATTAAAAATGTATATAATACTATCTTATGTAATAGTTAAAATATATTAAAAAAATATATTGTAAAACGAATTAAAAAGGAATAGAATACAATAGTTATTTTGAAATACAAAATATTCCAAGCTTATTCGCTATTTTTATTCACTACATTAAATGGGTTAAAATTATTTCATTGTAGTAGACAGGTGGAGTTCGATATGTTTAAGAAATTAAGAAGAGTTTTGGTAGGCAGGCCTTTAAAAAATGAAGCTCTTAACGAACAAAAATTGGGAGTCCTTTGGGGGCTGCCAATTTTATCAAGTGATGCAATATCATCTGTTGCTTATGCCGGACAGGAAGTATTAATGGTATTGATACCTGTTATTGGCCTGGGTGCATACAAGCAGTTGTCGTTTATTTCTGTTTCAATCATCTGCCTGCTTATGATTCTGATGCTGTCATACAGACAGGTAATAGATAGTTACCCCAATGGCGGCGGTGCCTATGTGGTAGCAAAGGAGAATCTTGGCATACACGCAGGTGTTACGGCAGGAGCTGCTTTAGCCGTAGATTATATACTCACCGTTGCTGTTAGTATATCCTCAGGTGTTGAACAGTTTACAACGGCCTTTAAAGTTTTCAAACCTTATTCGGTATTGATTGCGTGTATTCTTGTCATTCTTCTTATGATTGGAAATTTAAGAGGATTAAGAGAATCCTCAAGAATATTTGGGATACCTGCCTATATGTTTATTTTCGGCATTATCATAATGATCGTATGGGGACTTATCAATATAAAAAGAGGGTATGTACCGCCGCCGCCAAAGAATATGCCATCTGTCGTAGAACCTTTATCCATGATTCTGATACTAAGGGCTTTCTCAAATGGCTGTACAGCGCTTACAGGGGTTGAAGCAGTCAGTAATGCTGTTCCTAATTTTAAAACTCCAAGTACAAAATATGCCAAAAGAGTTCTGTTTCTCTTATCAATGATAATACTCATTTTATTCGGAGGCAGTTCGGTACTGGCAAATCTATATCAGGTTAATCCGCAGGGAAACGCAATGCTTGTGCTTATTGCTGAAGAGATCTTCGGACATAACTTTATGTTTTACTATATAACCGCTACAACCTTTATCATCCTGGTAATGGCTGCAAATACAGCCTACTCGGGTTTCCCGATGCTTATATCACTTATGGCAAAGGAGGGCTATGCTCCGCGTCAGCTTAGCATGAGAGGGGACAGACTCAGTTTTGACAATGGCATAATCTTACTGTCAATAGTAGCATCAATATTGATGATTGTATTTAAAGCAAAGGTAACAAGTCTGCTGGGATTATATGCCATAGGTGTCTTTATTTCATTTACACTGGCTCAGACAGGAATGTTCGTAAAATGGAAAAAAAGCCGGGAGAAGGGCTGGAAGCATAAGGCTGCAATTAATGGTTTTGGTGCAATAGTTACTGCAATAGTAGTTGTTATAATTGCCTTTACAAAATTTGAAGAAGGAGCCTGGCTTGTAGTTATACTGATTCCAGTTTTAATTCTTCTGATTTTCAAGGTCAAGAAGCATTACAACGCGGTTATGAGACAGCTCAGGCTGAAACCTGAAGAAATTGCAGCATTTGACATAAATAAAGCAGTATATACAAACAGGGTCATAGTGCCTATCGAGAGTATTAACAGGTCCAGTTTGAGAGCACTGCGGTACGCAAGAACCATATCTGAAAATGTTGTAGCTTTCTGTGTGGCTATTGATGAAGAAGGCGCAAAGAAGATAAAGGAAAAATATGAGGCGCTCCACACGGATATCCCCTTAATTATTAAATACTCTCCCTTCAGAAGGGTTGTCGATCCTTTGCTGAAGTTCATTGAATCGGCTGAGTATGATTATCAGAACGGAGATATGATTACGGTTATTCTTCCTCAGTTTGCAGTTAAGAAATGGTGGCATAAGATTCTTCATAACAATACAAGGTATTATATCGAAAGAGAGCTGCTCAAGCATAAGCATATAGTAGTGTCTGTCATGCCTTTGCAGCTGCGCGATGATGATTTTGTTTTAAATAATCCGAAATATGATTAAATACTATTTATTCTAATATGTATTTTGTATTATTACCCTCTATTAACAATATACAGACCTCACGCCGAGATATTTTGGCAATTTTCGAGGAGGATGGACGCAGACTTGCTGACGCAAGGGGAGGACGACAACAAAGAAAAGTGGCAAAATAGCCGACGTGAGGTCTGTTGTACATTGTCAATAGAGGGTATATAATTAAGTAATAAACTATTTATGAGTCGAGGCGTTTAAATTATGAAATATAGTATTGGAATTGAATTAGGTGTAAAAAACATAGTAGCCGGAATTTTGGACAAGAATGGTAAATTATTGCGTCGTGACACTATTCCTACCAACAAAGACAGGGAATTTGAAGAGATCATAAAGGATATGTGCGGATTGGTGTCAAAAATTCTTGACGATGAAGATCTTGAGATTAAAAATGTCAGGTATATTGGTGTCGGATGTCCCGGGATAACTGACAATTTTAACGGAATAGTACTAAAAAACTATACCATGAATTTTAATAACGTTAAAGTCAGAGCAGAAATTCAAAAATATTTTAATGTTCCAGTTTACGTTGAAAACGATGCAAACTGTGTTGCAATCGCCGAATATTTCCTGGGAGCCGCATATGGTACAAGCAATTCTCTCACAATCAAGGTGGGAGTGGGTATTGGCGGAGGTATAATTCTGGAAGGCTGTATTTATAACGGACTGAACTTTGGAGGGACAGAGTTTGGCCATATGGTGATAGAATTAAACGGCAGACCTTGTACCTGCGGGAGGAGAGGCTGCTGGGAGCAGTATGCCTCTGCGTCGGTGCTGATCAGCCAGACAAAACAGTTAATTGAAGAATATCCGGATTCGATACTTGCAAATATTGCTTCAAACTGCTGCAACAACCAGATAACCGAGCTTACCATATTTGAAGCGGCCAAGGCAGGCGATGAGAGGGCAAAGAAGGCATGTCGTGAATATGTTGTATATTTTGCCGAGGGACTTGCCAATATTGTTAATATATTAATGCCGGAAGTAGTTATAATCGCAGGGCCGATCAGCAAGCTTGGAAACAGCCTTGTTTATCCGCTGGTTGACCTTCTGAGAGAAAAAATATACTGTAGGGAACTACATATACCGGAGTTTAAAATGGCCGAGATGGGAAGTGCCGGTATAATAGTCGGTGCAGCTATGCTGGGTGCCTTTAAGGATGAAAAATTATCAGATCTGATATAAAATGTTTTTCTGTGTCAATTTTACTTTTGGCGTCTTGTACGCAGTATTGGAGGTAAGGGTGTGGCTGATATAAAATATGAAATAACAGAGGGTTTTGGAGCCTTGTCAGAGTCGAACAAAGGTTGGTACAAGGAATTGAACCTTATAAGCTGGAATGACAGGGAGCCCAAATATGATATACGTGATTGGTCGCCGGATCATGAAAAGATGGGTAAAGGTGTAACACTATCCAGGGATGAGCTCGTTGAGTTAAAGAAACTATTAAACAGCATGGATTTATAATAAAATTAATACTTTTAATAATAAACCAATCTTTTGCTTGTATATTGGTTAAATAATGATATAATAAAAAGCAGCCAGGACGATTGTGCCCTGGCTTTGTTGTGCCCTGTCAGGCACTGTATTTTGCAGAGGTGCTATTTTATTTCGAAAGACTGACAGTCAGTACATTCAACTTCTGTAGGATTTGCTTCATGAGTACCTACTTTGATTTTGTTTAATGCACAAAACCCGTCATTTTTGCTATGATTTGCACAGCTGTATATGCTGCACTCTATATTGTGATTGTTGTGTGATTTAAACAGATTCATTAATATCACTCCTTTTCTATAAGGAAATAGAATTTCATATATATTATTAGTACTTATTAATATAATATTCGATATAATTTTTCTCAAAAAACAGAGAATTGGCAAAAAAGTAAATATTATAGAGAAAAAATGGGAAAAAACAAATAATACTAATAGAATTTCATGTTGACACAATATATTGCTTGGTGGTAGTATTAATACACAATATATGGCGTTTAAAAAATGGAATTTTTAATTGCACAATACTATATAATTCTGCATTTCAAACAGTCTCAAATATTAATTTATAAATTTTATATAAAGCCGGCACATTCCGGTTATAGCGTTTGGTCAAACTAAATATTGAGAAAAGACATAAACGTGTTCGCTGTTGAGCAATAAATTATTGCCCATATTTATTGTGCTGTTTTGCTGAAATGCTGTGTAAAATATTTAGAGGGGTGGCAAGTTACAAATGATTACCAAAATCAGAAAGCGTGATGGAAGAGAAGTAGCTTTTAACGTTGAGAAAATAGCCAGTGCAGTATTTAAGGCAGCAAGTGCAACAGGCGGAAAGGATTACAGTACTGCCATGGATCTGGCTGAAAGGGTTGTAGCCTACATTGAGGAATCAATGGACAGGAGAGTACCGGACGTTGAAGAAATCCAGGATGCAGTTGAGAAGGTCTTGATTGAAACCGGCCATGCCAGGACTGCCAAGGAATTTATACTATACAGGGCTGAAAGAACAAAGGTTAGAGAGATGAATACGCGTCTGATGAAGGTATATGAGGAGCTGACCTTTAAAGATGCCAAGGATAACGATTTGAAAAGGGAAAATGCCAACATTGACAGTGACACGGCAATGGGCACCATGCTGAAATATGGTTCCGAAGGTGCAAAACAGTTTTATGAAATGTATGTTCTGAAACCTGAACATGCAAAGGCACATAATGAAGGAGATATACATATCCATGATCTGGATTTTCTTACTCTGACAACCACCTGCTGCCAGATTGATATTGTCAAGCTGTTCAAAGGAGGCTTCTGCACCGGACACGGTTATCTGAGGGAACCAAATGATATAAACAGCTATTCAGCCCTCGCTTGTATTGCCATTCAATCAAACCAGAACGACCAGCATGGCGGTCAGAGTATTCCAAATTTTGATTACGGAATGGCTCTGGGTGTTGCCAAGACCTTTGAAAGAGGATACAGACAAAACCTTAGAAAATCACTTGAGCTTCTGCTGGACAAGGATCTGGAGACTGAAATAAACTCAGTGAGTGAACTAATAAGCAGGGAACATAATATAAAGCCTTTGCTGAACAGGATGGAAGCCTACATCAAGGCAGAAAAGAAGTACCTTCTCGAATATGTAAAGGATGAAGCGGTTTTAGATAAGGCTCAGGCCTTTGCGGTTAAGAAAACCGAAAGTGAAACCGACAGAATAACTTTCCAGGCAATGGAGGCATTTGTACATAATCTGAATACAATGCACAGCCGTGCAGGAGCACAGACACCGTTCAGTTCAATTAATTACGGTACTGATACTTCACCGGAAGGAAGAATGGTTGTAAAGAATCTTTTACTTGCTACTGAAGCAGGTCTTGGGAATGGCGAGACACCTATATTCCCCATACATATTTTCAAGGTAAAAGACGGTGTAAATTACAAGCAGGGTGATACAAACTACGACTTGTTCAAGCTGGCCTGCCGTGTAAGCGCAAAAAGACTTTTTCCTAATTTTTCGTTTATTGATGCACCGTACAACCTTAAGTACTACAAGGAAGGTAATCCTGACACCGAGATTGCATACATGGGCTGCAGAACCAGGGTAATCGGCAACACTTATGATCCGTCAAGAGAGACAATTTTCGGCCGCGGCAATCTGAGCTTTACTACCATTAATCTCCCGAGGATTGCCATGAAAAGCAATAAAAATCTCAATATGTTCTTTGACGAATTGGACAAAAAAATAGATCTGGTTGTTGACCAGCTGTATGAAAGATATTTGATACAAGCCGAAAAAAAGGTTAAGAACTTTCCGTTCCTTATGGGACAAGGGGTATGGTTGGATTCTGACAAACTGGACTGGGAGGATGAAGTCGGGGAAGTGTTGAAGCATGGTACATTGACAATCGGCTTCATAGGTTTGGCAGAATGCTTGAAGGCTCTTACCGGAAAGCATCATGGAGAATCTGAACAGTCTCAGAATCTAGGCCTGGAAATCATCGGCTATATGAGAAAGAGGATGGATGAGGCCAGCCAGAAATATAATATGAACTTTAGTGTGATTGCAACTCCTGCCGAAGGTACCTGCGGCAGATTTATAAAATATGATAAAAAGCTCTTTGGAGTTATTGAAGGAATCACTGACAGGGAGTATTACACAAACAGCTTCCACGTTCCCGTATATCATAAGATAAACGCTATTGATAAAATAAAAATCGAGGCGCCTTATCATGAAATGACTAATGCAGGCCACATTACATATGTTGAAGTAGACGGTGATCCTTTAAACAATCTGGATGCCTTTGAAAAGATTATCAGGGCAATGAAGGAATCCGGAATAGGTTATGGCTCAATTAACCATCCTGTTGACCGGGACCCTGTCTGCGGCTATACGGGAATAATCGGAGAAACCTGCCCAAGCTGCGGCAGAGAAGAAGGCGACAGAAGATTTGAAAGAATCAGACGTATAACTGGTTATCTGGTTGGAACGCTTGAACGTTTCAACGATGCAAAGCAGGCAGAGGTAAGGGACAGAGTAAAACACATGTAAAGCATGGGTCAAAAATCTAAATAATGATACATCTGTATCATTATTTAGATTTTTTTAGAGGCATGAACAGTATAGATGTACTCAAACTATCCAGCTTTTTAGTGCAATTGTACGCTACGAAACACTTAAACTTTAGGTGTATTTTTTAGAGGCATTGAACAGTATAGATGGGTCCAAACTACCCAGGTTTTTTGTGCAGCCGTACAGTACCGAGCTATTTAAGCTTTACGTGTATGGACAAATGCAATACATGAAGTACTGGTGATTATGTGAGCAATCCATTATTGAATTTGTGTACGGGAGCATAATTACAATATTTTCATAAGTACTTACATATTTAATGCAGCATGGGAGGAGTATATGGATTTACAGATAAGAATTGCCGGAATTATCAATGAATCGATTGCCGACGGGCCTGGCATCCGTATGGTGGTATTTACACAGGGCTGTTCACATAACTGTCCGGACTGCCATAATCCCCAGACACATCCCTGTGATGCCGGAGAAGTGATAGAAATTGACAGGATACTGAGCGATATAAAGAAAAACCCGCTTCTTGACGGGATAACCCTGAGCGGCGGAGATCCTTTCGAACAGGCTTCAGTCTGTTCGGTTCTTGCCGGTGAGGTCAAAAAGCTGGGTCTTAATGTGATAACTTATACAGGATATACCTATGAGCAGCTGCTTGATCTTTCTGAGCAGAGAGAGGGATATGCCGAGCTTTTGAAAAATACTGACCTGCTGGTAGACGGTCCCTTTATATTGAGCCGGAAGGATCTTCTTTTGAAATTCAGAGGTTCTTCCAATCAGAGGATAATTGATATGAATAAAACCAGAATGCAAGGAGAGCTTGTTCTTGCACAAATATAGGTGCCATATACAGCTTTCGAGAGCCCTATGAATCAAAAACTTTTTCACGGTCCTTTATCGGCTGGTAAATATCCAATTCACAATAGTTATCATTTGACAGACTTGTGTCTATATATTCAAATTCGAAAGGAGCGGCGGATTTGAAGCCGGAATTTGTGATCCATCTGCGGTATAAATGAACCAGCACTCTTCCTACCTGTCTGCCCTTTATATCATCCGGACGAAAAAAACCGACAAAGCGGAAAACGACATATTTGTGGGCGGGAATGGATATGCCCGTCAATCCTTCAGGAATATTCCTCAGATCAGGAACCTGGACCGAAGGAATATAGCTTACATATCCATCCTCATAGTTGCTCCAGTCAGTATAACCGAAATATATATCGGGATTGACCGGGCTTACTATACTATTTTTGTGATTATAAAAAAACTCTTTGCCATAGGTATTAGCGGCATTATCTCCGGATCTGCTTTGTATTTTATACTTTTTCCCAACGATATTAAATTTCTGTTTAAAAATGTAGAATGGTTTAAATGTAACGGAATTCTGCACCGACATAATATCGTTTATATTGATTTTTTCCTGGATCTGAAGTGACAATTGCTCAGATTTCACCTTTAACGGAGTATATCCGAATTTCTTTCTGAAAGCCCTTATATATGATTGTTCATGATCAAAGCCATATTCCATGGCAATGTCTATAATCCTCATATTTGTATTGATAAGTTCATTTATACTGGATGTGAGTTTTCTTGATTGAACATAATCCATGATGGCTTGACCTGTCAATGACTTAAACATTCTGTGCAGGTAATATTTCGACACTCCTGTATAAAGCGCCAGATCATCCAGCGTAAATCTGTTGGAAATATTCTTCTCGACGAAGTTAATACATGTGCTAATGGTTTCCTTAGTATTTATCACAATTTTATACCTCAAAGCAAAAAAGCAATATCTGTTCATTTCTAAGTAATTATACATGTTATCTTTATTAATGTAAATCATTCCCGGCTTTCACTCAACCCCTGTACTTTGAGGGATTGCAGTTGAATTTTTTATGGGACAAGGAGGTATTTTTATGAAGAAACGTGTTGTTATTACCGGTACAGGAGTCATTTCCTCACTTGGAAACAGTACCGCGGAGTTTTGGTACAATATAAAAAGGGGTAAATCAGGAATCAGTAAAATTGATAGAGCTGACGTTTCGGATCTTCCTACTACTGTCGGCGCAGAGATTAAAAACTTTGATCCATCTGAATTTATTGATAAAAAGGAAATAAAAAGAATGGATCGTTTTGCACAGTTTGCAGTGGCTGCCGCCCAAATGGCCATAGAGGATTCAAAATTGGATATGGAAGGTTTGGATAAAGAACGGTTGGGAGTCATTATCGGAACTGGGATAGGCGGCCTGGAAACATTGGAAAACCAGCATAAAATCCTGTTGGAAAAAGGCCCCGGAAGAGTTAGCCCATTTTTTGTTCCAATGCTGATTCCCAATATTGCCGCTGCAAATATCGCTATCAAATACGGGGCAAAGGGCTTCGCAGAATGTGTGGTTACAGCCTGCGCCTCTTCGGTTAATTCTGTAGGTGATGCTTTTAAGATAATTCAGAGGAATGATGCCGATGTAATGATTGCCGGCGGCACCGAAGCCCCGATAGTAAGGCTGGCACTTGCAGGTTTTTGTGCAAACAAAACCATGACTACAAACAATGATCCTTCAACTGCCTGCAGACCTTTTGACATGGACAGGGACGGTTTTATCATTGGCGAGGGAGCAGGAGTGCTGATCCTTGAAGAGTATGAAGCTGCAATGAAACGCGGAGCGGGAATTATTGCTGAAATAGTAGGCTACGGCTGTACAAATGACGCCTATCATATTACTGCACCGGCTGAAGGAGGGGAAGGCGCGGTAAGGTGCATGAAACTTGCAGTTGAAGATGCCGGAATAACAGCTTCGGATATTGGATATGTAAATGCCCACGGGACTTCCACCAAACTTAATGATAAAAGTGAGACACAGGCAATTAAAACTGTTTTTGGAGAGTATGCAAAAATATTACCTGTAAGTTCCACCAAATCCATGACCGGACATCTCCTGGGAGCTGCGGGAGCCATTGAAACCATTATTACCGCACATGCATTAAAGGAAGGTTTTCTGCCTCCGACAATAAATTACAGAACTCCTGATCCGGAGTGCGACCTGAATTGTGTACCCAACACAGGAAAAGAAACAAATATGTTATATGCTCTGACAAATTCCTTCGGCTTTGGAGGACATAATGCGACACTGGTGATGAAAAAAGTGTAAATTAGTTAAGAACCGCTCAATAAGTACATGCCTGGAACCGGTGTATCTGAATGCTTGCGTTCCCACTGCTTCAGGCAGTACTTATAACGGGCTTTTTAATATCAAGTATTATTGAACTTCCCTGAATGCCACATTTTGCCTGAAGCATATGGCAGCACCTACAGCCGTGGCATATTCGGCGTTGGGCGGGGTCTGGAAGTTCACGTCATACAGCTTGCTGAGCTGTGTGAAAATGTACTCTGACTGAGGGACGTTGGTAAGATTTCCTGTCAATACCACATCTTTTATTTTGTCTATTCTTGTGTTAAACACTGCAATCATACCAATGGTCTGGAATACCAGATTTATTATTCCCATGGCCAGGTCTGATTTTGTAACCAGGTCACTGATTTTTCCAAAATTCGAGGCAGTGGTTTCGCTGGGCAGTGTTTTCATCGCTTCCTTGGAAATATCGCCGATGGTAAGATCCACATGGGAGAGATCACCGCCGTTGGCGGCTTCAATCAACTCATCAAAGTGACGGACATTGAGCATTCTGTTGGACAGGCCCAGGAGTGTTCCGCCGCCCACGCCCGTACCGCCGAGGTGGACTGCCGTGTTGTTTTCGGCTTTGACAAGCGCTGTTCCGGTACCCATACTGACGATGATGGCTTTGTTCAGGTTACTGAGGAAAAGCCCACCCATGCCTATGGCCATAAACTCATCGACCTTTCCGGTAGGAATTCCAAATAACCTGTTGTTTATAAAAGAAGAACCAACACCTGTTATCATTATTCTTTCTATATCCTCAATTTTTAATGAGTGAGTATTCAGAAATTTTCCGAATGCGCCGTAAACAGACGCTATAGGGTCATTGGCACGGACAAGTAACGGGGCGATCATCGCTTTTCCGTCAAAGCCCACTATTTTTGTTGTACTACCACCGATATCTATTCCAATAACTTTACCCACAAAACCACTCCTTATTATTATTTGTATTAAAATATATTTAAATACAAGAAAAAAATTGTTACTATTATGAGACAGTAAACATTCTTGCCAGTGCTATTACCACTCCGGTGATACCTTCTCCTCCAAGCAGGCCTGATGCAGCAACATTGCCTGTTTCCTCCGATTTTTTACCACTTGCTTTATCGGTTATAAAGCGGACTAATCCGCCAAGGAAAACTGCAGCGGAGATGGTAAAGGGGAGAAATAGTCCGATCCCAAGGGTGGCAGTTGGCAGGCCCAGGAGATACAGTGCTGCACCTATTGCTGCCGCAACACCAAACACCACCGGACTTCCAATACCATTTATCATAGCGGATACTCCAACTGCCTGACCTGCAGGGAGAGCCGTTCCTGTACCAACTTCACCAAACTGGTTTATAATTGCGAATAATGAAATGGAAGCAACCACAGTTCCGAATACACCTCCTACTATCTGAGAAACCAGCTGTGCCTTGGGATTTGTTCCCAGTACCTGGCCGGTTTTGTAATCATTGAACAAATCCCCCGAAAAACCGCTGGCTACAGCAACACAAGCCGCCACAAACAGTGCGTCGGCAGCATCGATATTTACGAAAATTCTAATTCCCAGCAGAACAATAATACCGAATATCTCCATTGGATTAATGCCTGTTTGACCTGTTATTGTAGCAGCCATTATGGAAACGATAAATACCCCGATAATAAGCAATATTGAAGGAATTACCGATAAACCGCACACTATTGTCAGGATGAAGGCCAGTGCAGTAGCTGAAACAATTAAAATCCTGCTGTAATCAAAAAACTTCTTTTTACCCTCGGAAGTTTTCGAATAATTATCTTTTTCCTGAGAAAGCAGTTTTTTGATTCCTGAGATCAAAATTCCTATAATTACCCCCAGCCCCGTCCCCACAAGCAGCCCGATTCCTGAAGTGGTTGCAAAAGTAGTGGCAGCTGCGGCATCGGCAAAAAATCCAAGCTTTGGTCCGAAAGGAACAAGAAAGGCATTTGAAATCAATGCACCAAGGAACCATACTCCCGTATAGAGAGTTCCCAATATATATCCCATACCTATTGCCATAGGTGAATTCCAAATTCCCAAAGAGTTCTTGAACATAAAAGCGTCAGGAACGATTTTCAGCTGATCCCTGAGGAAGGTGTACAGCGTAGAGGCAGCCATGGACCCAAATAATACAATGGATTTTTTTCCTCCCTCGTCACCGACTTTGATGGTTTCAGCCGCCGCCTGGCCGATTGGATAGGGCAGTGCATTTTTAACAATAAATCTGTATCTTAAAATGTATGAGGTTACACTTCCGAGAAGCATACCTGCGGCGGCAATTAAAAGAACCTTAACATAATTGTCCGAAAAATTATCGGAGCCCTTCCAGATGCCCATAATCCAAAGGCCAGGAAGTGTAAAGGCCAAGCCGCCTGCTACCATTGCACCTGCAGACATTGCCGTTTGAGTGATATTGATTTCGTTGTTTGTTGTTTTTCCAAATAATTTTAAAAGGGCCATGGAGAGTACGGCAACGAAAATAGTCGGCCAGGGAAGAGCACTCATTCTTAGTGCAACGTACATAGAGCTTGCTGTAATGACACATGAGCCAAGCGATCCGATAACAAGACTTCTGAGAGATAATTGTTCAACACCTAAAAATTTTCTTTCTTCATTATTGTTCAAAGTAATACCTCCTCATTAATAGAAATGTAAAAAGTTTGATCATGTAAGCCCATGCATTTATCACAACATGTAACATCTAAATTCATACATTGCACTGGATTTATTATTCTTGAATTGAACGATCTATATGTATATTCCATAAGAGTGCCAAGCGGGTACGTTAATGTAAGAATTTAAAATAGTTTTTACTGATAAATATGAAGGCTTACGTAAGAAGTGGTACTAACTTGAAATAAAATTGAGTTTACTCATATAATCAACCTCCGTTCTCATTCCACAAGGGATATAAGTCGTTAATCAATGCTGATGTGCAGCTTCCAAATGATTGAAAGTCCGGTTTCTAAAGAATACCAGCTGTTACACTATGATAACATATTAACAATCCTACTGCAATAATATTTGGTCTGCAATCGCAATCCGGTACTTCACGAGTGCTTTTAAAAATTAAGGAAAATAAAATTAAGAAATATTTTGGATACAAATCAAAATATGTTAGTATATTAATAGTTAAATTTTATCTCGAAAACTTTCGCCGAAAGTTTTTCTTCAAGGGATAATTCACCTGTCCCTGGCACAAATTGAGATAAGAATGAGAGGAGCGTATCAGAAAAATGAATTCAAGTGAAATGAGGCTTGCAGTGCTTATTGACGCTGAGAATGTACCTTACAGCAATATTAAGGGTGTAATGGAGGAAATAGCCAAATACGGGACGCCTACTATTAAAAGGATATATGCTGACTGGACAAAGCCTACAATTTCAGGCTGGAAAAATGTACTTCTGGAAAATGCAATAACCCCCATACAGCAATATAGTTACACCTCGGGGAAAAATTCATCGGATTCTGCGATGATAATTGATGCAATGGATGTTCTATATTCCGGCCAGGTTGAAGGGTTCTGTATAATATCAAGCGACAGCGACTTCACTCGTCTTGTAATAAGACTGAGAGAATCAGGCAAAAAGGTATTCGGAATAGGTGAGAGAAAAACCCCCAGTCCTTTTATTTCGGCCTGTGACAAGTTTACTTATATTGAGATAATAAGCGGCGCTTCACAAGCAAACAACACCTTCGAGAGCGGAGTGAAAAAAGATGAGATCACCGAAAAAGAACCCAGGCCCAACACTGTTTCCATCGGTAAGGATATAATAAACCTGATCTCTGTTTCAATTCATGATGTTGAAGATGAGAACGGCTGGGCTTTTCTTGGTGATGTGGGCAATCTGATAATCAAGAAACAGCCGGATTTTGACCCAAGAAACTTCGGCTTTTACAAGCTCACTCATCTCATAAAGAAACTGAAGGAGTTTGATATAGAAGAGCGTGATACCAACAATTCAAAAATTAAGCATATATATGTCAGAAACAGAGTGAAGTAATTCAACTTAGAAATATAAGCAGTGAATCTGATAATAAAGATTATTTTGAGTGTAAAGTAAAAATACTTGACAAAGCAAAATATGTGCATTAAACTATGTTAGTAAAGTAAAAATACTTTACCAAAGTCAATTGCGGTTGAAAGCTTTTGGATAGTAATTGACTCAAGCATTACTGCTTACCAAGCGAACAAGAAAAGCTATAATACCAATAACGCATTTTCTTGGGTGGAGTATTTATGGACAAAGTTTATGAAACCTCTCTGTTGCTTGATTTTTACGGTCAGTTGCTGACCGAAAGACAGTATGAGATATTGGATCTTCATTATAATAATGATTATACCCTGTCGGAAATAGCAGAACAGCTGAATATCAGCAGACAGGGTGTTTATGACAATGAAAAGCGGGGCAGGGCCGTATTGAACGATTACGAAAACAAACTTGGCCTGCTGAGCAAGTTTTCGCAGCAAAAGCAGAAGGCCGAAGAGGTTTGGAAACTAATTGAAAACATTGAGATAAGCGGGTTCAGCAGGCACAATGCTGAAATTGTGGAACGCGTAAAGCGTGAGCTTGCAGAGCTTGTAAACAGCATATAGAGTTATATTTGAGAGCTTCGCAGAAGCTGGAATATCAACTCGGATTGAATTGGAGGTTTTGGGATGTCGGTTTTTGAGGGTTTATCAGGAAAGCTCCAAGAGACAATTAAAAAAATCCGCGGTCAGGGCAGAGTATCCGAAAAAGATGTAAAGGATATGATGAGGG
>JAEWJR010000020.1:0-13287 GCA_023386445.1 Bacillota bacterium | reverse complement strand
AACCTTTCCATCCTTAAGTGCAAACAAGGTATCATCAGAACCTATTCCTACGTTTACGCCAGGATGAATCTTTGTACCTCTTTGACGAACAAGAATGTTACCGGCTAAAACGAACTGACCGTCAGCTCTCTTTACGCCAAGTCTTTTAGCCGCACTGTCACGGCCGTTTCTTGAACTACCAACACCTTTTTTATGAGCAAAAAGCTGTAAATTAATCTTTAACATGAGATTACACCTCCTCATCCATTACCTTTACATGTTTGGGGTAAGCAAGCTCTATTTGTTTAAAGCCTATTCCGGCAGTAGCCATAATTATCCCGGCATCATGCTTAAATTCAGGCGAAATATCAACATCAATGGAGCATGTCATAAAACCATGCCTCTCTTCGAAAAAGTCCTTTATCCCTGCAAGATCTCCAAGAGCACCGGCTGCTGTATACGCAACAGCTGAAACAGCCGCGCATACTATATCTCTGCCTTCTCTTGCATAACCTGCATGTCCTTTGACAACAAACTTTTTAATATTTCCTGCTTTATCCCTGCATATATTTACATTAATCATTAATCATTAACCCTTACGCGTTGATCTTTTCAATCTGAACTTTTGTGTAAGGCTGTCTGTGACCTTGCTTGTTTCTGTAGTTCTTCTTTGCCTTGTATTTGAAAACTATAATCTTTTCACCTTTACCATGGCTGAGAACCTTAGCATTAACAGTAGCAGTTTCCAATAATGGAGCTCCAAAGTTAACTTTGCCGTCCTTTGAGACAGCAAGAACCTTATCAAAAGTAACAGCTGAACCTTCTTCGGCAGTGAGTTTTTCTATGAAAACCACATCGCCTTCCTGAACTTTATACTGTTTTCCACCAGTCATTATAATAGCGTACATGATACACCTCCTACTAACAGTCTCGCCGGCTAAATGACGTATACATATCAAACAACATGTTCATCACAGGCAATAATCCATCCATTAGTTTAATTCGGCAGGATTATATTTGAAAAGCCTTGGCCGAGCGGCTACCGATATATTTTAGCACAACAAGGTATCCTTGTCAACGAATATAAATTGGACAAAAAAGTACGGCACAGGTTATGTGCCGTATTCTTTCGGTTCCTGTTTATAATAATTTCCAGGCAATTTCATTCCATCTTAATTCATTTCTAAAATTCTGAATAGTAGTATCCTTGTTAATAAGAACATACTCAATTCCAGCCATTTCAGCCCAGTCAACAAGCTGTTCGGCAGTAACCTGAGTGGAGAACACGGTATGGTGTGCACCGCCGGCATAAATCCAGGCTTCGGCACCTACCTGGAGAGATGGTTCCGGTTTCCACAGTACTCTTGCAACAGGCAGCTTGGGCATATCGATAGTGGGCTGGATAGCTTCAACTTCATTTATTATCAAGCGGAAGCGATTTCCCATATCAATCAGCGACGCACAAACCGCATGGCCTGCCGCACCATCAAATACTATTCTGGCTGGGTCAGCCTTACCGCCTATACCAAGCGGATGCACCTCCAGGCGAGGCTTTGTAGCAGCTATGGTAGGGCAAACCTCCAGCATGTGAGCACCAAGAATCATTTCCTCACCAGGTATCAGATTATAAGTATAGTCCTCCATAAAGGAAGTTCCCTTGTTGTCTGACATTACCTTCATAACATTAGTTAAAGCAGAAGTCTTCCAGTCTCCTTCTCCGCCGAAACCGTAGCCCTGTGCCATCAGATCCTGTGAAGCCAGACCGGGCAGCTGCTCGAGACCGTGCAAATCTTCAAAGGTAGTTGTAAATGCACTGAAACCGCCTTCTTCAAGAATTGCTTTAATGCCAAGTTCAATTCTTGCCTGCGCTCTGATTGCCTGCAGCTTTTCGTCTGTTTTTGCGGATTCTGCAATATCATATTTATTTTGATATTCAGCTATCAACTCATCGATTTGCTTGTCAGTAACACTATTTACCTTGGCTACAAGATCTCCGACACCGTGGGTGTTAATAGACCAGCCAAATTTAATCTGCGCTTCAACCTTGTCACCTTCGGTAACTGCAACCTCACGCATGTTGTCTCCGAATCTCACAACTTTGAGATGTCTTCCCCATATAAACGCAACTGCTGTTCTTTCCCATGCTCCAATTCTCTCGCGGACTTTTGCATCTTCCCAGTATCCGGCAATTACCTTACGGGCCAAACGCATTCTTGCCCCTATAAACCCATGCTCTCTGTCTCCGTGAGCCGACTGGTTCAGGTTCATGAAGTCCATATCTATATCATTCCACGGAAGTGCCTGATTATATTGGGTATGGAGATGCAGCAAAGGTTTGTTCAACTGTGAAAAACCTGCTATCCACATCTTTGATGGTGAGAAAGTGTGCATCCATGTAATCACACCTGCACATTTTTCATCAGTATTTGCGTCGGTAAGAACCTTTGTTATCTCTTCAGGGGTAGTAACCGTCGGTTTATAAACAATTTTATAAGGTATGGCGGAATCCTTGTTCAAAGCTTCAACCATTACCTTTGAGTGTTCCGCAACCTGCTTCAGGGTTTCCGGACCGTATAGGTGCTGACTTCCTGTTATAAACCAAAATTCAAAATCTTTATAATTCATCATATCTCCTAACTCCTCCCTATGTGTTTAACTTGTATGCACATGTTATAATTTAATTTTATATCTGCTTTGCAAAAAAATCAATACATTTTTCTATATCCTTACAAAGCACGCCCCACACACAGTACCGCACTTGTCTCAATATAAGTTATACCTGATATTCAACCTCATATATACTGATCTTATATAAAATCAATAACCAATACCATATAATTTTAAATACATTGTATGCACAAGTTTAAGTTAATGAAGGCAAGAAAAAAGGTTGATGAATACTTTTTATCTTCATCAACCTTTTTGAAATAATTCGGTTATTTTCTCTATATAATTATTTACCCGGCGCTTCACATCGGCCCATATAGAGAACACCTGTTATATTTTCTGATCAGTATTTAATTTCAGCCTGTTAATTGCATTTGTATCGGCTGTATTGATTTTACCGGTACCTTCACAATAGGGACAGTCACATTTCATTACCGTTGCAAGCTCCTGACGGATCTTCTTCCTGGTCATTTCCACCAGTCCAAGAGCTGTCATTCCAAGAACGATGGTTTTTGTCCGGTCACTCTTAAGGCTTTGACGTAATGAATCCAAAACCATCTGCTGATGCTCCGGATCACTCATATCAATAAAATCTATAATGACAATTCCGCCTATATCCCGCAGTCTCAGCTGTTTTGCAATTTCCTTTGTGGCTTCGATATTTGTTTTCAAAACAGTATCTTCAAGATTATTATCTCCGACAAATTTTCCGGTATTAACATCCACTACTGTAAGCGCTTCGGTTTTATCAATAATAATATACCCTCCGCATTTCAGCCATACTTTTCTGGCAAGGGCTCTTTCAATTTTTGTTTCAATCTGATAATAATCAAAAATGGTGTAATCCTTGCTGAATAGTTCAACTCTGTTCTTCAGTGCAGGCGATATCATTTCCACAAGTTCCAGCACCTTGTTGTATTCTTTTTCATCATTGATGATGAATTTATCAATATTCCAGGTAAATAAATCCCTCACGGACCTGTATATCAGGTTGATATCCTTATGAATACATCTTGGAACAGGCCCGCTGCTTTCAGACTGCTTAATTTTGGACCAAAGTCTGGTTAAAAATGAAACATCCTCAACAAAATCAGCTTCTTCCTTACCTTCCGATACTGTACGGACAATAAGTCCCATATTTTCCGGCTTCAGTTTTTCAGCTGTTTTTTTCAGTTTTTGTCTTTCATCGTCATTTTCAATTCTGCGGGATATACCCACATAGTCGGCATTTGGCAGAAGAACCAGATTACGTCCGGGAAGTGTTATATGTGTTGAAACCCTCGGTCCCTTGGTTCCGATAGGTTCCTTGATAACCTGAACAGTTATTTCCTGCCCCACCTTCAGTATATCTGTAATATTGTACCCGGTGTAATCACGAAAAACGTCTATTTCATCATCAGTATACTCTTTCTGAGGTATGGCGTCACCTACATAAAGGAAAGCATTTTTTTCATAGCCTATATCAATAAATGCCGCCTGCATACCTGGCAGGACACTGCTGACCTTCCCCCTGTATATATTTCCTACTATACCCTGATGATTTGTTCTTTCAATGTGAATTTCAGCCAGCTCTTTATCTTCAAGGATACCTACTCTGATTTCACCGGGGCCGACGTCTACAATAATTTCGTTAATCATTCAAATCTCCATTCTTACGTGGAATTAGTGCCAATCACGTTTGTCTATTTCATGCATATCCGGCTTGCTCCGAACACACTTACAAAACCTTTCCATCCATTGGGTCCAGCAACTCCTCCTGAACCTTGACATAGAGTTTGGATCTATGGATCCTGTCTATTTCGTATCCGGCTCCAAACATTTCAAACAGCGATTCCACCAGCAATTCAGGTTTCAGATTTGCCTTGCTGCCGGCGCTGACCAGCATGGTGAACCTAATTATGTTAAAAGTCCCGCAGGACTGCAGCTCAAAATCCAGATCGAAAACCATGTTTCTTATATCGGTATCCTTAACTCCGCCTTTTGTCTTCTTCTTCACTATTATCTCTTTTTGTGAGAGATATTTGCTTATACCTGCTTTGAGAGTCTTTTCAGTACACTCAAACGCGGTACCAACTACTACAATATATTCAGAGGCTGAAATAGTAGCCATTATATTTTGTTTTGTCTGTCTGTGTTTTGCGGCTAAGACCTCCAAGCCCTGCGGCAGCTGTCCGTTGAGTCTGTCAATAAACTCATTCACCGGCAGACTGTCATCGGTAATTTCAAAGTCTCCGTATTCTGCTTCACTTGTAACCCCGACACTCAGAGGGAGTCCGAATACCATGCCCGGATGGGGATTAAAGCCTTGAGAGTAGGCTATTGGAAGTCTGGCTCTTCTTATGGCACGTTCGAACACCTTCATCAGATCCAAATGTGATATAAATTTAACTTCTTCTCCACGCCTGAACTTTATACGTATATTAACCAATTTAACCTCCATGTCCCCATATGCGCAGGGTCAGCCTTGCCTGACCCTGATGAATCGCCTCATTCCGCACACAAAAAGCATTCTCAATACATTTTTATGGGGTAAATTTTATTTTAATGTGCCCATGCCGGGCACTATGCACCTGCCATCTCAAACTTTATTTGAATTTATATAAATAACCCTTATCCGCATATTCCGTTGTTTAGTACCGAAGCACCACAACCTCCGCAATCAACTCTGCAATTGGGTGTGATTTTGCCTTCCAAAGCCTTTTTACTCTCATTTATCAAAAATTTCTTGGATACTCCCACATCTACATGATCCCAAGGCAAAATCTCGTCATATTCCCTCCTGCGGGTGGCGTAAAAATACGGATCAACCCCGCATTCCTCAAATGCCTTCATCCACACCTCGTACTTGTAATGCTCTCCCCAGCCGTCGAATTTGCAGCCCATCTGCCAGGCTTTAATCAAAACCTTGCAGACTCTTCTGTCTCCGCGGGCAAATACGGCTTCCATAAAGCTGAGTTTATTCTCATGATAATTATATGTGATTTGCTTTGAACGTATTTTATCTTTCAAATGCATTTGTTTTATATGGACATTTTCAATACTGTCCTGAGGCTCCCACTGAAAAGGTGTAAAGGCCTTTGGTACAAAAGTTGCAGTGCTTACGGTTACATTGAGCCCCTTCCCCTTTTTCTCCTTGGGAACATTTCTATATACATCAACTACCTTGTAGGCCAAATAGGCTATCCCTTCAACATCTTCAAGTGTTTCGGCAGGCAAGCCCAGCATGAAGTACAGCTTAACGCCGCTCCAACCGCCGTTGAAAGCCAATGTTACAGCATTAAGCAGATTCTCCTCGGTTACACCCTTATTGATAACATCTCTCAGTCTTTGCGTTCCTGCTTCGGGTGCAAAGGTAAGTCCGCTCTTACGTACTTTTTGCGCCTTTTCCATCAAATCCAGTGAAAAAGAATCAATTCTTAAGGAAGGAAGTGACAAATTCACTTTTCTTTCTTCCATATCTTCAAGCAAACCTGCGGTTAAAGGCTCCAGACCCGTATAGTCACTGGTGCTGAGAGAAGTAAGTGATATTTCCTCATAACCAGTGCTTTCTTCCAGCTTTTTAGCCAGTTCCAGCAGTCTTTCCGGGCTTTTTTCCCTGACAGGCCTGTATATGAAACCTGCCTGACAGAAACGGCAGCCCCTTGTACAGCCCCTGAATATCTCAAGCATTATTCTGTCATGAACTATATCTGTGTACGGAACAACAATTTTATCAGGAAAGTATGCCTTATCCATGTCGTTGATAATACGCTTTTTTATTCTGGTAGGATAATGGGGTTTTACAGGCAGAAATTCTTTTATTGTTCCGTCCTCATTATAGGTAAACTCATAAAAGGAAGGGACATAAATACCTTCTATTTTGACAATTTCCTCAAGAAAAGCCTGTCTTGGCTTGCCCGTCCCCTTCCACCTGCCGTATACATCCATAACTTCATTTATTATTTCTTCACCTTCGCCCATCATAAAGAAATCGACTATGTCGGCCAGTGGTTCCGGATTATAGGCACAGGGTCCGCCTGCACAAACAAAAGGAGCCCCGGCATTTCTCTCTTCCGACAGAATGGGAATCCCGGCAAGGTCAAGCATATTTACTATATTTGAAAAACTCATTTCATATTGAAGAGTAAAGCCCACGAAATCAAAGTCTTTAATTGGATCCCTGCTTTCGAGTGAATAGAGAGGAATGTTATTTTCCCTCATTTTACTTTCCATATCTGTCCATGGAGCAAATACTCTTTCACAATAGCAGTCCTGTCTTTCATTCAGCAAATGGTAAAGTATTTTCATACCCAGGTGTGACATTCCTATTTCATAGGTGTCGGGAAAACAAAATGCAAATCGTATATTAATGTTTTTTGGATCCTTTATCACACTGTTCCATTCATTTCCGGTATATCTGGATGGTTTTTCAACACTTTTCAGTAATCCATCCGAGAGTTTTATCCCCATATCAAGCTCCATTCTCAATTAAATATTTTTACATTGTCTATGTGCTTAAAAAATAGGCCTGTATTGACCTATATATTATTATTCCAGTTAAACAAAAAGCCAAAAAAAAAGAACAAAACAAATTCTTTAACAACTTTTCGGTATATATTAACCTGTTACCAGAATTTATTATATCAGAACAAATACAATATGATAATATAATTTTTGTAACAGTTAAAATAATTAAATTGTATTTATAATATTCCCTCTTTTTTTATAATTAAAAAATAAATGGCAAAAAATTTCATAAAATTTTAGAGTTGGCCATACGTATGTAATTATCAACTTATTTTATTCCCATGTCAAGAAAATTTGAAACACATAAATCAACCGGTTTCGTCGGAATTTACAGATTTTAGTGTGCAGTTTGTAAACCAGATATACCAGGGATTTGCATATCATCTAAAACATACGATAAAAAAATAGCTGCCCCTTACCGGAAGACAGCTTCAAACAAACAAGACATGAATATGGTGCGGAACCCACAGTTGAAATAAAAAATTCTTCAGAGCAGGTCCTTTATAAAAAATGCAAGCATGAGCTTCAGTTTATCCTCATAATCAAACTCGCACCTCAGGATTTCTCTTATTTTTTTGATTTTGTAATTGACTGTATTTCTGTGAACAAAGGTAATATGGGCCACCTCCTGAACGCTTGAATTGTTCTCAAGATAACAGCGGAGTGTAGCCATATAATCGGTTCCGTTTTTTTGATCATAATCTTCAAGTGCTCCGAGATTTTCTCTGTATATTTCGTTCAAAGTATTATTGTCATTTACAGAAACGATAAGCTTATAAAGGCCCATAGCCTGATAGCGCACACTTTTCCTGTTATGAAGCTTTGCGATTCTGAGCCCCATGGCAGCTTTATTATAGCCATCGGATATATAATAATAACCCTTGCCCGTGGGACTGACACCCGCATATAGCTTGTATAGGACACCTTCCAGCTCACAGGCTTTTTGAAGCGTTTCAATAAATTCATCTATCTGCTTCTCGGAAAATTCCTGCAGTATAACAATCATTTTTTTGTCATAAAAGAAAATACTGAAAAGTTTGCCGCTTTTGTTCAATATTTTTTGAATCTGCAGCTTCAGGCTTCTGGTTTCATCTTCACTTAATGCCATGTCATCCTCATATACAGCCTCAAGTGCTATGACTGTATAAAAAGACTCAGGATAAAAAAAACGTTTCTCAAGTGCAGGTTTATATACCTTCTCCTCCTGAGGCATGAATATTAGATTCCTCATGGCTGCCGCCAAATCCATTTCTATTTCTTCACTTGCTATGATCCTGTGACAGAAATCGTAGGTTATATCAATAAGCCGGACTGACCAGGGTACGATAAACAGAGGAAGACTATGCTCTTCGCAGAACTGAATTAAATTGTCAGGGACGGTTTCTATATAAGGACCAAGGTTCAATACCAGGCCGCTGGCCTTCTTGGTAAGGACAGAGGCTGCAAACTGCAGCATCCAGTCCTTTCCCGTTTGAGCTATTCCGGTGGTAAATACAAGTTCATTACCATGCAGGAAGCTTGGAACTTCAGTATCTTCTATCATATGAACCCATCTCACGAAATTATCCAAACCGTCAACTCCTGCCACCAGTTTCATGCTATAGGTACTTTCCACATTTGTGCACAGCTTTCCAAGAGTAATTGCCATAACCTCACCTCTCAGTTTTTAAATTATTGCGTTATTACCCTCTGTTGACAATGTATAACACGCCTCACCTCGGCTATTTTGCCACTTTTCTTTGTCGTCGTCCTTGCCTTGCGCCAGCAAGGCTGCATCCATCCTCCTCGAAAATTGCCAAAATATCTCAGCATGAGGCCGGTGATTTTTGAGTGAGATAATTGGGCTTACGGCAAGGCAAAGGCGTGCAGTAAGGCTTTGTGGCTTGCAAGCGGCTTTAACGCAGCCACAGGGCAAATTAACCACTCAAAAACGTATTGTACATTGCCAATAGAGGGTACTGTCGGAGATAATAAAAAAAACGCATAAGGAGTAATCTCCTTTGCGCCTTTGCAACAGTTATAATATAAATTTTTAAAAAAGTATTCATGTCAAATTACTTAATTTGTTTTGTATTTTAGCACGATGAATTTAAAAAGTCAAATGTGTATAAAAAGGGCTTACCATTTTAGGCAAGCCCTTTTTATGGTCGGAAATGGGAGATTCGAACTCCCGGCCTCTTGGTCCCGAACCAAGCGCGCTACCAAACTGCGCTAATTCCCGAAATACTACATTTATATATTTTAGTACGAAGTTTGCAATTTGACAAGACCAAATATTTGTTAAGCCAAAATTATTTTTATAATTTTATTTTTTTAAATTCATCTATTTTTCCAGAAATAAATTCTATTACCTGTTTATGCTCAGCTTTGCCGTTTCCTGTTATGTTGATAGGTTCTCCGAAAGAAATGCATACCGGCTCTTTTCTATGGATGGGGCCTATGTCCTTTATCAGTTTTCCATTTCCACAGAAATCAGTCTTTATAGCGACAGGAATAACAGCTACACCTGCTTCTTTCGCCAGTTTTATTCCCAATGAATTAAATTTCTCGGGATTGAACACTTTCTGCCTGGTTCCCTCAGGAAACAAAATTATAGAGATTCCTTTTTCAATTATCTCTTTGCCCTGGCTTATAACCTTCAGCAAATCCTGCCTCGAATTTTTTCTTGAAACGACTATGGGGTTCCGGCTTTTCATAATATGCCCGAAAAGAGGCATAGATACAAGACTTTCCTTGACAACATAAGTAACTTCCTTCAATGGGGCAATTATACAAGGGAAAACAAAAGTCTCCAGTGTACTCATGTGATTGCTCACAAAAACCACAGGTCCTTCTGCCTTTGATATGTTATCAATACCATCAATGAAAATTCTGCCGCCGCTTTTCTCAATAGCTTCAAATATCCTGTAACTCGAATTGGCCCATGCTTCACTGTCATATTTGTTTTTCACTGCCAGGTTTCTGCCGCTTATGATCTCTTTGCCATAACCGTAAACAAAATACCATCTTGTATTTAAAAAAAGTTTATCAAATATATTTCTTTTGTTCAGGCCGGTTTCATATTTGTTTTCATTAAAAAAAGGTTTCATAATAAATCACACCTAAATAATTTGATTGACATGGCATTGCTTAACACCAGTGACTATTATATCTCACATTTTACTCCATGTCCAGTTATCTGTAGAAGCACAGTATATTATATGTTTTCCCGTTCCAAAACTTACCATGCAAATATTTTATAAATATTTTAATTTTTTTACTGAAAAATCCCTATTTATAGAATATAATGTAATAAGGATATTTAAAATTTATTTATAATAATATTGGTATGGAGATATTTAATGAACGCGAAAGACATTAAGGTTGGAACTAAATTAGAAGTTGAAATACCTGAATATGATAGAAAAATTGATGAATCAACAACCAGTTACATTAGCCAATTGGTCGATGTTGTCGATGAGAAAACAATATGCATTGTTTCACCAATGAGTGAAGGAAGATTAAAATTCCTGTCGAGAAATTTAACAATAATTATTTATTATCTGAACGAAAGACAGGAGCTTTTGTATTTCAAGGGTCAGGTAAAAGGCCACAGAAAAAGCGGAGCTCTGGATGTATTCGATGTGGAAATTGTAAGTGAATTCAACAAAATACAAAGAAGACGCTTTTACAGACTTGATGTTGTTCTGAGCTGTCTGTATAAAGTAATTGACCATCAGCCAATCAGTACCGACAATTACCAGTTTGAGGAGCTCGGCGATACACAATTAATTCCTGCCTACACCAAAAACATAAGCGGCAGCGGATTTTGCATGATACTTGAGGAACCTCTCAGCTCCGGAGCAGTTCTGGATATAAGTATTGATCTGGAGGGTTCGGCTACAATCAGGGTAATTGCTCAGGTAATACGCAATTCCAGTGAAAAGAATAAAAAATACGAGGCAGGCATGCATTACATTAAAGTTTCGCCGCGTGATTCCGATATTCTGACCAGATACATATTTGAAAAACAAAGACAGATTTTAAAAAATACCATGCAAGCCAAATTAAAATAATACTTACTTAAGTTTAGAAGGCCATATATATGGCCTTCCTTATTGCGGTCTCTTGATTTGCACAGCTCTTGTCACAGAGGACAGGCCATGCCTGTTCCGGATATCATCCAGGGTTTTTTCAAGTTTTTCCTCTTTTTCCGAATTACCGTCAATCCCATCCTCTTCAAAAAGTGACAGCTGCTTTGATTTTATACCCTTTTCAAAACTGCTGATACTGATACCAATGAGGCGTACAGGCCTGAAGCTGTTCCAGTTTTTCCGGAGCAGTGCGAAACCTGTTTCAAAAATTTCTTTGGTCAGATAAGTCGGTTCGATTCCAACCTGCCTTGTAATACTCTTAAAATCCGAATATTTTATGGTTATTTGAACAGTTCCTGCCCTTTTGTCATGTCTTCTGGCATCAAAACCAACTTCTTCACACATCTCAAGAAATAGGTTCCTGACAGTCTCAACATCGGTAACATCCTCAGAGAGAGTTGAAGAACGTCCTATTGATTTCATCTCCCCTGATGTATGAGGTGCTACCGGAGAATCATCACGTCCGTTTGCATAGTTCTGGAGCTCCGTTCCCATTTTCCCCAGAGCCCTGGCCAGTGCTGCCGGATCATATTCTGCAAGATCACCGATAGTTATGATTCCAAGATTATTAAGCTTTTCTCCTGTCTGCTTTCCGACTCCGTACATATCTGTTACCTTCAGAGGCCAGAGCTTTTGTTTTATATCTTTTATCCATAATTCCGTGATGCCCATAGGCTTCTTTATTTCAGAAGCTATTTTGGCCAGCAGCTTGTTTTCCGAAATACCTATAGAGCACCATAAACCAAGGCCCTCGTTTATACTCTCCATGATTTTACGGGCAGCCTCTACCGGCTTTCCAAACAAGCTTTCGGTACCCGTCATGTCCAGCCATGCCTCGTCAATGCTGTTCTGTTCAATAACCGGTGAATAATTTCCAAGCAGCGACATTACTTCCCTGGACCTGGCCTCATAATAGTGATGGTCCGGCGGAATGAAAAGCATACCGGGACATAACTTTAAAGCCTGGTGAATAACCATTGTTGTTTTTACACCAAATTTACGGGCCTCATAATTTGCAGCAAGTATAATGCCCGATCTATTCCTGGGGTCTCCTGCCACCGCGGCCGGTTTTCCCACAATTTCAGGCCTTCTGGACATCTCACAGCTAATAAAAAAAGCATTCATATCAACCAAAAAAATTACTCTGCTCATAACTGATCACCTCAAGCAAGAAATTTGCTTCGCAAATCCGTTTCGCGCCCACTTAGGAACTCTGCCTATGCTACGCAAATTATCTTGTTCGCTAGGGAACCCTAGGTTCCCTTCGACAAAATGTTTCACATTTCTGAGCACCCTCCTGAAACCGGGAAAGGGATTCCTCTTTCCAATCCCCGAGCATAGAAATTTACCGTTTGGAATTTTCTGGTGCACACATTCAAACTCAGTATTATCAGTGCCCCATCACTGTTCCAAAAGTTATAAATTCCTATACTCCAAGAAAATTCGCTTCCCTCAGTTTTTTGTGCTTACCAAAGTCAATTACGGTTTAAAGCCTTCGCCTTTCAGCCGATAGTAATTGACTTTTTATATAGTGAGCAAATTTTCTTGATACTGCTAAAAAGGAGTATCTTTTTGGCTTCAAAAAGATACTCCTTATAAACTGATTTAGTATTCTTATTTAGCGGATTTAGCCAACTCAGCCAGCTGAGCGAATGCAGCCGCATCGTTCACTGCCATATCAGCGAGAACTTTTCTGTTAAGTTCGATTCCTGATTTCTTCAATCCATTGATAAATCTGCTGTAGGATAAACCGTTAATTCTTGCAGCAGCATTTATTCTGGCTATCCAAAGCTTTCTGAAGTCTCTCTTCTTTGCTCTTCTGTCATTGAAAGCATAGTTTAAAGATTTCATAACGGCTTGATTAGCCATTCTAAAGAGCTTGCTCTTTGCTCCAAAATATCCTTTTGCAAGCTTCAATATTTTTTTATGTCTTGCGCGAGTTCTCATCGCACCTTTAACTCTTGCCATAAACCTTCGTCCTCCCTCTTATTTATATGGAATA
>JAEWJR010000050.1:0-3880 GCA_023386445.1 Bacillota bacterium | reverse complement strand
AGCCTGCTTTCCAGCTGAGTAAGGAAATCACCCTTGTTTTGTGTTCCATCCATACCGACGATTATACATATTCTGTCATCAATATCATAACAAATATCAAAAATAAATTTTTCATCCAGAATTTCATTTGAGATATTGGATACTGCGTATTTCCACAGCTGCTTTTCTTCATTATCCCAGTTGGTATCATCACCACAGTCCAATTCAATGGTAATTACCAGATAGTAATCCGAATTAATATTAATTTTCAGATATTCCATCTTTTTTAAAGTTTCATTTTCTTTTGGAATCAGGGAGCCCTGAAGCAATTCATTCAATAACTTATCCTTAAGAAGAGGAAGACTGTCCCTTACCTGTTGTTTTAAACCTTCAAACTCAAATTTTATACTTGTCTCCCTCATAATAATCTCTTTTATTTCAATTAATGAACTTATAAGTTCTTCCTCATTAACGGGCTTTAGAATGTAATTATTTACCCCAAGCTGAACTGCTTGTTTGGCATAATTGAACTCGCTGTGCCCGGTAAGAATAATAAATTTACTTTCTAATCCTTTTTCCTTAACACTTTGTATAAATTCCAGGCCGTCTATTATAGGCATATTAATATCAACAATCATTATGTCGGGATTTAAATCCGCCACCTTTTCCAGAGCGTCCTTACCGTTTTTTGCTTCTCCGCAGATTTCAAAATCAAGCTCTTTCCAAGGTATGGATACCTTAAGTGCTTCTCTGAAATAAAATTCATCATCAATTATCATTATTTTCAACATTTCTTCACCCCTAAGCCTCGACAGCCGGCAATCTCAATGTAACTCTGGTAAATTCAGCCACTCTGCTCTCTATGCTCAATCCATATTCCTCTCCGTATAGCAGTTTTAATCGTGAATCAACGCTGTGTATACCAAAATCACTACTTTTGTGGTCATTCACCGGTCTGTTAAGAACCCGGCAAATCCTCTCCTCACTCATTCCTACACCATCATCAAACACTTCTATTTTTATTTCATCCTCCTCAAACACGCCTTTAATTATCAGCATGCCCTTGTCCTCCTTCTGTTTTAGCCCATGATAAATGGAATTCTCAACAAGTGGCTGCAAGGTTAGTTTAGGTATCTGATAGTTCAATATTTCTTCGTCAAATTCCAAGCTGTAATCCAGGTACTCAACATACCTCATTTTTTGTATTGACAGGTAATTGTCTATCAGATTCATTTCGTCTCTAATGGTTATAATGTCATTGCCCTTACTCAGGGAAATCCTGTAAAAGCCTGCCAGATATTTTGCAGTTGCCATTGCATTGTCCTTTAAATTAAGCTTTATAAATGAAATTATTGTTTCTATAGTGTTGTATAAAAAATGGGGTTTTATCTGTGATTGAAGGAGCTTGAATTCGTTTTCCCGTTTTAACCTCTGCTCCGCATAGATTTGTTCCACAAGCCCGTTAATTTTATCCATCAGGCTGTTAAACCCGTCTCCCAGCAGCCCGATTTCACCCTTGACATTCAAATCTGCTCTCAGCTTCAAATTGCCGGATTTGATTTCTCTCATAATACTTACAAGCTTCAGAATGGGCTTGGATATGGTGTAGGACAGCAGATAGGAAGCAGCAAATGCACATATGAGACAGATCACGCCAAAAACAACGATAATCTGAGTCATCCTCCTGTTTTCATGGGTTATTTCATCCAGGGGAATTACACTGATAACCTTCCAGTCAAGCTTGTTGAAATCCTGGACTGTTATCAAAACCTTCCTGTCCCCTATGTTTCTTATAAGGCTCTTGGTATCCGAAATATCATCAATCTTATATTTTCCCAGATACATTCCCTCGTCAAACTTCCTGTATAACTGGCTTTTATCCTGAGTGGATATGATATTATTCTGACTGTCAACTATAAAAAACTTATCATCCTCGTTTACTATGTTGTTCAGGTATATTGCGGCAACATCCTTTTCTTTCAAATAAAGCACTGCTGTTCCCTAGACATGCCCAGTATCCAATCCGATTATGGTTTTGGCTATGGCAAAGACATTTTCATCTCCACCGAACTTGTATCTGACCTTGAACAGGCCGGTCCATGTCGGAACCTTATTTTGAGTTATAGAGTTTATTAAGTTACTACTAAAGTACGAACTTATACTCGAATTATCGATATAACCTGCGTCAAATAAAGTATTTTGTGACGATATGATACTTGCAGCGGCAATATTGGTATTAGGCTGTACAACATTACTTATCACGGTAGATAATGTCTTTTCAACCTCAATATTATCAATCGAATCCAACTCATTGTTTTCTATACGCTCCAGCTGATTTTGCATTCTGTTATCCATTGAAAGTATTCTTGCATAGTTTTCAGAATTGTTGGCCAAGTTAAGCAGGCTCTTGTCAATGAGAGAAAGTTCTCTTTCCGCATTTTTTGTTACCTTTTCAACCATCGCCTGATTTGAAATATTGATTGTTAATATGGCAAATACCGATAGGGATGCTAAAAGTATGCCTGCATAAAAAATAAATATTTTGCTTTTTATAGACATATTTTTAAAGACAGATATTGCGAAACTAATAAATTTATTATTTTTCATCTCATAATTCCTACAATATGGTGATTTTTTAGTTGAACTGCATTTTATTCTTTTATATGATATCATACTTTGTTGCAATAATGAATAAATTTATAAATAACATATTATGTTAATTGCATATATTGGTATACTTCCTTTCAGAATCCAGCCCGGCTGCATCATCCTTTTCAATGAAAGTTCAATCCTGAAGACAGACCACTCAGTCATCCTCTTGGGTATGATGGTGCACTACACGGCTGCGATACGACCGTAATTCACACCGGTTTTCCCAAAACTTCGATATTTCCGCAACAATACTGGGTATAATGGTAAGAACCAATACAACCAGCCATTCCTGCAGGGTTATGGGAACCAGACCAAAAACAGCCCCTATCGGAGGAACCAACACCATGATGGAAAACACCGCCAACATGGCTATAACACTATACACCAGCGGTATATTGTCCCTGATTTTTCGTTTAAACATGGACGAACGGCTGCGAACTGTAAATATATGCAGAATACTGGTAAAAGCAACAACCAGGAACGCCATGGTCCGGCCTGCTGTTTGTGCAGCTTCCGCACTGCTGTCCGGTGAAAGGAAAGCACCAAAGTAATAAGCCGCTAAACCAACAACAGAAAATGCAACGGTTTGCCGAATAATAGCTTTAAGAATGCTGCTGCTGAAAAAACTTTCGTTACGGCCGATAGGTTTACGTTTCATGATGCGCTCATCACTTTGCTCTTTGGCAAGGTGTAAGCCGGGAATTCCATCACCCAATACATTTATCAAAAGCAGCATAACAGGTGTTAGCGGGATGCCCCAGCCCGACAACTGAGCTCCCAGCATAATCACAATTTCAGAAAGGTTACATACAAGCAAAAAGTAAATGGTTTTTCTGATATTGGAAAAAACGTTTCGTCCTTCTCGTATTGCAGACACAATTGTCGCAAAATTATCATCCGTCAGCACCATATCAGCAGCACTCTTAGCAACCTGTGTTCCGGCTTGCCCCATGGCAACACCAACATCAGCAGCCCTCAAGGCAGGCGCATCATTCACGCCGTCCAAAATTTTATCCTTGCTTTTTTCACCATTACAGATACTTCTGCCGGTACTCACTGGGGGTCATTCCGGTACTTTTTTTAAAGCAGCTGCTAAAGTACTGGGATGAGTTAAAGCCTGAGCGAAACGCAACTTCATACATTTTAACCTCTCTGTTAACTAAAAGTTTTTTTGCCTGCCCCAACCTGATATTATTTAAACAATTGATAAAGCTGTTATCCTCAAACCGTTTAAACAGGCTGCTTAAAT
>JAEWJR010000032.1:0-27384 GCA_023386445.1 Bacillota bacterium | reverse complement strand
AGAATACCAGACAGCAGACTCCCTTATTACAGATGTAGGTTCAAAATAAAAGGTTTTATTCGCTCATTTCAGGATATCTTATTAACTTGGAAAAGATAAGCCTGATGTGACTCAAATCCTATCATTTACTGCGTTTTATAGCCCTATTATAGCACCTGTAACATACAATGTAAAATATTTTTAAAAATTATATGGGTAATCTATCGCCAACTATCTTTCGTTATCTTTCTCATAATAAATCTCTTTGCTATATCCTCTGATATCTGTTTTTTGCAAAACTCGGTACAATCCTGTAAAAAGCCTTCACAGGCGTATTACACTCCGCTGCCGCGTTCCTTACAACAGGGAGATACTCTTCCGGAAATTTCAGGCACAAACCACAGCCGCCTTTAGCCACATTACATGGAGTCGAAACTATATCGAATTTTAGACCTTTCCTTTCAAGAGCAGATTCCAGCTTGTATACATAATTACCCGTTTCCAATATTGCTATGCACTTCATAAAAACCACTCCATCTGCATAAAAATTATTATATGTGCCCTTATTTGCTGTGAAGCTCCTATTGCTGTCATACTATATAATATAGAAGCGGTGGATAAAAAGTTCCGTATGAAGCCCGTACTCATATGGCAGGCAATTTATTTTTTCCCTGAGACATCCCTATTTTATTCAGCCTTGCATGGTAAAACAGGTATTGCTGGGCATACCCCGTCAAAGCTCCAAAATTATCTCTTGCATACTGCTGTATTTCTTTAAGACCGGCTTCCCTTTTCAGATACAGTTCCTCCATGACTCTTTTTACCCATACATCGGTGGGAAAGACATCATATTTCAAACCGCTGAACAGCAGAATGCAGTCGGCTACCTTTGGGCCCACACCGGGGAGCGTCATAAGTTCTTTCCTGGCGGCTTCGGTTTTCAGCTTCATAAGCCTGTCCTTGCTGATATTGCCGGCCTTCATCAACTTGGCGGTCTGATAAATATATTTGCACCTGAAGCCGGCCCTGCACTGTTGTATTTCCTCCAGAGAAGCGGCTGCCAGTTCTTCAATTCCCGGAAAGCCGTAGCTGGAACTGCCGGCATCTATACACTCGCCCTTCAGCACCGAAAGCGTATCCACGGTTTTCATTATTCTCGGAATCATGTTGTTGGCCGAAATTATAAAGGAAATAAGCATCTCCCAGAAATCCTGCCTCAGCAGCCTTATTCCGTAACCGGTTTTTATGGCCTCCTTCATGATTTCGTCCTTCTCAAGCACCGACTTTATTTTTGAATAATCGGTACCCAGATCAAAATAATCAAACCATATATCGATAAAGTCCTGTATCCCTGAGTTTTCTATATACAACGTCTCTCCGTCAAAGCTCACCCTGGCGGCTCTGCCGTTAACGATTCCATGATAGCTCCCGTCGGGCTGTTTGATCCACCTGAAGCATTGTCCGCACTCGAAAATATGCGCCAGATCAAAATCTCTTACATTCCCCACCCTCAGGCAGTTACCCTTTTCTTCAAGCAAATAACCCTCATAATTCATCAGTGTTTTCCCCTTCATATTAGCAATAATCGTTTGTCACCTGTCTGCCTGTTGAAAATTCAGCCGACAGCTTTAACCCCGTTTACTATTAGTTCTTACCCATATGTTTTTTGTTGAATCAGTTTTTTCTCTTAATGGATAGCAGTACCCCAAAAGTCAATAAAGTGATATAATTTATTATTGTAATACAACTGGTTGAAGCGAGTAAATGTCAAATAATACTGTGTCCGGTATAAATATGATTAATAATGAAACTATTTGCCGGATAAGTAAAGTTAAGTATAGTTATAGGAGAAACATATCTTATGAAGGAAAAGATTTATACCCTGCCTGTTACAGACGCTTTTGCAGTAGAATGCGAATGTCCGCTTTGCGTTCTGGAGAGAAAACTTGAGGAGGAAAGTGTTGAATATGCACTTGGGCCTGCTCTGATGGAGCCTGACAAGCGTCAGGAAACCAATGAGCTCGGTTTTTGCCGGACGCATTTCGAAGCCATGTACAACAACCAATCCAACCGCCTTGGATTGGCTCTGATGATCGATACCTTTCTCCAGGAAAAAAACAAGGCTATGAAAAAAATTTATGAGAGCAAGGCTGAGGCCTTGAAAAAGGACGCCTCAACAGGCATGGTAAAGAACCTGTCCAATAAGCTTTCCTCCAGGCAGACTGACACCGAAAAGCTTGTTGCAGAGCTGGTTTCACAGCTTGACAATATTGAAAAGAGCTGTGCCATTTGCAGTAAGCTTGAACATACCATGGACAGATATATTGATGTTGTTTTTCACCTGTACTTCAAGGAACCTGATTTCAGGGAAAAATTCCATTCAAAAAAGGGTTTTTGCCTTAAGCATTTAAAGCTGCTGCTGTCCTCAACCAAAAAATATCTTAACACCAGTGAGACGGCAATCTTTACCAGGAATTTAATGGAAATGCAGCTGGCTAATATGGACAGGATCGAGAAGGAAGTTGAATGGTTTACCAAAAAATTTGATTACAGGTATAATGATGCCCCCTGGGAAAATTCAAAGGATGCGGTAATCAGAAGTATTCAAAAAATTAGAGGAAATAGTGATTTAAAATAGTATCATTTTGATGTGCCCGGAAATATTATGTAAAGTAGATAGAGTATTTCTATCTACCCTATGAGCACCCGAAAAGACTGCTACCCCATCCCCATCCTGTACCGGTCCTCCCCCTGGCACAGCAATCAATGTCGTATTAACTACGCTACCCGGGTGTCCGTATCATCAAAGTAAACCGGCGGACACCAGATGAAAAAGATATGGATTGTTAAAAAACTTTCAGGTGCTCATAGGTAACAATATTTTACAGCTTACTTGCCTATCTTTGTCAGATCGTACGGAGTTTCCTGGTATACGTAATAGTTCAGCCAGTTGAGGAACAGGAGATTTGCATGTCCCCTCCACCTTACCAGGGGTTGTTTGCCCGGATCGTCATTTGGGAAATAGTTTTTGGGCACCTCAATATCCAGGCCCTTTTCCACGTCCCTGACATATTCCGCCTTAAGCGTAAGCGGATCATATTCACTGTGGCCTGTTGCAAAAATGTGTCTTCCATCCTTTGAGGCAACGAGATATACACCGGCCTCTTCAGACTCCGACAGGATTTCCAGCCCGTCCACCTTGCAGATATCTTCCCCCCTTACCTCTGTATGCCTTGAATGAGGTACATAGAATATATCATCAAAGCCCCTGAGCAGCTTGACATGCTCTTTGCTCTTTGTATGAGAGAAAACGCCGAACATTTTGTTCGGAATATCATATTTCTGAATACCATAATGATAATACAGACCCGCCTGTGCACCCCAGCATATATGAAGAGTGGAGTAGACATTTGTAAGACTCCAGTCCATGATTCGGGTCAGTTCCTCCCAGTAATTCACCTGTTCAAAGGGCAATTGCTCCACAGGAGCACCAGTTATTATCAGTCCGTCGAAATGCTCATTTTGTATTTCGTCAAAGGTTTTATAGAACTCCAGGAGATGCTCCTCAGGTGTGTTTTTGGGCAAATGCGAGGCCGGGTACAGTAAAACTGTCTCTATCTGAATCGGTGTATTTCCTATAAGTCTGAGCAGCTGTGTTTCAGTTGTTATCTTTGTAGGCATCAGATTTAATATTACTATCTTAAGAGGTCTTATATCCTGATGATATGCCCGGTCCTCAAACATGACAAATATATTTTCTTTATTTAAAATTTCAGCTGCTGGTAAATTATCGGGTATTCTAATTGGCATATTAAGTACCATAGACCTTTCCGGCTCACAATATTTTTTGTACAGCCAAACGCACTTACCGTGAGCCCGATAAGGCGTCAATTTCATTTGTCACCGGCATTTGCAGCTCCAGGATTGATACTCTGGCTGTTCGGCAAAACTGTAAAAAAGTGTTCATCCCATATGCGGCAGCATATTTGAACACCAATTCCGTATTGAACGTAGTAATATAAATTATATATTTAAGAAATAAAATGTCAACCTCAAAGAAAAAATAACAAAAAGAGCTGCCGCAAAACAAGGCAAAAGCAATACACGCTGATATTAGTATGCAAGTACGCTTCAGATACACCAAAAGCACGTTTGTAATATCTTTAACCTGTATTTCATTTGCTTTTGTTTTCCTGTCTTTAGAAGTTAGCACCATAAATTTTAGGAACTCCACATGCCCTGATGAGACAAAAATGATGCCGTTTGAACTTAGTGGGAATTGACGGTAGGCTACCATTAAGCCAAGTCAGGTAAGTTTAATTATCATAAATCTAATTTGATTTTTTGAATACTATTTTTCATGAAGCATGTACTTTTTGGAATATTATGGTATAATATTAATAAAATGGAAAATCTATTGTAATATATTTCGTTTAGAACAGGCAAAAAATCTTGGGGAAAAATCCAAGTTACTGCTAACAAGTCACTTAAATATTTAAGGAAATTATGATTTGCATGAGGTAGCCTTACAAATATTGACTTATAACGCATAGGTTCAGATAAAATTTTTCGACTGTAGAAAAATTTTATTTCCTTTGCGCGTTTCAACGAGGCGGGACATATGTGCTCACCGCCTGAAAACCGAAAAGGTACCCGCCACCTGAAGAGGAGGGGGAGATTTTATTGACTCATTATATTTATACACATTATTAATATATAAAACGAGGAGGGGATTTTAATGTCAAATAACTTTGAGCTAAAGGAACCACATGAAGTTTCTAATACCAATAACGGTGCAGAAAAAATAAGGCTCAACCTTAAAAAATTGTTTTTTCCTGTCACGGGGCTGATTGCGCTTATATGGTTTCTTATCCGTGTAATTCCAAAGCCGAGCAGAGCAACATATCCTTGTCAGAGGGCCGCTTTTCCCATTGCATCGTCTTTTGTCATATGGCTGACAGGTGTTTTAGGCGGTACCTTTATTTTAAAAAAAGTAAAGAGAAAATTCTCAGCATTGCGCCATTTGGTAATAGGTGCGGGAGCTGTTGCTTTTGTAGCTTTAGTCCTCTGGAATGTTCAGTGGATATCTCATATAAGCATTTCAGCTGCCTTCACTCCTGTAAAGCTGCCTAAATCTGATGTAGCTATTATACAGTCCACGAAAACCGACGCAAAATCCATCGACTATGAAGAAATCAAACAAATGGTAACAACTGCTGTTTCACAAGTTGGCGGTATTGGTAGTGTTGTAAAGGATGGAAATACAGTTGTAATTAAACCCAATCTCATACAATCAGCCGGTCTGTCTACCGAAGTAAATGGAGTAACAACCGACTGGCGTGTAACCAAAGCAGTTGTCGAATTGGTACGAAGCGTAAATCCGACCGGCAAGGTTTATGTCATGGAAGAAGCTATTGTAAGTACTTCAAATGTATTCAGCTATTATAAATATACATCTGCAAATATTCCTGGAGTTGATGAATTTGTTGCAATTGAGAAAGACAGCGGGGAATGGCAGGATAAAAACTCTCCAGGTTTGACTCTGGTCAACATGCCCGATGGCCTCTTACATACTCAGTATTATTTCAACCGCAAATATAAGGAGGCCGATGTGGTTATAAGCCTTCCTACAATGAAAACCCACTGGAATGCCGGTTTTACAGGCGGCATTAAAAATTTATCCATAGGTACGCCGCCTTCAAATATATATGGAATTTCTAAAAGCGAAATCGCCCGTAATAATATGGTGGACCATGATTCGGATGACCTGCATAAATGGATTCGCGATTACTATAAATGCCGTCCAGCCAATCTGGTTATTATGGATGGCCTCCAGGGGTATCAAAATGGTCCTATTCCAATGGGGGGTAATCCTGCCAAAGATCAGATGAACATGAGATTGATTCTGGCAGGAAAAGATGCTGTAGCAGTTGACACCATTGGGGCACTCACTGTAGGTTGGGATCCTCAGACCATTAACTATCTGCGTTACCTTAATGCTGACGGATTGGGCAATATAGACCCTTCGTGCATAAATGTCACAGGCAAAAAGGTCGACGAGGTCAGAAAGTATCTGGCAGGACGTTCAACAACCGGAGCAACCAGTATCTCTGACAAAACACCTCCTCAGTTAACAATCAGCTCTGTGCAGGCAGCTGATAATAACTTAAGTATTTCATTAAATACAGACAGTGAAACTATAAAGGAATTAGTGTATATTGACGGACTACTTCGCGAGCCTTCATCAACAACAGGTATGAGTACCATTAATGTGGACATCGTGGGCCTGAGCGGAAATCATCAATTAACTGTCGAAGCATACGACCGTTTCTTAAACCGTTCAATCAAAACAATTCAGTTCACAGTTGATGGTACAGCAAATCCCACTGTAGGCTATAGCGCTCCGAAAGCTAATCAAGCACCTGTAATCGACGGAATAGGAAATGAAAGCTGCTGGCAGAGTGCGCAATGGAAGGACATAAAATATTTATGGCTGGGAGACACTCCTACTCCTGATGATTTTAGCGGGCGCTTTAAGCTGGTATGGACTCCCGAAAGGCTGTATTATCTTGTTGAAATAACCGATGATAAGCTTTCGGCTCCCAATACCACTCCCTTAAAAAATTATTATGACAATGACTGTTTGGAACTCTTTATTGATGAAGACCATTCCGGTGGAAACCATCAAAACAATTATAATGCATTTGCCTACCATATTGAGTTGGACTATGACATTATAGACAATAATACCTCAGGTACCCAGAGCTATTTTAATGATCATGCAAGGGTCATGAGGACACAAAATGGAAATGTGTATACCTGGGAATTAGAACTGAAGGTATTTGACGATACATATAATGAGAACAGTACAAATAATGTACCAGTTACTTTAGTAAAAGACAAAATCCTGGGGTTTGGTGTTGCATATAACGATAATGACAATAAAATGACACGCGAAAGCTTTATAGGCTCTATGGATATACCGGGAACAGATAAAAATGTAGCGTGGATAAATGCCAGCGTATTTGATACTTTGAAATTAGTAGAGTCTTCTTCAACTTTCATAAAAGGAGATGTTAACGGAGATAATGCCGTAGATTCCATAGATTTTGCAATATTCAAGAGTTATCTGCTGGGAATTATTAATAAGTTTCCAGCTTCAAATGGAGCTTCCTCAGCAGATATTAATGATGATGGCCTGGTCGATTCTACAGATTATGCCATGTTAAAAATGTATCTGCTAGGTATAATCAAATCATTTTGAGTCGGCTAAAATAATCTGATTTTGGGCCAAGTTGTTATTTTTCCGGCGTAGAACCATCAGAGACGCATATAAGCTGTTCAACTAAAAAGTATAGTCTTAATCTCCGGGTACAAAAAGAACTGCCGCAAAACAAGGCAAAAGCAATACACGCTGATAGTTGATATTAGTATGCAAGTACGCTTCAGATACGCCGGAAGCACGTTTGTAATATCTATAACCTGTATTTCATTTGCTTTTGTTTTGCAGCAGCCCTTATTATGGCAACTGTATTATTTAATTTTTTCCAGAGCCTGGTCAAGGTCATATATGAGATCGTCCGCATCCTCTATTCCAACAGACAGGCGGATTGTATTCGGTGTAACCCCCGACTCCGCAAGATCCTTCTCGGACAGCTGTGAATGAGTGGTTGTGGCAGGATGTATAACCAGGGATTTTGCATCAGCAACATTTGCAAGCAGAGAGAATATCTCAAGACTGTCGATGAATTTCTTGGCCTCGTCTATCCCGCCCTTTATTCCAAAGGTAAATATTGAGCCTGCTCCCTTTGGAACATACTTCTGTGCCAGTTCATAGTATTTGTTGCTCTTAAGGCTTGGGTAATTGACCCATTCTACAAGTGGATGCTTCTCCAGATGCTCAGCGATTTTCTTTGTATTGCTGACATGTTTTTCAACTCTCAGGGACAGGGTTTCAAGTCCTTGAATGAAAAGGAAGGAATTAAAGGGGCTGATTGCCGCACCTGTGTCTCTCAAAAGCTGCACTCTTGTTTTTGTTACGAAAGCAACTCCTCCCAATTGTGAATACACCACCCCGTGATAGCTTTCATCAGGCTGTGTAAACCCCGGGAATTTGCCGCTGGCAGCATAATCAAATTTGCCTCCGTCAACTATTACTCCTCCGATTGAAGTTCCGTGTCCGCCGATAAATTTTGTTGCCGAATGAATTACCACGTCGGCACCGTATTCTATAGGTCTGACCAGGTACGGAGTTCCGAAAGTGTTATCAATTAAAAGAGGAATCCCGTTTTTATGTGCAATGTCGGCTACTGCCTCTATATCTATTATGTTTGCATTTGGATTTCCGATGGACTCGATAAATATGGCCTTTGTTTTGTCGTTAATTGCCTTCTCGAAGTTCTCCAGGTTATCGGGATTTACAAAGGTTGTAGTTACACCGTACTTTGGAAGTGTTACGGCGAACAGGTTGTATGTACCGCCATATATGGTGTTTGCCGAAACAATGTTATCTCCTGCACCTGCAATATTTAGGATTGAATAGGTAACCGCCGCAGAACCTGAGGCTACAGCCAGAGCAGCAGTTCCGCCTTCCAATGCCGCTATTCTCTTTTCAAATACATCATTGGTAGGATTCATTATTCTCGTATAAATGTTTCCTGATGCTTTCAGACCAAATAAATCTGCTGCGTTGTTGGCATCCTCGAACACGTATGATGTAGTCTGGTAAATGGGAACAGCCCTGGATCTGGTTGTTGGATCCACTTCCTGCCCTGCATGTACCTGTAAAGTATCAAAACTTAAATTTCGGCTCATATGGCCACCTCCTATTTTAATTCCTAGTATTATGATAAGTTTAATATATATTGATAATACTATACCGTTGTTTACCAATTAAGTCAATACATTTATTTGTTTTATTTACATCAAAAAAGACTACTCTATTATTGTACCGCCCTTTTGTTTTTGAATACTGCCAGCAATACAACTACCAGCGCTACCGAAAGCGCCGGTACTGCCGTGATATATCTGGCTCCCCAGGTATCAACCACCATACCTGAAATCCATCCGGCAAGTACAGCCCCCATAGAACCAAAAGCCATTGCCAGGGCCAGGGCACTGCTGCTTTTTTCACCTGTTATCCGTGTCATCCAGGTTACCAACAGCGGGTAGAAGGGTGCACATGCAAAACCTGATATGCCTATCCATATTATGGATGCCGTCTGACCCGAGAAAATAACGCAGGTTAATGCTATGACAGCCAGAATTCCGTGAGTTATAAGGATCCGGGACATATTATATTTTTTCAGCAGTTTTACCGAGAGAGACCTTCCTGCAAACATTGAAAGCCAGATAAGGATACTTGCCAGTATTCCGGAAATCTTTCCATAGCCCTGGTTTTCAAAAAACACCGGTGCAAAGCCCCAAATGCCTGTCTCTGCACCCACATACAGAAGCAGTGCCATAGGTGCTATCAAATATGAAGGTGTTTTCAAAGCTTTAACATAAATTGAAAAATTATCTTTTAAAGCTACCTCACTGCCTGTCTTTTCATCCCTGTAGCCTGAAGTTATCAGTGCCACCATCAGGCACAGACCTCCCACCGCATAATATGCAAATCTCCAGTTGTTGAACAGGCGCATAAGAATCAGCAGCAGTAGTGGAGTCAATACGGCACCCACCGTAAAAAACATATTTATAAATGCGTTATTTTTTTCAACATTATTTTTATCGTAGCTTGCAGTCAGGGTTAAGATAGAATTCTGGACGATACTGCCAAAGCCTCCGATCAACAGGACTCCAAGGACAGTCATCCAGTAGTGTGATGCCGTTCCGAATAAAAATGCCGCAAAACCCAGTATTCCAAAAGACAGACTTAGAATTTTAAGTTTTCCGAATTTGTCCAAAAGGGTCCCGCTCAGGAGTACGGCTGCTGTAAAACCGAAATACTGGATACTTACCAGGCCTCCCTGCTGCACGGAGGTCAAACCGATCTCCTCTTTCAGCCTTGGCAGGGCAAGTCCTGTAGAGGACAATATCATTGCCATTAAAGTCATTTGTTTGCACAGCAGGGCTATACCTGCTTTTTTCTTTTGTTTCATTGAGGATCTCCTTATATATACGGAATATATATTATAGTAATATATATTATTTGAGGTTCAGGCCGCTGCCCGCTTTTTTTACTGAACAGCTTTTCTCCTGTTTGTAGTGCATTGCCACAAAAATTCCTGCCAGGGCCACTGCGCCTATGGTAATAAATCCCCATTTTATACCGATTCCGTCTGTCAGTGCTCCGACAACGGTTGGCCCCATAAACATGCCCAAACCGTATATTGCCTGGAAAATACCCATAGCTGTCGCCCGTTTGTCACCGGGTACATTCTGTATACTGAGTCCCATAAGCAGCGGGAATACCGTACCCGTGCCAAAACCTCCCAAAAGCTGGGCTACAGAGAGCATCGCCAGATTATGCGAATAAGGTATTATACAGCAGGAAAGTGCTGAAATTAACAGACCGTAGATTATGGTCCTGCGTTCCCCAAGCTTTCCGGCAAAGAAGGAACCGCTGAGTGCAGACCCAATGACTCCCGGAACTGCTGACAGGGCCGTAAGCATGGCAATCTGAAATTCCGAAGCCCCCAGATTTTTTGCCACCACCGGAGTGAAACCGTATATTGTTGCAAAGGATACAAACTGGCAGATTACACCGATTACCGCAACCGTTTGGAAATTGCCTTCACGGACTACCATGAGAAGTTCTTTGACCTCGGCCGGTTTTCGTTCCAGCTTTTTTTCTGAAATACCGAAGCTTAAGACGAAACCTAAAACAGCAATTATCAGGGACACAAAGAATGTAGCCCTGACACCGAAGCCATCAACGATGAAGCCTCCTGAAATCAATCCGAGCAATATCCCTCCGTTGCAAAAGGCATTTAATATCCCGACCGCTTTGGTTGCCTCACTTTCATCAAAATAGCTGGAATAAAGTACGGTAAATATGACCCAAAACGCAGAAGCAACTCCTGAAAAAGTTCTGAAAATCAAAATAAGCATGGGCTGATCAAATAAATACAAGCCTGCAGAAGATATCACCAGTGAAAAAAGTCCGAGGCTTATAAAAATTCTTCTTTTCCCCAGCCGGTCGGACATAATGCCGATAGGCACTCTGAGTGCCAGCTGACCCACTCCGTAGCAGCCTAATATAAGCCCCACCATAAAGTATGACGCCCCCAGTGACTTTATATAAGTCGGCAATACCGGTGAATATATGTACGTAGAAAACCAAAAAAGTGAAGTAACAGTATACAGTAAGTATATTTTAACGTTTTTAACCATTGTCTCATTCTCATTTCCACATGTTGTAAGTTTACATAATTTACATGTATTTTAAAAGTCAATTACTATCGGCTCAAAGCCGATAGTTTAGGTTTGAGGCTAAAGCCCCCTGAAGTCAAAAGCAAATTCGAACCCAAACTGCGTTCAAAGCCAGCTTGAAAGCATAATCCACCTGAAAGGTGAAGGCTTTAAACTGTAATTGACTTTGGTAACAGTATAAATAATAACACAAATATTTAAATAACAAAACATAATCACCATTCCACCCTGTTCCTTCCATTCCGCTTGGCCAAATAAAGCTTTTTATCTGCTTCCTCTATGACGTCCTCATAATTATTGTCTTTGGTGTATATATTGCAACTCACCCCAAAGCTTGCAGTTACCCTTATTTCACGATTTCCGCTCACAATTACCCGGGCTTCGATGGCCTTTCTCATGTTTTCGGCAATTTCAACCGTCATCCGGAGGGGCGCTGCGGGCAGACACACGAAAAATTCCTCTCCTCCATACCGGGCAAGCCAGTCCGTATCCCTTCTGATACATGACTGGATAATTTCAGCCAGAGTCCTCAATACCGTATCGCCTAGCAGATGTCCATAGGTATCATTAACTTTTTTAAAGTGATCAATATCAATCATTATTACAGACAGCAATTTTTTATTGATTATGGATGACATGAGCTCTATAGGGAGTTTCTCGTTTATATACCTTCTGTTATAAATCCCTGTCAATGCGTCTCTTACAGCCAGATTATTGATATTGTCTATCATTATAAGAAGTTCTGTTATATCACCGTTCAAGCTGTTTTCAAAAATCAGACTGTCGGTAGCATCTTTCAGGAGTTCAACCACTACCCGTCCTTCCTTCAATTCTACCGGAATGGCAGTTGTCATAACAATTTTGTCCGGGTTATATTCTATTTTTACAAAGGATTTATTTTCAATATAAGCACGCATGGAAATACAATTTTTACACGCAGTGGTGCTTCCCCAGTAGGTGTAGCATTTTATTCTTTCAGCTTTTGTATCAAGCTCATTTTTCTCATTCACGTTTATCACATTTGAATTTACAGGATCTACAAACCTTATATGTTCATACATATCACGTATAATTTCCAAACAGCCCAATAAATGCGCAAAGTCACTTTCCTTCATTGTTACACCTCCTGCCCTTTTTTATTTTTATAGGTATTTTTTCGATACACATATTTTAACCATATACCGCAACAATATTTGACCCGGCTTTTGTTTTTGAAAAAATCAATTAAAAAGTGTAATGATGTGTTATTAACATTTTTTCAAAAAATTTTCAGCTTACAGCCTACAGCATAAAATGATTAATATTGGGCAAAAAATGAAATGCCATATATAAATAACTGGGATATATTATTAATTAGTGAATAATGTAGAAATAAAAGTATAAGATATTAAAATTTACGGCCGCTATTTCGGCTCAAAGCCGTAATATGGCTTAGGAGGTTCATATGACTTACGGAAAAACCGCTTACCTGGATGAAAGTTTAAGTTTTGAGGAACGTGTCAAGGATCTGGTATCCAGGATGACTCTTGAGGAAAAAACAACTCAGATGCTCTTCGATTCTCCCTCAATACCCCGTTTGGGAATACCTTCCTACAATTGGTGGAACGAGGCACTGCATGGAGTTGCCAGGGCCGGAACAGCAACTGTTTTTCCTCAGGCAATCGGCATGGCTGCCACTTTTGACGAAGATCTGATCCTTGAGATCGCCGACGTTATTTCCACCGAGGGAAGAGCAAAGTACCATGAATTCCAGAGAAGAGATGACCATGACATATACAAGGGCCTGACCTTCTGGTCACCAAACATCAACATCTTCAGAGATCCACGCTGGGGCCGCGGCCACGAAACCTACGGCGAGGACCCGTATCTCACAGCCCTGCTGGGCATGAAATTTGTTGAGGGCCTTCAGGGCAGCGACAGCAAATATTTGAAGGCTGCGGCCTGCGCCAAGCACTTTGCGGTACACAGCGGCCCCGAGGGAGAGCGCCACAGCTTCAACGCCGTAGCCTCAAAGAAAGATATGTATGAAACCTATCTGCCTGCCTTCAAAAAGCTGGTGCAGGATGCAAAGGTTGAAGCTGTAATGGGTGCCTATAACAGAACCAACGGAGAGCCCTGCTGCGGAAGTAAAACCCTGCTCAAGGACATTCTCAGGGACGACTGGGGCTTCAAGGGACATGTGACCTCAGACTGCTGGGCAATCAAGGACTTCCACGAACATCACATGGTCACGAAAACAGCCCCCGAATCAGTTGCACTAGCTGTAAACAACGGCTGTGACACCAACTGCGGAAACATGTATCTCAATCTTATGCTTGCATACCAGGAAGGACTTGTTACAGAAGAGAAAATAAATGAATCTGTTACCCGCCTGATGATGACCCGTATGAAGCTGGGTATGTTTGATAAGGATGAAAATGTTCCTTTTGCGGATACCCCCTATGAGGTTGTTGACTGTGAAGAGCACAGGGCTCTTGCACTTAAAGCATCAAAAGAATCTCTGGTACTCTTGAAAAATGACGGCGTACTCCCTCTTAAAAAGGATGGCCTGAAGTCCATAGCAGTCATCGGCCCCAATGCCGACAGCAGGGATGCTCTCATGGGCAACTATTTCGGAACTCCATCCCGGTACGTCACCGTATTGGACGGTATCCGCGAAATACTGCCCGACACTGTCAGAATAAATTATTCTCAGGGCTGTCATCTATACAAGAATAAGGTTGAAGGTCTGGCTATGCCAAACGACAGAATCGCCGAAGCAGTGGCTACAGCCGAGAAATCAGATGTTGTCGTACTCTGTCTCGGACTTGATGCAACCATTGAAGGAGAAGAAGGTGATGCAGGAAACGAATATGGTGCAGGCGACAAATTCGACCTGAACCTTCCCGGGCTGCAGCAGCAGCTTCTGGAGGCAGTAACGGCAGCCGGCAAACCGGTAATACTTGTATTGCTGTCGGGAAGTGCCCTGTCCGTAACCTGGGCCGATAAAAATGTACCTGCCATCGTTCAGGCATGGTATCCAGGCGCTCAAGGAGGAAGAGCTGTTGCCGGAATGCTTTTTGGGGAATTCAGTCCATGCGGCAGGCTGCCTGTAACTTTCTACAGAACCACCGAAGAGCTCCCTGATTTCCGTGACTACTCCATGAAGAACAGGACCTATAAGTACATGGAAAATGAAGCACTTTACCCATTTGGCTATGGTCTTGGCTATACCAGCTTCGAGTTCAGTGATTTAGCCCTGTCCTCAGACAGGATCAAGCCGGGAGAAAGTATTACCTGTAATGCCAAAGTTAAAAACACAGGCAGCGTGGAAGCCGGGGAAGTTGTGCAGCTGTACCTGAAGGATGTTGAAACCAGCTGTGCCGCCCCAAAATGGCAGCTCAGAGGTGTCCGGAAAGTAAATCTCAAGCCCGGAGAGCAAAAAGAAGTAAACCTGACCTTGTCAGCGGAAGACATGCTGCTTGTCACCGATGAAGGAGATTCGGTACTGGAGCCCGGAACCTTTGAGGTTTATGTGGGCGGAAGCCAGCCCGATGCCAGAAGTATCAGCCTGACAGGCTGCAAGGTGCTGAGAGGCTGCTTCGAATTGGTATAAGCCATAAATTTCAAGAAATTTGCTTGGCAAATCCGCTTCCTATACTCTAAAAAATAGTGCTGCGGGGGCCTGAACTACAGGCTTCCGCAGCACTATTTCGTATTGTTCAGTTATTGTCATATAAAAGCAGCTCAGTTTTATCAATATACCCATACAATATTAGACAGGAAGATGCTATACTTGATATGGAATTATATTTGTTGTGTCCAGAATAAATACTTTAGATATACTGTATGGAGCTGCGCATTTATGTTTGTTGAAGGCCTGCACGAAAAGGATATATTTTCAGGGGAATTTCCCTTTAGGTTGGAGGATAATACTCAGGTCGATTTTATGTACCCGGTTCACTGGCACGCTGCCGTTGAACTGCTTTATGTTGAAAAAGGCACACTTAACATCACTGTAAACAACAGCGAAATTTCTCTTGATGAGGGAGATATTCTATTAATAGCAAATGGCGATACACACGGTTTTTCCAATCAGAACAACAATGGCAGAAGGTTTTTCATCCAATTTGAGACCTCTGCCTTCAATGCTCTGGGAAGCAATACAGTTATCAAGCCTCTTATATCCAATACTATCAGAATAACAGGGCAGGAACTGCCGTTTAATAATGATTTGAAAACCCATATATTAAGTATAATTGAAAGCTACAATAAAAAGGCCTTTGGTTATCAGCTTTTTTTAAGTGCCAGGCTTTATGACATTTTAGCTATTATTTCAAATTATGTAATGGATAGAGTAAAACCCCAGAACAGCACTGACACAGTGAAGAAAATTCAAGGGTTGGATAAGCTGTCCGAGGCCTTTAAGTATATCGAAGCAAATTACATGAATGATATCTCACTGGCGGATGTAGCCGGGGCGGTGGGCTTCAGTGAATTTTACTTCTCTAGAATATTCAAGGATATTACAGAAAAAAATTTCAGCCATTACTTGAATGAATACAGGATCAAGCAGGCTGAACATTATTTGATAAATTCAGGTATGTCTGTAGCTGATATAGCCTATACCGTCGGTTTCAACAGTATCGTGACCTTTAACAGATCCTTCAAAACCGTCAAAGGCTGCTCCCCTTCCACCTATAAGAAGATAGGGGTATGAATTATAAAATCAATTACCGTTCTAAGAACATAAATACCAATGGGATCAATGTGCCAAAGACTGATATCAGTATAACACCTACGCTTCCAAGTTTTTTGTGGTCATCCTTCCACAGGCTTACGCCATAGGTAAGGCTGTAGTACCCTGCCATCAGCATGAAAATTGCAAGAATATAAATCAACTAAATCACCCTGCCTTGTCCTTAATTAGAAACTGCCTCAAATAGCCAGTTCTCCACATTTCTCTTATTCCTTATTCAATTTATAGCACCACTATTCCGTTATATCTGCCACTCTGGAGGATTTCCACATAAGTCCGGTTCTTCGGATATTAACATTAACTTTTACATTAATGCCGGCATCCTGAAAATGTGAGACCCAGTTGAATTTTTCCCACTCCTCGATATTAGGAAAATAGCCTGCCATTTTTTGTCCGAAACCGAAAATATCGGATTTATACTGGTGTTGAACCTTGCCTATTACCTGTGTTATTTTCCCCTGAATGTAGTTTTCCGCCTTTTCGTTCAGTTTTTCAATTTTATTCCTGTCCTCATAATTTATTCTGCTCTGTATGGAGCCTATATCCGCCTCCAGCTCAAGCCTGACACTGATAACAGGTCTGCCTTTTTTAAAATAGCCTTTTACCACAGGCTTCCTGCTGAGCCGGAAATCCATGGGAATAACATACTTGGGGGCTTCTTCGTCCTGAATATCTATTAAGCCTCTTTTAAATTTTCCGGTAATCATCAGAAAATATCTCGTCTCTTCAGAGTTCAGAGATCCTATCATTTTATCTCCCTTAAACACGGCAGTACCGGCAAATTCTCTTTTCGCGACACCGGACCTGGGAATTTTCCCGGGCTCGTACCCATTGTCAAGGTTTAAAGGCGGTTCCGTTTTTTCCTGTTCTTCAGGCAATTGCTTGAAATCATTGATCCCGCTGTATGCTGTATAACCCTGCTCATAGGTGGATAGCAGTGCAGTATAAAAATTATAGAAGGTGACTCTGGGAAAGAAGCTTGTGTTGTCAGCCTGAACAGACATCATCTCCATAGCCTTGGATAAGCTTTCACCAATATTTGACGTATTATTCTGAATATAAGCCTGAGCGGACCCCTTTACCACCGCTATGTTAACTACTCTCCTTGCCTGCCTGTATCTTGCCAGCGGAGCCAGATAGGGCTGAATACCTTCCTTAGCGAAGTCCTCGGATAATACTAGATTTTTCATATGCATCAGGGAGACCCGTCTTGATATGGCCATTCCGTACATATCAAGGGCTTCCAGAATGGATGGGGCCTCAATGGTATGAATATTGGATCCCGGAGCTTCATTGGAACCTCCCATTCCTCCCTGGTTTTTCTCCTGTCCCCCTCCTCCCCCGCTTCCGCCTCCTGAGGTCTTATACGTAGGATATTGAATGGTAACCCTTATCTTATTTGTTACTCCCTTATCAAGCCCAAGCACCAGCGCATAAACCTCATCATCAACTTCAACGGCATCAAAACAGGCAGTCGCAACAGCTCCGACAAACAGGCAGACTATTAATAATAAACTAATTCTTTTTACCATTGGCTATATCACCTCTTTTTCGGAATATTACAGCAATGAAAAGTATCAATATCGGTACAAGATATATGAAAAAGCAGCTGTACTGTCTGATAAAATGAATATTTACCTGAACCACCTGGGACATATTCTTTGGAATAAGAGCCACCATAAACAATAAAAAGCTGAAGGGAAATATCAACGGCCTGTGCCCGGGAATCCTGAAGGCCTTGGTATATATGTTTATGGATAAATAAAAAGCTATTGACACTGTTACAAGCGAGGAAATAACCCATGCAAACAGAAAGATGGATTCCAGTCTCTGTACAAATCTGTTGAAATAAATAGCCCTGGATAATTCAAAAAGTCCGGAAAGGTTTTCTCTTCCTCCGGCATATGTGAATGCCAGCACATTACAAAGTATGTTGGTACTAAAAGTAATACCGGTTATAATTATGCTGGCATAACCGGCCCTTTTAAAGGTTTTCAGCCCGTGTATCGAATTTATTATAAAGGCCAGTATAATCACTTCGTCATATGCCGAACACCGCAGCAGGCCTGTAAATACTGTCTCTTTTAATCCATATCCCAGATATGGCTTCACATAATCTATATCATAATTTGGACTTGCCAGCAGAAGGATAATAAAAAGTGCTGTAATAACCGGGATAAAAAATATACCCGATATGCGCGCAATCCCTTCCAGTCCATAATAAGCCACTATGGAACACACGGCTATAAAACCGAAGATTAGCAGGCTGGGCGGTGTATAAGGGAGGTTGTACGCCTTTATCATTTCTATAAACTCTCTTAGACTTGAAGCAGCGTAAAATAATAGGTATGCTGCAAATACCAGAGTAAGCACCTTTCCGGCAAACCGGCCCAATACTGCTTCAAATATCTGTGTTATATCCTTGTTGGGAAAGCGCTTCATCAACAGATATATCAAGGAAAACAAAACCAGACTTGTCAGACAGGAGATAATGGTGCCAATCCAGCCCGACGTCCCCTCAATGTCAATGATTACGGCTATACTGGTATAGAAGATTTTAGTTATCATCAATGTTGAGGTAAGGCAGATTGCCTCATAGGTTCCGAAGGTGCCTTCCTTATTCTTGATCGTCGTCATCTTCTTCATCCTCCTCATCTTCAGTGCTTTCCTGAGTTTTCTTTCTGCTTTTCATCTCTTTTCCTTCTGTTTTACGCTCCTGCTGCTCACTCTCCTGATCATCCTCACCGGAATCCTCAGCCGAAACAGGTGCTTCCTCAGCCCACTTTCTTGAAATTTCCGGCTGTCTGGTAACATCCAGGGGATTCACATTCTCCGGCCTGAATTCCTGCATCCAGACAGGCCTTCTTATAACCAGATCATTGCTGTTACTGATTTTAGGAGCAAAGTAGGTTAGCATTGGGATGCCAAAGGACTTTGTACATGCCAGCATAACAGTTCCTACTACTATTCCCAGTGAAATACCGTAAAAACCCATAAATGCCCCCAGGATTATAAAAACCAGCCGGGAAATCCTGGCTGCAAAGGCTACACTGAAATCCGGTATTGCAAAATTACCCAGGCCTGTTATTGCAACAATTATAATGAGGACAGGGCTTACCAGATTGGCCTGGACCGCTGCCTGCCCAAGGATAAGTGCTCCGATGATGCCTATGGTATTTCCTATAATTCCGGGTATTCTGATACCTGCTTCGCGGATGAGTTCAAAGGATATTTCCATCAGCAGAACTTCAATAATAGTTGGGAAAGGTACATTTTCACGGGCTTTTGCAATTGCAATCAACAAGTCTGTCGGTATCATTTCTCTGTGGAAGTTTGTCAATGCTACATAAAGCCCCGGGATAAAAGTGGCGATGAAAAGCGCAAAAATTCTGATAATTCTAAGAAGTGTTCCGTACTGCCACCGCAAAGTTGTGTCTTCCGGCGTGTGAAGCATTGTTGCAATACTTACAGGTACAATCAGTGCAAACGGCGTGCCGTCGGCAATAATGGCAGCTTTGCCTTCTATAAGGTGGGAGGCTGCTCTGTCAGGTCTTTCTGTTGACAGAATGGTCGGGACTATTGACCAGGTGTTTTCCTCAATAAACTGCTCCAATATCCCGCTTCCGGCTATAAAATCGGTTTTCAGACCTTCTATTCTTCTTTTTATCTCTTCAACTATGGCCGGATTGATGAGCCCGTCAATATACATTACCGCACATTGGTTGTGGTTTCTTGCGCCTATCTTTAGAAATTCCGTTGACAGATCCTTATTTTTAACAATACGTCTGATCAGAGTTACATTGGTACGCAGATTTTCAGTGAATGCCTCCTGGGCTCCCCTTACCACCCCTTCAGTCTGCGGCGTGCTGACAGCACGCTTTTCGTAACCCTTTGTTTCACTGGATATACAGTAATCGCAGCCTTCAACAAACAGGCATGTATTTCCAACAAGTATCTCGTATATGGCTTCCTCGGTATCAGAAATCTTGGAGGCCTGGTTTGTTTCAAGAACTTCCAGAAATATTCTGTCAAGGCTGCATGCTTCCTCTGTGTATTCCTTTTTCATCATTAAAGGTTTGATGATAAAGTCGTTGATTGTGATCCTGTCTGCCATTCCGTCAATATATGAAATAAAGGCTCTGAGTTTTCCGCCGACCGTAAATTCCCGGATGATGATATCCTTGTTTCTTTCGGCATTAAAGGCTTTTTTGACAAGCTCCATATTCCGGTCAATATCGCTTGATATTTCTTGATCAAGAATATTCGCTTTATCTTTATTTTTGGTTTGCCGGCCTTTTCCGGATTGTTCTTCCCAGGCTGATTCCCTGTCTTTATCTTTAGACTGCTCCTTAACTTTAACCTTTTTTATCATTGACACCGGAGTCGGCTTTATTATTCCCCTGACCTTGTGTTCCACCCCTCTGATTTTCCTGGCTTTTCTTGTTTCCTCTTTTGTCTCGGGGATGTAAAAACTCTCTGTTTCTTTTGGTTTCTTATAGGTTATAAGCGAAAACAGGCCTGGAATACCTTTCTTTTTAGCCATAATTTCCTCCTTATTGTAAGCAATGGTGTGTATTAATATCATTTCCAAAGCAGTTTAAAATATCATGAGGAGGAAATTGTATATTTTACCTGTCCTGTTATTTATCGCGTTGTTCCAGTTAACTTAATAATTTTCCTGACGGGTATTTTACAGACAGAATTGCGCCTGTTACAATTGCAGTCACAGGTATAATCAATATTATACCTATGCCGCTGCACAGTATTTGAAAAACTTCCGGACAAAACAGCTTTGAATTTATTAATTTACCCAGGGGGTAGTTTGTTATATCAAACCATAGCAGCATAGTCATAAACCCGCCCATATACGCAAAAAGCAAAGTATTTGTCATGGTTCCGAGTATGTCCCTGCCGATATTTATACCGGACTTCAGCAAATCATGTTTATTAATATATAAATTATTACTGAATATTTCATACATGGAGGATGAAATTGATATGGAAACATCTATAATAGCACCTATAAGCCCGATCAATATTTCACATATAACCAGTCTGGAAAAGTCTATATGAACATAATATGAAAGATATGCCGCTGTTCCCGGGTTTTCATTGCTAAAACCCTGCAGCCTGGCATCAGAACCTATTTTATATACCAATAATATTGTCAACAGCACTACCAGACACACAGCTAAAAACGATGAGACCGTTTTTTTATTAAAACCGTTTATTAAAAATAAGGTAATAAAGCTAATCCCAACACAGCCTATGACCGTGGCTTTAACAGGATCTATACCTGAAGAAATCAATTTAAGCATTACAAAAAAGGTAAAAAAGTTCACTATCAGTATGGCGAAAGACTTTAATCCTCTGTTCTCCCCGACCATAACCATCAGGAAAAGTAAAATTATCAATAATACAAATGTAACACTCATGGTTTGACTCCACTTCTTTTATAGGTCAATAGAAATACCGAAATATAAATGGTTATAGGGATACTGATAACTATCCCTATACTTCCGGTCAGTGCCCGGGTTACTTCCAGGGATAAGTTATAATTTATGATGTTAAAGGTTGAATATCCATTCTTAAGCCAGAGAATTATCATAGGTATGCTTCCGCTGATATATGCAAACACCAGCACATTGGCCATGGTTCCCATAATATCCTTTCCAATCTCCCTGCCTGAGCTGACAAGCGTCTTAACTTCAATATCCGGATTTTTGACATAAATTTCATTGACAGCTGATGAGATTGTTATGGCAATATCTATAATTCCACCAAGGGTACCGATTACAACTTCTACAATAAACAATTTGGTAGCGTCATAGGCTAAAAAATCCATTTCGTCATAATATATTCCTTTCCCATCGGTCGCCAGGATAACCGCAAGAGTCAGGAGAAGTGAAAGCAGAGTTCCGGCAATGGTCCCGCAGATGGCCGCAAAGCTTTTATTATTGATCCCGTTGACAAGAAGAATTGATATCAGAATAAACATTAAGCAGGCAACCGCAGTGATAAGAATAACATTATACCTTTTGACGTAAAGGTCAATAAGAGCCCATGAGATTATAATATTAACAGAAACACTGGCCAGTGATCTCAAACCTTTTTTCTTTCCAATCAGAACTATAAGAAATACAAACATGGTTATGACATACACAAGCTGCTTGTCCCGTTTCAAATCCAGAATACCGGCTGACATGATGTTTTTTTGAGCATCTTCCCGGTATGAAATAAAAACCTCATCCTTGATTTCATACCGGGTATCAAAAACCTGGGATTCGGAGGTATTATTGCTCAGAGTTATTTTCTCTCCCCTGTGGGCTCCATTCATTATAACCGCTTTTATATTCTGGGTGCGGATCTGCTCGGAATTGCCATAGATATCACCGGCCTGCCTTGTGTAAGTCTCTGTTATTGACATAATCCTGGCTATGGGTCCCTTATAAAAGCTTTCATTATTATTTGCGAATAAAACTGCACCCAGTGAAAGAATTATTAAAAATATGGTAACCACAGCGGTATTCCTGTAGTTACCATTATTTAAACCGGATATTTTCATAAGTTTTATTGTCCTTGAATTCACTATTTCTTATATGATACACCCAAAATAATGCAAAACCAAGTAAAAAAGTCAAATGTAAATTATGAGAAGCTGATTCGATGGACAATAACCCCAAAATTTAAAACTATTTGTAAAGAGTGATTGCAAAGATATGCATGTTAGTGCACTGGGGCAGGGTTATGCTCTCCAGCTTTTCAGTACCCGGAAAAGGTCTCAGTATGGCGAATATACTGTATAAATCGTAATACAGCCTGCCTTCGTTTTTATCATAAACTTTTCCCTTCCACATTACTTTCTCATCGAATAACGGATTCCGGGCTGCCCAGTCACTGAAATTTATCCCGATTGTTACCTCATTTCCGCCGGCATGGTTCAATTTCATATGCTCGGTATAATTCCCCCATTCACTGGAGCCCAGAATTAAAATACCTTTATATTGGCCTGTAGGAACGGGTATGGTCTGACTGCTGCAGGAAATGTTGTCACAGGCCCCATCCTGTAAAACAGGAAATTTGAAACACATTTTATCCAATGATATCGTTTGTCCGCCCGGAGCCTCCTGTGTCAGGAAATAATGTCCCGTCCCGGTAAAGTCGGCAGAACACTCATTTGAACACATGCTATGGAAGGCAGTGTTATTAAACACACCTCTTAAATCAATAAAGGTGCACTCGACCTCTTCGCCTAAAATATCACAGCCGGTATTTTTAGCACTCTCTTTGTTTTGAACTGAATCCATATTATCCAGAGCATCCTGGAGCTTATTCACAATATTTCTTTCTTCTATTAAAATATCTGCAAATATTTTTAGTATTTTATTGTGTATGACAGGAGAATAATCTGTGTAAACGCCTTTAAGGAACCAGCTTATTGCAACTCTCCATTTGCTGTATACATTTTGAAGATCATTAACAATATTATCAAGCTTCGGATTATGTAAATTCTTATTTATATGATTTATAAACTGGGAATAAAGAAATCTGGAACCTGACACATATATAAGATTTCTGTAAAACAGTACTCCCCATATGTCCGACTTGCCTCCCCTGAATTCGTTTTCAAAGCTAAACCTTGTTGTAAAATCACTTATAAAATTTTCCATGCTGTTAAAAATATTTGATTGCCGGATTTTCTCTACAGACCCTGCTAATATGGACTTATAGTCAAAAATACCCGAAAATTCCTCAAAATGAAATGTTGAATAGAAGGCGTAACCCTGTTCAAAATCGGCATAAGGCAATTGAAAGTGATTCAGTCCGGATACGGGATCAATACAGATAATATTGTTATCTCCGTCAATATCCAGGGCGAGACAGGTGTGTCCAAAACTGTGCTTTTGATAATTCCGGCTCCAGGGGCACCAGTAGGTATTTATGGATATGGCTGTAGGATATCCGAGCTGTAACTGTGCTTTTATTGTATTGAGGATTTCCTCAGCAGTCTCAGCCTTTACTGTTAATATTTTAAAGCCGTAATACATTTCCAGTAAAGCCTGTATGTTATTATTACCCGTGCCCAGCCTTTTACCCATTAATCCGTCTTCTCCGGGCTCGGGAGGAAGGTATTCAAAATTGAAGGCTTCGGAAAAAGCCAGCTGGTATTCCCCCCTGTAATGGGAAGCCACCGAAAAAAATATATCCTCCCTGCAGTTCAGTCCTTCTACATGTACCGGTAGAATATTCAATAACATTTTCAGTCACCCCACTAATCATAGTGCCGTTAAAATATGTAAGAAAGTTACATTTTGTATATTATATTACATTTACTTTTCTTTTTTGTCAATATTTTTACTGGTATTACAGGATTACAGTTATTCTTAGTTGTAAAGTGGTTTTTTCAGCACTTGATAACCCTTCCGTTTACTTATGATGGGCAGGAGCAAAAATAAAAGGTCTCAACAGGGTTGTATCGATTAAGACCTGTATACCTTAAACTTTGACTCTCTATAACTCTACAATCAGTCATACATGAAAATGTAACATTTTTACTGGTTATTCCAAACTATTTCTATCTCTCCATTAACTTCTTTTGCCCACTTGAAATATTCGGAAAACTCTCTATTCTCATGATAGAATAACCAACAATCGTATCTTGCTTAGGCTTACACATAATACTAGCAACTTCGCCCTGCCTAAATAATTTTGGCTTTGGTTGACCTGCAAGAAATATTTCCTCCAGGTTTATTATTAAATACTGAATCAACTTGGTGTCAATTACCTTTTGTATGTTGATTACCAGCTGGGTGCCCGTAACCTGGGTATTTCGTTAATGACACCACCATCTCTAACAGGAATTTGATGTCTATAATGAGGTGCTAGTTTTGTCCCTGCAGAATTACCTTTTAAAAATTGATTGAGCTGTTTTGTAGTAAATGGTCCTGGATCAAAAATCGGGGGTACAGAGAAATCTGGATCCACTGAACTCATATTATGTCCCTTCGGCATTTTAACAATTTCTCCTTTCCAATTCTTGATTACTTTATCTTCTCTCACTCTCATAGGAGATTGAACCTTAAGTTTTACATCCTCTAGCTTAGAATTTACTATTTTTTCATTTTGTGGATTTTCCGTTTCATTATACTATAGACTTGCCAGCTATTGCCTCTAATTTGCCCAATTTCGTAATCTTCTTTTAAATGTAGCATATCCAATGAACTATCAATTATTGCCAACAGCTCTTTATGAGCTATACCCAAACCATCCGATCCATGCTCATTTGCCAAAGGGTTACATGGTGGTCATTACTGACACCTGTGGCCTTTTAATGTTCAAATATAGAATTTTCACTCACAGCTCATAATATACTTGACTATCAATATCTTTTCTATTTGTTTTTATAATTTAACAGACATGATTTTTGCGACCTACAACACCTTTGCGAAATCTACATAATAGAAACTCTATTTCTTACCTTGGGCTGTAGACCAAAAGAAAAGGTCTCAACAGAGATTATATCTCCATTAGGACCTACCTAATAAATTCGCCAGACTCATCTTTTTATATTGGCATTGTAGACTATAGTTCGTCGCGATTTTATCAAAGCTTTAAATTTTGACTGTATTGTTTTATTAGTTGTTCAATTTTAGCAGTAATTTCTTCCTTACTTCTAGATTCAAATCTATCAAGGGGGGTTTCCCAATCCTCATCCTTAATAGCAACTATTCTATAATTTCCAGTTGGTTCAATATCGGGATACCACCCCATATCTATAACAATATTTCTACTCTTATGTCTTAATTGTAAAATGTCCTCAGTAAAATGAAACCAGAGCCTATCATCCTCGTCTACTATCTCAGAAGGTTCTAAATTCAGAAACTTGTTCTGTATTATATCCCACCCTCCTGTGATTCTTAAAGGTTGTAAGTCTATAGATTTTCTATCCAATTCAAACTCTCCTCTCAAGATACTCGTTATTTTCCTACTTTATTTAAATACTTCTGTACTCTATCAGGTGCCATTGGATGACCGTGATACGTTCCAGAACTTAATTCCGAGCGTATCCACGTTGTCTTTATTCCTCTATCGAACCCGACCTCTTTTCCTGTATTATAAATATAGTAGATTGTTTTGCCATCGTCAGTAATCGGAATACCTTTATACATTGCTTCATATTCTAGTGCTTTATTATTCACTCCTGGCAAATACTGAGCATTAGCATTGCTTAACTGTTCGGCTTTTTCAACAGTTATTGCCTTCAAATGCTTATCACCATGATTACTCCATTGTGCTTCTTGTCTCATCCTATTATATGCCTTATTACTATATCTACGCCCATAAACCAATTCGTCATATTGCTTAGTAATCATTTTGCCATTAGGTCCTGGGATTTCACCAGGAATTAGTCTTTGAATGCTATTATCAACCTTACTTACTCCCGTTAGATTCTCTTCATCCTTGCTATCTCCCTTAGAATCTCCATTTTCCTTACTCCCACCCAATGTGTCAGTTTGACCAGTTCCAGAAGTAACAGTTTCTGTCGTTCCTGCCAAATTCCTTACTATAGGTTCAGCTATTTTTTCATTTTCTGGAGCTTCCGCTTGTTTTTGACCTCTAATTACTTCTACATCATTTGGAATATTCCTCCTTTTAAGTTGATCGCCAAATGGTTCTCCTTTTCTACTGGCCATCATTACTATATTTCTGTTCTGGCCTTTTTCCACCCACAGCTCATGGTTTTCGTTGCCCAGCTTGAATTTGACTTTCGGAGTGAGCATTTTCCTTATGGCTCCTGATATTTTGGCGGCTCCCGCTGCCAGTATCTGTGTTCCAAGCTTCTTCAGGTTCATCCTGCCGAGTGCCATGAGGTTATTATGTATACCGTTCTTGATGGTCCCGAAGAAGTCTCCTCCTCCATCTTTACTGCCGCCTTTGCTGTCTCCCTTGCCGCCTCCCTGGGCCTGTCCGCTTTCCTTGCCGCCTGCATTGCTTCCGTCCTTGCTCTGGCCGCCGCCTTTTCCTCCTATTCCCATGGCTGTCATGAGTTTGGCCCCGTTTCCCATTCTGGATATTGTTGTTTTCTCGGAGGTGTCCACCATGTTTGTCGCCTGGTTTGTTACCTGGTCCAGCATTCCTCCCACTGTTTTTACCGGTCCCTCCAGCGGCTTCATTATTGCCTGTACGGGGCCTGAGCCTGCTATTTTGTCCAGTATTTTGTCGGCATAGGGTATGTACTGCCTGATCAGCTCTACTATGGACTTGCCGGCTATTGCCTCTATTCCTTTGAATAC
>JAEWJR010000019.1:0-16936 GCA_023386445.1 Bacillota bacterium | reverse complement strand
CTCCCTTTACCTCCAGTATGCCATTGGATAAATTGCCACTGGTTGTATAATCGGATTGCGTGCTAAAACTCCCCTGTACTGTCACATAGTCCTGGGCATTGGTCATTTTCAAGGTCCCGCTGCTGCTTCCGTATGTTATTGTTCCATCAGATGCCTTGCTCTCACTTTGCAGTCTGTAGTCCCCGCCTATGTCCAGCCTTCCTCCGCTTATCGACAGTGTACCTCCCGACTGTATAAGATTTCCTGTTACAGTCAGCTTGTATCCGTTCAGGGTTAGAGTTCCCGACTTGATATAAAGATTGCTGTAAACTGTATCTTTTGTCAGTATCACATTAGAAGTAATGATTATTTCATCCAAAAATTCATCTGTCGTAACTGAAACATTATTGCTTGCATCGGACAAATTATTTGCTGTATCAATAGCCTTCACATTCAAATTAAAAATTGTTCCCTGCGTTAGGTTGTCCAAAGTACAAGATATAGCTGATGATGTACAGACAGGTATTGTGTAATTATAAATAATATAGCCGGCTACTTTTACATTGTCTTCCGAAGGATCCCATGATAATGTAATAGAAGAGCTTGACTTATTTACTACCGTAAGATTTTTAGGAGCAGTGGGAGCTTGTGTATCCGGTAAGGTTTTTACAGAAATTTCATTACTCACATCGGAGATATTCCCAATATTGTCAACTGCTTTGACAGAAAATATATAGTCTGTTCCGGGCAGCAGATCATTTACTTGAAAGTATGTGTTTTCACACTTACCAATCTGTTCAGTTCCCATATAGATAACATACTCTTTAACCCCATTTTCAGCTTGTGAGGCATCCCAACGTAAATCCACCGATGTCTCAGTTTGACTTTGAGATGATAAATTGCATGGTACTGAAGGGATACGATAGTTTATTTCCTCAGATAAAGTCAAGTCCGAATTAATTATTTTATCCTGAAGTTCATCTGTGGTAACCAATATGCTATTACTCGCGTCTGACAAATTATTTGCTTCATCTATAGCCTTAACGTTTAAATTAAAATTAGTTCCTTGTGGAAGGTTATACAAAGTACAGGTTATTGCCGATGATGTACATACAGGTGTTGTGTAATTATAAATAATATAGCCGGCTACTTTTACATTGTCTTCTGATGGATCCCACGACAGAGATATTGTAGAATCAGACTTGTTAATCATGGTTAGATTTTGCGGAGACGTAGGAGCCTGTGTATCTGGTAAGGTGTTTTCAAAAGTTTCATTGCTCATACCAAAAACATTTCCAGTATTACCAATTGTTTTGACCTGTGTTTCAGCCTGACTCTGAGATGATAATTTAGACGCTGCTGAAGGGATTTGATAGTTTAATATCTCAGCATTTGCACTGATGTACTGACCTAGAAAAGTCTGAGTAATTATTATGAAAACTAAAATTGCAGATAAAATTCTTCCCTTTTTGACCATATTTCTCTGCCCCCTAAAATAAAATAAGACCAAAAGCTATTGTTTTCATTTTATGTAATTATTTTCATGTCAAGTATAATTATATATAAAAAAAATTGTTCCTACAATACAATTATGTAATATTATGTATATCAATGTATGTTTTTGTATTTTCCGCACCCTGATAATTTACATTGTCAAGTGATGAATTCAAAATAAACAAAAACTGTGCCTCAGTTGGGACACAGATTTTGTTTATCATGAATAGACATAACGGATTTGGTGACTGGCAGTTTAGAGGCAATAATTGGAAAGCAAAAAATTTTACAGATATAGCTGTATTTATTGGCTTATCCAATTGTATCCATAACCAAAAGCTGTTCTTCGGCCTGCCACATGGCGTAATACTTGCCGCGCTTTTTAAGCAGTTCCTCGTGCGTGCCCTGTTCAACGATCTTTCCGTCCGACACCACAAGGATTTTATCCGCATTCTGAATGATAGAAAGTGTATGCGCAATCATAATCACAGTCTTTTCCGACCCCAGCAGGTTGCGTATGGCGTGCTTGACGGCCAGTTCATTTTCTATGTCCAGAGAGGCAGTGGCCTCGTCCAGAAGCAGGATAGGGCTGTCTTTGAGTATGGCCCGGGCTATGGAAAGTCTCTGACGCTCACCGCCCGACAACTGATTGCCGTTTTCGCCCGTCGGAGTCTCATAGCCCTTTTCCATGCTGCGGATAAAGGAATCACAGTTTGCCAAACGGCAGGCTTCCTCAATCTCATGGTCCCCGGCTGAGGGGCGTGCAGAGCGAATGTTGTCTCTGATGGTATCATTGAACAGGAACACGTCCTGATCCACCATTGAAATTTGACTCAACACTTTTTCGGCCGCAATATCTTTGATGGAAATCCCGCCAATTCTGATATCCCCCGACTGCGGCTCGTAGTATTTGGAAATCAAATTCAGGATGGTTGATTTTCCTGAGCCGGAATTGCCCACTATGGCGGTAAGTTTTTCATTTTCCGCCGTGAAACTCACACCCGTCAGCACCGGCTCGTAAGCTTCATAGGAAAAAGTCACATTTTCAAAAGACACATCATGGCTTTGAGGCGAAAAAAGTATGTCTGATTGCTGTTCTTCTTCCTCATGTATAACATTTATAATCTGCCGTCTGGAAATCATCAGGTTTTTGTAGGAAGTCAGGTCAATAAAAATCGTACTGGCCAGTTTTGCCACAAAAATCGGCAGCATCAATACCATCAGATAAGTGGCAGTATCCAAGGTCCCTGACAGCCACGCACTTCCTCCCGCAAAAGCTGTAAGGGGAAGGCTGCACCAGGCAAAAATGCTGAAGGTTACTCCGCTGGGAATGATCCTTTTTTCATACCGGTAGCTGATGTCGCTGTATGCGCGCATGGAATCGGTGACAGTTTGGTTTTTTGTCCCCCCGGTTCCATAGGCACGGAAGGTCTGGATACCGGTGATGTATTCCACAATGTTGCTCACATTGCCGGCCAGAATCTGATTTTTTTCTTTCCCATATTTCTTCACCGACCTGAAGGAATCCCATAACGTCGGAATCAGCAGCAGATCGGCGGCCAATGCGATTAGTCCGGCCGGAGGATAAACAATCAAGGCAAACAAAATCATCAGCGATGTGAGGGAAAAGTTTTTAATGATGTCACCCAGCTTGTGCGTCAATATTTTTTCATAATTATTGACATCGCTGCTCACCACATTAATGTATTCACCCGTCTTGCCCTTTGTATAGCGAGAGAGAGGGATTTTCCCGATTTTATCCCCTAAAAACAGCCGGATTCGGTTGCTTATATCGGCTCCGCCAATTTGTCCCTGGGTGTATCCGATACCATAAATGATCAGCCGTATGACAAAAATGGCAGCCAGAACACCGGTCAGAGTAAACAGCAGCCCGGTATCCAGGTTTTTCTCTATCAGCGCCTTGATCGGGAAATATATAATCATCAGATTACAGCCTGCCAACAAGCCTTCCAAAAGATTCAGAACCATAGCCAGATAAAACCGCCGGTTCTTTTGCATCACTTTATCCGTGTTCATTGTAAAGCGCCTCCTTCCATGCTGTATGAAATCCCGCGTGCCTGCTCGTAGTCCCTCCATGCCTGCCGGTAATACTCATTGCTTTGCTTTACCCAGTCATGCGTGCCGATACACGAAACAGTATTGTTTTCCACCACGGCCACGCGGTCGCATTGTAACACCACGCCCAAACGGTGCGCCACAATAATAACTGTTTTCCCTTTGCATAGATTCTGAATGGCCCGGTCGATCTCCAACTGATTTTCCGGGTCGGCGGCTGAGGTAGCCTCATCTAAAATCAGAACAGGAGAATTTTTTAAAATGGCCCGTGCAATGGCAATGCGCTGCTTTTCACCTCCTGAAAAACGGGTGCCGTAACTTCCCACAAGTGTGTCGTAGCCGTCGGGCAGGCCCATGATGAAATCATCGATCTGCGCCTGTCTCGCCGCCTTCCGGACCTCTTCCAATGCGGCGTTTGAACCCATACGGATATTTTCAAGCACGCTCCCCTTTGTCAAAAAGGTTTTTTGGAATACGATGGATACATTTTGCAGCAGTGTCTCATAATTGATATCCCTGACATTCTTTCCGCCAATCAGGATTTCGCCCTGATTTACGTCGTAAAAGCGGGCGATAAGCTGGACGACCGTACTTTTACCAGCGCCGGACCGCCCAACCAGCGCCAGCTTCTCCCCGTCCCTGATTTCCAGATTGACATTTTGCAGGACGCCGTTCTTTCCATCATAGGCAAAGCTCACATTTTTCAGCGTGATGTCATGCTTTTCAGGAAAACTGCCCCCGCCTTCATAAGGAGGAATTTTCAGAATTTCATCCGCCTTACGCACACCGTCAAGAACCTGTGCCAAGCTGGAGCCAAGCTCCTGCAGGGGACGGAGCTCAGTCAGATAAAGAGAACCGATATATGCAAACAATATGAAGGCACTTGCGCCCAAGGAACCGTTCAGGAACATTAACCCACCCAGGGGGACCATCAAAAGCAGCCCGCATTCCACGACAACCACATATGCAGCGTAAGACGGCCCCATCCGGCGCGACATTTCCACCCATACCGAATGCTCGTCCTCCACGGCGCGTGCATACCGCGTGAAGGATCGGCTTCCCATGTTATAGGCTTTTATCAGCTTCATCCCGTTAATATATTCTATGATTGCGGCATTGAGGTCCGCAAGAGACCGGTAAGCCCTTCCCATGAGTTTATCCGTTCCGCGAAACATCAGAAACATGACAAAAAAAGCAAGAAACAATGGAATCAGTGATACCAGTGCCAACTGCCAGTTTACTATACAGAGGTAGATGAAAATGGCAACGGGACCGCTGACATAGTATATTAAGTCCGGCAGATTGTGCGCTAAAAACAATTCCAGCTTTTCTATCTTTTCTGTCAAAACAGTTTTCATCTCGCCGGTATTCCGTTCGTTCAGGCTTCCTAAAGGAATTTTAGCCATGTGGTCCACCACCATGCAGCGCACCTTGAACAATGCATTATAAGCGCCCTTGTGCGACAAAACAACGGAAACACCGAACAAAATAAAACGCACGGCAATAGCGGCTGCCGCTATCAGACCATACTGCCGGACAATTTCTTTCGTAAAGGAATGAGAGTAAACGCTCTCCATGATCCTATACACCGAATAGTATGGGACCATGGTACTTAGACCGCTGATCAGCGATAAACCCGCAGAAAAATACAGATAATATTTATCCTTTCCCGCCCATTTGAGCAAGAGCGAGATTGGATTTTTTTCTTTTTGCTTCATATTGCACACGTCCTTCCAATTTCAGTGTAATTCTTTTGTCCGGTTCCAGCCCTCAATGTCATCCCTCTTTTGACCCAGGATGAAAAAGTCTTGAAGCTTCGCGAGATTTTTCTGATTCACTGTGAAATCCTCCTGTACCGTACCGGAGTCAAAATGGATCACACGGCTGCAAACAGCCGAAATAAATTCGTAATCGTGGGTAACGACAAATATGATCTTACCCCTGCGGGCAAGTCTTGAGAGCAGCCTTGAAACCTGCAGCATACCTTCAAAGTCCAGTCCGCTGGTAGGCTCATCGAATATTAAAATCTCCTTCCGGCAGATCATGCTGACCGCCACAGCCGTCCTCTGCTTTTGCCCGCCTGACAGGGTATTCGGATGGCGGGTTTTGTATTCGTAAAGCCCAAGCTCTTTCATCGTCCCTTCCACAAGCTCAGCATCAGGATTTTTAATACCAAAGCAGCATTCTTTCTCCACACTTTCAGCAAACAGCTGATAGTTGACATCCTGCATAACCATATAAGAGAGCTTTAAACGCTGCTTGGAGTCCATTCCTTTTCCATTCCACAGACACGCACCGGTGCAGCCTTTATGCAGGCCGCAAAGCGCCCGTAAAAAGGTGGACTTGCCTGTGCCGTTGCGCCCTGTGACGCCGATGATCTCTCCACGGGCTGCACGTAGATTGATGCCGCTCATGACGGGCTGTTTTTTATAGTACAGAGCCATGGCTCTGATGTCCAATACGGGCAGGGCCTGAACAGCGGGCTTTGGCAAAGGCTTGACACTGTATAGGTCCATTGCACGCAGGCCCATCTCTTCCCTCTGCACTGCAGGGATGGATAAAAATTGTTCAGGCGTGTAGATACCTCTGACTTTCCCCTGTTCCATATAGACAATCCGGTCAACAAGGTCTTTCAGGTAGTATAGCCTGTGTTCAGCAACAAGTATGGTTTTTCCCTGCCGTTTTATGCGGATCAGGTTTTTTCGCAGGTCTTCAATTGCGTCCACGTCCAGATTGGAGGACGGTTCATCCAGTAAATAAATGTCGGGATTCATGGCGTAAACCGAAGCAAAAGCGATTTTCTGCTTTTCACCTCCCGACAAGGAAAAAATACGCCGCCCCTGAAGTTTTTGAAGCTTCAGATCCTTGACGGCACCATCCACTTTCCGACGCAATTCATCCGGTGGTACGCTCTCATTTTCGATTCCAAAGGCGATTTCGCTGTCGGTATCCACGTTAAAAAACTGTGTGCGGGGGTTTTGAAAAACCGACCCCACTTTTTCCGCAATCTGATACATAGGCAGTTTCGCGATATGCCGTCCATCAACAATCACATCGCCGGTCAGTTCCCCGGCAAAGAAATGTGGAATCAGCCCGTTTACAAGCCGGGTGACCGTGGTCTTGCCGCAGCCGCTGCGCCCGCAAAACAAGACGCACTCGCCGTCTGGTATGGCGAGATTCAGCTCCTGCAGTCCATCCTCGGTCTGCCCGGCATAAGTAAAGGAGACCTGCCTGAATTCGATCATATCCGTCCCCCCCGCGCAGCCATTCCGGCAATAAAATATAAAAGGAATACGCAAGCCGCCAGTGCATCGGCAGCCCCGAACCGGATCTGTATCAGACAGGTTCGGGGCTCAGGGTTCTCAATTCCCCGTGTTACCGATGCAATGGACAGTTCGTCGGCCGCTTTGGAGGCCGACATCATAAGCGGTACATAGACACATTCGGCGGTTTTGCCCGGATGGGCAAGCAGCCCTCCTAAAGAAGGAGAAACATCCCTCATTCGCATGGCATCTTTAATAAATTCCCAATCTTCCCGGATCACCGGCAGATACCGCAGCATCACAGCCAACGGAATTACAATTCTCCTGGGAACATGGAGCTGGTGCATGGCGGTCATAAATTCACTTACCTTTGTACTTCCAATCATAACCCCTGCCATTAAACCACAGGGATATACCTTATGGACAAGACCTAAAAATGCAATGAGCATGGTTTGAAGCGTGCCGTTCACGAAATCCCGTGTCAGGATGGTCAATGCAAAAAGTACGGCATAGGTCAATGCGCCAAGCAGGGAATAACGAGGTTTGCCGCAGGCAAAACCAAACAGCATAATCAGCAGCACCAGGCCTGCTGCATAATACAACGACGGCGAAAGGGTAGCGGAAAGTATGGTGAAGGTCATGAGCAGAAGCTTGGTGCGCGGATCAAAATGCAATTTTCTCACGCCGTAATACCTGCTTTTTCAAACTGCTTTTTTAACATTTTGTTGCCCACCCAGCCACTGAAAGCCGCTACCGTCAGTGTGCCAATAAGAATGACCGCCAGCACCCAGTTTTGGGCCGAGGCATTCATGGCATCAATATAGGCCTGCTCGGTGCCTCCTCGCAGCATGGTGCTGGCCCAGCTTGCGGGATCGATAAAATACATTATGTATGTACCTGTGCAGCCAATGGAAAAAAACATGTATGCTAAAATATTCATCTTCACGCTTTTATATTGCCGGAAGCCAGCTATGAAGTCGGCGATGCTGCCCATTACGATGTAGCCAATATCCATTGCCCAATGCATGCCGGTTGCAAAAAATAGGATCCCTATGAGTATCCCCGCTGTCATCACCGGCCCTCGTTTGGGAACCTTTGCTATAAGCAAAAGGAATACCGGGCCGCCAAGCAGCGCACTGCCAAGGGGCATATAAAAGGTGAGTACAGGGTTGGGGGCAAAAAACAATCCCCCCACCAAAATGGTAATGAACAACAGAGCGGAAAAAATACCGGTGGTGACCAGGTCCTTGACGGTCAGTCCCTTATGGGTTGCAGATAGTGTGTTTGACATATGTTTCCTCCTAATATTTGAATTGTAATCCTCCGGCGTGATTTATTGACTGCGCCGGTGTAAAATGTTACTATACATATGAGTTAGAGATGGCTAACTCACACTTGTTTAGTATACAGGTTAGTCTTTTATGAAACAATTACCCGGCGGTACATTCGTCGGATCGTATCACAGGTCCGTCCGATCGTGTTAAATATGGAGGCTTTATTATGAAGAACGCCACGAAAGCGATACAGGAGCCGTTTTTGCTGGAAAACGGTTTTTCTTTGAAAGAAGATCATGCGCTTTATAATACTGCGGGTCAATACTATAAACTTAATCCTCAAAAAGGCAGCGGGTACTATTGGTTGTACACTCACGAAAACCTTTTTGGTTTTGCAGTGCATGATTTTGTTTTTTATGAGGATTTCTTCCTTAACTGTACCCTGCCGGAACACTTGATCTTAACCTATTTTGAATCTGTTTCGGGCGAGAGACTGAATCCTTATAAACGGTTGACGGCAGGATACATGGAAGGCTGTTTGTTAAACCATGAAGGTTATCGGGCGTTCATCCACAAGAACATTCCTATTCGATCTATTGGAATTGAAATTATGCCCGAATACTACGAAAGATACTTAAAAGAAAAATATCAGGAAGAATATACAAATCCGCGGTCAGCTTTTCTAAACATTGATGGAACAATAGATTTCCCTGATATGGTTTTGCTTTTGCACCAGGTAAAGAATTACCACGGTGAGGGGATGGCGGCAAAGCTGTTTTACGAGGGAAAGGCGGCCGAGGCAATTTCTCTTATTGTGGAATACACGGAACGTGTGCGCCAAAAGAATCCACACAGCATCTCCAAAGAAGATATTAAGCACCTGGAAACAGTTACCGCTTACATAAACGATCATTTTGCCTTTGATTTGCGTCTGGAGCAGCTTTCAAAAATTGCATGCATGGGAACGACAAAACTAAAATCCACCTTCAAAGAAGTACATAAATGTACCATTACTGAATATATTCAACACCGAAGAATGGGACAGGCCGAACACCTTTTAGCCAATACGGAATTGAGCATAGGGCAGATTTCACAAATTGTGGGCTATGACAGTCCCAGCAGATTTTCTGTGCTTTTTCGCAAGAGTACGGGCTTGCTGCCTTATGAGTACCGCAAACTATCTCTGAGGAAATAAAGCACCTCCTATTCAATTCCTATCCCATCTATATCCAGTATCTCGGCATTATTATCCAGATACTGTTCAAGAGTGTGTTCCAACTAATTTTATTCTCTCCATTTTCACTTTGCTCTAAAATACCTTCCTCATTAACAGTAACACGATGTTTGCCTAATAAGTCTTTATTTTTACCTTCATCAACCATTTTGGATACTCTTTTTGAAAAAGCCGCCATAAAGTATTTGGGATAGAAAACTATCCAGGCTACAGAAATTACAACAAAAACACAAATCCAATATAATAGCGGCAAATCAGTCACTCCTGCAATTAAAAAAGGAACAATCGTGAAAATATGGAAGGAAATATTTTTCTCAAAAAAAACGGCATGCTTCAGATTTTTCAATCGAAAGCACACCAGCATATAAAATTGCATTTTATTGGATGTATCAAGAATTAACTATTTAACTAATTTTACCGGGCACAGGTAACCTATTAATCTCCATACCCGTCCGGATGGGAGGAATGCCAGTTCCATGCAGTTTCAATGATCTTGTTCAAATCATTATACTTTGGTTTCCAGCCCAGAATGTTGATGGCTTTCTCAGCCGAAGCCACGAGAGTATCAGGATCGCCTGGCCGTCTGGGAGCATCCGTGGCCTTTATTGCTTTGCCTGTAACCTTCCTTGCAACTTCGACTACCTCCCTGTTGGAGAAACCCTTTCCGTTTCCAAGATTGAAAACCTCACTGCCGGCGCCCTTTCTGAGATTTTGAAGTGCCAGAACATGTGCCTGGGCAAGGTCTGACACATGGATATAATCTCTTACACAGGTTCCGTCCGGCGTGTTATAGTCATTTCCAAACAGTTTGATTTCCTCTCTTTTACCCTGGGCTACCTGAAGAATTATAGGAATAAGGTGTGATTCCGGTGAATGTGCCTCCCCTATTTTCCCGCTTACGTGCGCACCGCAGGCATTAAAATATCTCAGCACCGCATGTTTTATGCCATATGCTCCATCGGCCCATTTCAGTATTTTTTCAACAGTCAGTTTGGTCTCACCGTATGGGTTGATGGGGGCTGTTTTATCGCTCTCTCTGATCGGAATATTTTCAGGTATTCCATAGGTAGCGGCAGTTGAAGAGAACACAATTTTATTCACTCCTGCTTCCTGCATAACCGTTAACAGGTTCAAAGATACTATGACATTGTTATTGTAATACTTTAACGGGTTTGCTACACTCTCTCCCACCTCAATATACGCAGCAAAATGAATTACAGCTTCGATTTCATTTTCTTTGAACACTTTTCTTATTTCATCAATATTTCTTAAATCAGCCTGAATAAACTTTCCGCCAAGTACAGCTTCCCTGTGACCTTTTTCCAGATTATCCAATACTATTACATCCTCATTGGCATCCAGAAGCTCTGCCACAGTGTGGCTTCCTATATATCCGGCGCCTCCTGTTACTAAAATCGCCATTAACTCCAACCTCCCGTTTCACTTATAAGTTTTGGCCGTTAGCCTGTAACCGCCATGTAATTTTTCATTATTTATGCATTTACTTACTTGCTTACAGCTTTATTTCTCTTGCTCCGTCGCCTATTTCACTGACATAAAACTCCGGAGTTAATCCTGTCTGCTCCTTGTAATTCTTTCCCACCTGCTCAATAAACAACTGTACCTTATCTTCGGGCACTATATTGACTGTACAGCCTCCGAAGCCTGCTCCGGTCATTCTGGCGCCGATTACACCTTCAACCTTGATGGCTTCAGCAGTCATAGTATCAAGCTCTTTACCCGTTACCTCATATAGATCTCTTATTGAGTCATTTGCTTCAACCAGAAGTCTTCCCAGCTCTTTGATATCATTTTTCTTCAAAGCTTCAACCGCTTTAAGAACTCTGTCATTCTCATATATAACATGGGTTACCCTTTTCCTGACAACCTCGTTTTCAATCTTGTCCTTGTATTGTTCAAATTCTGCTGCTGTAACGGCACATAAATTATTCTTCCCCGGCAGATACTGCTGCAGGATTCTTAGACCCTCCGCACATTCGCTGACTCTTTCGTTGTATTTGGATTCTCCAAGAGAGCGTTTTTTCTTTGTATTTCCCAGGATTATTTTGTAGCCGTCCAGTTTCAGGGGTAAATATTCATATTTCAATGTGGCACAGTCAAGAAGTATGGCGTGGTCTTTTTTACCCATTGCAGATGCAAACTGATCCATTATTCCGCAGCTGACTCCGCAGAACTCATTTTCAGTCTTCTGCCCCAGTACGGCCAGCTCCACCATATCCACAGGCTTTGTGATACCATGTGCTTCATTGCCTAAAGTAACCAGAGTGATTGCAGTGGCAAGTTCTATGGCTGCCGATGAGGACAGTCCTGAACCCAACGGAACGGTGTCATGAAAGAGCATATCCACTCCCACAAGCTTGTATCCGGCCTTTTGAAGGAAATAGGCAACACCTGCCTGGTAATTCCCCCACCTTAAGGTTTTGGCACTCTCAAGCTCATCCAGTTTGACCGCCACTCTGTCGGGAAGATCGGTAGCCGCAAGTCTTAATACATTATCCCCGTTCACTCTGGCCACAACGGTGGAATCCAGACTCAGTGCCGCAGGGAAAACATAGCCTCCGCAGTAGTCAATATGCTCCCCAATAAGATTTACTCTCCCCGGACCTGAAAAAATACGCAGATCCTTTTCACTTCCTCCATATATTTCACAAAACTTTTTCTTGAGTTCCTCATAGTTTTTACTCATACCCGCCTGCTCCTTTCAGAAGTCATTAATCATTTCTTTTTCCTGCTTTATATTTCTGTGCAGCCAATAGCTTTAATGAAACGGTCAAAAGCTGCCAACCCTTCCTCTGTTTGTTTAAATACGCCGGTATGTTCAAGACAGGTTTCAAACTTTTTGCCTATTTCAAGCTTCAAGATCTCATCTGCACGTTCCGGGTCCATATTTATCCCGTATTTGGCCGCCAATTCTTCAATCCATGGCATATGCTTGTATAATAGATGTTCCGGATTATAAATATCAGCCATACCTGAATTTCCGCAAAGTATCCTCTTGATCTGTTCAATTTCCGTTTTAAGCCTGCCGGGAAGTATTGCAAGCCCCATAACCTCTATAAGGCCGATATTTTCTTTTTTAATATGATGAATTTCCTTATGCGGATGGAATATCCCGTCGGGATGCTCATCGTTGGTCCTGTTGTTCCGCAGTACCAAATCCATTTCATACTTTCCTGCCTCATTCCTTCTGGCTATGGGAGTTATGGTATTGTGGGGCACCCTGCCGCTGACACCTTCCGTGAATGCCAGTATATCAACGCTCTCATCACTGTACTCCCTCCATTTGTCCAGCACATACCCTGAGAATTCCACCAGCTGCTCAAGGCTGTCACTGGCAGCGCGCACAACAGAAAGCGGCCATTTGACTGTCCCGATTTCAATACCTTTAAATTCTTCGGAACGGAAGTGCTTTATTATGGCAGCCTTTTGCATTGGAAACAGGTAATTCCCGCCCTGGAAATGATTATGGCTCAGTATGGAACCTCCCACTATGGGCAGGTCTGCATTTGAACCGCAGAGATAATGCGGGAATTGTCTTACAAAATCCAGAAGCCATCCGAAGGTCTTTTTGGAAATGGTCATCGGAACGTGGTTTTCGCTCAAAACAATGCAGTGCTCATTATAATAGACATAGGGTGAATACTGCAAATACCACTGTTCTCCGCAGAGGGTCATGGGAATAATCCTGTGTGTCTGCCGTGCAGGAAAGTTGATGCGGCCTGCATAGCCTATATTATCTACACAAAGCATACATTTCGGGTAGCTGCTCTGCGGTTGAAGTCTCTCCATTGCTATGGTCTTTGGATCTTTTTCAGGCTTTGTGAGGTTTATTGTGATCTCCAGGTCGCCGTATTTTGAATTGGCCTTCCACATGATGTTTTTAGCAATCTGGGCAGTCCGGATGTAATTCGACGCAGTACAGAGTCCATAAAAATAATCGGTCGCGGCCTGAATAGATTCCTTCCCGGCCAATTCGTTGAATTTTGCTACTATTTCCGCTTCCCTGGGCATAATAAGTCCCATCAGCCTGGTGTCGAAAAGTTCTCTGCAGGCATACACCTCTTTGTCATACAGACCCTTTTCTCCGGCGTAATCCAAAAGACGGTCCAGTATTTCCGTCGGGTACTTAAGCTCCTCTTCCTCCGTATCACCGTCATAAGGTTCATTTAACCGCAATAAATCCAGCAACTGGTTTCTGGCAATTATCATATCCAATTTATCAATTAAGCCGTGCTTTTTACCGAATTGAAGAAGTCTTTCAATTTCATAAGCCGGGTTGATCACTTCAACTCCACCCCTTCTGTTATTTTATGATTAATTTTCTGCAAATAAAACTTCATAACATGCATAGTTTTCTTTAGAAAATCTTTTATTTACCGCAATTTTATAATATTATTATATACAGAGAACAATATTACTTCTCTGATTATTTTATTGTTTTTTGATACTATTTTACGATTTATCAATTATATTTTATAGAATGGAGCACAATATTATGGAAGTGTCAAAAGTGTATAAACCAAAGTCCTTTCCTTTGGATTTTCCATTCAGTATTAAGTTTACCGATATGGAACCTTTTTATTGCATGAATCATACCTTCCATTGGCATAATTATCTTGAAATAGCTTTTGTAAAAAAGGGCAAGGGAATTTATTATGTTGAAAACAGAACCTATGAGATGAACGAAGGTGATATCGTTGTTATAAATAATATTGAACCGCACTATATGGAGGTTTTGCCCCCTGTTAACATGGTCATGCCGGTAGTAATGTTTGAACCTCAGCTGGTCTGGTCCTCCGAAAGTCTTTTTGATTATAACTACATGGAACCTTTTTTTGAAAGAAGCTCCAATTTCAACAATAAAATTGACAGCAGAAGTGAGATAGGCCGTAAAATTTTTGCAATGCTTTCCGAGATTGAAGACGAATATGTAAACAAAACCGTTGGCTACAAACTTATGATCAAAGCCAAGCTACTCCATATTATTACCTATCTTATCAGGCATTACCAGGATTCCAGCAAAAGCACCGAAAGCATAACCTCCAAAAGCAAAAAGCTTGAAAAGCTGGAAAAAGTGTTTGATTATATAAACGGGAACTATTCGCAGAGAATAGAGCTGAACACTCTTGCAGAGCTGGCGTATATGTCGCCTAACTATTTTTCAACCTTTTTCAAACAGTCAACCGGCTTTACACCAATTGAATACCTTAATAAAATGCGTATTTCCAAATCCATTGAAATGCTTCGTGAAACTGATTTTTCGGTGGCTCAGATTGCGATGGACTGCGGTTTCAACAACCTGGCCAACTATAACAAAATATTCAAACATCTTACCGAAACAACTCCAACCCGGATCAGAAACGGTAAGTAAATACCTAATAAGTAGTTGTTTTGCTGTTCAGGAGGCATTTATGAAAAAAATCGGCGTAGTTTCAGATACCCATATACCACGGCGTGGCTTAAAGCTTCCCGAAATTTTGCTCAGGGAGCTTGCCGGAGTTGATATGATAATCCACGCAGGAGATATTTGCAGAGACCATGTCATATATGAACTGGAAGAAATAGCACCTGTATATGCCGTTTCAGGAAATAATGATGACGAATACCTTGAAACAATGCTGCCCTCAAGAAGGATTCTTGAGGTTGAAGGCTGCAGAATAGGTATTATCCACGGGCATAACTACGGAGGAACTGCGGCTGAAAATGCCAGAAAGGCGTTCAAAGGCCAAAATGTCAATTGCGTGGTATTCGGCCACAGCCACATCCCTGTCAATACCATGGCAGATGAAATACTTTATTTTAATCCCGGTTCGGCCCTGGATAAGAGAAGACAGGAAAAGTACAGCTTTGGAATTTTAAGGGCAGATGGAAATTCTATAACCGGGGAAATTATAAAATTTGACCTCATAAAATAGTCACCGGTGCTGACAAATCCGGTGACTATTTTATAAGCTGTATTAAGCAATTTATTTAATAAAACTCAATTCCATACGTAAATCATTGTTGGATACTTTCAATTTTAACATCAATATCGACATCTTGGCTGTAATCAACAGCAGCAAACTCAAAGCCGAAAAGCCTGAAAAATTCTTTTCTGTATTCTTCGATATCAGATATTTCAGTTATATTTTCATTATTTGCCTCTGCCCAGTATTTGGCTACCTGTGCCTGAACTTCAGGGCGCATTTCCCAGTCATCCATACAAATGCGTCCCTTGCCGTCCAGCTTTAAATTGCCGGAATACACTCTGTCGTTCAACATCCTGTACATTTGTTCAATAGTTCCTTCGTGAATATTCATCTCCTTCATCACCTTGAATAAAACACTGATATATATTGATATTACCGGGATTGCTGCACTTGCCTGTGTAACTACGGCCTTATTTATTGATACGTACGCTTTTCCGCCGATACCCGCTAGATTTTCAGTTATTTTTCCGGCAGTGGCTTCAAGATCATCCTTTGCCCTTCCAATTGTGCCTTTTCTGTAAATGGCATGGGTCATTTCAGGTCCCACATAAGTATACGCAATTGTAACAGCCCCATTTTCCAATACATCTGCCTCTTTAAGGGCGCTCATCCACATTTCCCAGTCTTCACCGCCCATTACCGCCACTGTTTGCCGGATTTCTTCCTCCGTAGCCGGTTCTATTGTTGATTCGGAAACCTGCTGAGAGTGAAAGTCAACTGTTTTTACAGTACACGGAGCACCGATAGGCTTTAAGGAGGAATTAAAAACTTCACCTGTAACCGGATGGGTCCTTCTGGGGGAAGCTATGCTATATATGACCATATCAACCTTGCCGAGATCCTTTTTTATCAAGTCGATTGTCTGTTGCTTTATCTCATTTGAGAAAGCATCACCGTTTATACTTTTTGCATACAGACCTTCCTCTTTTGCAAGCTTTTCAAATACGGCAGTGTTGTACCAGCCTGCTGATGCTGTCTTGTTACCTGAGGCAGGTCTCTCAAAAAACAATCCGATTGTAGCCGCACCGCAGCCAAAAGCAGCAGTTATTCTTGAGGAAAGTCCATACCCTGTTGAAGCACCGATTACAAGCACTTTTTTAGCACCCTGGATTTTCTTCTGCCGTTTTACATACTCAACCTGCTGCCTTACATTGTATTCACAGCCTGCAGGATGGGAAGTGGTGCAAATAAACCCTCTGAATTTCGGAGTTACAATCATAACAAACCTCCTGATACACTTAATAATTTATAGAACATTGAATTAATTTCATTTTTTATAAGTATAACACAATTTGGCAGAAATTAAAACTAGATATTAGTACTTGGTTATAACTATTCCAAATCTGGCAGAAATAATTTCTAACACAAAAAATAACGGAAATTATCTCGCTTTATAATTTTTTACAATATAAATAGGTTTATGTAAATGGTTTTTGGGGAAATATAAAAGGCCTGCAGCACAGCTGCAAGCCTTTTACTCTTTTAATTAAAAATTATAGTTAATTATTTAGCATCAACCTTAGCCATGTGTTCGATAAGGTTAACTACTTTGTTTGAATAACCCCATTCATTGTCATACCATGATACCAGCTTAACGAAGTTTCCGTTCAATGCGATACCAGCATC
>JAEWJR010000149.1:0-7578 GCA_023386445.1 Bacillota bacterium | reverse complement strand
TACCAATCAATTCAGGTAATTCCGAAGAAACCATTATGACTGCTTTACCTTCCTGTGCCAAATTGGTCATTAGCTTGTAAATTTCAAACTTGGCTCCGACATCAATACCTCTTGTAGGTTCATCCAGTATCAGTATGTCAGGATTTCTGATCATCCATTTCGCGAGAACAACCTTTTGCTGATTTCCTCCGCTTAATGACTGGATACTTGTTTCCAATGTAGGAGTTTTTACTTTCATTTTTGCAAACATATCAGATACGATATTTTTCTCAGTTCTATGGTGAAGCCTGAATCCGTAAAATACCTTTTGCAGGAAAGACAATGTAGTATTTTCCTTTACCGATCTTACGGGAATAATCCCATATCTTCTTCTGTCTTCTGAAAGCATTACCAATCCATTGTCGATACTTTGCCTTACACTCTTTATTTTGACTTCTTTTCCTTTGATGGTAACTTTTCCGGCTGTTATTGGATCCAAACCGAACAGCGAACGCATAACTTCGGTTCTGCCCGCGCCCATCAAACCTGCAAACCCGATTATTTCACCCTTCTTGAGATGGAAGTTTACATCGTGGTATACGTTACCATTATTCAAATTCTCAACTCTGAGGATATCTTCTCCTATTTTTACTTCTTCCTTAGGATAAGTGTTTGTTAGCTTACGGCCTACCATAAGCGCTATTACCTGCTCAATATCCAGTTCTTCCTTGGGATGGCTTTCAACTACAGTTCCATCTCTGAAAACTGTAATTTCATCAGCTATCTGGAATATTTCATCAAGTTTGTGAGAAATATAAATGATACTTACACCTCTTGCTTTTAACTCTCTGATCTTCGCAAACAGCTTGTCTACTTCCTTGAGGGTTATTGCTGATGTTGGTTCATCCATGATAATGATGTCAGAATTATAAGATACGGCCTTTATTATTTCCAGCATCTGTATATCTGAAACGGTGAGATCCTTGAGAAGCGTCGTCGGAGAATATGGCAGATTTTCTTTTTTCAGTAATTCGTTGGTACGGCGTCTGACTTCTTTCCAATCAACATTTCCAAGTTTTCCTACGGGCAGATTGCCAAGGAAAATATTTTCTTCCACGGTCATTTCAGGCACATAGTTCATTTCCTGAAATATCATTGAGATTCCAAGATTTCTTGCCTGTATGGGATTACTGATTTTTACCGGTTTTTCATCAATGAATATTTGACCTCCATCAGGTTGATAAACACCATTAATTATTTTCATTAATGTTGATTTTCCTGCTCCGTTCTCGCCGCACAAAACATGGACTGAGCCTTTTTTTACAGTAAAATCGATTTTATCAAGTGCCTTTACCCCTGGAAAGGATTTTTCAATTTGTGAAACTCTTAATTTAATGTTTTGATTCATATCCTTCTCCCCGTAAACTCCCCTGAATAGATTCTTCTAAACTGAAAGTAACAATTTAGATCTAAACGGTAATTATGAATTCTAATATAAATATTTCACTTATGAACAGCTGTTTTTCAAAACACATTCACCCAATGTATTTATATAAGACTTTTATAAATTACTTTTAATAAGATTATATCGTGTTTTTATACAAAGTCAATATACAATTTTTAAATCAGCAATATTTTTTTAGTTATTTTGTATAAAGTGCATATGTGGTTATACAGCATATCCTATAAGTATCCTCATAACCCACAATTTGAGAATTGTTTTGAACGGAAATTATGAATCAATAATAAAAAAAGGTACGTAACCCATAATACCATCAATTTGGTGAAGGATACATACACTTTATTTTTCCAAAAATCTCAGAATTTATTTATTAATTAAAAAGATTTGTTTTCAGATATTTTTTATAAAATCTTCAACATGGAGAAGAGCAGCTCCCACTGCAGTTGTTTCCAGCTTATATTTACATACGTGCAAATATGTTCCGTCTACTTCAAAGGTATTGTATTTGGATACTTTTTGTCTCAGTTCATCAAGATACTCGTCCATATACGCACCGGCATATCCTCCAAGGATTACTTTACAGTCAAACAGCATCCTTAAGTTGTTAATAGCTACCACAAGGTATGTTACATACTCCTCCCAGATACTTTTTTGAGGCTCCTTCCCCAATCTTAAAAGTCTGAAAAACTCTGATATATTTCCATTTGTGCTGTCGGATAATATTTTTGCAGAACAGTAGGCATCTACACAGCCTTTTTGCCCGCAATAGCAGGTTCTCCCGGCAGGAGCTATTGTCATATGTCCAAATTCGCCGCCCCGTTGATTTTGACCATTATAGATATTTTTTGCTATTATGATCGATCCGCCCACAGAATTATTCAGGGACAAATATGCAACATTTTCATCCGTTTTATCTCCCCACATTTCAGCAAACCCGGCAGCATTTGCATCATTGCTGAAGGTGCATCTGTATGGAATAAATTCTTCAAAGGCCTTAATACTGCCTCCTTCAAAATCAATTACCTGTGCATAGCTTACCGAACGGCAGTCGTCGGATAAAATTGCAGGCAATGCTATCCCCACACCCAATATGTTTTCAGGTTCAATTTTACACCCCGAGACAAAACTGTTCACCAGATCGCCCACACCTTTAAAATATTCCTTTGAGTTGACAAACGGAAACAATTTTCTATAATTCTTGATAACTTTGGCACTGAGATCTATTATAACAATACCTACATGGTTCCTTGTTATGTCCAGTCCAACAGCATATTTGGCCGTGCTGTTATAGGAAATGGCCTTGGCCTTGCGTCCGCCTGTGGACTCAAACAGGCCTGTCTCAATAACCAACCCGCGTTCATATAACTCCTTTATATTTTGAGTCACGGTTGGCAGACTCATATTTAGAGAGTATGCTATCTCCTGAATAGAAATAGGTTCTCTCATATATAGGAAATTATATATGGCATTTCTGTTTATTTTTTTTACCTCGATACTATTTACTCTACCTGTAGTCATATTAATCACCCAGTTTTATAAATGTCTTTTAATAATGTATTTATAATAATATATTTTGATTTTTAAAGCAATCAAAAGTTTAAACAAAAGAAGATAAGGATTTTTATGATAATTTTATATTTTGACAAATAAGAGTTGGAATTTACATGATTTTTACAGCATTTTAGTTGCATATGTTTAATTATACCATATTAATACAGTGGTATATATGTATTTAAAAAAATATTGTATACATATCCTCAAATTGTTTTAAAAAAAATACATTCATGATATAATCAAAATATAAAAGTGAATATTGATTGGCGTTACAGTATTAAAAATTAGCTTCTTGCGGAGGAAAATGTTATGTGCATTCATAATCGCTTGTTCGCATTAATTTTTAGAATTCTGTTTTTAGCAGGATGTGGAATCGGACTTTACCTCAACTCCGGCCTTCCCAGCGGGAAGCCCGCACCCTACATGCTGATTTTTTATACTATTCAAAGTAATGCCCTATGCTTTATCTTCTTTTCTGTCCTGACAATTAAAACCTTTCACGATTTAAAAAATAAAGGTATAAAGGGTACAACAGTATTCCTTCCTCATTTCAAGGGTGCAGTTACAATGGCCATAGCCGTAACCTTTATAATCTACCAGTTTATTTTGGTTCCAAAATTTTTGAGTGCCGGCACCACAGCTTACAGCATATTCAACTGGCAAAATATGTTGGTTCATTATTTTGTTCCGATTGCAGCTTTAACCGATTGGCTGGTTTTCGATGAAAAGCTTAATTTCCGTTGGTTTGACCCTATAGTGTGGCTGCTGCTGCCAATTGCTTATTTTATTTTTATTTTAGTGCGTGCCAAACTTGGCGGAATTATTGAAATTGTTAAAAGTCCTTATCCCTATTTCTTTATAGACGTTGATCTGCTTGGCTGGATTAATGTTATTAAAAATGTCTGTCTGTTGATTTTTATTTTTTTAGTTCTGGGCTACCTGATATTCATTGTAGATAGAGTAAAAATATGGAGACATTCCCCGAAATTTGACGTATTACAGACGAAATGATGCTTAATCCAACTATATTGTAAAATAAGTGTAATGAAATTGTTTTAATATTGTGTTATCATATTAACATGCATTTAAAAAAATTATGTATATACTGGGAATTGTCACAATTGAGTTTTTAATACCTACATAAAGTTTTGTCTGATAAGCATATTTTTTAAAACTTTCTTTTTTATTGTATCATCTTGTAATTAATTCTTTTTGTTTCAAATCTTTACCAATTCCTGCTGTAATTTTTTTATATGGGAAGTGGTTTTTTTGTTGCGTAAATATTATGAAAGAATACGCACGTATTTTTTAAAACCATTTCTGTACACAACTTAATAAAATACATAATTTATTGGAGAAAACATGAGTAAAAAAAATACCAAAAACCTTTATAGTAATCTTACACAAAAGATTAAAGCATATAAAGAAAAGTATCCTAAAAAATTCAAATATTACTTGCTTTCAGCCTCAGGGGCATTAGTGATAACCCTTGCGGTAGTTGTAACCACATCTCTTCCATCCGGTTTGAACATTTCTTCAACCACAGCGGATAACCAGCCTGCAAATACTTCTGCACCATATACCTCGGACAGCAATTCAGTTAAATCTGGAAAGAGCGCTGCCTCTGAAGCAGGGGCACTTTCAAAGGAAAAAATCTCCCGTGGTAAAAAATCACCCCTTGACCCTTCAAAAGGTGATATAGTGAAGCTTGGAGTTAAAGATGAAATTGTTACAGTTATTCAGCAAAAACTGGTTCAACTTGATTATCTGGAGTCGGACGAGCCTACCGAGGAATTCGGTGAGGCAATAGAAACAGCTGTAAAATTGTTTCAACGAAAGCATGAGTTGAATATTACGGGTGAAGTTGATAGTGATACCTATAATTTGCTCATGTCCGACGACGCCAAAGAATACACGGTATACATCGGATCTGAGGGCACAGATGTAGAACAGCTTCAAACTCGTCTTTATGAGCTAGGCTACCTGAATAAGGTCACAAGTTATTTTGGTACTGATACCGAAGCTGCAGTAAAGGAATTCCAAAAAAGAAACGGTCTTTTTGATGACGGAAATGTAGGAAAAAATACCAGGGAAAAATTATACTCTGCAGAAGCAATACCTCTCTCCTTCTATTTGGGCGATCAAAACGACGAAATACTGAAATACCAGCAAAGACTGAATCAGCTCGGTTACCTGACAACAAAGCCCGACGGCAAGTATGGAAATGATACTGTGTTAGCTGTAAAACATTTTCAGGATATCAACGGTATTATTGCAGACGGATATATGGGACCTGCGACAAAGGAAATGTTAATGTCGGGTGATGCCCAGGAATATTGCATAAAAACCGGTGACAGGGGCGGGGATGTCGAAAATATTCAAACCTATCTGAAAAAGTTGAAATATATTAAAAACGTAACAGGCTATTTCGGTTCGGATACGAATGATGCCGTAATAAACTTTCAGAAACGCAACGGACTGTCAGCAGATGGTAAAGTCGGTTCACAGACAATAAACAAGCTGCTTTCAGACAGTGCAAAAAGCTGGAACGGCAGTTCTTCCGGCGGCAGTTCAAATTCAGGTTCCGGCGGCAGTCATTCGGGAGGAAACAGCGGAGGTGGTGATGACTCCGGTTATTCTTCCAGTTCAATGGTAGACCGGATAATTTCAATAGCCCAATCAAAACTTGGTTCCAGATATATATACGGAGCAAAGGGACCAAATACCTTTGACTGTTCCGGTTTTGTATATTGGGTACTAAATAAGGCAGGTATCAGACAAAGTTATATGACCTCCTACTCCTGGCAGAATACAGGCAAATTCCAAAGAATTTCAAGCATGAAAAATATCAAGCGCGGCGATATAATTTCCTACAGGGGACATGTTGGTATTGCTCTGGGTAACGGTCAGATGATAGATGCATCCTCAAGCCAGGGAAGGGTAAGAGTTACGTCAATTAACTCCTCTTATTGGATAAATCATTTTGAATCAGCATACAGAATTTATTAGTACAGTCAAGCTGTAATGCTTCGACAAATTACCTGAGCTCCAAGGGAACTCAGTCCGCAAAAATCAGTATACAGCTTGGAAAATGCCTTCAGCTCTCCGGAGCCGAGGGCATTTTTTTATAAAATCTAATATCTAATCCAGATGGACAATTCAGGTAAACAATACCGAAATAATACTGCCTAACATCCGTGCAAATTTTATTTTGAACCACCCCGCAGAGTTCCGGATATAATAGCTGCAGTCATTATTCAGCCAGCCTTTTTCCTTCCAATAGGCATAGTCAAATGTAAGGGTGTCTTTGGTTCTCTGCCAGTATTTCTGCTGTACTTTGAAGTAAACCAAAGAATAAACCGACGGATACCTCCCAGTTTTGTGTGTAATTGCATTGTATAGCTCTGCAGACATGTTTTTTATTTTCTTTAGGTTTTGATTTTTTATATCCTCTTTGCCAGTCAGTGCTCCTGTTCTGAACTTCCCTCGCCCGGCAGTCACACCTCCCCAGGCATTAAAAGCCGTTTCCATGGTCTTAAGAGCGTGCTTTGAGGAATATGTACCAGAAGTTGTCAGAATTATGGCCGGTTTCCCGTTTAATGAGGGACGGTGGTTGTTAAAAGCCATTCTGTCAATCCAGTTTTTCATAATACCATTAACATCTTCCACATAGACAGGACTTGCCAGAACAACACCGTCAGCACCGTCCAGCCTCTCTTTTATGCTGAGGACTTCATCTTTTAAAGGGCAGCTCTTCTCGCCTCTGTCAAAGCATGTGCGGCAGCCGCGGCAAATTTGTACATCCGCATGTGCCAGAGCTGCAGTTTCAAACTCAACAGGCAAACCTTCCCGCCCCGCTATCAGAAGTATTTCTTCTTTTATGCACTCCAGCAATCTTGCTGTATTACCGTTCTTCCTGTAACTGCTGTTTAATAGCAATATTTTCACAATACCACTGCTCCATTCTATTTCAATAATCAGAACATGAAACACATTCGGCTATTAATGATTTTGGAACAATCATTATATAACGATTATTATACTATAACTTTCCAAATACAATATATGTAAATCACATAATTATATAAACCCAAACCGGTTTTTTACAATATAGACTATACCTGAGATAAATAACAGAGCAATAACAGAATTTTTTACGGCCTTATCGCTTATTTGGGAATCAATCTTCCTGCCAAAAAACATTCCGATTACCACCGCCGGCAGCAAATAAAAACTCACAGCCAGAATTTTGAGGTTAATCAGACCGTTGAAACAGTACATTACAAATCTGAACAGATTGTCAATTACAAATACAAAGCATAAATTACCCCTGTAATTACTCCTGTTCCCGCTCTGTCTTCCAATATAAGCAGCCAAAAGCGCACCGATCCCAAACAACCCCATTAAAACGCCTGAAATTATTCCAATTATATAAACAGCAGGGCCGTTTGCTTTATTTCCTTGTGCTTCAGATAGCTGAGGCTTCCTGGTATACATTTCAATTGCCAGTAAAACAAGCACAACTCCCATAATGGTTTTTAACTGCCTGTCCCCGCCCATATTGAGCAGTAATATGCCTGGAA
>JAEWJR010000043.1:0-3161 GCA_023386445.1 Bacillota bacterium | reverse complement strand
GGCCATAGTCTGGCAGCTTTTGAAAAATCGTATTTCCCGGCCGACCACTCCCTGCGGCCACCTTCTATGCCGCCGGTTTTGGGTATTTCAAGCAATTCATAACCTCCCGGGTGTTGGTCCATGAACCTTTCTATCATTATCTCATCCTCTTCCGGGGAGAAAGTACAGGTGGAATATAATATTACTCCTCCCGGCTTCAGCATTTTGTCCACCTGCTGCAATATATCCCACTGCATGTAGCTGCATTTTTCACATTTGAATTTTTCCCAGCTTTTAACGGCATCCTCGTCCTTCCGGAACATTCCCTCACCTGAACAGGGTGCATCTACCATAATCTTATCAAAGAAACCTTCAAAATTTTTGGCAAGCTTATCGGGAGAATCATTGAGCACAACAGCATTCCTGACTCCGCACAGTTCGATGTTTTTTACCAGTGCCTTGACTCTCTCGGCATTGATATCATTTGAAACCAGCAGACCCTGACCTTTCATTTGTGCAGCCATCTGTACCGATTTCCCGCCTGGCGCTGCGCACAGATCCAAAACCCGGTCTCCGGGTCTGACACCTATAACAGCCCCAGGGAGCATGGCACTGGGCTCCTGTATATAATACAGGCCCGCATAATAATACGGATGTCTTCCCGGGTTGTCGCCTTCACTGTAATAAAAGCCATCGGTGGTCCATGGAACAGGTTCCAGATGAAAGGGTGATATTTTTAAAAATTCGTCCACTGAAATTTTCAGCGTATTTACTCTCAAGCCGTAAAATCTTGGCTTTTTATAAGATTCAAGGTAACTGTTGAATTCCTCACCCATCAGTACCTGCATTTTATTCACAAACTCTTCGGGCAGCTTCATATATTAAAAATAAACTCCTGTAAATTAGAATAAACTCCTGAATAAAGAGAGCTTTTGCAAAGCCTCTTAATACAGGAGTTATTATACCACAAAATATGGCACTTTAAAGCTTCCATATCACTTATTTTGTCCTTATTGCAAGATAAATACTATTTGCGGTCCAGAGGTATCTTTACCGTAAAGCGGCCGCTTATCCTGCTGGGATAATCACATAATTTAAAGGTTACAGGCCCTTTAAAGCCTGCTCCAAGTTTTAAATTATAATGGTAATAACAGGATTTGTCTCCGCCTTCCATCCCTTCACTAATTATAGTAAGAGGATGTCCAATGGAATCAAACGCTTCATTGGTTATAGAAAAATTTTTATCTGAATATGGAGCATTTCTTTTCATTTCAGCACTTAAAAACATTTGATCTTTGCCAACAGTTATATCTGTTAAACTCAATAAATTAAACGGTGAATACAATATCTTCCGGTTTGCGGTATCTACGGTAAAATAGCACTTATCCTTATCCAGGGCTCTGATGTAATTACCTGTAATGTATAACTCCTTCGGTTTTGTAAAATAGTTGCTCTGGAAATTCAAGGTCTGAAGGTCACCACCTGGATTGGAGCCTGATAATCCATTTGCGATCCTCCCCCACTCTTCTCCGTTTTCATCCATCAGTTTCAAATCTTCAAAAGTAAATAATTTTTTTGTATTGGTTGGGTCCAAGCTGATGGACAGAACACTTTTTATGGGATATATCCTTATATTTTCGAATTTTACCTTTTGTCCCTCAACCTCGACAGTTTGATTGATACTGTATATTTTTTCAGCACCCGATAATTTTTTCCTGTCTATAGTGAACGGAATCTGCCAGCTTCCGCTTATAACTTCAGGTTCGCCAGGCATGCCCATATTCTGCTCCAAAGCATTATCCATTGCGGATATTTCACTTTCTTTCAACTTCCTCTGTTCTTCCAAACTTACTTTTAAAACCAGCTTGTCAGGTATTACTTCACTCTGATTTTCAGTTGAATAAAACTCTATTTTCCCCTCAAATTTTTTACCGTCATACTGTGCCGCGTCGTAACCTATGCTCATCTTCAAATCCGAACCCCCGGAATCGGTCAACATAACGTTTCTGATGCGGGGCATAATATGACTGCCTTTGTTCTCCAGCGAATAGAACACAATAATTCCACTGTTGTCGGCAATAACATCCTTTATTGTGAATTTGATATTTTCATTCTCAACAGATTTATCTATGTGTTGAATATATTCATTTTCAACTGCTGCCGAGAGCCCTTTATCCAAACTTACAAGTTCAACAATATAACTTAACCCCGGAATCCTGGCTACATTGGAAGCAAAAACGGGAGATACTCTAATACCAGTAATAAACGTGGCCAGCAACAGACTGCCCATAACCGCCGAAAGTGTTTTAAGCCTTCTTGCAGCTATTTTTCTCCGTCCCTTGTCAATGCCTTTATTTATATATTTGTCTATATCCTCAGGAGTTTTAATATCATCATACACAGTAATCACTTCCCTTCATACTTTCCCTTAACTGCTTAATACCTCTGTTCATCCAGGTCTTAACCGTACCGACAGGTTTGTTTAGTGCTTTTGCGATATCTTCTGTTGTAAAATCCTCAAAATACTTCAGGATTAATACATCTCTGTATTTGGGTTTAATCCTTGCAAGACCATTTGACAGGTCAAGCCTTTCTTCTATTCCGCTGTCCGCATCCATTATGCAAATATGCCCAAAGTCTGCCAAATCATCTGAAGTGTGTCTTGAAAGGTATTTCAGCTCATTAAGACAGTAATTTATGAGTATTCTCGTCAACCAGGTTGTAAAATACCTGCAATCCCTAAGCTTGTTAATGGAAATATAGGCCCTGCAAGTAGTCTCGGCCACTGCTTCCAGTGCGGCATGCTCATTCTTAAGGTAAGAATATGCTGTTTTATATAAATTTTCCCCGGACACGGATATTATTTCGTAGAAGGCATCACGGTCTCCCTGCTGAGCCTTTCTTACCAATTCTTCTTCCATAGCTTATATAAGCACTCCTTGATTTTCATTAACCCTACATATATTAGACCATAAATTGTTCATTCCGGATTCAAATATTAAAAAATATTTATGACAATGTAATACCTCCCACGCAAATATCACTGCCACACACTTCTTGACAGTCAATATTACCCATGCTATAATAGCTTTTGTCATTAAACTTGAAAACATGTTAATGGCCCATTGGTCAAGTGGCCTAAGACACCGCCCTCTCACGGCGGTAACAGGGGTTCGAATCCC
>JAEWJR010000141.1:0-69768 GCA_023386445.1 Bacillota bacterium | reverse complement strand
TAAGCATCATCTGCAGCAATTTCTTGTAATCTGTTGTTCTTACTTTTTTTTTATTTTCAGCAGGCTTATTCTTTTGATTATTCACAGGATTATTTGTCCTGCCTGAAGCTGGCTCTGGCTTTTTTATTAACATCTTGGTCTGCATATATGAGTCACCCCTAAATTCAGTCTGTAATAATAAGTAAATTTTAGGTGCTATTTAACAGCCGGATTTATAAAAAAGTTTTTATTCTTGAACGGATAGATCCTCTTTCTCATCAGCTTACTATCCATCTTAAATCCAATTGCACTCTTGTCAGGTAGTGGTACATTATTTTCAAATAATCAGGCGATACAATTTATCGCAATTGTTTTGGGTGCGTCCTATTTTATGAAGTAAGTGCGGAGTTCCAGTTGATATAATATTTTCACGGGTAAAGCAGAATTTAATTAGCACAACACGTTATTTAAATGTTATATTCCTTCCGACGCAGTTAAATTGACAAGATTTACGCACTGTAAAACCCATTAATATGTGTTAATATTTATATTGAATTTTAAATTCCGCTATGGTAAAATACACAATACGAGAACAAATGTCATTCTATGGCGGACAAATTTGTTGAAACTTTACAAAAGTCTATCATATTATATTTATAAATAAAGAAAATTGGATTGGGGGCATATAAGTAATGTCAAAGTTAAAAGTGGGTATTATTGGTGGAACCGGTATGGTAGGACAGAGATTTATATCTCTTCTTGAAAACCATCCATGGTTTGAGGTCGTTTCCATAGCAGCAAGTGCGAACTCAGCGGGAAAAACATATGAGCAAGCCGTGGGCAGCAGATGGAAGATGTCAGCTCCAATGCCTGAAACCGTTAAAAATATTGTTGTCAGGGATGCTACAGAGCATGTAAAGGAAATATGTGCTGAAGTCGATTTCGTTTTCAGTGCGGTTGATATGAAAAAAGATGAAATCAAAAAGCTCGAGGAGGAATATGCCAAAAACGAAACTCCGGTTGTTTCCAACAACTCCGCTCATAGATGGACACCTGATGTACCGATGCTGATTCCTGAAATAAACTCCGAGCATGTCAAAGTAATTGACAGCCAGAGAAAAAGACTGGGAACCAAAAACGGCTTTATTGCTGTTAAGCCGAATTGCTCCATTCAGAGCTATGTCCCTGCTCTGGCTCCACTTATGAAATTCGGTATAAAAAATGTGGTTGCATGTACTTATCAAGCCATTTCGGGCGCAGGAAAAAACTTCTCGGATTGGCCTGAAATGATTGATAATGTTATTCCATATATCGGCGGTGAGGAAGAAAAGAGCGAGCAGGAACCTTTAAAAATCTGGGGTTCGGTACAGAACGGTGAGATTGTTAAGGCAGCTTCTCCGCTTATTACAACCCAGTGTATAAGAGTTCCCGTAACAGACGGTCATCTGGCTGCAGTATTTGTTTCCTTTGTAAATAAACCTTCCAAAGATGAAATACTCAAACTCTGGGAAAATTACAGCGGAGAACCTCAGTTGCTGCAATTGCCAAGTGCTCCAAAGCAATTTGTAAAATATTTTGAAGAAGACAACAGACCCCAGACAAAGCTTGACAGAGATATTGAAAACGGTATGGGCATTACTGCCGGAAGGTTGCGTGAAGATAATTTATACGATTACAAATTTGTCTGTCTATCCCACAATACTGTAAGAGGTGCCGCAGGGGGAGCCGTCCTCATGGCTGAATACCTTAAAGCAAAAGGATACATCCAGGCTAAATAATGAACAAAAAAAGCTTGTAAAATTTCAACAATCTGCCGGAATTCTCCTTAATATTGAATTAACATGTAATTAAAATCCATAAAAATGCCGATAAAAACCTAAGAGCTGGTAGGTGAAACTATTCAGTTTCCTGGGTATTTAGTCCGGCTTTTTTTATTTTTACATGTAGTGTATAATTTATTTTGTTAATGTTCATCAACATACCAATGAATCTGCCCAATGTTATAGATTATATAACCGGGATCAATACACATAAGGAGAACCAATATGAGCATAAAACCCGACTTTGCAGGTCAGTATTCATCCATTCAGGGTGAACTCTTAATATGTGAAGGCGATAGAACCTCCTCTATTGTTTTATTACTTAAAGGTAAAATCGATGTTTTCTTATCACCTTTTGATGATATTTTTAACAATAACCAATTACTTATATCAAGAAGCTGCCGATTATTTACACTGGAACAGAATACTTTTTTAAGCATCAACGATGTTATAAGGAACGGCCAGAATTCCTTCAGCCTGCTGGCAAGAGATGCCTGTACCCTATACGGGTTCCCTGCAAATTCACCAGCAGAAATCAGAAATATAATATCTACACAGAAGGATTATTCGGCTTATCTGGTTTCTTCACTGGCAACCTTGATTGATTTGAGCTATAACTCCTACCAGAAGCTGCTTCCTATCTGTCATAATATCAATGCTCTCACCCAGAATTTAATGACCTATTACTGGGCTATTAAAGACAAGTTTTATTTCAGCTATACTCCGGATATTGAATTACTTAATTCATATCAGAGTATTTATGAGAGCCTTAAACAGGATGGCTACAGATTTTTTCCGCTTGATCAGGATTTTGTTTTTACCCGTGATTTGACAGATACGGTAACTGATTCGCCTGAACTTGATATTTCAAGCATTGAATACTTCTCAAGGTTGTTAAACGTTACGCTGGACAACCGCAAAACTTTCTTTAACAGTGATAGTTTTGTATGTGAATACCATATTCAAAAGGGCTCTGAAGTATTGGATACCATAATAGCCGAAATAAAGAATATCTTTTCCGTATTGTGTAAAAATATGGAGCTTCTATATTTATCGCCAAATAATTTATTGTCTACATATGGCAGAATAGCCGCTGATTCAAGAGATGACAAGGAAGCCGCATTGAATATCCTGAACATTTTGACACAGGCCATCGATATTACAAGTCAATGTATAGATAAGCTGCAAAATGAATTTGACAGCTTTACAAACATTGATATTAAGGAATTCTCAGACCTTATAGAAAATGTGAAGGCAAAAACTGCTATCAGTACAGTCTCAACCAATCCTGCCGACATTGCAGTAGGTTCGGAATTACCCTCCGAACTGGAGAACAGTCTGGAAAAGATAATGCAGTATTGCTCCTGTCCCCAGGATAAAATTGACAGCTTGAACAAACGGCTCAGCCAATTCAGGGCTCTCAAGGACAAAACATCGGCAGATCCTGAAATAAGAGAACTCCGTGCTACTATTGCAAGTGATTTTTTTTCTATTTATGATGAGGCTTTCAAGAAAACCCAGGCCGACAACAGCTGTCCAAAACTGATAAGCATGTTTTTAAACTTCGGTTACATGGATGAGCGCCTTGTGACCAAAGAACAGGCTATAGCGCTGTACAGGCTGTGTGACAAGGAATACAACTGTTCTGACTTCAACGTGTATAATGCTAAAAAATGGCTTGAAATGATATACCATAATCAAAAGGAGCCATCTATCAACGATTTTGGTCAGGATTACTCAGATATATTCAGAGATATGAAGAAAAGGAAGATAGTAACCGATGCCGATAAACCCGCTTATGACCGTGATTTCAAAGCCAAAGTCAGTTTTGAAATAAATAATATGCTCAAGACAAACCAAAAAGTTTGTCACGGCCATATGAGCAGTTACTTCCCCATACTTCACAAGGATATTATAACCCGTGATCTGGAAAAAGCCGTTGTTACACCTGCCAAGCTGCAGCAGGCTATAAATAATCTGCTTGCAATCGATTTTTCAATATTCTATAGAGAAATCTGGTATAAGAACGACAAAAAAGGTATAGAAAAAGAGCCCATAATGAAAGAGATCCGTCCGGATATCATTATTGTGCCTACCTTTGGTTCAAGAGTTTCCATGTGGCAGGAGATAACAGGGAAAGCAAGAAATACCCCCGGTAGATTTATCGTTCCGGCCTTTACTGATGAAAATCTTCCTGAATTGATGCTTAAATTAATCGGAGCCTTCCGCTGGGAACTCTGCAGAACCATGATGGGTGTGGCATGGAATGATATTACCGAAAAATCTTTGACTTCCGAATATACCGACTATATACAGTTCTTCAAAAAAAATCACGATCTGACCGAAGATGCAAAGGAAAAAATCAAAATCCAGATCCAGAAGAACAGAAATGTAATGAGAGAAATTTTTACAAGCGATTATGAAACCTGGATCAATTATGAATCCAAAGGCATACTTAGATTAAACAAACTGGCGCGTTCAATCCTGTTCAGGTACTGCCCTTCTCCGAAGGAAATGCGTAATGCTCTGGCAAAGCAGCCTGCCTTTACTGATCTTTTGACACAGTTTAACAATTCCAGGGCCAAAACCGCCAAATCGCTGACCGGAAAATATACCAAACTGTTTAAAAATGACCCTGTAGACAGGGATATGGAACTTAATCTGATATTTTACAGGGATATGTAAAGGTATAAAAGATAAAAAACTATACTACAGATTACAAGTGTCTCAATGTTATTTTATCGTATTTTTTCAGTTTAATTTAATCAATTTTTCTTAGTGAATAAACAGTTGCGGCGGTTCCTCGATTCCGGTGTGGTGGTGGTAGTCATTTGTCCGGAATCTAGGAACCGCCTGCTTTTAATTCCAAGAGCATTTAATTTAGACAGCTATTTATTTCAGGTAATAAAAGGTCATTAATCATTTTAGTTCCTTCCGAATTAAGATGATTACTATCAAAGAAAAAATGATCTTCAAATATATCCCTGTAGTCTAAACTATTATAATCGATATATTTAATTCCAAAATCATTTGCTATACTTAAGATTTTATTACTATACTGTTCATAATTCTTAACAAAACCCATAGTAGGCTTTGGCAATGGGGCAGTTACTATCAGTACTTTAATATTATTTTCTTTACATAGTGTCATTGTCTTTTTAAAATATCTAATTTGAATATCGTTCCATTTGAAATTTAAACCTGCTTTTTTGAAAGGATTTGAATTAAAAAGTTTCTCGCTGCTAACTACTTTATCACTTACATTATATCCATCTGAAACATAAATAAAATCTGAATATTGATTTTTATGATAAGAAGTATAATTTTTTTTTAATTCACCTTTTAATATATGTTTTAACGCTGGGAAAAAGGCTTCTCTATACTTATATGTCTTACATATAGCTTGTAATAAAAAAGAAGGAAAATTCTCATCTTTGGAAATACTCGCCAATAGTGTTATGTTTGAATCTTGTCCTTTCATATACCCGTATACAGCATAGGCAGAAGTAGTATTATCATTGATACCAAATTCGCGCCAATATGCTTCATATACCAATAGTTCCGGCTTTTGATATTTTAGTGCTTCTTTTAATGAATAATACCCGACTAATGGTGTTTGTTCGGAACTTGACAAATTAAATGTATTAATATTAAGTTTTTCATTATAAAATTCTGTATTAAAAGCAAATTTTGCATGTGACGAACCTAAAAACATAACGTCTATTGTATCAGGTGCATGACTATAGAAATCTTTCCACATTAGCGAATGGATATCTGGAGAATCGAAGTTATCATAATATTCAAGAATCCCGCCTAAAATTAAATCAATGATAAAAAAAATAGTAATAAAGACTATACATAATATAGCGAAATTCCCTTTTATCGTAATATATACCCTTTTATACTCGGTTGATATTTTCATATGTATACCCATGCCCAGCATCTCGCACAAAACATAATGATAGAAATGGCATGGGCTCGTTACCTCCTTCAATCATTTTTATAATTTATTTCAACCTTTTTATCCTCCTTGAGAGTTTTTAAAATTGAAAATAAATAAATTGTGCTTTTGTAAATTGCCCTAATATAATTATAGTAAATATACCTATGTAATATATTGTCCAGCACAAATAAGGAAATTTTTTATCTATTGTTTTCCGGATTACTATTTTTTGTTGAACTAATTCGACTATTATTAAAAAAATAATTAATAAAAATGATAAAACAAAGTCAAATTTTTTAAAATCTTTTAATGAATTAGCAATTTGAGTTATAGAAAATAATCTATGTATGTTAAAAATTGATATAAATAATTTTTTAATTATATATATTGCTTCATAAATATTAGCTGCTCTGAAAAAAATCCAAGCAAACATTGTTAAGGAAAATGTAATTATAACTTGTACTGTTTTATGAATAATTGAAATTTTATTAATTTTGAAAATACATACAATCTTTTTTCTGGTTTCCAGTGTTATATGAGATAGAATCTGATATACGCCATTCAGGCCACCCCATATGATATATGTCCAATTGGCACCATGCCATAAACCACTTAACAAGAAAGTAATAAAAATATTAAAATATCTTCTTTGGATAGTTACTCTATTACCGCCTAATGGAATATAGACATAATCCTTGAACCAGGTAGAAAGAGAAATATGCCATTTTCTCCAAAACTCTACAATAGACTTTGATAAATAAGGTGTATCAAAATTTTTCATCAAAGTAAACCCCATTACTTTAGCTGATCCGATAGCAATATCAGAGTATCCCGAAAAGTCGCAGTAAATCTGAAATGTAAAAAAAATCGTTGCAACTATTAGCTGACTACCTTTGTAATTCTCTGGTTTTCCATAAACTTCGTTAACAAATAACGCCAATCTATCAGCTATTACGACTTTTTTAAACAATCCCCACAGCATCATTTTCAAACCGTCAGCAACTCTTTCAATCTCAAAATAATGTTTTTGATAAAATTGATTTAATAAATTTTGTGGTCTTTCAATTGGGCCGGCAACTAGCTGAGGATAAAACATTACATATAAAGCGAATATCCCAAAGTTTCTTTCAGCAGTTTGGTTTCCTCTATAGACCTCAATAATATAACTTAAACTTTGAAAAGTATGAAAGGATAATCCAATAGGTAAAATGATTCTTAAATTCTCTATAGGATAATTCCAATTAAAGAAATCTGCGATTTTTGATATATTTGTATTGAAAAAGTTAAAGTATTTGAATACAAATAGAATTCCTATATTAGATAATATACTAATAATAAGAAATAACTTTCTTCTTTTAGCATCCTTAATCTTACCTAAATAAATACCAACCATGTAATCTACAGATATAGTAAAGGCTAATATAATTATGTACTTAGGAATAAAAGACATGTAAAAAATACTACTGCTAATTAATAGTAGCAGCCATCTTACTTTATGTGGCAAAACAAAGTACATTAATGTTACTAATGGAAAAAAAATTAAAAATTCAAACGAATTAAATAACACATATTCCCCCATTTTTTTAAATAATTACATATTATATATTATCAATACATTTTATTCCATGTCAATACATCTGTATTATTGGGTTGAATGAGTATTCTGGTCTATTTTCTCCATCATCTGTCCTGATACCTGAAAAAACAGACCGGCAGTTTGTACCGCCGGTCTGTTTTTACGAAATATCTTATATTAGATTTATATTTCTTTTCAACAAAGCTATATCACTGCTACACACTCAATTTCAATCAGTACATCCTTGGGCAGTCTTGCTACTTCCACACAGGATCTTGCAGGAAAATCAGATGTAAAAAACTTCTTGTAAACTTCATTTATCACTGCAAAATCATTCATGTTTTTTATAAAAACAGTGGTTTTTATAACTTTATCAAGGCCTGTTCCTGCACCTGCCAGAACTGCGGCCAGGTTTTTGACGGCCTGCTCGGCCTGTTCGGCCACTCCGCCGGCAACAACTTCTCCGCTCTTTGGATCAACAGGAATTGCGCCTGAGGTGTATACGAAATTTCCGACTTTTACTGCCTGTGAATACGGGCCTATTGCTGCAGGTGCGTTATCGGTAGAAATAATTTCAAAATTCATCGCTAATCTCCCCTTTTCTCATATATCCTGAATTTTTTTATTTAACTTAATGTGTTTGAAGCTTTTTCTGTTATTGGCATAATCATCGACGATCTGACCGTTTCCAACAAGCATATACTTATAGCTCAGCAGGCCGTCAAGACCCACAGGACCTCTGGCATGAAGCTTGCTGGTGCTTATGCCTACTTCGGCACCAAAACCGTATTTAAAGCCGTCACTGAATCTGGTTGAAGCATTCCAGAATACATTTCCCGAATCCACCAGATTCATAAACTTCAGTGCTGTCAGCCTGTTTAAAGTAACAATACTGTCGGTATGCCCCGAACCATAAGTATTAATGTGTTCAATAGCCTTATCTGCATCGGAAACAAGTTTTATCGAAATAGTGTAATCCAGATATTCCGTTGTCCAGTCTGAATCACTGGCTGCCTTAACCGGTATAATTTTCCGTGTACCCTCATCACCGTAGATTTCAACGTTCTTTTTATCCAATTCGGCCTTTAACACCGGCAAAAATTCTGCTGCTGCTGCTTCATGTACAAGTAAGGTTTCAGTGGCATTACATACTGCAACATACTGCGTTTTTGAATCAACTGTTATTTTTACTGCCATATCCAGGTCGGCATCCTTATCCACGTATACATGGCAAATTCCGTCCGCATGTCCCATTACAGGTATCCTGGAATTGTCCATGATATAGCGGACAAACTCGTTGGAGCCCCTTGGAATAACCAGATCGATATACTCATCCATTTTAAGCATTTCATTCACATCGTCACGGCTCTCCAGAAGAGTGATCCAGCCTTTTGGAAGACCTGCGGCAATAGTTGCCTTCTCAATTATACCGGTCAGGGCCCGGTTGGTTTCCATAGCCTCTCTCCCGCCTTTAAGAAGCACGCTGTTCCCGCTTTTAAGGCAAAGAGTCGATATCTGGACCAGCGCATCGGGCCTGGATTCAAATATAATACCTATTACACCTATGGGGCAGGTTACCTTGTATAATTCAAGTTCCTCGTCCAGCATAGTGGAGAGCATGGTTTTTCCCACCGGCTCCTCCAGCTTTATAAGGCTTCTGATACCTTCCACAACATCATTTATTTTCTTTTCATCAAACTTCAGTCTTTTTAAAAGCGGTGCTGCCAGCTTTTCCTCTTCACTTCTTTTCAAGTCGGCGGTATTGGCAGCAATGAGTGTATCTTTATGTTCAAGCAGTGCATCAGCCAATGCCGACAGTGCTTTATTTTTGGCAGTACCGTCAAGTTCAGCCAGCTTTATGGAAGCTTCACTTGCCTTAATACAGACCTGCTTTATTTCCATACAAATTCCTCCCTGCAAAACTTCACTTTTGTATTACTATAACACATTAAAATGATATAGTACACTTCCTTTATGATAAATACACAATATTTCCGCTAAACCTTTGTTAGCCTACAAATCCCACTTCATGGAACGCTCTACCGCCCTTTTCCACTTTGAATACAATGTATCAAAATGCTTTTTATTATTTGAAGGTTTAAATATTGTATCCAGGTTCCAACTGTCGGCTATTTCCTCCCTGGATTTCCATATCCCGACTCCAAGTCCGGCCAGATAAGCTGCGCCCAGCGCAGTTGTTTCCCTTATTACCGGCCTGAGTACAGGAATATTCAATATATCGGACTGAAACTGCATCAAAAATTCGCTTACGCTTGCTCCCCCATCTACCTTCAGCATATTAAGTTCTATGCTTGAATCCTTTCTCATGGCTTCAAGGACATCTCTGCTCTGGTAGGCTATAGCTTCCAGAGTTGCTCTGACTATATGCATTTTATTTGTTCCTCTTGTCAGGCCTATAATTGTACCCCTTGCATACATATCCCAATACGGAGCGCCCAGGCCGGTAAATGCCGGAACTACATATACTCCGCCCGTATCCTCCACCTGTTCGGCCATAATATCGCTCTGCTGCGCACTTTCAATAATGCCCAATTCATCCCTGAGCCACTGAATTGACGCACCTGCATTAAAAACGCTGCCTTCCAATGCGTACTCAACTTCGTTGTCTATCCCCCATGCAATGGTGGTCAGCAGGTTATTTTTTGATTCCACAGGAGTTTTTCCTGTGTTCATGAGTATAAAGCAGCCGGTGCCATATGTATTTTTTGCATCCCCGGGTTTGAAACAGGCCTGGCCGAAAAGCGCTGCATGCTGGTCTCCCGCTATTCCCGAAACAGGTATTCCCGCATCCAATATACTTTTGATAATCCTTTCCTTATATTCCAGACAGTCGTCACTCTTTGATTCGTAAGTCCCGTATTTTGTGTATGCACATATGCCGGAGGAGGGAACAACCTTTGGCAGCATACATTCCGGAATATCAAGCACCCTGAGCATATCCTTATCCCATTGCAGTTCCTTTATGTTATACAGCATGGTCCTTGAAGCATTTGAATAATCGGTTACATGGGTCTGACCGCCCGACAGGTTCCATACCAGCCAGGAATCAATGGTTCCTGTAAGGAGTTCACCTTTTTCGGCCTTTTCTCTGGCACCTTCGACATTATCAAGTATCCATTTGATTTTGGTTCCTGAGAAATAGGCATCTATTACAAGACCTGTTTTCCGCTTGATATCGGCTACCAGCCCGCTTATCTTCAAATTATCGCAGATATCGGAGCTTCTCCTGCACTGCCACACGATAGCGTTATAAACAGGTTTGCCGGTGGATTTTTCCCATACCACCACTGTCTCCCTCTGATTTGTTATCCCAATACAGGCAATCTGCTCCGGACTGACAGCAGCCTCTTCAATAGCCCCGGACATTGCCTCCAGCTGGTCCTCGTATATAACAGAGGCATCATGCTCGACCCAGCCCGGCTGAGGGTATATCTGTCTTAAGGGAACGCTCTTCATACCGGCTATCTGACCTGTCAGGCTGTCGAACAGGACCGCCCTGGAACTGGTAGTTCCCTGGTCCAACGACAAAATATATCTTTTCTGCATAATGTCCTCCCATATAGATAAATTTTGAATGTTTCACTAATAATATTTTATTATACCATTCTTATTAATATCAACTCACATACGTATACCGCAATGATGGCACAAACAGCTACCTGCAAAAGCCCTCTTTCGAAATACGCCATGACCGAAGCAATCACAAGACCTGCTGCGGCAGAGGCCAGATGTCCCGTAGAGGTCAGTATGTCGGGAAATATCATTGCCCCCAGAACTGCATACGGTACATAGCTCAGAAAAGCCGTAAGAAAACGTGACCGTATTTTATTTTTAAAAATAGCCAGGGGCAGCACTCTGGGCAGGTAGGTGACCACCGCCATCACCAGAACTGCTGCCAGCATCTTATCCATATTACTCATATTTATAATTTCTTTCAACCTTTGACCTCCTGAACCATATCTTCGTCTGTTTCGGCATCCTGCGGCGGAAACATTTTAGCTCCCAAAGTACAGGCAATTACTGTGGCAATTATTATCCTCCAGCCCCCCGAAACAAATGAGAAGATGGGAATCCATTTGAGAACGGCGCTTAATAATATGGCACAGCCTGCCACTATCAGTGCGGCTCTGGACTTTTTGGCAGCCGGGATTACCAGAGCAATAAACATTGCGTACAGTGCTATGCCCATTGAGTTCTGCAAAGTTTCGGGCAGCAAGGTACAAACTAATGCTCCCGCAGCAGTTCCAGCCGCCCAGCCCATATATGGAAGCAGCTCAAGCCCGGCCATGAAGGAAAAATTTATATTCCTCTTTTGCATTGCTGCCACGGTAAAGGTTTCATCCGTCACACCAAAAGCCATTAATAGTCTTTTAAGGTTGGAAACTCCTGCAGCAAGCCTCTGTGAGAGTGAAAGCGACATCAGCATATACCGGATGTTTATTACAAAGGTTGTAACTGCGATTTCAGCCAGACCTGCGCCTGCTATTATCAGATTTGTTCCTGCGAACTGTCCGGCAGAGGTGAGATTTGTCATTGATATTAAAATTACTATCCAGACAGGAATACCACCTCTGACAGCCATCAAACCAAAAGTAAAGGATACAGGAAAATACCCCAAGGCAATGGGAATACTGAGCCTGGATCCTTCTAAAAAATCTTTTAGGATATTACGCTTTTTATCCTGCACATTAACTGTAGTCATTTATGTAAAAACCTCTAAAAATAGTCAAAAAAACATTTTGAAATAACATTTGTATTATAGCACAAAGCCCCGGGTAAATCATAGAGTATCCTGCATCTACAAATGCCAGGAAACCGCTCCGCGCATAATAAACAACCTGCCGGCCTGCAGCTATAGAAATGGATTATAGAACCTGCTTCCGTCTGCAAAGGTTATGATGACTGCCATTACCGACAGTATAACCAATGCAGCTATAACTGCAAAATCCAACCTTTTCATTTTCTTTGCAGCATACCAGGTTCTTTTGTTTTTCTTTCCGAAGCCCCTCAGCTCCATTGCATTGCTGATTGTATCTATCCTGTCCATACTTGAAAAAAACAAGGGTATCAGAACTGAAGCTGCGTTTTTTATTCTTTTCAAAAGACTTACCTTCTTTGACATATCTATACCCCTGGCTTGCTGGGCCTGGGATACAATGACATAATCCCGCTGCATATCAGGTATGTAACGCAGGGTTATGGCCACTGCATAACTAATTTTATAGCTTAACCCGATCTTGTTTAAAGAAGAGGCAAATTCACTGGGGTTTGTGGTCAGTATGAAAAGCAGTGCAATAGGTATAATGGTAAAATACTTAAGGGCAACATTCATCTCATAAAAAAGCTGCTCTGCAGTAAGATTGTAATTTCCGAATATATGTACAAGCATGGTCCTGCTCTGATAAATTTTCACACCCTCTTCAGGTGAAAAGATAAAGATAGCTACCAGGTTAATACAAAGGAAAACCAGGATCAGCTTCAGGACAAAGGCTATATCTTCAAAGTCTACTCTTGAAAGCCTGAATATGACCAAACTCAAACCAAACATGAATAATAACAGTCTTGTGTCATAAGTAACCATACTGGATAATGACCAGATCAAAAAATAAAGAAGTTTTGTGGTTCCGCTCAGTGAGTGGACTACACTTCCCTTATCACTATAACTTAACATTCGCGCCATTTGACCGTACCCTCCTGTCATAATCAATGAAATGCTGTACAAAGGCACGTGAGTCCATTATTCCTGTCCTCATGGACAATTCGTACAGGGAGGTTCTCTTTAAGCTTGCCTTATTTATAATTTCATCATTTGTGAGAATTGAGGCAGGTTCTGCATCGGCTATTACCATTCCGTCTGCCATTACAATGGCACGTTCTGTATATTCCAGCAAAAGATGCATGTCATGGGTTATCATCAATATTGTTGTACCTCTCTCACGGTTCAATTCCAGCAAAAATTCCATAAATTCGGTATAATGTCTGAAATCCTGGCCTGCAGTGGGTTCATCCAGTATTATAACCTCCGGATTCAATACAAGGATTGAGGCTATTGTCACCCTCTTCTTTTGTCCGTAACTCAGTGCTGAAATTGGCCAGTTCCTGAATTCATACAGTCCGCAGGTTTTTAAGGCAGCAAATACGCAGCTGTCAATTTCCTCCCTGCTTTTGCCTCTTGTTACAAGGCCCAGGGCTACTTCATCAAAAAGCATTGGCTTTGAAAGCATATGGTTTGGATTTTGCATTACAAGCCCGATTTTCTGAGCTCTCTCTGCAATACTGTCGGTATCCATACTTTTTCCATCAAATAATACTGAGCCTGCAGAAGGTTTTTCGAAGCCGCATATTATTTTTGAAAGAGTAGATTTTCCCGCTCCGTTCTGCCCTACAAGCCCTACCATTTCACCCATGCGGATGTCAAAATTAATATCCGCCAATACCTGTTTGTTTTTCTCATAACCAAAATTTATATTTTTTAATTCCAGAATCCTTGAGTTTTCGGGTTTATCAAGTTCCGGAATATTTTTCTCATGCCATTTAACAAGCTTGCTTTTCAAATTATCCAATACTATGGCATTAATATGCTCAGGATGAATTGACGCAGGAATATCACAGCCGGCATATTTCAGAGAAGTAATATACAAGGGTTCCCGAATACCAGTTTTCTTCAGAATATCCGATGAAAGCAGTTCGGAAGGTACCGTATCTGCAACAATCCGCCCCTCGGCCATAACTATAACTCTGTCCACATTGCAGTGAAGCACATCCTCAAGTCTGTGTTCCACAATCACTATGGTAGCTTTTGAATCCCGGTGTATTCTGTCAATCAATTCCATCGCATACTTTCCCGTTGCAGGGTCAAGGTTTGCCAGAGGCTCATCAAATAGCAATATATCGACATTGTCTACAAGCACGCCAGCAAGAGACACCCTTTGCTTCTGTCCTCCCGACAAGGCTTGTGGAGAATGGCCCGTATATTTGCTCAGTTCAACTATTTCGGCAGTTTCTGCTACCCGCTTCAGCATTTCGGGCTGTTCCATACAATCATTTTCCAGGGAGAAGGCAATATCCTCTGCTACGGTAAGGCCTACAAACTGCCCATCCGTATCCTGAAGAACTGTTCCTACCAGTTTGGAAAGCCCGAATATGCCAAGCTCGGACGGGTCCTGATCCTTGATTCTTAATACTCCCTCTGACGCCCCTGCATAAGAAAAAGGCACCAGCCCATTTATGCAATTTGCCAGTGTCGATTTGCCCGAGCCGGAAGGCCCCACGATCAGGACCTTTTCACCCTCATATATTGTTAGATTTATATCCGACAGGTAAGGCAGCTTTTGAACACGATATTTGAAAGAAAAGTTTTTGAATTCAATTATTGTTTTTTTCATAGTTTCCTCTGTTTGAAAGGGAGTGCCGCAAAATTAATTTCCCTTCATTTTACGACACTCCCTGCAACCTTGTATATTTACCCTCTATTGACGAAGTACAACACGCCTCAGGCTTCCTTCTCCAGGCTTGAATTCTTTATACGTATTTTGGAATATGCAAATGCCAGAATGGTGCCAACGATAAGTGTTACGGCTCCGTTAACTGCAAATGCTGTTACACCCTGTGCAAAAACCTTGTCGGAGGGTTCTGCGTATATCAGTATGTCAAGTATTGGTGCTACCAGTATCCACGCAACAGCATTGGCTAAAAATTGGTTGATATTAAATATAAGAGCCTGCTTGCTTCCAAAACCGCCTTCATAAATTTTTAACTTTTTAAAGGTTAAACCGACTAACAGTCCGTATACGGCATCAGCTACTACCCAGCTCCACCACACTCCGCCATAAAACAGAGCATCACCAAGAGTATGTGAAATCAGCCCGGTAAACAGTCCTGCCACTGGTCCGAAAATAGCACTTATTATGGCAATAACAGCCGCATTGAACTGAAGTCTTGTGTTGGGAATAAACCCCCAACAGGAATACTCACCTGGTATATGGCAACAACCAGAGCCGCTCCTATACCTATGGCAACAATTGTTTTAATTGCCAAACCTTTTCTTCCCGTATTTAAATTGCTCATATAACACCCCTCCCATAACTAATAAAAAATAATAGTCCGGGTTATATTCCTTTCAAGTTATTTACTTGAGAAAATACTACCGGACCGAACATATTTAAAATATCATATATAAATGTCTATTTCAACATTATTTGCCAATATTATCACATATACTTAGCACAAAAATACGTAGTCTAGTGGGGTATCTAAGTCAACCAACCAAATTGACTGTTTGATTCTGATATACTAATATTTGTTGTCTCCGCCGAACAATCCGCCCAGTATACCTCCTCCGATGCCTCCGATTCCGGACTGCTGCTCTCTGTTTCGCGAACCTGCCGAGGTAAGTCTGTCGGCCAGTCTAGAGAGAGGCAGACTCTGCAGATAAACCAGACCCGGGCCGGTCATCTTTGCCAGGAATAAGCCTTCTCCCCCGAACAGTGCATTTTTAAAGCCTCCCACAAATTCGATATCATAGTCGACACTTGGTGAGAAAGCTACCAGACAGCCGGTATCCACTTTAAGGGTTTCACCTGGAAGCAGGTTCTTCTGAATTATGGTTCCTCCCGAATGTACAAAAGCCATACCGTTTCCTACAAGCCGCTGAAGAATAAAACCCTCTCCGCCGAAGAAACCGGCACCAAGCTTTTTGGTAAAGGCTATTTCAATATCAACTCCATTGGCGGCACATAAAAAGGCATCTTTCTGGCAAAGGAAGCTTCCGCCCACACTTGTCAGATCTAAAGGTATTATCTTTCCGGGATAGGGTGCTGAAAAAGCCATATGCTTTTTTGACGGGCTTGCGTTGTAAAAAGTGGTTATAAAGAAGCTTTCACCTGTAAGCATTCTTTTAAACCCTTTGAATGCACCTCCGTCTGTTGATGTCTGCATCATTATTCCGTCTTCCATATACATCATGGCACCAGCTTCAGCTCTGACACCTTCCGAGGGATCAAGCTCCACCTCTACCATCTGCATATCGTCTCCAAGGATTTTGTAATCAATAACATCTGCCATAATTAACCTCCTAAAATTAAATATTTCATTTCAAAGCCGGTCTTTCAGTTTAATAATTGTAAGCGCTGATATAATTATATAATACGTGATTAATTAAAAACAATCTGTTTTGTCATTTTATTACATTTTATTCAATTTATTTCCAATCCATTGTGAATAAACTCCCGCATATTTCGCTGCCAGTAGGATTGCCTCCACCATGCTTACTTCACTTGCAATTCCCTTTCCCGCTATATCATATGCGGTTCCGTGGTCAACGGAAGTTCTCAGGAAAGGCAATCCAAGTGTAATTGCTATGGTCCTTTCAAAATCCAGAGTTTTTGTGGCTATATGCCCCTGATCATGATACAGTGAAAGCACTGAATTGTATTTTCCCATTAGAGCCTGATGAAACACCGAGTCGGCACCTACCGGCCCCACCACCTTATACCCGCAGCTTCTTGCTTTTTCTACGGCAGGGGCAATCTGCTCCATATCCTCGGTTCCAAAAAGCCCGTTATCACCGCTGTGTGGATTCAAACCCGCTACAGCCATTGTTCCGTCCGCTATACCTAGGCTTTCAAGCGCCCGGGTACATCTGCCTATATAATCCAGCAGCCTTTGCTGTGTAACCATTTCGCAGGCCATTTTCAGTGAAACATGCCGGGTCAGGAAGAACACCCGCATTCCCCTGACCTCAAACATGGTCAGGGGATCTTCGGTATTTGTAAGCCCGGCCAGAATTTCGGTATGTCCTATAAAATCCACATTCCCGGCCTTTAAGGCGGGTTTGTTGATAGGCGTGGTTGCAATGGCTGCCAGTTCACCATTTACAGCCAGTTCCACGGATTTTTTGATATATTCATAGGATGCCAATCCGTTCTGTGCCTGAACAATGCCATATTTGAGGGTTTCCGGGGCTATATTGCTCAAATTTATAATATTAATAATTCCGCTGGAGTATTGACCTTCAGCACATTTTTCAATGACTCTCACTTCAGAATCCAGTTTACAAATTTCAACCGACTTTTTTATTACTCCTGCATCTCCGATAACGACCGGCCTGCATACATCATAAATATTTTCACGGGCCAGGGCCTTAACAGTTATTTCAGGTCCTATTCCTGCAGGATCTCCCATAGGAATACCGATTAAAGGTTTTACCATATATAACCTCCATAATGTGAATTTTTATTTTTTCCAGTTTTGAGTTCAATTTTAATGTTTTTTATGCCAATACCTCACTATGTAAATAAGTATTATTGTATATCATTTTACTAATGTATTAAACTTTGTTTAATAAAAAAGATAGTAATCTTTTTGTTGACATTTCAAAATTATGGTATTAAAATAACACTGTATTAACTGTACTATTACTCATAGTACAGTTAATACACAACAACTCATCATTAATATTTATGAGTTAAGTATGCAATTGATGCACTGGTAGTCTGTAACATCTAAAACGTGTATTTTCCAACGGCAAGGTATGAATTTAGATGTTACAGACTACCAGTACTGTCCATGTATGCCTAGACATAATAAAGGAGGTATCCGCAATTTATGATCCAGCTGGATTTTAAAAATCCCAGACCAATATATGAACAGATCAAAGATAAAATAAAGGGACTGGTTATTAACGGTGTAATGAAGCCGGGAGATAAAATCCCCTCAGTACGGGAGCTTGCCCAGATGCTCACCATAAACCCCAACACCATACAAAAAGCGTATAAAGATCTTGAAAGCGAAGGGATCATTTACTCTGTCCAAGGAAAGGGAAACTTCATTGCACAGCTTGACAGCAATTCCGAGAAAAACCGCAGGGATGATATTCTGGCAGAAATGTCCGGGCTGATTGAAGAATTGATATATCTAAAAACACCGGAAGAAAGTGTCCTGACAATGATTAAAAATATTTACAAACAAAAGGAGGTTAATAAAAATGATAGACGTTAAATCCCTGAACAAGTCCTATGGCAATTTCAAAGCGCTGGACCAACTGAACATTCATGTGGATCAGGGCTCGGTATACGGGCTTCTCGGACCAAACGGTTCGGGAAAAACCACACTGATAAAGCATCTGGCCGGAATATATAAAAATGAAACCGGAAGTATCACAATTAACAATAAACCTGTCTTTGATAATCCGCAATGCAAGGCTGAAATAGTATATATTCCCGATAATCCTTTCTTTTTTTCACAATACAGCATTAATGAGACGGCTGAATTTTATGCCGGTATATATCCCTCCTGGAGCTGGGAGAGATTCAATGCTTTGAAGCAGGCATTCCCTATTGATATAAAAAGAAGAACGGCAAAGCTCTCAAAAGGTATGCAGAAGCAGGTTGCCTTCTGGCTTGGAATATCCGTCAGACCGAAAGTAATGATTTTCGATGAACCGGTGGACGGCCTTGATCCGGTTATGAGAAAAAAGGTCTGGAACCTGGTACTTCAAGACGTTGCCGAATATGGAACCACAGTACTGGTTTCCTCTCATAACTTACGTGAACTGGAGGATGTGTGCGATCATGTAGGTATTTTATTTAATGGGAGTATTATTGTTGAACGTGAGTTGGACGATATTAAATCCGATATCCACAAGCTTCAAGTGGCCTATACAGGTACTGTCCCTCAGAATTTATTTACAGAGGAAGAAATGCTCCGCCAGACCTGCAGCGGAAGTGTTCTTCAATTCATTGTCAGAGGCAATAGAGATGACATTATTTCAAAGGTTAGAGCAACAGATCCTGTATTAATGGATATTCTGCCTCTCACCCTTGAAGAGATTTTTATATACGAATTAGGGGGTAAAGGCTATGAAATCGAAAACATCCTTCTTTAAGGGAGGCTTGCTTCTTAGTGATCTGAAAAGATTCTGGTGGATCAGTGCACTTTATACAATAGTATTGCTGTTCGCACTTCCGCTGAATCATTTTATGCAGAAATATAATAAAATCTATCCCATTGGTCAGGTATTAGGAATTAAAATAAGAAAGGATCTCGGCTTCGCCAGCACCAGCTTAGCTCAGCTGCTGCTACTGGTTTTTCCCGTCATTATCGGGGTACTGGTTTTCAGGTACATCCAAAAAGGCAGATCGGCTTCTTTTTATCACAGTCTGCCGGTTACCAGAGCCTCATTGTTCTTTAACAGTATATTATCCTGCCTGATATTATTTGCAGCTCCGCTTTTTGTCACAGCATCAGCAATGTTTTTGGCAAACACCTTCAGCTCTCTGTCAGAATATTATACGGTTCACCTTTTAATAAACTGGTTTTTAAATTCTCTGATGTTAGGAATTATGTTTATAGCAATGACGGTTTTTGTGGGCATGTTTACCGGGAACTCAATAGCTCAACTGGCCTTTGTTTACATACTTAACGTACTGCCGGTATTCTTTTCGGAAGTCATAAGAATTCATCTTTGCCAACTTCTATACGGTTTTGATAATTATTCAGAGCTTACCTTTTATAATTTCATGCCAATGGTTATGCTTTTTAAAAACAGATATGATAAATATACGGCTACAACCATAATATTCTTTATCATTTTAACTATTCTTTTGTTCATTGGTGCCCTGGCCGCCTTTAAATTCAGAAAACCTGAAACCGCCGGAGATATTATCACCTTTACACCTTTAAAGCCGTTTTTTGTCTTTGGTGTAACTTTTTGCGGAACTCTGCTGGGCGGAGCATATTTCGGAGTAATTCAAGGAACCTTCATTTCATTGCCTTTTCAGGTTTTCGGTTATTTCGCCAGTGCACTGCTGTCATACGCTGCGGTTCAAATGATAACTAATAAAACCTTTAAGATCCTGGATACCTGGAAAGGGTACGCAGGTTATGCCATAGTACTTTGCGCCCTGCTATTGTGTATCAGGCTGGATATTACGGGCTATGTCAATAATGTTCCGGAACCTGCCGATGTTGAAGAAGCATATTTGGGCAACAATATTAACTTTTGGCTTGAAAGGGATAAACCTTATTTTAATATTGAAAATTTTTATACCAGTGATACAACCGTCTACAAAGATGCAAAGAACCTTGAAAATATAACCAGTCTCCAAAAGCTGATCCTTGAAAACAGGAGCACCGAAGGTTACTCAAATTATCTGGCCTATAAGCTTAAAAACGGTAAAACAATAGTCCGGAGGTATACCCTTGATACCAGCCTTTATGCCTCCGCACTCGGCCCCATATATGAAAGTAAAGAATACCTGGAGGGCAGATTTCCTATTCTTTATCAGGAACCGGCTGATTTGAAATATATTGAAATTGCAGACAACCGCATACGTCGGAACCCGGTTGTCGTTTCCGGAAAAAATCAGCTGGAGTCTTTTAAGGAAGCCATTAGAAAGGATATCTATAAACTGGACTACAACGAATTGATATCCAATAATCAGCGTGTAATATACATTAATATTATAGATAATCAAGAAAGATTAATTTCCTATGATATCCGCAGCAGCTTTACAAATACTATAAGTTGGCTGAAGAAGGAAGGTCTCATTGACCGGTTAAAATAAACCTTTTGCAGAACAGGCCTGCCTATACTGTTACCGGTACGGGCAGGCCCATTAATAAATATACATCAATACACGCATATTAGTATACATACATTGTCATCAGTTTTCCACTCTGGCTATTCCTTCACTGTGGCCGTTCTTACCAGCAGGAAGCATAAAATGGCCACAACAGCAGCTTCAACAGTAAGTGACAGCACCGGGATATAAGGATTTACGCCGTATTTCAATCCTCCAAAAACCAGGAAGATGTCTCCGATAAATTTATAGATTCTCCCGTGTGTTATAGTAGCATCTATAATCGGAAGTATTATTGCAAACCAGACCGGAACACCTATAGACACTATTATCTTGATTATCTTTGACATTTTGTAATAAATATTTGTAATTAAATATCCGCTGATGTAGGCCGAAAGGTATACGGTTATATTCCACAGGAAAGTTACTAAAACCACCATGGCTCCGGAGGTTCCCGCCGCCCAGTCACCATACAGCTGAACAAAGGTTGATCTGTAATCAATGAATAGTGAAAAAATATTGGAATAAGCAGCATCTATTGCCGCCATGGTTCCGCATACTGCCAGCGCAGCCAGCAGAAAACCTTTAAATTGCAGCTTCCTTGGGATACTGTTTACTGATAAAAAAAGAAAGTTCTGTTTAAAAGAGTTAAGCCCTGCAATGAACAGAAAAATCATTGAAGCCATTTCTCCGCCCCCTGAGGTACTCCCACCTTCACCTGTCGTGACATTTAACGCAATACCGGCCATGGAAAAAACCACAACCATAATGATATAAAATATGGTTACACTTGCTTTTATATCTGAAATATAATATTTGACAACCGATTTCAATCTCATATTCATTTCTCCTATCATTAATTAGTCATCTGGATAAACAGCTTCTGAAGATCAAGTTTTGATATCTCAAGCCCGGCAGGAATTTTTTCCTTTTCGGCCTTTTCAAGAACATATGCGGTTTTAAGTCCTCCAAGCGTATCAAATCCAAGCACTGTCTTTCCCTGTATGAAGCTGTCTACGGCAGAAGCGGCTCCTGATATTGAATACCCCTGCGAAAGGACTTTTTCAACGGAATCCTGCATAATCAATTTACCGTTTTTTATGACTATAACATCTTCTATTATATCAGCGGCCTCTTCTATCAAATGAGTTGATATTACTATTGTTCTCGGCCTTTCACTGTATGCCTGAAGAAGTTCCTTATAAAACAATTCCCTATGATTTGCATCCAGACCCAACACCGGCTCATCCAGAAGAATTACCGGAGCATTACAGGAAAGAGAAACGACAATTTTAAATATTGATTTATAACCTGTTGAAAGCTCTTTAATCTTTTTACCGGTTTTCAGCAGGAATTTGTCACATAAGGCTAAGGCATAATCGGTATCAAAACCGGGATAAAACTCTTTTGTCCACTTAAAGGCCTTCTTGACAGTCATTCCTTCAGGATAGAAGTTAGCCTCTGTCATAAAATATATCTTTGACAGGGCTTCATCATTTTCAAAAACCTTCTCTCCTTCCAACAGTATCTCGCCATATGTCGGAAATAATCTGTTTGTAATAAGGTTGAGCAGGGTTGTTTTTCCAGCACCGTTCCTGCCCAGGAGCCCATAAATTTTATTAGCTTCAAGCTGCAGGGAAACATTGTCAAGTGCAGTTGTATTCCCAAATACTTTTGTAATATTCTTTATTTCGATATAACTCATTTATCAAACCCTCTTTCCAACATTTTCAGTATGTCTTCCTTTGTAATAGAAAGCTTCCTGGCCTCTAAAATCATAGACGTAACATAGTCTTCAAAAAAAGTCTCTTTTCTTTTGTCAAGAATTTTGTCCTTTGCACCTGTCGATACAAACATACCTACACCCCTTTTCTTATAAACTATTCCATCATCCACCAACCTGTTTATACCCTTCAGTGCGGTAGCAGGATTTATTTTGTAGCTTACTGAAATCTCAGTTGTGGAGGGAATTTGTGTCTCCTCCTGATATGCGCCGGACAGCACTGCATCTTCTATTCCTTCAGCCAATTGCAGATATATGGGTTTTTCCGAATCAAAATCAAAATTCACTATATCACCACCTGTTAATCGGTTAAACGGTTAATTACTTATGTAACTAACTATAAAACCAATTAAATAAAATGTCAATATTTTTTTATAATTAATATTCAAATTAACTCATTAAAACATACTTTAGGGTACAAAATACGTATATACTATCAGTGAAAACGACTTCCCATAATAAAACTTCAAGCGGAAGTCCAATTAAATAATAATTTTAGCTTTAATACCCGGAGAGGAGATAACATGCCCAATCTTGTAACTCATTATTTATGCGGCTTGGAGGCAATAAAAGCTCTGGAAAACAAAGAATGCAAAAAACTGATTCAAAAACACCAAAACGTGTTTAATCTTGGGACTCAAGGTCCCGATATACTTTTTTATTACGAGATCTGGCCCTGGTCTTCCAAAAGTATTGAGACAAATGTGGGACAGACGATGCACATTTCAAAAGTAAACAAAGTATTTAACGCTTTCACCGACTATATTTCCGGGCAGAAAGAGTATGCCAAAGACATACTGACCGTATATCTATTAGGTTTTATCTGTCACAACTGCATGGACAGTATAGGTCATCCGTATATCTTTTACAGGTCGGGCTTTGATATACCCGAATATATAAATCAAAACCTGTTTTTATATTATCATCGAAGGTTTGAAACTTCCATAGATGTAATTTTGTGTAAAATGTATTTCAATAAAAGGGTACACGAAATAAATTGTGATAAACTCATAAAGATAAACGAGACAGAATTGAACCTGATAGGCGAAATGTATGTCAGTGCAGTCAAAGAGGTATTCGGTTCGGATATACAAAAAAAGAAAGTGAGAAGGGCTATCAGGGAAATGCAGCTGGTAGAAAAGCTTTTAAAGGATCCTCACGGTGTAAAGAAAAAGCTTATTGGCTTTTTTGATAACCTGATTTACAAGTTCCCGTTATATTCCAGCCTCATTTTCCCTCTGAAGGTGGAAGACGGACTTGATTACCTGAATCTATCCCACAGGGAATGGTGCATGCCTTTCGACAATAATATAAAAAGTACAAAATCCTTCCTTGACCTGTTTACAGATGCTGTTCAAAGAACCCAACGGTTAAGTAATGAATTATATACTGCAATTTTCCACAATAATTCAAATATACCACATGTACTTGAACTGTTGGGCAACAACTCGTATACAACAGGCGTTGACTGCGATATGCAGGCCGCATTCAAATATTGCGAAATCATTTTTGATTAGTCTTACGTATCAACTTGTAAGCATACGCAAAATACTCCATAATTATATATGTGGAGGTGATGTGTTGCGGATTGACAGATTACTTGAAATAGTTCAGATGTCGTAATAGTTTTGCTATCATGAAGAAAAACATTAAAGGAGTGTTATAAATGTCAGATTTTCAAGATGTATTGGTAGGTTCCTGCAGTAATAATACACCGGATTCATTAAACCTCTTTGGTCAATTCGCAGGTGAGTGGGACTTTGAATGGATCGATGGAAAAGGTACTGAACGTGAACGGCACGTTTTCGGTGAATGGATCTTTTCCTGGATACTCGAAGGGCAGGCAATTCAAGATGTATTTATATGTCCTTCCCGCCGGGAAAGGTTAATCAATCCACAACCAGACGCAGAGTATGGGACAACAGTGCGTTTTTACAATTCAAAAAAAGGAAAATGGGATGTTTGTTACGGATATGCAAACCATATGACCATTCTGGAAGCCGAACAGGTCGGTGAAACTATTGTACTTACAAATCAGAATCCATCAGCTGGCGTAAACCAGTGGGTTTTTTCCGAAATCACCCCGACAACCTTCCATTGGCAAAACAGGACTTCGGCAGACAGCGGCAGCACCTGGCATGTAAATGGTGAACTCTATGCCACCCGCCGGCAAAAGTAAACAATGCCAAAACAAAACGGGGGCTTCCGTTTCCGGTTCCCCCGTATTGAATACATTAATAAAAAACTTTCATGAACTTCAATTATATAGATAAAATATTGCTCATCCTCAGCAGATCCTGGTCAATATCCTTCTTCATTGAAAGTGCCTCATCAATATCTATGTCAACTATTTTAGCATCCTTTACAGATATGATTCTGTTGAACACACCGTCTTTGAGCAACTCAACGGCTTTAACGCCCATAGCGCTGGCCATCACTCTGTCCTGTATTGTAGGACTTCCGCCTCTCTGAATATATCCCAGCACGGTTCCTCTTGTTTCAATACCGGTCAGATCCTCTATCTTCTTGGCAAGTTCAAGGGCTCCTCCGATTTTCTCAGAGATACCTTCCGCAAGAATTATGATATAGTTTTTCTTTCCGTTGTTTCTTCCCTGTATAATCTTTCTTATTATATCCTTATCAAAATCAAATTCCTTTTCAGGCAGCAAAATTACTTCAGCTCCGCCTGCAATACCAACATTAAGTGCAATATGTCCTGCTCTTCTACCCATTACTTCGAGAACGCTGCATCTCTCGTGTGAATATGCCGTGTCCCTGATTTTATCCAACGCATCCTGAACTGTATTCATTGCCGTATCATACCCAATGGAATAATCAGAACTTGCAATATCATTATCAATTGTACCCGGCAGCCCCATAACCTTCATGCCGAATTTACTGAAATCCTTTGCTCCTCTGTAGGAACCGTCCCCCCCAATAACAACAAGTGCATCCATTCCAAAAGCTCTTGATATGGACATAGCCTTCTGCATGCCCTCTTCGGTTGTAAATGCCTTACATCTTGCTGTCTGGAGAATTGTTCCTCCACGGTGGATTATATCGGATACGTTTCTGGCAGTCATTTCAGAAATATCACCTGCTATCAATCCATTATAGCCTTTTCTGACACCCAGCATTTTAAAACCGTAGTAGATTCCGGTTCTGACAACTGCACGAATTGCTGCATTCATTCCGGGTGCATCTCCACCGCTTGTAAGTACACCGATTGTTTTTATGTCACTCATACGAACCCTCCCTAAGACCTTACTAAAACTATTAGTAATAAGAAATTTTAAATTTATCTGTTTATGGTCTTCCCCATTGAAGCAACATTAAACCAATAACAATATAAAATGTATTAAAAAAACAACAATAAAAACCCAATTTAATTCATTATAAACTAATACAGGACTATTAACAATATAAAATCTAACAGTTTTTAATGCCATTTTGTGCTTTTCCTATTGCATCACCCGCCATAACTCGGGTCTCAAAACCGGCAGCTGTTTGCTCCAGGATTTCCTTATCTATTAATACTTTTCCCTTTTTAAAGAATAGGAGGACGGTTGATCCTCCAAATTTAAAATACCCTTTTTCGTCGCCTCTTTCCAGCCTGCTGCCGGGGGTATAAGTCTGGATTATGGATCCCACCGACGTAGCTCCCACTTCAACATATAGCGCCTCACCAAAATTGTCGGTTCTATAAATACTGTACTCCCGTTTATTCCTGCAGAACACTTCGGTAATTGTACCCAGCGCCACGGGATTTACAGAATAATACTCCCCTTTCACTCTGGTGGGCTCTCCGCACACTCCGCTGTCAAAGAAATGAAATCTATGGTAGTCGACAGGACAAAGTCTCAAGATTATATAGGTTCCACCGTCAAAAGCTCCGGCCAGTTCCGGATTTTGCAGTAAGTCTGCAAGGCTGTAGCTCATACCTTTTATCTGAATGACATTATCGAAATCAATATTCTCCCACGCTTGAAGGCGGCCGTCACCCGGCGACAGCAGGTATTCTGCCGGCTTATCGAAAGGCCTTGCAGTTTTTTTGAGCTTTCTTGCAAAGAAATCGTTAAAGCTTTTGAAGTCCTCCAGCTTGTTTTGACACTCCTCCATATCAATTGAAAAGTTTCTTACGAAACCGGCGATGCTCTTTCTGCTGAGTTCCGTATCACAAAAAAAGCCTGTCAGGGCAGAGTATATTTTCCGCTTGACCAGCAATTCAAGACCCAGCCTGCCGGCCTTCGTGGTATAAAGTGCATTAAGCAGACCTCCACCGGCCACTTTCTCAACTTCATATTCTCCGGTTTTACGGTTATATATCTTTATCATAATTCATCTCATTTCTTTTACCTTTATTATCTCATTTATTTAAAAATTAAAAAAATCTTGTTCAGCTAAGTAAAATCATACAGAACAAAGATTGTGTTGTCAATTTTGAACAAAATCAGCATATATATCTAATAGTCTGTAACATCCCAATTCATGTAATGCGGCGGTTAAATTTCTCGAAAACTTGCGTTGTCCGCCCAAAATTTCCTTCGCTGAAGAATATACGTTTTATGTTGCAGGCTACTAGAGGTGAATTATAATTATGATATTTTTAGTTAAAAAAAATACTCTTTACATATTCTTGGAGATACTATTGGTTATTGCAATTATATCAGTAAATATTCTCAGCTTTCTGATAATCAGCAAAAGCAACGCTGAAAAAACAATACGCAGAGATCTTAAATATTCCATACTCATTCAGATAGACGAAAAGAAACTATATCTCTATGAGGACGGCATATGTATAAAACAATATACAATAGCATCCGGCAGACCCGACTTACCCTCTCCCATCGGAGATTGGGAGATAACAGACAAGGGAAAGTGGGGAAAAAGCTTTGGCGGCCGCTGGCTCGGTCTAAACGTAAAGTGGGGCAGCTATGGAATCCATGGCACAACAAATCAGAACTCTATCGGAAGAGCTGCCAGCCATGGATGCATCCGCATGTACAACAAGGACATCAGGGAGCTGTATGATATAGTCCCGTCAGGTACTCCGGTGATAATAAGAAACGGACCGTTCGGGTCTTTCGGAACAGGCTTCAGGAATTTAAAACCCGGCGACAGAGGTGCTGATGTTCTGGCTGTACAGGAGCGGCTAAAAGCTCTTGGTTACTTTACGGATGAGGCAACCGGTATATATGAAGAAAGTTTAAAAACGGCAATTTATAAATTTCAGAAAGACTATAACCTGAAGGTAAAATTTACAATAACCCTTTCAGACTATAATGCAATGGGCTTCAGAGAATTTGAATAGGAAATGAAGCCTTTAAGAAATCCTCCTATTATGCAGCGAAAGAATTTACCAATGAAGTAAATTCCTCCGCTCGCTCTTATAGGATTAATTCTAAAATTCAAACCTTAATAAATCCTTGGATAAATCTTATAAATTTCTTAATTTAAATCAAAAATAACTGAAACTCCTGCACTTACTTTTATTTGTCCGGGTGAAAAATCCTCGTAGTTTGTAATCTGAGTGCCAATTACCTGTGCATTTGAAGTTGCATTGGATAAAACATTGCTGCCCCGGCCAGTTCCCGCGGAGCTCCAAGGTCCGTAGTAGGAATAGGTATTCTCCTGAATCTCCTGGATGTTGCTCGCCTTACCCACAGTCTGACCAAGTTCCTTTGCCAAAGCCTCGGCTTTTTCCCTGGCAGCTTTTATAGCAAGGGCTCTGGCCTCATCTTTATATTTTCTCAGTTGTGTAGTTTTGAATTGTACATTCTGAATATAATCTGCTCCTGCTTCCAGAAGTTTTGTCAACAGTTCATCGAATCTTTTCAGATCCTTCAAGGTGATGATTAGTCCTCTATGGACCGTATAACCTTTGAATACATTTTCTCCGCTGTTTGTATATGTGTACTTGGGATTGACATTGATATAATCTGTCACTATGTACTTTGGATCTATGTTCATGTCCTTTGCAATGTCTTTGATCTTTTTAATTTTTGAATCGTTGTCCGATTTTGCCTTTGAAATATCCATGTTGGTTGTTTCTACTGCAAGAGAAAACACGGCTTCATCAGGTATAACCATGATGTCCGCAGTACCTGTCACAGAAATTATCCTCACCGCTCCCCGTGCCTCCAAGGCGGCAGAATTTCCTTCTGCAAAACTGGTTGTAGATAAAACAGACATTACCACAAAAATTATGGTAATCATTAAAATTGGCCAGGATTTTCCTTTAATAAAATTCATAATAGTTTACCTCCCTTTACAATCTCAGACTATAGTAATAGTTTATATAAATAGACTACTACTATAGTCCGGAAGTGTCAATAGTAAATTAACTATAAAAATGAGTGTCGTATAACTGAACAATTGAAATACATGTAAACAATGTAATAGTACTCCCGTACCAACTTCAATAAACGGATTGTCCACAAAGCCTATGCACTATCTTGAGATAGCCTCCAAAGTTACAACATTATTTATTCTTTAACCTCAGCTTCAGGTGCCGGCGCCTCAGCTTCCTTCAGCACCCTGTCGCCCAGCATGAAAAAGCCTTCGAGGAGCATTAGGATACCTGTACCTATCAATATCCATTCTATCTTTATAATATCCGCCAACGGCCCAAAAACCAACATTCCAAGGGGCATCATAATACTGGTGGTCATGCTGAAAACGCCAAATACCCTTCCCAGGAAATCTCCTTCAACCTTTTGCTGCAGCAAAACCGTAAAAGGAGTGTTAAAAACGGGCATTGCAACACCTATCAGAGCCATGAAGCCCAGGTACAGCCAAAAAATCGGGGTTACACCCAGCGCAAAGGTACCAATTCCCATAATAATAGTTGCTGCTACCATTGAGTGAATCTTTCTTTTAAAGCCTCCCCATGTGGCAATTAAAATTCCGCCTATAATCATACCCACTGAAAACACAATTTCTATTGCAGAAAGCCGCCAAACCTGGTTTCCGAAACTTCGTGAGACCTGCAAGGGCGATAGAAAAGCAGCCGGCGCCGCACAAAAGCAGAACAGTGCACTAAAGAATATTATTTTTTTTATAAAGGTATGATTCTTGATATATCTGTAGCCCTGCAGCATATCTGATAAATAGCTGTCGGATTGCTTCTGAAGAGCCTTATTGTGCCCTGGCACCTTCAGGAAGAAAAGTAACGTCAGCACTGCAACAGCTGCTGTAATTACATCTATAAAAAATATTGCCTCAATTGTTGCCCTGGTTAGCAGCAATGCGCTGAGCATTGGAGAAACAAGCATCACCATTGACTGGATACTGCCGTTTGTGGCATTAACCCGGGTAAGCTTATCCTCGGGCACCAGCTGCGGAATAAAGGCTCCGATGGTAGGCGTCTGTACGGCGGTTCCCAGAGCTCTTACCACCAGTACCCCAAACAGCAGCGATATTGATTGGTATCCCATTAAAAATAAAACTGCTATTATAAGCGTAGATACCGCTATCAAGGAGTCCGATAAAATAATCAGCTTTTTGCGGTTGTACCTGTCAGCCCATACACCTGCAAAGGGCGATAGAAAAAATGTCGGCAAAAATCCGCAAATAATTGCGACTGTCATCATTACACCCGATTGAGTTTTTAATGTAATATACCAACTTATTGCATATTGAACCAATGAAGATCCAAATAAGGATATTGTCTGGCTTGATAGGAAAAGTACAATTCTTTTTTTCCAGTTTTCGTTCATATTGACCTCCATGAGCCACATTTGTGGCCACAAAATGTAATGAAACTAATATCCTTTATCGCAATACGGCGAATAAAGGTGTCAAGATAAATTAAATTGACAGTCTATTCCATTAATTGTTAATAGTATAGATTTTTCCCAGCTGACCGTATAAATTATTTATGCGGATCAAATTTCCTGGTGTATAAATTGAACAGTCCTGCATTCCGGGGCTTGTGCTTTACCAAATCGTAAAGTATAAGACTAAATACGGGACAAAAAAAGGCAGAAATACTCTACCCTTTTAACATTTGTATAATACCTCTATTTATAAAAACAAATTAATAAAAAATAAACTTATAATAAAAAAGTTTATGTTAGAATACTGCCAAAGACATAATGTGATAATGTAATAGGATTTTTCAAAATCGTTTATAATGATACCATATGAATTATTGTTTTTCAACGGTCTTTTTTTATTTTAAGTATCCGGTCAAGTACTGACTACTCAACAAACTCTTATTACCGTTAAATAAGAACGAATTTACAGCAAAAAGTCTCCTACAGCAGCATAAAACCACTTAGGAGGCTTTTTAAAATTAATCTATATTATCCCACTCCGTCAGGTGTTACCGGATGATAATCCCAGCTTCCGTCATAACCGCCCGAGAAATATTGGTAAGCCGCTGCCGCTTTATTTTCGCCGGCTAATCGGACTGCGTAAGCCGAACCGTCTGATATTTCGCATACCACCACTACACCGAGATCGGGAGTAGCTCCAACAACTCTACTGCTTGTTACAGCCACATTTTCCGGCAAAAGCTTTGAAATTTCCTGAACAGCTTTGTCTTTCCACTCCGGATCTTCAACATTTTTACTCTTCACTTCTTTGTCAAAGTCAAGGTTGTAGCAGCCCGCATCAAGCATGGTCCCTTTTACGGAATCAACCGAGACATAATATCTGTCTGTAGCTTTGGTCTCCTTTGGCGCATGGAAGATTACACCCCAGTTATCAGTATTGGGAACCGGATTTCTCGAAAATGACACTTCGGCAGTATAACCTGTAAAATCCAGGCCATAGGCCTTTTTTAATATACCTGCCGCATATGCTGCAGCCTGCTCTGCCGACATATCCTTTTCACCCGGTATCATATTGGACAGGATTGTATCGTACTTTTCATCGATCTCTTGCGGAGTAATTCCTTTTATACTGCTTAACTTATCCTTAATCACTTTTTTTTGGGTGTCATCAAGCCCTTTCTTCGAAAGATTGATGACAGTATAGCCTGCATTTGAAACTGCCATGTCAGCTTGAGCTTGAATATTATTTTTAGTGACAGTTATTGTAGCGGCCGCATTTGAAGAAACTCTTCCCGGTATATCCTCATTGAGTGCATATACCATTGCGGAGCTGCTGCCTATAATCATTGCCGCTGCCGCAACCGGTATCCAGGTTTTACTTGCCAGTTTTTTGATGTTTAACATTTTTTAATCTCCTTGAATGTTTTATTGTAGTACTACAATAAAATCATACATCCTAAAGTATCATGGAGTTTTCAGAAAGTTGTAAGGGAGTAGTAAAAATAACCTGTACTGTAGTTCCTTTCCCCGGCTGGGAACTTATTCTTAAATCGGCCCCATGCAGACGTGCGATCTCGCTGCAAAGCGACAACCCCAGTCCCACACCGCCGGAACTTCGCGAACGTGCTTTGTCCACACGGTAGAAGGGCTCACAGATTAGTTCGGTCTGTTCCTCTTCCATACCGCAGCCCGAGTCCCTGACCTCCAATATTGGTACGGTGTCAAGATATGCCGAAAGTTCGATTTCAGCATCAGCATGCGATGCCTTAACCGCATTGTCAACAAGATTTATCAGAAGTGACTGTAATAGAACAGCGTCTCCCGTTAGCTTGTGAAGGCTGCAACGAAGATTAAGTCTAATGCTTTTCTCTTTTAATTTTGATTCTGTTGCCGCTTTGACCTGGTTAAGCAATTCCAGCGGTGAAATTTCCCCGATATCCAGGCCTCCATTTCTGACAAGAGCTAAATCCAACAGCTTGAATGCCAGGTTTTTCATCCTGTCAATTTCACTCACAATATAGCCGGCTGCTATTATGCGGTTCTGCTCATTGGTGCTGGCACTTTGAAGAAATTCCGCATATCCCCGGATAGCTGTAAGCGGCGTTCTTAATTCATGTGCAAGATTATCAATAAGCCTCTGCTTATCCTGCGAATTTTTATCCAGCTCGCTGATTTTATCCTGTATACTTGAAGCCATGCGGTTAAAGTTCTCTGCCAGGTCGTGAAATTCATCCTTTCCGGGTATATTTATCCTCCCGTCATAAACTCCGCCTGCTATTTTATTCGCAGCCTCCTGCATGGTTTTTATGGGACGGGTAAGCCTTCTCAAAATTAAAAAAAGGATTGCTGCCAGCATAGTTTCAACCGATAAGCTGACTGTGATCAGGTAGCGGGTCAGCCCGGCGTGAGTATTGTAGAGTTCAGACAGATCCCGTACATAGGTAAGTGTATAATCCTCAAACTGTCCGCCTATTTTCCCTGATATATACAGGTAGTTGATTCCGCCGCCGGGCAGCACTTTTATTGTATAGCCGTCACTGCCTGCTTCAGTGCTTTTCATACCTGAAGCAGCACTTTCAGGTATATTGGTAAAGACAGTATCTCCTGAATGCTGCAGTTTAAAGTATACATTTTGTTTTTTATAGTAATCGGCATATGGGCGCATTACGCTCCGGATCGATGCTGGCGCCGGCATGGTTCCATCACGGTAGAAAATACTATTCATAGTCTCATTGACATTATTTATGACAAAATGATACTCACCGGATGCCCGGTCCATATCGCTTTTCATATTTAGTGAAAAACTGTACCTTGAAGTAAGATATAAACAAATATTGATTGATATTATGAATACTGCCAGCATACCTATAAATGCCTTTTGCCAAAACTTCACCGGTCCACCTCCAGACGGTATCCCATTTTATAAACTGTCCTGATTCTGTTTTCCCAGTTCAGTTTTTTACGAAGTTTTTGAATATGGACGTCTACTGTCCTCGTCTCTCCGAAATAATCATATTCCCAGGCCATTTTAAGCAGTTTTTCACGAGATAAGGCTATATTTTTATTTTTGATGAGTATTTCCAGCAGCTCGTATTCCCGGAGGGTAAGCTCAATCTCACTTCCGTTCACCGTAACTACCCGGCTTTCCAGATTTACAACCGTATCATCCAGAGAAAAGAGACTTAAAGACCGGTGTGTACGACGGAGAACAGCTTCAATGCGTGCAAGCAGTTCAACTGTTTCAAAGGGCTTTACAATATAATCATCGGCACCGAGTTTAAGCCCTTTGACCCTGTCAGACAAGTTGCCCATGGCCGTGAGGAAAATTACAGGTGTATTTTCCGGAACATGCTGAATAAGGGCAAAGCCATCCACTTCAGGCAGCATTATGTCCATTATAATTAAAGAGAAAGAACTCCGTTTCAGGCTTTCCAGTGCCTCATTGCCTCCATATGCCTGCTCGCTGGTATGCCCTACCAGGGTAAGATTCATGGCAATCAGGTCATTTATGGATTTTTCATCCTCAACAATAAGAATGTGTGCCATCAAACCACCTCCGCCCCCTATTATAGCATATACAGGCTTTGGGAGATGTAATGGAGTTGTAAAATCCTATCAGCTGCGTGAATGTCTCCTATCACACGGTTAATCAGGGATAATCTCCTCTTGATAATAGGTCTCATCCATTTTCCCTATTAAATCCGACAGGCTATCTAAATAGTACAAATAAAGTTCATGTAAAGCACGTGTACACACAGTGTATAATAGCCTGCTGTCTTCCTCCCCCCAATAGTCGGCTGCATCGGCGGAATTCACCAGAACAGCGTCGAATTCGAGCCCCTTTGCAAGGTAGGAGGGTATTATTATGACACCGCCCTGGTATTCTTCGTTTTTATTTGATACAAGCCTTATATCAACATATGAACTGATTGCTTTATATGCTGCCTCACATTGGGCGGCAGTTTTGCAGATAACGGCTATCAGATTATTCTTTCTGTCTTTAAGCTGAACGATATCATCTGCAATCCTTTTATATAAACCGCTTCTAGCGATTTTTACAATTTTAGGCTTGCTGCCATGCCTGTTCAGCTGTTCCGAGTACTTTTGGGCGGAAAGGAGCTGCTTGCAAAAATCCGCTATCTCCTTGCTGGAACGGTAGCTTTTAGTCAACGAAATGCTCCTGGAATGTTTTTTATCAAATGTATCCGAAATCAATTCAAAACTGCCTATATTCATATATCCATTAACAGACTGGTTTATATCTCCAAGGATAGTCATTTTACAATGCTCAAAAACCTTCCTGAAAATTTCATATTGAATAGCTGTATAATCTTGAGCCTCATCAATAATAACATGCTTTATGGATTTTGTATTAACCGGGGTATCAAGAGCAGTTTTAAGATATATGACCGGCGCCGCATCCTCATAATTTGTGAAACCTTCACTTAACCTGCCGACCGTATATTTCCCGAAAGCGCGTAAATCATCCTGTTCCTGTGTGTCATCCGTCTGCACAAACAACTCAATGTTACGGAAAAGCTCCATATATAATTCATAAACATCATAGGATGTCATTTGTATGATATCAATTTTGAGAGACTCATATTCTTCCATTATTTTTTTATTTAGTCCTTTGTCCCCGGCATCTGTATCATTCTCCTCCCCATCCTTTTCCAGCGCTGCTCCGGCCCGGGTTTCTTCACACTGCTCCAGGAGGTAAAAAAGTCTTTGCCGCAGTTTTTCAAGTCTTTTTGCATAGGAGAGATAGCTGTAATCCTCTTTAAAAAGCCTGCTGATTTCATCCGCAGTTATTATGACCGTACCATTGTATATTAGATTTTTAAATGCCGTATCCGTTCCATTTTCAAGGTGCTGAACATATTTTTTCAATATGTTCAGAAATTTTAGCGATGATTTGAATTCTATGCTGCGCAGTCTTGTTTTGTCAGCATAGCCTGAAAGGATGTATTCCATTTGTTCATTAATGGTTTCAATCTTGAATTTTGCATCAAAAATACTACCAAAGAAACCAATAAACGTACTCCTCTGTATGTTATCCTCTCCCAGTTCCGGCAGCACATTGGAAATGTAGTCCTCAAACACATTGTTCGGAGAAAAAACCAGGATATTTTCAGACTTTATGCTTTCCCTGTATTTATACAAAAGATATGCCGCCCTGTGAAGTGCAATGGATGTCTTCCCGCTGCCGGCAGGACCATCTACAATAAGAATCCTGTCTTCACTGTTTCTGATGACTGTATTCTGTTCTCTCTGAATACTCGTCACAATGGTTTTCATTCTATTGTCGGTGCTTTTCCCCAGTATTTCCCTCAGAATTTCATCGTTTATACTCAAGCTGCTGTCAAACATATAGACTATATCCGATTTTTCGATTTTGTATTGTCTTTTAAGCAGCATCTGTCCCGTGATGGTACCTCCAGGACAGTCATAGCTGCACGAACCGGTCTCATAATCATAAAACATGCCGGATATGGGTGCTCTCCAGTCATAAACAAGGATTTCCCTGTTATTCTCCGTGATCAAGTTATATATCCCAATGTAGATCTGTTCAGCAGCTTTTTCTCCATCCTCCAGAAAATCTATTCTTCCGAAATAGGGACTTTGATACATTCTTTCAAGGCGGCTAACCTTGTCAAATGAGAATTTATATTTTCTTGCCTGGCTCATTATCCCTGTCTGATATTGCCATATCTGAGTTGCGCCCTCCAGATCAAACAGATCGGTGGGTGTTAGTTTAACATCTTCCCACATTTCCTTTTGAAGGTCTATGGCTTCCTTCTTGTAATTACTTACAGCGTTGATCCCATTATCAATCTGTGTCTTTATTTCATCGGTAACTCTGGTCAGGCGGGCCTTTTCATAATTCCAAATATCCTTGTCGGTAAGCATCACATTCCTCCTTAAATACTTTAATTATCAGTAAATCAAGTTCCCTGGTGCCGGACAACTCAAGCATGGAAATATTTTTATCAATCCAGTTATGAGTAGGATATTATAATACATAGAAAAAACCCAAAATATAAGGCTGATATTAAATTTTTTTATATGATATAATTAAATTGAGGAAAGAATTCCTTTATAAAAATTTATTTAATTTCTGACCCTGGCATGGTATAACTCTCTGAAATAAACATTATCAGCCAGTAATCCGTCAAAACTGTCCTGACCGGTAATACGTCCCTCCACCAAAACTATGATGTGCTCAAAATTTCTGATTGAGTTCAGGCGGTGAGCTATCGCAATAACAGTTTGTTCCTTCAACAACTCCATAACACGGCCCATTACTATCTGTTCTGTTATATTGTCCATTGCAGAGGTAGCTTCATCCAATATAACAATATCCGTCCTGGAAAACCATAGTCTGGCCAGCGCCAATCTTTGACGTTCACCGACCGATAAAGTAATTCCTCTTTCGCCAAGTTCGGTATCCAAACCCTTTTCCAGCTTATTATACAAATCAAGCAGTTCAACCTGTTCCAGTACACTGATAATATCACTATCACCCACCTTTTTATCAAATACCAGATTTTCCCGCAATGATCCGTCAAATACAGGTGACTCCTGAGGTATATAGGTAATGTGATCATAATAGCTGTTTAAGTCTACCTGTGATAAATCATAATTATCAACTGTTATTTTACCGGCACTGGGCTTTAACAGTCCAACCAATAATTTAACCAATGTTGTCTTGCCCGAGCCGCTTTCTCCCACAAGGGCAATATTTTCACCCTGCTTTATATGCACATTGAAATTATCCAGTATAACCCTGTTATCATATGAAAATTTTAATCCTCTGCAGTAAATATCAGCTTTTAATGATTTTATCTTTTCACCTTTGCCCAGTTGTTCGTCATTCCGTGTATCCAAAAATTCCACATATCGCTTATATGCTGTTTTATCCAGTTTGTATTGCACAAACAAAACGTTAAAAATAGCAATTGGAGTATATGCATTATCTACCAGTGAAATAAGTGCAACAATTGCCCCGATACTCAGAGATTTTGTTATCCAGCCGTAAATGATAACAGAAATTTTTATTACGATGACTATTAAAGCAAATATGGTAAAAAAGGCTTCATGTATAAGCGTCATTTTGACTTTTGAGGTGACTATTTCCCTTTTTGCCGATTCAGCCTTTTCTATTTCGTATTTAAATCTTTTATTTATACGGAACACAACCATTTCCATGAATCCGCGGACCAGAAAATGATTCATTTTTTCCTCGTTAGACAGAATATGTTCCTTTATTTGATATAAAACCTTAAGAAGCAGATGTGTTATGATGAATACAGCGATATAACCTGCAAATATTGCCAGCATTACCCTTTTATCCATTCTGTATATAAAAAACATACTGAATGCAATGGACGGAATCAACTGCCGGAGCAGACAAAATAAAAAATCAAATAAAACACACTTTCCGGCCGATGCTCCATTCTCAATTCTCTGAACCAGCCTGCCGGTACCAATTGTCTGATATATTTGATAATCCATTCGGCTGACTTTTTTCAAAGCATTCATCTTCAAGTCCAGAAAAATGCCATGCTCCAGGCTGCGGCCGGGATATTCATCCAAATAGTTGAGAAGGCATATTGCCACAAGCGCAATCCCGTAAATAACAATAATGCTTGCTGATAAAGTTCCATCACTGAACCTGTCTATCAGCTTCTGAAAATAATTTGCATTAAAACTGCTTAAGAATGCTATTAAAATACCCGACAGTAAATAACTGCCGACTATTATCTTATTCTTTTTAACTATCTCGATTAAGTAATTCATAACTGTACCCCTTTTATCAATAAATTTTTAATATTGACTCTCAGTACAGTTGAAGCTGTCAGCAAACTACAAAATATTAAGCTCAGCACAATCTGCCAACAGATCATTCAACTGTACTGAGCAGATACCTGCTTTCAATCTCATATTGAATTCACTCCCTTTCAAATCCGGATCATAATTATTTTAATTATACTATCCCTTTAATTAAGTGTATATAAAAAGAATAGCTGAAGCCTGCCGCAGTGTGTGATTCATAAGTTCATAATACTTGACAAGAAAATCATTTAATGTTACTTTTTAGTTAATGAGTTAAATCACTAACTCATTAACTAAAATAATACATTCAAACAAGCACGATATGTCCGACGGCTATTTCATTGCTGCTATCGGATCTGTTTTGCTCTTTGAGGAGGTAGTGTTAACATATGCGTCCACTTTCAACAGGAACTTATTTCCGACATAATAAAAGAAAGCTCATATCAAATGTCATAATTATTATTGTAGCAATTTGTCTGGTGTACCTTCTGGAATGCTTTATCGCCTCTATCGTGCACTCCATATACCCGCTTGATGCGACCCGCTTTAAATACTGTTCGATAATGATAGCGACTGAAACCGTTCCGGAAATCCCGCAGGACATCCTTGATTTTCTCGAAGCCAGTGAGAATATCGAGACTGTCGTATCCGTCAGTGTTAGGCAGATCTCCTTCTCAGTCCCAGGCTCAACAACGCATACCGCCGTTTTTTCGGTTAAGTCCGCCGACCTACCAAATATAATAGATAAATTTCAAATAAAAATTACAAACGGCAGAATGCCCTATATGGGTGCAGCTGAAATAGCCATTGATAAAAATGTTGCCCGGAATAACCACTTGCAAATAGGCAGCCAGACAGAATCAGACAGGTCTCACAACCTGGATAAGCCGTATACAGTTGTCGGGATTCTTGAGAGTGACAGCCATATCTCGTTTGTCGGATCGCCTGAACCGGACAGCAGCGCCCTGCATGGTGACGAGCGGGGCTGTTTGGTTTTTCCGAAAGAAGGACATTTTGAACTGGCGGCAAGTGAAGTTATGGCTTTTAGAAGCCAAGGTATAACTGTATGGACACTATCTTTATACAACAAGCTCTATGAAAAGAATAATCAGACATTTCAAATACTCGACGCAATGGTGATTATTTCAATTACCGTTATGGTTGTATGTCTTGCCTGCTCCAAATATGCCCAGTATTTTTCGTGTAAAAGAGAAATTGGTGTTCTTAGCGCGCTTGGTTATACTCATAAAGAGATCTTAATCCGTACTATCAAAGAAATAGTCCTGACAAATCTTATAGGTTTTATCATAGGACTTGTACTTGCAATTCCGCTCTGCAGATTCATTATGGGCGCTTTCTTTGACTCAGTAGGAGGAACAGGGGTGTACTTGTATGGAAAGGCCATTGTGCTGTCATTACTCGCCCCGCTTCTAACAACCGTATTTACGCTGATCCCGGTTTATCGCCTGATTGACCGTGTTGACGCTATATCAATAATTGAAAAGAGGTAAACAGCATGAGCTATCAGCTTAAAAATGTAAATCTGATTTATGATATTGACAAGGGAGCTGGAACAACTGCACTGCGAAACATAAATCTGTCGCTTGACGAAAAAGGTCTCATAGGTATTCTTGGACCTTCGGGCAGCGGGAAAAGTTCACTTCTGTATATTTTGGCAGGATTAAAATTTCCTACTTCCGGGCAGGTGCTTTACGGCGACATGGATTTCCGAGTTTCAGCTCCTTCAATACTGGCATCGCTGCGGCGGAAAGAATTTGGTTTTATCTTCCAGCAGCATTTTCTAATAAACTATATGACTGTACTTGAAAATGTTCTTGTACCTGTTAATTTGAATAACAAACGGACCAGAGATAAGGCAATGACATTGCTTAAAAAATTAGGGGTTGATAAGCTTGCAAGCAAATACCCTTATCAGTTGTCTGGAGGACAGCGTCAACGGGTTGCCATCGTTCGGGCATTGATAAATGACCCTAAGGTTATTTTCGGAGACGAACCTACGGCAGCGCTTGACCATGAAAGCGCCGGTGAAGTAATGGCACTTCTCTCTGATTATACGGAAAATACAATAGTCGTTATTGTAACCCATGACGAGAGTATTCTAAAAAACGCCGGCAGAATCATTCGTATGTGGGACGGTGCTATATCAGAAATCTGCACACCCAGTCAGGAGACAGATCAATGAAACCTCTGAATCCTTTTTTATATCTGAAATATAATTTTAAAAGTGTCCTTCCTATTTTTTTTTCACTCACAATCGGCGTTCTTTTCATCTATTTCTTTGCACTTTTCAGTGCAACGACACATAAGATGATCCGGCTTGTCTCATTTGATGTAATGGAAAAAATCAATATCGTCTACACGGATGATAACACCTTTTTGCCTGATTCCCTTCTGAAAAAAATAAACAGTGTCGAAGGCAGCAATCCAATCGCAGTACAGATGAACCTCTCCGGCCTTGCATATTACAGTGGCGGAATGGGTGGTACAACCATGTTGACTCTGAATTTATTTGACGATGATGTACCTGCCTTGTTAGATAGTTGCAAAATCAAGCTTGTCGACGGTACACTTCCCAAAAACAATAGCTTTGAAATTCTTGTCCCACTTGAATATGCTTTGCAAAATAATTTATCTGTGGGTGATTATATCGGAACCGCAGTGTCAGATGAATGCTCTCTTCAAGGAAAATATTCAATTTGCGGACTTACATCGGGAAATGTAGTGTTTTCTGTATCATGTCAACCCGGCAATAAGTCAAAAGAAGAAATTATGAATAGAGGTATCCTTTATGGAGTTGACAGTTTAAGCTCTGCAAAACAAAAGAATTTGCTTAACAATCTGCCTGACAATACCGTTGCCATAACCTATGATTACTATGAACAGGAATACGCAATTACCCTGAACTCAATGAAGCTTCTGACATATATCCTTACGGCAACTATGATTGTAATCCTCTGTATTGCTTTGGGCAACCTGAATGTCATATTATTTGCAAACCGCAGGGATGAATTTACCATTTTACATTTAATTGGATTTACAAAATGGAAAATATGTCGAAAGATATGGATAGAAAATTTGTTTATATGTATGGGCGGTTATCTTATGGGAATCATACTTACCCAAATTGCTGCGTGGGCTTTCAACATAATCATATTATCCCCTCAGGGCAAGACACTTGAACTAATCAGTTTAAATGGTATACTTGCAGCGCTTTCCATGCCGGTATTTGTATCGATTTTCAGTCTGCTTCCTTGCCTCATTAATGATTCCCGATATATTGAAACCGAATATTAAAATCAAACTCCAGACCTTGCTGTTAAGGTCATAGTGCACGAGTACAAATAAATGTATCGCGCACTATGACCACCAGTAAGACATGTATTACATTTGTCTTTCAAGCATTTCATGAAAACTAATCCAAAAGCTTATACATCATAATACTTTCAACCTTTTTATTCTTTACGTGAAATTTCATTGCGTCAACATAATTTGCAGGCAGATACTGAAAATCATCCTCTTCCCCTGCTGCTCCATTGCCGATGAATTTTCCTTCTGGATACGCCTCCTTGAGCTTTTCTGCACTGTCTCCGACTTTTATATTTCTAGCGGTTGGATATTTTGAGTCGGTAATCTTGATTTGAAATATAAAAAACTTTTTATCTTCAGTTGCATTGATGGTTTTTATATCAAGACCCTTAAATTTATACTGCTTTTCTGTGAAACCGATAAGCGGATCCATATTCAGCCCGTCATCCTTGGAATAAGTGTGTGTTTTGTTTCCTTCAGCTTTTCCCAGAATATTCTCGAGTTTTTCATCGTCGGCAATATCTGAAATTCCTATTGTTTTTCCGTTATAAACAAATGCCAGTTCTTTCAGAATAACATTTCCATCCTTTTGTATCGTGCCCTCTTTTATAATTTTTCCGGATGAATCTGTAGAAGCAGAGCTGTTGCCGGATGAATCTGTAGAAGCAGAACTGTTGCCGGACGGAGTATTTTCAGATGTGCCTGTTGAAACAGCCGCAGGCTTGCCGGAAGTTGACGCAGAGGAACTGTTCTGAGTTTCCCCGCATCCTGCCATAATTGCCGTACTAACCACCATAATCATAAAAACTGTAACTATCTTTCTTAATGTTTTCATTGTTATACCTCCAAAATTTATTTTATTTAATTTATGAGGTCATTATAGATAAAAATTTTATTAGTGTAATAACAGACTTGTATCATTCTTGTAACATTACGCCAAGGGGAGAACAATTGAAACTGTCGTTCCAATTCCAACTTCACTTTCAATTTCCAAATGCCCGTTAAATTTTTCAACTATCTCTTTGCAAATTGAAAGCCCCAATCCCGTACCGCTTGCAAACCGGGAATTTTTGGCTCTGTAAAACCTTTCCTGCACCAGACCAATGTCACCCGGATCAATACCTATACCCTGATCGCTTATTTTTATAACTGCCTCATTTTGTCTTATATAAGTATTTACCCTGATATGACTCATTTCACTCGAATACTTTATCGCATTGTCCAAAATATTTGCAATGGCATGTGACATCAATATTCTGTTAACATGGACAAAAACCGTTTTTTCCAGATTTATTTCAATTGTGATATCTTTTTTTTCGGCTTTGGATTTCATATCCTGAGCCACACCGGCAGTTAGCTCAGATAAATCCGTCTTTTCGGGATTTAATTCCTGAGTCGCTTTATCGAACCTGGATAACATCAATAACTCATTAATAAGCTTTGTAAGACGATCTGATTCATTTATCAGATGGAAGTATACCTTTTTTAGTTCATCATCCTCTTTTTCCCCCTCGTACAAATACTGAGAAAACCCCCTGATTGCGGCAAGAGGTGTTTTAATCTCGTGAGAAACATTGGAAACAAACTGTTTTTGATACTGTATATAATTGTTTAATTGAATTCCCATCTGATTCAGGCCTGCTGCAAGCATTCCCAGTTCATCCTTCCTCTTTAGTTCCACATGCTCGAATTGCTGCTTCGAAAACCTTTCGGTTGCACCAAGAAGATATTTTACAGGTTTGGTAGTTTTACGGGAAATGTGCAAGCTTGAGAGGGTTATGAGAAAAATGAATCCTCCGGCACCAATAAACAATACATATCTTATTTTATTCATAATATCGTAGAAATAAGATATATTTTCCACCAGCTCGAAAACATAGGCATTTTGATAATATTTATCTTGAATAGGTATTGCAAAATAAATCAACTTATTATCTGCAACAGTATATGAATAATTTCCTTCCAGGGCATTTCTGATATTTCCCTGAAAAATTACTGGATTGCCTCCGTCAACTGGTATTCCGTCCACAGCCAAACCTAAAAGCTTCATTTTGCTGTCATAAATCCGTACTTCTTTTCCCGATGCCTTTAAAGCTTCCAGGGCACTTTTTGCCACTTTTGAAGCTTGTTCCGGGGATTCGGATAATTCATTCTTTGCAAGGATTCCTCTGAAGGATAACTCGCACATATCGGCCCTTTCCATCATTTGCTTCTGAATTGTCACAAAGCTAAAGTAATCTATGGCCTTATTGACTGAAATAATAATGATAGTAAAAGATAATACCGAGAAAAAAACAAAATTTAAAAGAAGCCTGGTTGCAAACTTCAAGCAGAGTCACCTCCAAGCTGATATCCAAAGCCGTAAATGGTCTTTATATATTTCGGTATTTCAGCGTCATCCTCCAATTTTTTTCTCAGCCGCATAATGGTCATATCAACGGTTCGGCTGTCACCTAAATAATCATAACCCCAAACTATTTCCAGGAGTTCATCTCTGGTGAATATCTTTTTAGGCTTTCTCAGTAAGGTTTCAAGTATTTTATATTCTTTTGCCGTCAGGAAAATTTGAGACCCGTTCTTCAGTACTACCTTTGTTTCAGGATTAATTGCCAGTTCTCCGCATATAATTTGTTTTGTATCGTCATTTTCAGGCTGTTTGCTGTGTTCATACCTTCTCAGCACCACCTTGATTCTGGCTGTCAGTTCCCTGTTGTCAAAAGGCTTTGTAATGTAATCCTCGGCACCAAGCTCGAGACCCAATACCTTGTCGATAGGTTCATTTTTTGCAGATAACATGATTACAGGAATCCTGGATTTCCCTGCAATCTCCTTGCAAAGATCATAGCCCGAATAATCGGGCAGCATTAAATCCAGCAAGACCAGGTCAGGCTGGAAGGAATCCAGCTCCAGAAGTCCTATTCTGCCGTTCTCTGCTGTTTTTACATGATAATTTTCTCTTTTAAGCACCAGTTCAATTAAATCCCTGATGGCAAACTCATCATCAATCACAAGAATCTTCTTCACTTAAACCCTCTCTCTTTAAATAGTAGTGTTTATTAATTTTTAAAATATTATCCCACAAGTTATCTATCCCCTGTTTTATTTATCCACAAACGCACACCTTAAAACAAAAACAGGGGTGGAATTGTTTTGAAAAAAATCCACTCCCTGTTTTCCGGTTATATTACCAAAAACCGCCCGGACTAAAAATTAGGAACTTTGCTTTTGGCTTTTGCCGTAACCGTATACAAATTATTTTTTGAATCATAGGTCAATGAAACATTTACATATGCATCTTTCAAATATCCGACGGTTGGCTTTATATTCTTATCAGCCACTCTGAACGTCAGTTTGAAACCGTCAATCCAATAAAAATTCTTAAGCAGATAGGCTCTGACCTCTTCCTGACTTTTGAGGTTCATCCTGTCAAGATCAGCATCCGAATAATAACTTATATCGGGAACGCCCATCCATGGCATGTGATCATTCATAAAGGTGAACCTGTCTTTAAGGAAATATGTATAGCGTACTTTTCCATCATCCTTGTCATCCCAGGTCGTATCGACAAACTTCCAGTCCCCGTTTACAAATACCGCATTCCAAGCATGGTTAAGGATATTGGGATCTCCGATTTCAAAAACACATGGAATTGATATTCTCTGACATAAGTCCTTAAACAGCAAAGAGTAGTCACCGCAGACACCTCTTCCCTCGTCAATGGCAGCGATAACGCCTCCGGCACTCTGTTCATCCCGATATTTCATGTCATAGGTAACATGGTTGACAACATAGTCATGAATGGCTTTTACTTTTTGTTCCTGAGTCATTCCGGGCTTGATAATCTTTGCCAGGATTGCATCAAGCTTTGAATTCAGCTTTTTCATGACAGAATCCACCTGCATATTCATATCCGCTTTTTCATTGTCCTTTAATACTTTAGGCTCAAGTGTGTAGCCCAATTTCGGCCCATAACCCCCCTCAACAAAATCAATATATGTTGTTCCTTTTTTTATGGTAATTTTAATTCCGTTTTCAGGAGTATAAAACTCGATTAAGGCACCGCCCGTATCCACTCTGGTATATTTTCCGTTTAATTTTATATCGCTGAACACTGTATCCTCAAATTGGTCTTCAAAATACTCCTGGATCTCCTGCTTATTTTCAAACAACAGGTTAATTGTATTTTTTCCCACGATTATTTTTGATGGTTCACTCAGGCTGAGGGGAATATTATAGCCTCTTAGCTTGGAAAAACCATACGAAGAATAAGACAAAATAGCTTCTTCTTTTGTGTAGCTGCTCTTTGGTTCAAATTTGGCTGTTCTTGGTTTTATCAAGCCATCTTTAATGCAGCTGGCTACACTTATTTGATCTTCCAAAGGTATCTGGTTGCAATCGGTAACCTTCAAAGAGTCACTCCAGTTTTCATAGATCGCATATCTAACCAGAATTCTGGCAGCGTCGAGCCTGGTCAAGGGTTTTTCCAGGTTATTAGTATCATCTATCATGCCATAGATATATGCCAGTTTAACATAATCAGGGCTGTCGGCAGGCACACCGTTATCATCGATTACTATTTTTTCACTCAGTTCTCTTTTTCCATAATATAAATTTGCCAATTCATCAAGAGTTATAGCTTTGTTAAATCCGTATTTAAATGTGTCTGATATTTCACCATTGACCAAACGCCTGGTTACACTATCCCAGTTATTAACCGAAGGTTTATCCCCGGGATATTCGTAATACTCTATAAGCTTTTCGTTTTCTCTATCGCTCTCACGGTTACTTATCAAGGCTCCATAACTTTCAATAATTTCATCGATAGATTTTGAACCGTCATAATGGTCGGCATCAGAATCTCCATCGGCGGGAGTATATATATCGGCATGAATTTCCGACAGTATTCTTCCAACCATAATTTTGGATAAATTACTTTCATTAAAAAGTTTCTCAACTGCCTCCGGCAATTGCTCAAGTATAACGGGGCTGACCTTGTTTCCCTTCTGAGTGGATTGATTCAGGTACCGGACGATCTTATACCCAACCTGCAAATCAGCAGGATTTACTTCATCCTTTTCCTTACTCATTCTTCCGAAGTTGCCTGACATTTGTTTAAATCTCAACCATTCATTAAAATTGGACATCTCGGTATACAGCTTTACGGTTTTGCCTTCAAAATCCCATCCATAATCACTGTTTCTGGCAAAAAACAGTTGCTGGTCAAGATAGTCTGCGATAATTTTATACTCCTGGGCCGAGAGACCCCCAAGCTCCTCTTCCTTTACTTCAACCGCTACTCTTAAATTGTTCAGCGCAACCTGAGCCGCAGTCTTAATCTGACTATCCGATATTTTCTTTGAAGTCCTTTTTATTGTTGGTTTGCTTCCATCCGGAATAATCTCCCCCAAATCCCTTAGTGGTATTACCTCATCTTTTTTATATTTGAGAAACTCCTTTTCTAACTTTGCAAAAATACCGTCAAGTGCTTTGTCGTTTGAAAAATACGATTCTGAAGATGCTGCAAAAGCTGTAGAATAACCTGTCGTCAATAATGTCACAATCAAAACAATTATAAAAGTTGATAATTTCTTCATACCGCTTTTTGTCTCCTTACGAAAATATTTTTTATTAATCCATATTTTTCTATTATATCGCAAAAAAAGAAAATTTTTCGTCTTAAGAAAAATTTTCTTTTTGGTTAGCGCTGTGAATTGCAAACTCAATCAGGCAATTTCACCATTAATTTGTAACTTCTTGATGATTTCCAATATGCGGTTTTGAGATTCATGGACCTCCCGTGATGATATTGGTCCAGACTCTCTTAATGCATCTATTACTAAAAGTGCAACTGTTCTTGATACGTTTTCAATTATAAATACCTGCAACTTTCCGTTTACACCTTTTAAAGCATTAATTACATCATCTATTTCAGTATCACGTAAAAGCCTTTGCATAGACCTCGGACTGATATTTAACAGAAGTTCTTCAAACTGTGTTATATCAGCTGAAACAGAAATAGTGTCTTTTACTTCTGAGCAGAATACTTGAATTTTTTCATTAATTGAGTAAATATCATTCCCGAAATACTTATCGATTTCTGGAATAAAATCCTCTCCGAAATATGAAGATAATTTTTCTCTTATCAGTAATGGATTTTCACCAGCTTGAATTGATAAAACCCCTTCTGTTATGAGTATCCTTTCAAGAAGTGCCTTACCTTTATAATCTCCCACTATAATATAATTTTGCAGAATAGTTCTGATATAATTTGCCTCAACTCCTTGAACAACTAATTCCAGGGCTTTACGCATGAAGTTTGAATTGAATTTCTCAACTTCAGACTGAAGTTGTAACAGGCCATACTTTCTTTGAATAGATGAAAATACAAGTATGTTATTAATTACTTCAAGACATTCTTTTTTCTCATTATTTGTGCATTGAATTTTGGGGCCTATATTAAAATCTAGCATGACTTTAACCTCCATTGGATTTTTATTTGTTTTAAAGGGAAATGTAATTTTATTCAGCTTCCTGTATTCATAGGGTGTTACACCGTATAGCCGTCTAAAGGCTCTACTGAAAACATCCTGGGAATTGAACTGGTATTTGAAGGCAATATCGATAATATTATTATCAGAATTGAGCAGGTCATCTGCAGCACATAAAAGTCTTTTCCTTCTCACATATTCCATCAAAGGCTCTCCCACAACTGATTGAAAAAGTCTATGGAAATAACATGATGAAAAATGAGCTTGTTTTGATAAAACATTAAGTGAGATATTATTGGTTAAGTTTTCCCCTATGTATTTAAGTGCTTCCTGTACAATCCTTAAATAATCCATGGTATTATCTGTTCACCCCCGAGACTTAATTTAATTATATCAGTCGCTCCTAAATTTTCTCGATGTTTTTTGCTTTAATAATAAGTGTAGAAACGGACCCAAAATCTGCTCTTCCTATCTCAAGTATTAAACTTGGTATTCGGTTTTCTATGAATTTTCACAACAGTACATATCCTTATACTGCCATCTTCATACTATGTGAAGTTTTTAAACAAGGGGTGTTGAACGACATCAATTGAATTTTGATTCTTTATTTTGCCTATATTCTTGGAAACCGTATATACTTTAATAAATATAATGAGTAAATTACTTATAAAGATGTGAATTTGAGCTTTGACAGGCGCGCCAAAATCAAAAACTGGAGTCTATGGTTAAAAGTTTATATACTCCTGAATTTATATGTCACAAATACAGGTACACAAGTGTCTTTATTCTTGAAAGAAGTTAAAAATGAGGGGGGAGATTTGTGCCACATGCATGCAGATAATAGTGACTTTGATGGAATCATTGATCAGTATGGTGGACCGATATTAAATTATTGCTATCATATGTTGAGAAACTTTCCAGAAGCCCAGGATGCTACGCAGGAGATTTTTCTTAAGGCATTTATTCACTACCCGCTTCTAAGCAGGAAGCGGGCTGTGAAATCATGGTTATATCGTATAGCCTATCACCATTGTTTGAATCAGATTCGTAGAAGGAAGCTACTCCAATTTATTGCGTTAACTCCTGAGAATGACTCCGAAGTACCTAACGTTGAGGAGGTTTTCCTGCAAAGACAATTCAGCCGGCAAATTGAGCTTTCATTAAACCTGCTATCGCTTAATGAAAGACATGTTCTTATTCTGCGAACGGTGGAGCAAATGGAGTACTGTGAAATTGCAGCCATTTTGAATAAGAGAGAGTCTGCCGTGCGAAAGCTATTTGAACGTGGAAGACGGAAGGTAGTAAAATATTTGACTGAAAAGAAGGAGGTCTTGAAAGATGGAGAAATTGCAGTCCTTTGAGGACTTTCAGGAGATTTTGCGGAGAGATACACCAGATAAATCAAGTTGTGAAAGGCTAAAAGTTGAGATAAAGCAGGCATGCGCTCAATATTCGCCTTCGTATTCCCGAAAGCGCAGGTATAAAGCAGTTCTACTTCTTAGTATGCTGCTTGTCGCAGTTTTTTCTTGTTTTGCACTTGCAGGCTCGATGGGTTACAAACTTTTTGGTAAGGACGGAAAGGTTTTGTATGAGATACGTAAGATGAGTGCAGAGGATATTCGGAAATCACAACAAAATATTGAAACAGAAGAAACCAAAAAACTGAAGGAGTTACTCAAAAATGAATTGAAACCTGGCGAAACAATGGTGCTGATAGATGTGGATAAATATGAATCAGAAAAAACGTCCTACTATCTTGAACAGCCAATAGTAACAAATAACCTTGAATCGTGTCTGCTTCATGTTCCAGACAACTTCAAAATGCCGAACTCGTTGCCGCAAGGATATGAATTTGAAGAAGGAATAATTCATTATGAGAATGAGGGTATTATTCCTTCGGGACTGCCAGATAAGCTATATGAAAAAGCAAAGAGAGAAGGATTGAAGTATGCTTATGAAAAGCTGGAACAAGCACCTCGGATTGGGTTAATTGATCTGCGATATACCCGGAGTGATGGCAACAAGTTTCAAATCCTTATTTCAGCAGCCAAAAACTTTTATATAGACGAGTATAGCGAAGCAGAGAAAGCAAATATGCAAAAGGTAAAAGTAAACGGCCATGAAGTACTCTACAGCGAGAATATCGGTTTTGCTATCTGGGTAGAGAACGAACCGTCTGAAAAAATAAAGTATGAAATATGGCAAAATGGGATGAGGAGCGGTATGGACCGGGAGGAGATAATTAAGATTGTTAAGGGGTTCAAATAGTATTTTTATCTCTATTAAGTACGCTTATGTCCCCCTAACATTGTATGACTGTTACAAAGAATAACGCACAGGATTTGCATCAGTTCTACTTTTTCAAACCTATCTCAACCAAGCTTAATATAGTGTGGAATATCATGTTTAATTGGGCTAAAATAAAATGGAGCATTACAGCATCCGCATCTCCAATAGTTAATCCCATCGATTGCATACTCCTGGCCGGATTGACATGTACCCTCCAAACGCTTCTTACAGCCGCTGTCACCTCTTAAAAATATTTGTTTTACTGTATCCGGACAATGCTTAAGATATTCCAAACACTTTGAAGCATTTCTGATTCGCAGATACAAAACAAGTTTAGTTTTCCATGACAGCATCCAATAGTGGTATGGACCATTAGCCTTCATTACACTTTCTTTATCATAATAAGCATAACCCGGCCCTTCATTCCATGCCTTTGGCTGAGTAAAATACCCCTTCTCCCGCAGTACAGCATCCATTGTAGAAACAAATTCCTGCTCTTCCTTAGTATGCATTTTATCAGCAACATTATCTGCTCTATTCCCATAATTGACCGTATTCATATCATCCTGGAACAGCTTATAGTGACAGCAGTAAAAATCATTGAGCCTGCTTGTTATATGAGCCTTATCAGCCATTAGTTTTAACACATGCATGATATTTGCATTATCAGGATAAAACATTAAAATCCTTTGACTTGTAACTTTATAGTTTTTTAATCCCTCAAAGAAGAACCCGTAATCACCCAGCCTTTTAAAAAGGAGATGAACATTTTTAATCATATTAATTGCCTTGAAGTAAGTTACATCTATTAAAAAATCTCCATTTTGAAAATCCCCTGAAATCAGAAGATTATATAATAGACTAAATGGACGGTATGCAGCATTTCTGGAATCTCTGGCCTGTGTACTAAAACAGTTAAAATCTTCCGGTTTATATAATGGCATTCCAAAGGTTTCCGGAAACTTGGCAATATCACTATATATACTGATATATATGCCCCATATTTCTCTGAAGGCAACTTCAAAATCCGCCTTTGACACAAATCTCAAAAAGCACTCATGAACATCAAAATTTTCCGGCAGCCGTACAACCTCGTCCTGTCTTACCTTTGCCCATTCCTGTATCCAATAGATATTTTCCATTAGTTTTACCTCCAAATAAATAAAACTTCAGCCCACAATTTTAGTGTTTTATTTGTCAAGCCTGGAAATGCAGACCATCCCATCTCAATTATACGCTATTTTAGTATAAAAAGAGTAATGTAAACGTGATATACATTACTCTTTCATGGATTTTATATCATATTAGATTTTTTACCCGTTCCCAACTGTCAAATCAGACTATGTGAACCAACTTTTCAGCAGGATGCCTACTTACTGAAATATCTTTCAAGCAAGCCCTTAAACCCTGCGCCGTGTCTCGCTTCGTCCTTGCACATTTCGTGAACTGTATCATGTATGGCATCCAGATTCAACTGTTTTGCTCTTGTAGCAAGATCCTTTTTGCCTTTGCAAGCCCCGGCTTCCGCTTCGGCTCTGAGCTGAAGGTTCTTCTTTGTATCGGCATGAACTACTTCACCGAGCAATTCCGCAAATTTTGCAGCATGTTCAGCCTCTTCCCAGGCAGCAAGCTTGTAGAATGCGCCGATTTCGGGATAGCCTTCACGCTCGGCCTGTCTTGCCATTGCAAGATACATACCCACTTCAGTACATTCACCCATAAAGTTGGCTCTCAAGCCTTCCAGAATTTCAGAATCCACTCCGGCAGCAACACCTATTCTGTGCTCATCAGCCCATGCTGCGGAAGTTTCTGTTTGCTCTACAAACTTTTCCTTTGGGGCCTTGCACTGCGGACAGTTGTCCGGTGCCGCATCTCCTGTATGAACATAACCACAAACTGAACAGACAAATTTCTTCATAGTCACTAATCCTCCATTAAGTAAATATTATTTAAAATTTTAATTAAGCTTAAGCTTTTTCCGGCCTCTCGGCAACGTTTATATATGTACCACCGCTGAAGAAAGCTAAACAATAAAATTTATTTCAATATTTAACATAAAATATAGCCCCCCTTGTTCAGGGTATAAAGCCCGATACTATAAGGATTATTGGGACAGTTTTATCAGCAGGGGTTGATATGAACAACCGCGTCCTTGACACCCTTGATATCCCTGACCCTGAATTTGATTTCTGAGGCGATTTTGTGACTTTCGTTTACAGACATTTCACCGTCTACAGACACCTTTATAAGCAATATATAACCTGCGCCCACAGGCTTTGCATTTATACTGTCGATATGATCCACGCCGCTGATCCCTTTCACAAGCGCATAGGTATTTGCTTTAAAATCAGGGTCAATGTCGGTATCCATTAAAACCTTGAAGGAACTGATGAATATTTTTATGCCGGTATAAAATATCCAGAGAGAGATGCCTATACCGACAGCACCATCCACCCAGTTAAAACCGAAATACCCCATGACAATACCTATCAAGGTTCCTGCAGTGACAAATACGTCGTTTCTATGGTCTTCGGAGTTTGCAAGCACCAATAAATTGTCCAGCACCTTTCCCACACGGTTCGTATAAAAAAACAGTACCAGTTTTAAAGCTATGGTAACAACAGCCACAGTTATAAGAAACCAAGAGATTTGAAAAGCAGATTCGTTGATTATGGAAGAAAGTGCACTTCTGAATATGGTAAAGGATATAAACATCAGAGACAGGCTTATTATCATGGAGAAAATATATTCGGCCTTGCCATGCCCATAAGGATGATCATTGTCTTCCGGCTTGCTTGCAATACTGTTTCCAACCAGAGTCATAACCGATGCAAATACATCCCCCGCACTGTTGAAGCCATCGGCTATCATAGCCTGGCTGCGGCTTAAAAATCCGGCAGTCAGTTTGATGGAAAGCAGGAAAATATTCGCTGCAATACCCAGCAATGCAACTTTTTTAGTTTCTTTAAATCTGTCCATTAATCCGCGTCCCCTCCTTTTTTATATCACAGGGAAATTTGCCGTTAAACCGGCCATGTAATGAATCAATACGACAATCAATACAGAAATTTTGTAAGCAAGTGAATGGCGAGACCTGCCAGGCCACCTATAACCGTTCCGTTTATCCTGATATACTGGAGATCGGCTCCCACCTGAACCTCAAGTTTGTCAACCATGTCCCTGGTTTCCCAGCTGTCCATGGTATCATATATGAGTGCCCCTACTTTATCACCGTAAAGAGCTACCATCCCTCCGGCCAGTTCTATAACAGCAGCATTGATATTTTCTCTCAGGCCGGCATTTGACTCGATTCCGTTAGCGGCCATATCCAGGATGGCACCGACTTTTTTAACCACCCTCTCTTCATCCTGTAAAAACGAATTTTTAAGTTCTGCCAAAACTTCAACAGTTCTCTCAAGGAGATCACTGAAAACCGTAGACTCAATCAGCCGGACTTTCAGCTGCTCCCCTTTTTCTATCAGTTCTTCATCATGGCGCATATCCTCTAACAGCTTTGGAAGCGCAGAGGTAATAAGCTTGTTTATGGCGGCATCTGCGTCGTTATCAAGTGCTTCGATTTGTTCCAACAGATAGTCAAGTATCTTTTTGTATATAAGATCACCTATGATGGGCATGGCAAGTGTCTTGTTAATTCCGCCCAGCACAAGCAGAGTATTATCCTTATTGTCTTCGATATACTTATATGTAACATTGAGCATTGACTTGACCAGCGGCTTGTGATAGCCTTCTTCTGTAACGGGTCCGATAATGGCAGCCAGAGCAGGGTACAGCCTGATTTCCTCTGCTTTTTTGTTTACCAGTGACGTCAGATACAGCTTAAGCTTTGAGTCATCCACAACAGCGTTAATAACACCCGGAAGCCTGGCCGCTATTCCCCGGGATATTTTTTCCCTGTTGGAAGTAATATATTCCGATACCTTTGAAGCTAATCCAACTTTATCAAGTTTGGATCTGATAAGCTCCGGAGTAAAAAAATTTGATACTACGAAATTGGATAAAGCCCTGGCAATTCTTTGTTTATTATTCTGAATAATGGCGGTATGCGGTATAATCCTCAGGCCAAGCGGGTGTCTGAAAAGTGCAACCACCGCAAACCAGTCGGCCAGAGCTCCTACCATCGACGCTTCCGCAAAAGCAGTGATGGAGGAGAACAAAAGACCTCTGTCTTCATACCTTTTCATAACCAAAAAAACGACGGTCATGAATACCAGCAGGGAAGTCGAAATAATTCTCATATTTCTAAGCTTTTTTCTAAGTTTTATTTCTTCATTTTTAAAATTATATTTTTCCATATTCACAGCTCCAAATAACTATTCGTTCATCTCAGCTTCAGCAGCCCCATGGTTCGGCTTCAGGCTGTCCTCCATTACTTTCCTTAGACTTTCATCTATTTCACCCCATACGGCTTCAATTCCAATACGCTTTTCCGAGGAAAATGGTATTACTTTGTCGGTATTGCTCAACTGCAATACTTTCTTTATATCATTGACCCTCACATTAATTTGCGACCTGGATATTTTGTCGGCCTTGGTGGCAATTATCAAAGTATTCAGTCCAAAACCTCTGAGCCACTGATTCATGGTAATATCATCCTTGCTCGGAGAATGCCTGATATCCACAAGAAGTACAATCAGTTTAAGATTGTTTTCCTTCCTTGAGTACAAATATGTTTCTATTATGTTCTGCCAGGAGGCTTTCATTTCCTTTGAAACATTTGCAAAACCATAACCGGGCAAATCCACCATATAAAAAGTATCATTTACATTATAAAAGTTGATCTGCCTGGTCTTTCCCGGTGTTCCGCCAACACGCGCAAGACTTTTCCTGTTTACCAGAGTATTTATTATTGATGATTTTCCCACATTTGATCTGCCTACAAAAGCTATCTCGGGATAGCCGGTAGCTGGGTACTGGTTCGGCTTTACAGCCGTTATTACATGCTCTGCCTTTTTAACTATCATATATAATCTCCTATTGCCAATATTTAATTTAACTCGCTGCGCCGGGTAAATTTACTATCACCTATCAACCAGCGCAACACGTTTAGTTAATATAATTATACCTCTATTACTACATTTTTTATCCATTTGTCTGATTTCAGCCTTATTACAGAGGCAGTCATCTTGACCAATTCCTCCGCCATCACCAGCAGTACTACCCACTGAACTTCCAGTTTCAGAACAAACGCCCCGAAAAAAGCCAAGGGAACTCCTATCAGCCACATGGTCAGGCCTTCTGCCTTGAACGCAAAGCCTGCATCCCCTCCGCCTCTTAATATTCCCACAATTGATACTATATTTGTCAGACGTATTGGGATAATAAAAGCATTGATATTAAGTATTATTATTGCCGTTCTTAATACATCGGCGGTAACCTCGAACAGGTTGGCCACGGCAGGTGCGGTAAAATACAGTGCCGCCCCCAGCACAACTCCTCCCAGCAGGCAAAGCATGACAAACTTCCAGGCATACTCCCTTGCCTTGTGCTCTTCTCCGGCTCCTATAACATGTCCTACCATTATGGCCGAAGCACTGGCCATTCCAAAGCCTGCCACTAAAAACAAATTTGTAATATTGTTTGTTATCTGGACTGCGGCAAAAGCTTCGGTACTGATTCTTCCATATGCCACCGAATATACTGCAAAACCCAGTCCCCAGCATATTTCATTCAAAATTACCGGGATCATGGTTGCCGTTACACGTTTAAACAGATCGGAAGTGACCGTCCTCAACACCTTTAGCCTTATACGTAATATATCATAATATCTCCAGCTTACAACCAAAAAAATACCCATTTCAATGACTCTCGATATCAATGTAGCCGTTGCCGAACCCTTTACACCCATGGCCGGAAAGCCCCACATACCGAATATTAAAACAACATTGAGCAGGGTGTTTATCCCCAGTGCTATTCCGCTGATTACCATAGGCATAGCCGACTTGCCTATGCTTCTGAGATTTACGCTTATTCCAAAACTGACGGCGGCAAAAACAAAACTGAAGCTGAAAATTCTTAAAAAATCCGAACCCAATTCTATAACCAGGGGGTTGGTATTAAAAATACCCACTATCCGGGCAGGAAAAAGGCTGCCTGCAATTGAAAATATCAATGAAACACCCACTGCCAGAGCTGCACCGATATTAGCTACCCTGCCAATATTTTCATAATCCCTTTTGCCCCAGAACTGTGCTATAAAAATTCCCGCTCCGCTGTGAATAGCCGCGTATATTAGAAACACAAGCAGACCATACTGGTTGGCAATCCCTACTGCTGCCACAGGTTCATTGCCCAGCTTTCCAACCATAACGCTGTCGACCATACTAAGTGAAGAGGTGATCAGATTTTGCATTATAACAGGTATTGCCAGGGTAATCAGTTTATAATAAAAAGTTTTATCTCCAAATACTGCTTTTTTCATTACTCCCCCACCAAATAAAATTTGAAAGTTTTTTAATTAAAATATTTACCTCACGTGATTATACTACACCAAAGCTTAAAATGCTATCTGCTTCTATTGTTCTGACAGGAACAAAGGCGAAGAAATTAAACTCTGCAGGACAATAAAAAAATTCCACCTGCTCAAAAACAGGTGGTTTAATGTTTGAATTACTAGAGCTGATCTATAACTTTACCATTTGCTTTTCTCATATTGGTACCGGCCTTCAGCAGTTGTTCCGACACTTTGTTGTGTTCAACCGGTCTTTTTATTTTCAGTGTGGTTGTTTTTACAAGCTCTTCATGGCTCAGCACAAAATACCTAATAATTTTATATTGCGGAATATCCTGATTAAGAACCTTGATCTCCCTTTGAACCATTTCGGCTATCTCTGCGTCACCCGGTTTCCTGCCCCACTTCTCAGCGATGGCCGCTTCGTTAATGACAATTTTGGCACAGACCTGAATATCTCCGTCAGGAGCTGTGTTTCCCCATGCAAAGGATTCCCTGACACCCTCAATATTATTTAACAACATTTCGTACTCTTCCGGAAATGCCTTCTTGCCGTTGGTGAATACAATCATTGATTTCGCTCTTCCTGTGATGGTTGTAAACCCTTTATCATCTATAAAACCAAGATCTCCTGTATGGAACCAGCCTTGATCATCAATTGCCTCCCTTGTAGCAGCCTCATCCTCGTAATACCCCATCATAACATTCGGACCTCTTGTTATGATTTCTCCCATGCCGCTTTCATCGGGATTATCTATTGCGATTTCGATCCCCTTCATAGGCTGTCCGATAGTTCCGGCCTTATTATAAAAGTCATTATTGGCAGCAACCACCGGCGAGGTTTCGGTCAGCCCATACCCCTGAATAACCTTTAGTCCCAGGGTACCGAAACCGTATATGATTTCCTTGTCGATAGGGGCAGCCCCTGATATTGCAAGCCTCAAACCGGGACCTATCTGTTCGAGGATTTTTTTGAACAACTTTCTTCTGATATCTATACCAACCGCCGACAAAGCATTTGACACCTTGCCCAGAGTCTTAACCGTACCGGCTTTACCGGCTTTTTTCAGGCCTTCCTGAAGCTTTTTGTACATTGCCTCCAGTATGGCCGGAACTACCACAAGCAGAGTTACATCGAATTCCTTAAGATTCTTTGCTATATGCTTGATACCTTCCGCATAGGCAACAGTAACACCGTTTTTTACCATAAACAACATTCCTGCCGAAAGTTCAAAGGTATGGTGCAGAGGTAGAATTGACAGGTGCACATCATTTGGGAACACCTTGATTATTGATGTGACGGCACTGACATCGGAACATATATTTCGTTGATTCAGCATTACACCCTTTGCCATACTTGTTGTTCCCGAAGTAAAAAGCAGAAGCGACAGCTTTTCAGGGTCAATTACAGCGTCGACAAAGCTCCTGTTTCCTGCTTTCAGCAGCTCACTGCCTTCACCTATAAGCTTTGAAAGGTTATGAAAATTTGAAGGATATACTCCTTCCAGCTCATCCATACATATAAAATATTGGATGCCGGTATCTCTTTTCGCCAGCTGCAGCATTTCAGAATCAAAATGTTTGCTGTAAATGATGGCATCAACCTTGCCCCTGCTGATGAGATTCTCAATTTCCACCTCAGGCAGATGCTTGTCCAGGGGAACTGCCACACCTGTACCGTTTACAATGGCAAAAAAGCCTACAGCCCATTCATATCTGTTTTCGCCTATTACCGCAATTCTTTTATCCTTAAGCCCCAGGCCGTGCAAGGCCGTGCCAAGAGCATCTATTTCATCGCCAAATTCTTTATAGGATTTAACCTTGATTTTTCCGTCAGCCTTAAATTTAAAAGCAGCCTTATCTTTGAACTGTTGAATACTGTTCTTAACCAGCTGCTTGAAGTCTCTTACTGTCTCAGTTTCATAATAACCCAGTCCGGTGACTGTTTTTCTGCCGTCTACCTCAGATATTACAATTCCTTTTTTGTTCATATAATCTCCCTTGGAACGTATATTATCATTATAATTATTACCTGGTTATAATTATTATATTCTATTCCGCAATTTCTATCAAACGAATCTATCAATTTATTCCAATTGAATTGTACATGTATTAATTTTCCACCACATGATTTTTTTATTCGCTGGAAATTACAGAATCAGAATATGGACAAGAAATAATTGAAATTCAGATTCAACAGTGCTACATTTATTACTATATAAAATAATGTTAATTCCTAGGAAGGTTAGCTTGAAAGACTTCGCTGGCACTCGTCTTCCAAACTAACCTGTAAACTTATGGCCGTGCGAGATATTCAAAGTATTTTACCAATACCAAAGTATTTATCAAATACTTTGAAAGCGCACATGGCCAATTAACCTCCTTTATTCGCCTTACAGCGGTAAAGGATATAAATTTTCATCACATTTTGTGGCCGCTATGCGGCTCATGGAGGTTAATATGCCTAAAAAAACAGTTAAACTCACTTTCGGCGAAGAGGTTGCTAATGCCATAACCCATGGTGTTCCGGCACTGCTGGTATTATCTGCTTTTCCGTTTGTTATTATTACCGCATACACCAAAGGTTCACTTGTGGATGTGTCCAGTGTAACAATTTTCAGTATATGTATTTTTCTGATGTTCCTGATGTCAACCATTTATCATATCATGGAGCATGATACCACCCACAAGCGGGTTATGCAGATCATGGACCATATCTGCATATACATAGCAATTGCAGGTACATATACTCCCATTGCCGCATCTGTAATCGGTGGCTGGCAGGCAATCGTACTGCTTTCAATCCAATGGATAATGGTTTTGTTTGGTATTTTATACAAATCCATTTCAAGAAAATCCATACCCAAAATATCCTTGATGATTTACCTTATTATGGGCTGGAGTTTGGTGATTTTCATGCCGCTCTTTTTTCAGAAAGCTAACCCGGTACTTTTCTGGCTGATTCTCGGAGGAGGTATCTTCTATACAGTAGGTGCTGCCATATATGCAAAAAAAGGCTTTAAATACCATCATATGGTCTGGCATATATTTGTATTTCTGGGCGTTTTGACGCATTACATAGGGATATGTTTCTTTATGTATTAATTTAAATATGTCCTTTTAGTTATCTGATTAGCTGTGCTGGTTGGTGTACGGCGGGAAACGATCATCAACTTGGAGAAGGGCCGATATACCCCATCGCTAAAGCTGGCTCTGGATATTGCCAAAGTGTTTTCCTGTACGGTGGAGGAACTATTTTTCTTTAGTGAGGAGGGAAAAATTTGAAACGTTTTGTTCGATTTTGCGAAAAAATCCAATATTTAGGGCTTTTAGGCCTGTTGGGTCTGATTTTTGATAATAAGGTATTAACTTTCCTGTGGTTATTCTGGCTGTTTGGTTTTGTTGGTATCTTTTACAATTTTCCTGTATTTCTACAGTCACTTAAACAATTATGGGGTATGCTGACTATTCCTTTCCGGTACGGCTCTTACACACCAAGTGCTGAAAATTACCAATGTAAAGTGCAATATTCTCTGCCCTTTCAAGGAAACTGGACAGCAGTCAACGGCGGTGTTGACAAAGCATCCTCCCATTCCTGGAGAATTCAAACGCAGCGGTATGCCTATGATTTTGTAATCCTTGATGAAGAAGGACATAGCTTTTCCGGTGAATGTACGAAGCTTACCGCCTATTGTTGCTACGGTAAAGAAGTTTTAGCTCCCGCAGATGGTGAAGTGGTTGAGGTTCTGGACAAATATCCCGACAGCCTGCTCTTGGGGCGCGGTCAGGTTGATTGCTCCGCCGGAGATATACGGGGCAACTACATTCTCATTCGCCACGCAGACAATGAATACGGGCTTCTGGCTCATTTGAAGCCTGAAAGCATCCGTGTAAAAGTAGGAGATATAGTGAGGCGCGGGCAGTGTGTTGCTTATTGCGGTAATTCGGGCAACACTTCGGAACCGCATCTTCACTTCCATTTACAGGATGGAATGAGTTTTTATACTTCAGCGGGACTGCCCATCGAATTTACTGACATTACTGCCCATCCTGCCATCAATTACTCTGCGTATGATCCCCGTCCCGTTCCTCATGTATCTGCATTAGCAAAAAAGCATATCCTGCGGGGTCAGAGTGTTTCAAACATATCAGCTGTCAATTTTATGAAATTTCATGTAAAGACAATTCATGAGGGGTGATTATATGATAAAAAGAGGTAAATACGATGTCGTAATAAATTTGAGCTGCTTACTGTTGTTATTTGGGGTATTAGCATATTTATCAGTTAATTGGAGCAATATTCCTGATAAAATTCCCGGTCATTATAATGCTATGGGAGAGGTTGATAGATGGGGGAATAAAGGAGAGTTATTGGTTCTTCCGATAATAGGATGGATAATGTTTATTGGAATAACGATTCTGGAGCATTTTCCACAGATTTGGAATACTGGTGTTACTGTTACAGAAGAAAACAAAGTGCGGATATTACGGATATTCAAAAATATGATCGGTACTACGAAGTTGTTAGTGGTAGGTGTTTTTGTGTTCCTGGCTATAAACTCTGCATTTGCCAAAGCATTACCCATTTGGTTTCTTCCCGTTTTTTTAGTTTTAATGTTTGGTTCTATAATATTTTTCATTATAAAATTGGTAAGAGCAAAGTAAGTTTGTGGGCTCTCCGAGAGGAGAACGGGTTCCGGCCTGACGAAAACAGTATTGCTCCCGCAATCCCATATCCCAACAGGCCGAGAAAAAGCCCGAACGGTGTCGTATAAATTGGCGCAGTAGCCGCCCATTTTTTGATTACCAGAGGGGTACGACATCATTATTGTATACTCAACGCAATTTGGATTTGAATGAATTTTGTACTTCAGGAGGCTTCAGCATAAAAGCATAAACTTCTGATGCAAAGTTGAGAGTCGGTTTAACCGGCGCACCGGGTTAATTTAATTACAAATATATCCATATATTGTTAAAGGCAGCTGCTTACGGGTCGGTAAGCAGCTGCCTTAGTATCATGGAATACTTATAATATACGATTAAAGTGAATTTGTATATATGTTCCTTACCGCTTCCCTTGTTGCTTTGACAGGAGCTATTGCCAGCAGGCCGTCAAGACTTGGAGTTTCAAAGGCAAGGTTGACCAGTTTTTCAACTACACTCTCATCAAAGCCCTCATCCTTCAGGCTTGAAGTAACGCCAATCTCGTTAAGCCACTTTCTGATGCCTGCAAAAGCTTTGTCTGCTTCATCTGCTGTTCCTTTGAGACCTGGGAGGATAGGTTCGAATATTTCTGCCAAAACCTCTCCTGATGCAGGATATATTTCCTTAACCACTGCCGGCAGCAGCATTGACAAGCCCAATCCATGTGCCAATTCAGGTTTTACCGCACTTAACGGATGTTCAAGCGCATGTGTAAAGTGAAGTAATCCATTGTCAAAGGATGTTCCTGCAATTAATGACGCATACAACAGATAATATCTTGCCGTAAGGTTTTCAGGTTCCTTCACAGCTACCGGCAAATACTTGGCAACCAAACGTATGGTTTCCTTTGCCAGTAATATGGCCAACGGGTTTGTCACAATACTTGTTGAAGCTTCAACAACGTGATTTATTGCATCTACTGAAACATACAGGGTTTGGTCGGCCGGCAGCTTTGTCATCAGGGCCGGATCATCAATTGCATATATGGGATAAATGCAGTCATATGCAATTGCAGGCTTGTATTCTTTTGCAGGAATACTTACAACAGCAAACCTGTCAACTTCAGTTCCGGTACCGTGGGTTAGGTTTATTGCAACCAATGGCACGGCTGTTTCGGGAGCAAATTTAAGCTCGTAAAGCTCGGTAGCATTTTTTTCAGGGTATGATATAAGTATGGCCACACTCTTGGCAGCATCGATGGGACTTCCTCCGCCGATGGCAATAACGGCTTGAGCTCCAAAGCTCTTTGCTTCGGCAGTTGCTTCATCCACCTGGTCAACGGTAGGATTTGGAGTAACCTTACTGTAAAGTAAATATTCTATACCGTTTGCTTCCAGGGCTTTCTTCGTAACATCCCATGCACCTGTTTTGATATGAGAGCTCTTTCCGGTCATAACAATAACTTTTTTAACTCCTCTGGAGGATAAATTTCCGGCAACATCTTGCATCTTGTTGATAGCTCCCACTCCGAAAAAAGTAGTTGTCTTTGCTCTGATTTCCACAACCTGATTAATGTTAATTTTGTTTTCCCACATAATTTCTTACCTCCTGTTTATAATTAATTTTGGTTTATAAACTATATTTGTTATCCTACAATTATTATAGATAAAGATTGTTAAAAAAACAACAATGTTTTTGTTTATTATTTAACAATCTTTCTTGTTACAGAACAATGCAGCAAAAATAACTGTATTGTTCTTAAAATTCCGACGGTTATCTTAAGTTTGTTAAGTTTTTAACTAATCTTATCCCTATCTGTAATTTATATTAATTCCAACTATTAAATATAACTATTTAAATGGTTATATTTAATAGTTAATTGGTTTTTACCTCAAACCACCCCTGCTCATATTTACAAACCGGGCAAATACCAGGTGCATCCGTTCCTTGATGAATATGTCCGCAGTTGGCACAAACCCACTGAACCGGTTCCTTCTTTTGATACAGAGTTTTGTTATTCAAATCCTCCGCTATTTGCTTGAACTTTTTTTCATGCTCTTTTTCAATGTTTGCTATCATTCTGAAAGCGGCTTCAGCCTGTGGAAATCCTTCCTTTTTGGCTACATCTGCAAATGCCGGATATATCTTTGAATGTTCTTCGTGTTCTCCGTGAGCTGCTGCATTGAGGTTTGCCAACGTATCCCCCGTCTCAAAGGGATATCCTGCATCAATATTTACATTGCTGGGGCCTCCCATACCGTCAACCAAAAGATCATAAAAAACTTTTGCATGAGCCCGCTCGTTTTCGGCGATTGTCTTAAACTCCTGTTCGATTACGGCATGCCCTTCCTTTTTGGCATATTCCGAATAGAACGTATACCTGTTTCTCGCCTGCGATTCTCCTGCAAATGCCCTTGCAAGATTTACCGATGTCTCGGTACCTGCTAACTTGCCCATATAACTCCTCCTATGGGAGAGCAAAAATAATGAAGTCATGAATTATTTTTGCTTTCCTTTATAATTTAGCTAATATTATTACCAACGTGAAGCAAATTATTCTAACAGAGGAGTTAACTTGGAAAAACGGCATATTATAGATAAGGCTGAGCATTAAGATTCAATAATATTTTTACTTGCCGTTTCGCTCCGGAACCTGCCCGGAGAAATACCATATTTTTTTGTAAAGGAGGAGGTAAAATAAGATCTGTTATTATACCCTACCATCTCATATATACTTCCGATATTCAGTTTCTCGTTTGACAATATGAGTGCCTTGGCCTTTTCCAGCCGGATATTATTAATATAATCAGGGAAGCTGACACCTGCATATTCATTAAAAATTTTACTGAAATACTGAGGGGTTATTGATAATTTATCTGCTATGCTATTAGCTGATATATTACTTTCTTTGTAATTCTCATTGATATATTTTAAAACCTGTTCGATCAAATCAGGATTTTTCTTATTCTTTATATTGGAAATAATGGTTTCTGTCTTATGGAATAATTCCTCAAACCAATTGAATAAATCCTCATAGCTTTCAAAACTTCTGATCTTTGCGTATACGTCCCGGATGTCAAACTCCATACTGCCAGTATGCGAGGATTGGAGTTCTTCAGGCAGATGCAGTATTGAATTGGCAAGCTGAAAAAATAATTTAACAATTTTGTCGTAGCTGCAGTTTTTAATGAGATTGAAATATTTAAGGATAAAGTCACAATAGGCATCTTTAGAGCTGCTCTTAATAGAATTCAGTATGGCATTTGTGTAATGATTTATTTTATCTTTTTCTAAATCTTTGATTTTAACAGCTTTGCCGGTAATAATATTATTTCTGCCGTATATCAAACGGTAGTTTGTAAAGCTGAAAGCTTTGTTATATTGATCTTTAATGTCAAAAATATTATTTGATACTTCACTTATTCCGATTGTAATCCCTATGTTAAGCAATTTAAGTATGGCATCCTGTGCATGCTTCATAGCTTCTGAAATTTGTTCCTCGTATTCATTATTTTCCCTGTCTATGTCCGACACAACCAATATTATATGCTCATAATCCATAACAAAATAAGTATTAAATGCTGTTTTTTTGAGTGTTTCAGATGTGATATTTCCTATTGAGCTTAATTGAAAATCTATAGCCTCTTTATTATTATTTACAAGAAAATCATTATAATTATCCACCCTCATTACAATAATACAGTAATTATCATTAGTTGCGCTGAGTATTTTATACTTCAGTATATTATCCCTGAATATATCCTTATTGATATTACCGGGTTCGGTCAGAATTGACTTAAAAAATGCCATACGCATAATATTAAAGCTGGACTCATTATCCTTCTCCAGGGTATTCAACCTTTGAACAAGGCTGCCTACAGCCTGGGAAATAAATTTATATTCATTGTTTTCGGGCTTGTCCGGCTGACTTAAATTTGAGCCTTTAAAAAGTATGTTTATATTGCTGAAGACATTGTTTATGGGTGTATAAAGCCATCTTGACAGCATTATCGACAATAAAAAAATAAGCACAAGAACAACAGAACAGGTCAATAGGATTGTATTTCTGATTTTGGTGACCTTGCTGAACAACATGCTGTATTCACTTTTACTAAAAACAATGTACTTTTTGTTTTTTGCAATAACGTAATTATAAACCCAGTTATGCCCGTCTTCATAAACACTGAAGCTTCCGGAGCTGCGGCCGGCAGCAACTGCGTTTCTGAAACAGGTTTCATTTTTTATATTTGCTGATAATCTTTCAATATCATTATGTAATAAAACTTTTCCGGTTTTATCAACAATGAAAATATCCTGCCGTGGTTTGGAAAACTCGGTATATACTTGATTATAAAGTGCTTTGGCATCAATATTCAATACGATTGCAGAATCCTCTCCAAGTCCCGGCTCATGATATATTATTGTATATACATTGACCGGCTTGCCGCTGTTATTGCTTATTTTCCTTGGAATGGGATATAATACAGGCCCTTTTTTTACAATTTCAGATATGGTTTCATGGTTTTCTTCATATCCAATTCCCCTGCTGGTTCTGAAAACTATTGAGCTTTTGTTCCATACGTATACTGAAAAAATGAAAGGATTTGTTATTTTCAGCCTTTCTATATCATAAGTAACACCCATAATATCCAAACCATTAACTTCGCTGGAGCTTAGCAGGTTCTTCACATATGAATCGTTATACAACACAAACGCTGTGTTTTGTGAGGATTCAAACATATTGGTCCCCAAAACCGCAATATTTGAAAGTGCCAGTTCGGTAATGGAATTGATATCCTTGATGCTTTCATTTTTCACCCAATAAGTATTAAGCAATGTGATCAGCAATACCGCAACTATTGCGGTTCCCAAATAACTTAAAAGAAGTTTTATTAGCAGTTTTTTTGACCTCAATGAACTTGAAAGAACTTCTCTATTAATCATACACAGCCTTCCTTCGAGTTTTTTGTAAACTAATATTACCCCTGCATATATATTTTATCAAGCTGATTTTACAGATTCATATACTTATTAATAATTACTCCCGTCAAGCATCCACCTGAAATCCTTCTGATAGAATTCACTTCCCCAATTTTTCAAATCACTCTCCAGCATAAACATTCCACCCATACACATATGATTTCCTTTTTTTAAATAATCAGCCACAGCTGCCTGAAGGCTTGTAGATACTTTCACTTTGTTTAAATCCGTGTCCCCGGTACCGAATAAATTCTGAAAGGTCTGCATTTCATCCGAAAGTACAGGATACAGGTAAAATTCCCGCTGAAACCTGTATATATTTGAGGTCCTGGGCAGTAACCGCTGCATTTGAGGATCAAGTAACCAGGACTCACACATAAATCCCCTGCATTCCTGATATCCAAAATAAGTTTTATAGAAATAAATTGCGTCAACAAAAGCTTTTCTGCATTCTTCATTGTCCAGTTTGGTTCCCCCGGGAATATGTACATCCAATACAATATCACCTCTGGACATAACACGGCTCCATTCGGTTGTTAACAGCTTTACCTCTTTATTTATGACATGCCCCGAAGGCAAAATTGGATTGCCGCATATATAGTTTACATTTTCTTCATGCACTGTTTCAAAGGAATTTTCTGTATTAAATACTCCATTGGTTCCCATAACTTTGCCGTCGCTCATATATGTAATATTGGGTTCCGACAGGGCACATACTCTGCCGGTATTGTTATTCCGGTATACAATTAAATTACTCTCACAGTATTTGGGATAAAAATTCAGTCTTCCTATTCTGAAAATTCTGCCATAAAAAAAATGCGTCAGCCATTTAAAATCGTCTATTCCCCAGAAACCATATTTAATTTTAAAGCTGCACATAAAAGCCTTCAAGGTCCCAAGTGTATCCGTCAGAATTTCATGTTTAATAGCCTTGGCTTTGTAATAGTTAATTGTGCCATGAATACCTGATATCAGAATCAATACCGGCAGCAGATCAGCCTGCTCTCCAAGCACCTCCCTGAGTCTGTCAGGAGCAAGGATCCTTTTTTCATCATATTCTTCCATATGGTAAACCCTCAAATAGCAATACTGTACAAATTTTATCAGCTCCCCGCTTGCATATATTTTGTCAACCAATCCCGCTATATCGTCAACGGCTGCTTCAGGAAGCCCCAAATAACAATTTGCCTCACTGATAAATTCAAATTTTAAAAACTCACTGCTATCCTTAATAAAAAATCCCGCCAGTGATTTTTCAGGTACGTAATCCTCAACTATCCTTACGGTCTTTAAGGTTTCATAAAAATTTCCCAGTATTTCTATAGATTTATCGTTTTCGGTAAAAGCCTTCATTACTCAGAACCTCCATAAATTTTGTTGAAGCAGGTACAACTTCAATAAATGAAGCTCGATTAAAAGTACACGCCTGATATTGTAGGTGAAACACTTGTGATGAGCTGTACGAATTTCAGGCATGTACTTTTTGAACAATTATTTATTGAAGTTGGTATGTTGAGTTTTTATTTTCCTGCCAGAAATGCGTCGAATTGCTTCTGGCACTCTTCTCTATATTTGTCTATACCTGCGGTCTTCAGCGCTTTCATTGCCTTTTCATAATTATCCTTGGAATCAATAAATCCTGTGGACATGGGAACCAGCTGTTTTCCAACTACATCCTTTATCCTGGCCTCTTCGGTTTTTACAGAAGAAGAATCAAATACAAAGCCAAAGGTATTGGACAGCTTGGCATCCTTATCCCAGTTCTTGTAAGTTTCGATATATTTATCGCTTACGTCGTCGGTAAACATTTGGTAATTTACATTTCTGAACATCCACTCATAAAAGAAACTGTCATTGGTCAGAAGCTTTATTCTGTTATTTTCTATTTTGTAGTCCTTATCCTTCACACCATAGATAGTAGTGAGATAATTGTCCTGATTCTTAAATATCCAGTTGAGATACATAACAGTTCTTTCAGGATTAACACTTGTAGGAGAAATACATATTACTTCTCCGCTTGGAGATGCCCTGTACTTTGGCTTATCAGGAGCTATCAGATATGTCTCCAGTTTTGCATCGGGAGCATTCTTTCTCACATCCTGGATTATTTCCAGATTTTTGCCCAGGGAGGCCTCTCCCCAAATGTACTTGCCCGTCTTCATCCTTGCATCGCCTTCATTATATTTGATGGTGACATCATCGGTATAAAGTTTTTCCAGATATAATTCTCTGTTGTATTCACAAAGTTTTTTATATGCATCCGTTTCGTAGAAGCTATATATTTTATTGTCATCCTGTCCGGCACATAACATGAAGGAATCGGTTATAAATATAAGTCCCTGGTCGGAAAATTCCCTTGCAAGAGCGGAAATTACAGGATGAGAACCGGCATTCATATCGGGATATTTTGCCTTTACTTTCTCACCAAACTGTTTCAGATCGGCTGTAGTTTTTATTTCAGTCATACCCACAGCTTCAAGCAAATCCTGTCTTATATCAACCTGCTGCAGCATTGCTGATGTAGGGGCATTTGTTGACGGTATACCCATTATTTTTCCATTAATTTTAGCTGCATTAATATTTTCTATTGGTATTGCCTTCATAAGATCCGGTGCATATTTCAGAAGGTCATCCAAAGGAATATTCTGATTTTTCGAGGTCATCTGGCTTAAGTTTGAGAAACCGTCCCAATACCAGTCAATCTGCTCATTTGCAGCCAGCATCATATCTTTTTTATTCCAATACTGATCCCAGGGTGAATACATGACTTCCAGACTAGTGTTAAGTTCATTTTTTAACCTGTCTTTATACTCTTTGCCCAGGAAGTCTTCCATACGACCCGACATGTCACCGGGGTATAGTACCTTCAGTTCTACAAACTCCTTCGGAACACCGCTGCCGGTCTCAGTTGACACAGCTGCGGCACTGTTTGTTCCTGCGCTGCTTGTGTTTTCTGCCGCAGGCTGCCCGGAGCTTTTGCCGCAGCCTATCAGCATGGATGTGCTGAGTGCCAGTACAACAACAACTGATAAAGCCTTTTTCAAATTTAACATTTTGTACCTCCTAAAAATATTTTTTTATTAAAAGAACGTCTTTTGACATTCCTTTTCTCAGACTCATGGACTGACCGCATCCTAGCCTTTTACCGCTCCTGCCATTATTCCCTTGACAAAATACCTCTGGATAAATGGATAAATAAATATAATGGGACCGATTGCTACAACTGTAACAGCCATTTTTACCGTTTCGGTAGGG
>JAEWJR010000025.1:0-14991 GCA_023386445.1 Bacillota bacterium | reverse complement strand
TTTTTTGAGTAAATTATGATTTTGTTAAGAAGTGATGCTTTTTAGTTGCTGATATGCATAAATTAATCTATTGTTCTAGTTGAAATTTTGTTTTGCTTTACAGATAAATTTATTTGGAATCAACTGGTACGCGAGGACAACTTCATGAAATAGGGATGCATGGTTAAAAACAATTACGATAAATTGTCGACGAAGGTAAAGCGGTTTTGCCGGCAAAGCAGTAGGACGCTGCTTTGAGCTTCAAATCGAGATAGGATGTCGAGTTTGAGCGACGACAAAATCGCTTTATTAATGAAGCGATACAATTTTTGTAATTGTTTTGGGTGCACCCTATTTCATGAAGTTAGTGCGGAAGTTACCAGTTGATATAAAGAATTACACAGGTAAAGCAAATCTAAATTAATTAGCACAACGTGTTAAATTAACTACTGTGTCAGTTAATCCATAAACTTGCCGGTAAAAAATTGTTACTTTAACGCCAGGCCTGACAGCTCTGTGTACTGATTTTTCAGGAATATGTAGTCATCATGATTTCTTGAACATAAAAAAACGGCTATAAACATAGCCGCCGCATTACTTCATCAAAGTATTAATTTTAAAAAAAGTTCTATTTAATCAAATTCATTACCATCTCAATTGTTGGTATTGACGAGACGGCACCTGCTTTTGAAACAGCCAGTGAGGCGGCAAGTGAGGCAATCTTCAGGGAGGTGGGAATATCCGAACCTTTTGCTATTGACCCTATAAAGTATCCTAAAAAGGTATCACCGGCTGCAGTTGTATCAACCACTTTTACATTATATGCATCATGCCGGAACTGACTGGATTTATCCGAATAAACAACCCCGTTTTTTCCCAAGGTCAAAACAACGCAGATATCTGGATATTTTTCCAGAAGACGTCTGACGATCTCTTCCGGCCGGCTGGAACCTGTAATATCTTCACCTTCTATTTCATTGATTACCAGCCAGGTTATACCTTCCAGTGAAGTATTTTTGATCCAGTCCTCCATAGGGGAAGGGTTAAATGCTATTTTCATCTTACGTTTCCGGGCTTCTTCAAGCAGATAGGGTACATTACTTATCTCATTTTGGGAAATCAGAATATCGTTCTCAGAAAACTGCTCTAATATTTGGTCTATCTCACCGGCAGTTATTTCCTTATTCGTACCGCCGAAAAGTATAATACTGTTTTGGCCGGACTTATCCTTTTGAATAAGTGCATTTCCTGTACGCCCTTCACTTTCCAGCAGGAAATCACACTTTATCCCTGACCCGCCCAGAGCCTCTCTTATTATAGCGCCGTCCCTGCCTATCTTTCCCGCATGATATACCTCAAGCCCGCACCTTGCTATTGCTACCGACTGATTCAATCCTTTTCCGCCGCAAAAGGTATTGATTTCTTCGGAAGATATAGTTTCACCGGGGCGGACTATATGATCCAGGCTATACACAATATCTATATTTAACGAGCCAAAATTCAGTATTCTATTCAAGCTGCACTCTCCTACGATAAAGACTTGTTATTTCTGATCCCTGACACTATCTCTGACAATAAGTTCGGTATTTATTTGAATCTTCTGTGAAGGCCCGCTGCCTTCCGTCATTAATGACATGAGACGTTTTACGGCGGTGCTTCCCATTTCCTGTTTAAATACCTTTACCGTGGTCAGCCTCGGGCTTGTTATCTCACAGAAGGGCATATCATCAAAACCTATAATGGAAACATCCTTCGGAATATTTACACCCTTTTCCTTCAAAGCTCTCATTACTCCGAAGGCAATAGTGTCATTGTCGGCAAAAAAGGCTGTCGGCAGCTTTTTATTATTCTCCAGAAAGGCCGACATATCCCTGTACGCACCTTCCATTGTGGGCTCCACAGAAATGAGATATTCCTTTTTTACCGCTATTTTGAATTCATGCAAAGCATCCAGAAATCCTTGCCTTCTGTAAAAAAAGTTTTTTATAAAGGCGGAGCTGCCGATGTAACCTATTTCAGTATGCCCATTTTCTATTAAATAACTGGTTGCTCTAAATGAAGCATCTTCATTGTTTATAAGAACTGAATTAATATTGCTGTCTCTGAGACAACTGTCAAGCAAAACAATTGGGTTTCTGTAATTGCTGAACAGATCAAGGTCTTCACGCAGCATTTCAGTTGCAAGTATAAGCATCCCCGAAGCACTGTCATTATTCAGGCCTGCAGTAATTTCCCTGAAGTCCTTCTCCATAATGCTTATATGGGAAACCAGCAGTTCATACCCCTGCTGCCTGCATTCCTTCTCTATTCCTTCAATCAGGGAAGAGAAAAATGGAGTGTCATTGACAACATATCCATGCCTTTTGAATATAACCAGCCGTATCGTATTTTTGTCAGAAGCAGTCTCCTTGGTATAGCCAAGCTCCCTGGCAGTTTTAAGGACATTCTGCTTTATTTCCTCGCTTACTCCCTTTCTGTTGTTAAGAGCATTGGACACTGTAGCAGGTGAAACATTTGCCGCCTTTGCTATATCCTTAACAGTTAACTTCATCATAATCACTCCATTTTATCTGGATAACCCAATTTTTATCTGAGACATGTTAATTATATCAAATAAATTTTATGAGTTATACCTATCGGTGTCAAACGTTTTTTGTAATCAACCCAGTACTCTATTGACTGCAGTCTTCCAGCCCTGATACAGTTCATTCCTCGTTCGTGAATCCATTCCCGGGTTATAAACTTTGCAAACTTTCCTCAAGCTCTTTATTTCTTCCTTACTGCTCCATAAACCCACAGCCAGCCCGGCCAGATAAACCGCTCCCATGGATGACAGTTCTGCAATTTCAGCACCTGCCACCTGGATATCCAGCATATCGGCCTGAAATTGCATCAGGAAAGCATCCCTGGTGGGACCTCCGTCAACACGTACTTCCCTGGGCCGTACACCCGCCTCCTGTGTCATGGTATCTATGGCATCCTTGATCTGGTATGCGGTTGATTCTATGGCAGCCCTGACAACATGCTCCTTCCGGCTCCCTCTGGACATGCCCACTACAGCAGCCCTGGCATTTGAATCCCAGTAAGGGATCCCCAGCCCCACAAACGCAGGGATAAGATATACCCCTTCATTGCTTTCAAGGGATTCAACCATATTTCTGGCTTCTTCGAAATTTTGAAAAAGGCCGAGATTATCCTTTACCCACTTTAATGCGTCTCCGCTGCAGTGAACGATTCCCTCGATGGCATATTCAACCTTGCCGCTCATACCCCAGGCCACAGACGTAACCAGCCCGTTTCCTACTTCCTTATATTGACTGCCGATATTCATCATGATGGATGAGCCGGTTCCGTAGGTAGCCTTAACCATCCCCGTGTCAAAACAATTCTGCCCGAAGAGCGCCCCCTGTGAATCTCCAATGACACCCGTTATAGGTAACTCCACTCCCAACAGTTCATTTTCAGCCGTATACCCGAATATGTCATCAGAATACTTTATTTCGGGAAGCATACTTTCATATATTCCGAACAGTTTTATGAGCTCCCTGTCCCAGCTGAGGGTACGTATGTTAAAAAGAAGTGTACGGCTGGCATTGGTATAATCAGTGGCATGTACCGCCCCGTCTGTAAGCTTCCAGATAAGCCAGGAATCAATGGTTCCGGTGAGGATTTGTCCCGCTTCAGCCTTTTTCCGCACACCTTCAACATTATCCATTATCCACTTTATTTTTGTTGCAGAAAAATAAGGATCCAGCAAAAGCCCTGTTTTCTCATTTACCGTCTTCTCCAGGCCCTCCTTTTTAAACTTTTCACACATATCCGATGTACGTCTGCACTGCCAGACAATTGCATTGTACACAGGCAGACCGGTATTTTTATCCCATAAAACTATTGTCTCCCGCTGGTTAGTTATAGCTAAAGCCCTGATATGCTCAGGTTTCAGCTCAGCCTCAACCAGGACATCAGCAAGCAGCTTCCTGGCATTCTCATATATTTCAAGAGGATCATGTTCAACCCAGCCGGGCCTGGGATAATACTGCCTGTGTTCCAGGGAAGCTTTCGCAATAATAACTCCGTTTTTGTCAACTATCATGGTTTTAGTTCCTGAAGTGCTCTGGTCCAATGCTAAAATAAGACCCTTATTCATAATTAGCCTCCTGTTTGTATCATTTATAAGAGGAACATTTATTACAGGCTAATTTGTTCACCCTGAGTTGCTTTGTGTTAAATGGTATTACACCATCTTAAACCGGAAAGGCCACTCCTGCCCTCAGTATAATATTGGGGAAAGGAGTGAATTCACCTGTTCTTATGGCGAATTTGACCTTTTTAGTGAATTCCTTGAACTCCGAATGCGGCATAAACTCGTTATCGACATCGGGCATGGAAGCCTTTATATATTGAAGCAGGCAAGCATTTTTCCTTACAATTTCCTCTGCCAGATAATAAAATTCAACCTGAGCCTCTTCAAGAACCGCGCTCAATACCTGCTCAAAGCTTGGCACACCACCGCACAGAGCAAGGTCAACCGTTGGAACACCTGCCGGAATAGGCAGCCCTGCATCACCTATTAAAAATATGTCGTTATGCCCAAGAGCCGCTATATAACCGGCCAGCTGTGCATTTAGTATTCCTCTCTTCTTCATGTGTACCTCCGCCGATTACTTATTTTCATTACGGGACTGCAGTGCCATTTTAGCCTGCAGGTTTCGCTGGAACTGGTCAATAACTACCGCAAATATGATAACCAGGCCCTTTATAACCATCTGCCAAAATTCGGAAACACCACACATTACAAGTCCGTCATTAATAACTCCTATTACAAAGGCACCGATTATGGTTCCGCCGATTGTTCCCACACCGCCGGCCATGGAAGTACCACCAAGTACCGTTGCAGCAATGGCGTTCATTTCCCAGGATTCTCCCGATGCCGGATGAGAAGCTACCAGCTGGGAAGCCGTGATGATACCGACAATGGCCGCACATATTCCTGAAATCATGTAAACCATTATCTTTACTTTTTTGACCTTGACACCTGACAATCTTGCGGCCTTTTCATTTCCTCCTATGGAGAGAATATGCCATCCAAAGGGAGTCTTTTTGAGTACAATGGCAGCTATTACTGCTATGATTGCAAGTATTATGGCTCCTACTGGAATCCCTCCAATATTTCTGCCAAAAACCTCAAAGCCTGTATTCCCAAGTCCTTCCTTTCCCACGATGTTGGAGAAGGTTGCACCGTTGGAACGGAGCAGTGCAAAACCACGGGCGATATACATCATACCAAGAGTTGCTATGAAAGGAGCTACATTAAACTTTGTAATTACCAGCCCGTTTATTATACCGATTAATGCACCGCAGATTATTGTTATAAGTACGATTAACGGCACACTGAAATAAACAGTGTAACCGAACATACGTAGTCCTTCATTGATAAGCCCTCCGGCAATCATACCCGAAAGGCCTACTATTGCACCGACAGACAGATCTATACCTCCGTTGATGATGACATAAGTCATACCGATACCAAGTATTCCATAAAGCGCAACGTGCTTGGCAATCAGGAGCAGGCTGCCGGCTGACAAAAACGTAGGACTTGCAATGCTGAAAAATACAACTAATATGGACAATACTATCAGCGTTCTGCCTTTGAGCAGATTCATGGCCAGAGTATTATTTGACTTCTTGATTGTTTTAGAATTATTCATGTCCCTTTCCCCTTCTCTTCCATTAGTTACCATGGTGGCCTTTATATGATGCTAATACCAGACTTTCTTCCTTAATTTCATCACCCGAAAATTCATCGGTTTTAATCCCATTGGAAACTACTATAACCCTGTCGGCAATGGCCACAATTTCCTTCAATTCCGATGAAATAACAATTATGGACAGGCCTCTCTCTGCATATTGGTTAATAATATCAAAGACTTCCGTTTTGGCACCAATGTCAATACCTCTGCTGGGTTCATCAAGCAAAAGAATCTTGGGACTTGTCAGAATACCTTTACCTATAACTACCTTCTGTTGGTTTCCGCCTGATAGTGATAAGATTGGCAGACATTTGTCCGCAACCTTTATATGAATATCTTTTATCTGTTCATCAATAAATTTATTTTCCTTTTTGGAGTCAACAAAAAATGCTCTTACATAATTCTTCAAACTGGACAGGGATATGTTCTTGCCTATATCCATAGTCTGAATGATACCCTCTCTCTGTCTGTCCTCCGGAACGATGGCAAAGCCTTTGTCAATCTGTTCGGATATGTTCCCGACTCTAAGTGCTTTACCTTCCAGGCTCACTGTTCCGGTATGTTCGGGTCTAAGCCCCATGATACATTCAAATATTTCTGTTCTGCCCGAACCCATAAGTCCGTATATTCCAAGTATTTCACCTTTTTTCAGATCAAAACAGACATTGTCAAGCAGACACCCTCCGCCGCTTTTGGGCAATGTCAGGTTATTGACCTCCAATACCTTTTCCTGTTCGTCCCAATTGATTTTTCTGTCTCTTTTGGGGTAGGACTTGCCTTCTCCAACCATCTGCTGCACGATCCACGGCACACTTATGTCCGTTACAGCCGCATTTGCAACAAATTTACCATCACGTAAAACCGTGACATAGTCACCGATTTTCATTATTTCTTCAAGCCTGTGTGATATATATATGATTGATATGCCTTCAGCAGTTAATTCCCGCATTAATTTAAACAGTACATCAACTTCCTGCTGGCTGAGTGATGAAGTTGGTTCGTCCATAATCAATATCTTCAGGTCATCCTGAATCAGATTTCTGGCTATTTCTATCATTTGCTGCTGACCAACCCGCAAATCTCCCACCAGGGTGTTGGCATCTAAAGGGTGTTCAAGTTTATTCAGAATTTTATCTGTCAGTCCAATATGTGTTTTATTATCAAGAATCACTTTTCCTTTGGTCTTTTCTTTGGCCATAAAAATATTCTGATATACCGAAAGATTTGGGAACAGGCTCAGTTCCTGGTGTATAATGCCTATTCCATTTTTTCTTGCCTCGGTAGTATCTCTGAACGAAACCTCTTCTCCGTCCATAAAGATTTTTCCGGAAGAAGGCTGTTCAATACCTGCAATAATCTTCATCAATGTAGATTTTCCCGCCCCGTTTTCTCCGATCAAAACGTTAACCTTCCCCTTTATTACATCAAAGGAGACATTATCAAGAGCTTTGGTACCGGGGTAGATCTTATCCATGCATTCGGCATGCAGGCAAACATTATTCTGCGATAAGTCTTTCAAGCTAACTTTATTATCCATGCCGTGTTTTGCCCCCCTCTTCTATTTCACGTTTAAAACAACCGGTGTAATTAAAATAAGATCTTCCTTATCTGCCGTAAAGCATCCGGTAAATTCGATTTTCTTACCTTTTATGGAAGCCAGGTCTACCGACTTTATAATTTTTTCCTCAACAATTTTATGAATGCTCTGGGACACGGCTGCAAAATCAACCTGATTCTTATATTCCTCAAATTTGATTATATTTAATGAATCCCTTATGGAAGTACCCTTAAATACCGGCCCAACCTGTAACCTGATAACAACGGGACCTGTATAGTCCTCCAACGTTACTTCCATATAGCCTGATTTCTTTTCGGTGTTGACTTCCTTTACCGTTGCTGTACCTTTGATCGTATAATTAAGCTCTCCTGTTGTGCCCATGGAATACTTTCCGTATTTCTTGTCCAGAGATTTAAAATCTCCGTTGGCTTCATTTATGAAGGCAAGCAGGTCTACCGCCTTTTCAGTTAATTCAGGAACTGCTTTCGAGTCCCATATCTCTGCAACATTATCCCCCGCATTGAACTGGGTTTCACCTGTTAATTTATATTCTTCGCCGGTTTTAACAATTTTGATGCAGCCCGTTAATGATGAAAGCATTAAAACTGCTGCCAGCAGCACAAGCAAAACTTTCTTTTTCATATACTTCCTCCTTGTCTTCATAGAATATCTTGTTTTTTGTAAGCTTTTCACAATGATAAAAAAAATTCGAAAATCAATTACATCTCAAAATATCATCAAAGTCCATAAATAGCTTGAAGTTTATGAATTCAGGAGGCTTTGCGAACTGATAATAACTGACTTGTTTGGGATTTAAGGGGCTGCTGCAAAATTTAAACAATTGAAATGCATGTTTGCATTTGACTCATTTTGCGACAGTCCCCTTATTAACTATACTATATTATTTGCTGAATTTGAAAGCTGATAATTTATCTGCATTGTCCTTTGTAATAGCGATACAGTCTACAAGCTGCTTTTCATCAGCACCGGTAGAGCCGGTCTTTAAATATTTGTCAGCCTGTTCAACAGCCATTTCTGAAATCAATGCTGCCTGCTGAAGAGCTGTAGCGGTAATTTCGCCTGCCTTTATAGCATCTCTTACATCATCGCTGCCGTCAACTCCGATTATGGCTATGCCCTTTAAACCGGCTGCCTTTATAGCTGCCGCCGCACCCATTGCCATTGTATCGTTACCGCAGATTACGCCTTTTATATCCGGGTTTGACTGGAGAATAGTTTCCATCTTTGTATATGCCTCTGTCTGTTCCCAGTTGGCAGTTTGAGTTGCAACAAGCTTCATGTCGGAATACTGATCTATAACTTCATGGAAAGCCTTTGATCTGACACCTGCATTTGTATCTGATTCCTTGCCGAGCAGTTCTGCGTATTTACCCTTTTCACCCATTGCTTCAACAAATATTTCTGCAACTGCTTTTGCACCCTGGTAGTTGTTTGCAACTATCTGTGAAATAGCAATTCCGGATTCGTTTATTTCTCTGTCTATAAGGAAAGTAGGAATATTGTTGTCTCTTGCCTTCTTGACTGCTGCAACGGTTGCATCCGAGCCTGCATTGTCACAGATGATTGCAGCTGCCTTTTCAGATATAGCGGTATCAAATAATTCTGCCTGCTTTGTTGGATCGTCGTCGTGTGATACGGTCTTGACTTCATAACCCAGAGCCTTTGCCTTTGCAGATGCTGCTTCAGCTTCTGTCTTGAAGAAGGGGTTTGAATGTGAAGGAGTGATTATATACACTATTTTTGATCCTCCGCCTGTAAGCGGTTTGCCTGCGCCGGTATCACCTGCCGATGTTTCTGCTGCCTGACTTGATGCTGCCGTTGATGAAGGAGCGGCCGATGAGTTGGTTGATTTGCCCTGTTTAGCGCTTCCGCAGCCTGCAAGCAGTGAACCTGTTAATGCAACTGCCATAAGAAGTGATAAAATCTTTCTTTTCATAAAATTACATCCTCCCGAAAATTTAATTATGTTTTTTATATAGATACTACGGAGTTTGACCCCCCGTCAGTTCCCGTAACAGTGCCCGGTATAGGCACATTAAAAAAACGGAAATTACCTGTTCAACAATTTCTTGGCTATATTAACCAATCCGGTTTCGTTTAAGCCGTAATAGTCAAATATCTCTTTGGATACTCCCGTGACTACCGGCTCATCAGGCAGCGCCAGATTAATCACTTTTTTCGGTGCGGTACTTGCTACAATCTGGCTGACCATGGCTCCAAGCCCGCCGTATTGTGAATGTTCCTCCATTGTTATAATGGCCTTTGTCTCAGCAGCAGCCTTTTCTACAGCAGCCTTATCAATGGGTTTGACGCAGTACATATCCAGAACCCTTACCGATATACCCAGTTCCTGCAGGATTCCGGCAGCTTTACCGGCCGGCTTTACCAGCTCGCCGCAGGCTATAATGGTCAGATCGCTGCCTTCATGAACAACGGTTGCCCTGTCCATTTCAAAGTTCAGCCTGCCTTCTTCATAAACATCCTCTACAGGATTACGTCCCACACGTATATAGGCCGGTTTTTCATCCTTTAGCAAGCTTTCGAATAAAGCTCTGGTCTGTATACGGTCGCTGGGAATGTAAACCCTCATATTTGGGATGGAAGTCATTGATGCAATATCCTGTGCCGAGTGATGGGTCATTCCCAGGGCCCCATAGCTGACTCCGCCGCTGATACCTATAAGCTTTACATTTGTATTGGAGTAAGCCACATCAACCTTTGCCTGCTCCATGCTCCTGGTGGACAGGAAACACGCCGGAGAAGCCACATAGGCCTTTTTTCCGCATTTTGCAAGCCCTGCTGCAATGGATACGATGTTTTGTTCGGCAATACCGGTCTCCACAAACTGTTCCGGATGCGTATCCGCAAAAGGAGCTAATGAAGCAGAACCTCTGGAATCACTGCAAAGAACCACAATATCCTTATCAGTATTTGCTTTTTCCACTAAAACATCACATATTGCCTGACGATTGGGTATTTTATTCATTTGCTGCCCTCCTCCTCTGGTCTAATTCTGCAATTGCCTTCTCGTACTCATCCTGGCTCGGAATCTTATGATGCCACTGTTTTGAATTTTCCATAAAAGAAACTCCATAGCCTTTTATAGTATCGGCAATAATCACTGTCGGCTTACCCTTTGTTGCCTTGGCAGTCTCAAATGCCTTATCCAGGGCTTCCATGCTGTTACCCTCTGCATGTATTACATTCCAGCCGAAACTGCTCCATCTTTCATCCTGGTTATCCTGGGTCATGACTTCTTCGGTAGTCCCGGAGATTTGTAAACGGTTTCTGTCTACTACCGCCGTAAGATTATCCAGCTTGTAGTGACCGGCTGCCATGGCTCCTTCCCATACTGAGCCCTCTGCCAGTTCACCGTCCCCCATAACGGTATATACTCTGTAGGAGGCTTTATCCATCTTTGCTGCCAGTGCCATGCCAACTGCCACAGACAGGCCATGTCCCAAAGACCCGGAATTCATTTCGATGCCGTTAACCTTGTTGGTCGGGTGTCCGATATATTTTGATTTAAATTGTGAATAGGTTTCCAGATCGGCTTTCGGAAAAAAGCCTCTCCCTGCCAGAACACTGTATAAGGATTCCACACAATGTCCCTTGCTGAGGATAAATCTATCTCTTTCACCGTTGTTAACTGTTTCAGGCGAAACATTCATTTGCTTGAAATAAAGCGTCACCAGTATGTCCATTACACTGAAATCTCCGCCGATATGCCCTGTCTTTGCCTTGAAAATCATATTGAGTACATCTTTTCTAAGCTCAAAAGACAATGCCTTTAAATTGTTCATTAATATCCCCCTCTCCACCGCAGCAGCGGTGTAACAAAAAGTAAAAAAAACTTAATCTATTACAACTGCATACGATATATCAATTACTCTCCTCTGAGGTATGCTTTAACGTCTTCCTCTATTGGGTCATAAAAATCCGGCTTGACATTGATATACTTGCAGGCTTCGTATAATACAGGGACAATATTTTTGTGAATCCCCACACAATGGTGGATATATGGTCCGGATACCAGCTTTTCTTCCAGCCTTTTCAAGTTGTCCACTTCAATCCAGAGGTAGGTGCCTTTTGTGTAGGGTCCTTCAATTGCCTTTGCGTTGCCCAGCAGCAGTGAATACTCTCCATTGTCTCCATCAAACCTGCACAGTGTAAGCTCGCCGTGCTTTGCTTCAGCTTCCACAGATCCAGGATAGCTGAATGCTAGGGGATAACCCAGCGTTGGCTTTTCCCTGGCTACCGAAACCGGCCATGGTCCGCAGTGCTGGAGCAGTTCACCGTTTTCATTGTCCGGGTGACGTACCGTCCAGTCTGCGAAGAAGGATCTTGTCTCACCCATGCCTGCAGCTTCTACCAGCAATGAAGTTATTGCACCGTGGATATCTGTTTCGCAGACAACCGGGATACCTTCATCATTCAGAAGTGAGTTTGCCGCACAGGGCATTATTCCAAGTTCAGACTGCAGGCAGTTCCAACACTGCAGTGCAATAGCATTGCAGCCGTATTTTCCGGCCAACCCCTGCATTGCAACCTTCATCGCAGCAACATTCCCCAGGTGCTGGTCAGCGATTTTAACGTTCATTTTAGATTTTATAGTCTCTATGACTTTTTCAACCTCAGTTTTCTCCTCTTTCGCGGCTTTTACCGCATATACGAGTTCAGGCATTGGGATAGGAGAGAGCTGTATGTTGAAATTCTCAAGCAATTCTCCTTCGTTGCACATTGTAGACCAGAAATCAAACGGTCTTGTGGAAATCTGCAATATCCTTGTATTTCTGAAGGTTTTAACAACATTACATACAGCCAGGAAGTCCTTTATTCCTCTTTCAAACTCCGGATCCTCCAGTCTGCAGTTGGACATATATGTGAAAGGGACTCTGAATCTTCTCAGCACCTTTCCGGTTGCAAAAAGCCCGCACTGGCTGTCTCTCAGGCGTATGCCCTTTTCATCGGGTCTTTCATCCCTCGGGCCCCACAATAAAACAGGAACATTCAAGGCCTTGGCCAATCTGGCACATGCATATTCGGTACCAAAGTTGCAGTGTGGTAAAAACAGACCGTCGATTTTTTCCGACTTGAACTTTTCTGCAATTTTCTTCATATCTTCGTCGTCATATAGAAGTCCTTCGGGATTAATATCCGTAATATCAACATATTCCACGTTCAATTCCTTGAGTTTATCTCTGGTGAGGTTTCCGAATTTGACTGCATCCGGTGCACTGAATATGCTTCTTCTGGTGGGTGCAAAGCCGATTTTCACTTTACTCATTCTAGTTTCTCCATTCTTTAGATATATTTTGTTTCGATTGGCAAGATAGGTCAAAAATTAATTACTTATCTTAAATTAGGTTTACATAATTTTGTCAAAAAAGTATATTAATAAGCTTTTTTGAAAATATATAATTTATTTAAAATAAATACATGAAATTATAAGATAATTAGTAAATTTTGTTTAGTAACAGTATTTATATTATTTACACCAAGTACTGATCAATGTTCATTTCTTGAGTATCATTATAAATCGTTTATTAATATTTAGCAATAAATTTATTTGCACTTTTATATATTTTGTCGTTTATACACAGCAAATGCGATATATAATTGTATATATTGCACAAATTAATATCACTATTAAATATATTTAACTAAATATCTCTCGGTAAACTTTTTAGCTAATTACTAAATAAATAGCTAAATTATTTAGTGACTCGTTTTGTAATTAAATTAAATTCAGTGACAATTTAATTAGAATGCAAAATAAGAGCCGCCTCAAACATAATGCAATAAGCATTATGTTTGAAACGGCTCTCGAGGTTATTTCAGGATTTATTTGTTAGCGGCCAAAAAGTCATCAACCTGCTTTTGAGCATCGGCGCAAACCTTGACGATACCTGCTTTTTCAAGCGATTCCTTCATCTTTGGATAATACTTGTCATAATCAACGATACCTTCGTTTAACGGATTACCCATGTTTTTACCGACAGTTGCCAGAGTGGCAATTTCAGTCTTTACAACTTCCGGATTATAGACCCAGCCTAAAAGCTTTTCAGGTTTTGCAGATTCATTGAACTCCTTCATCTTGGTCCATTTATCCGGACTTTCATTTGCCCACAGGTAATCAAGGAACTGGTCTCCGCCCATTGCCCACTGGGCAATTCCAGTGTAACCGGAATTATCTGCGGTTACGCCATCTGCAAAGTCAATCTGGTTTTCACCTATCTTTTTATAATGCTTGTTTTCAATACCCCAATCCAGAAGATTCTTTATTTGCTTATCACCGAACAGTAAGTTAATAAACATCATTGCTCTTGCAGGATCCTCCGAGGTTCTTGGAATAACAAGCATGGAATTTGTCAGGTCTCCGGTTGTAGCATAATAAGGAATATCCTTATATGCATTTACCTGTATCAAATCATATCCTAACTGTGCCTTCATTTCATCGTTCTTGCCAGGCTTAAGCTGTTCTCCCCACATGAATGCCTTCTGAGCTTTCTTAACAGGCATAGAGTCTTTAAGTGTGGCAACATCCTTATTTATGTAACCCTTGTTGTACCATTCTCTTGTCATTTTTATCACGTTTATATACTCAGGTGTTTCCTGGAGGTTTACAACTTTAATTTCCCCGTCGGTCTTCTGATATCCTACCGGAACCTCTGTTTGCGAAATGTGAACCAATGCATCCTGGGTAAAATATGAAGCATGGTCACCCTGTGCAGACACGAACGGCACTATTCCAGGTTCCTTCTCCTTAATTGTCTTCAGCATGGGTTCAAAATCCGCCGGAGTCTTTATATTGGAAAAATCAAAATTATATTTCTCTGCTAAAGCCTTGTTGACAAGCACTCCCCCTACACCAAACATATCCTTGTTGGTAGGAACAGCATAAAGCTTGCCGCTAATAACAGGTGCCTTGAGATAAGCCGGGTTGATATTCTTTGTAATATCTGCTCCGTATTGTGCAAGCAAATCATCCAGCTCAAGCCATGCCTTCTGGGCTACAAAGGTACTCCAACCCCACCAGGAAGGTGAAAACATGACATCAATTTTTTCACCGGAAGCTACCACCAGTTTCTGTTTGTCCTGATAGCTATCCCAGAAAAAGTAATTAAGCTTGATGGTTGCGTTGATCTTTTCAGTTAAAAGTTTGCTTACTTCGTCCTGAACTAAAGGGAGATCCTTTGTTTGAGGAGCCAGAAAATAGCAGTTCAGCTCATATGGTTTCAATTCCGGAGCTTTACTCCCGGCCGAACTGGAACTGTCGGCAGCCGGTGCCTGACTGTTCGGCGAAGACGACGCAGTACTGTCCTTTGAGCCTCCGCAGCCTGTTAATACGACACTGCAAATAAATACCAGGGCAAAAACAAAACACCCCATCTTCTTCATTTTATTCATTTATTTTCCTCCTTTAATATGAAAATAATATATTGACCGGCAAACAGATACAAACCAATCTGCCGGAATCAACCTTTTACAGCACCAATGGTGAGACCTTTAATGAAATATTTCTGAAAGAACGGGTATGCAAAAATTATTGGACCTATTCCAAGTATAGCCATTGCCATACGCAAGGTCTCTGCCGGCAGTTTGGCAAGTTCACTGGAAGTGCTCCCGATAGAAACTGCATGTGAGGAGGTTAAAAATTCTACCGAACGCAGGGCCTGATAC
>JAEWJR010000113.1:0-11206 GCA_023386445.1 Bacillota bacterium | reverse complement strand
TCTCCTTAACTATTCGTTAATTTTCATAAATTATAATCGTTTTGATGGATGAATTATATCTGTAATTCTTACACCAAAGCTTTCATCAATTACTACAACTTCTCCCTTAGCAATAGCTTTTCCGTTCACCAATATATCAACTGGTTCTCCCGCAAGCTTGTCTAATTCAATTATTGAACCCGAACCGAACTCCAAAATGTCTCTTATAAGCTTCTGAGTCCGACCCAATTCAACTGTAACCTGCAGAGGCAAATCCATTATAAGGCTTATGTTCTTCTTTTCAGCCGCAGACAAACCATCGTCAAAAGCCTGGAATTGAACAGGTTGTACACTAACCGGATTTCTCGGTCTTTGCATATCCTGATAACCCATATCATAGCCATAACCCTGCATCGGCTGCTGCATTACAGGTTGTTGCATTATTGGCTGTTGCATTATTGGTTGCTGCATTACTGGCTGTTGCATAACGGGCTGCTGCATCACAGGCTGTTGCATAACAGGTTGCTGCATGGCAGGCTGAGCTTGCGGCTGTGGAGCTGCCGGCGCTTCCGGTTCGGGAGCAGCCTTGGCTTTTTCAGAATTCAGCAGGCTGTTGACCAGTTCCTTGGCAAATTTCATTGGAAGCAGCTGCATTATTTCACTGTCAATCAATGTGCCTACTACCATCTTGAATGCTATCTTTACAAGGACATCATTCATTTCAAATTCCCCGAAGGGATCTCCGTTACCAAAACTAACGACGAAAGCTTTTGGAGGTGAAATGTCTATTCTTTTTGAAAACATTGAAGACATAGATGTGGCAGAAGAACCAATCATCTGGTTCATAGCTTCACTGATCGCACTTAAGTGCAAATCGGTAAGCTCACCCTCAGCTATTACTCCTTCTCCGCCCATCATTAAATCAGTAATAATCTTAACGTCATCCTGCTTTAGTATCAATAGGTTACTTCCGATCAATCCATCGGTATACTCAACTTTTACTGCAACATATTGTGAAGAATAACTCTTGGAAAGCTCAGACCATGAAGTTAATGAAACATTTGGAGTAGTGATGGTAACTTTCTGCGATAACAGGGTAAATAAGGTTGTAGCAGAAGTACCCATACTTATATTACCAATTTCCCCCAAGGCATCTATTTCCTGATTCGATAAACCATCATTTGAGCCAGTGCCGCCAACATCACCTGTGGATTCATCCGAAGAGGAAGTGCCATTTAATAAGGCGTCAATTTCTGCTTGCGTAAGCATATCTCCCATTCTATTCTTCCTCCCTTCTAATCACGTCTGTAATTTTCACTGCAATTTTATTCTTTTTAACACCCGGTTTTGCTAAAAACTTCGGTAAATCTCCCACCAATATCTCCAGATCACCGTTTATATTGGTTTCAAGCGGCAAAACGTCACCTGTCTGAAGATCAAGGAACTCACCTATATTTATTACTGTTTTTCCCAAAACAGCTCTCACAGGAACTAATGTATTTTCAATCTTGAACTCAATATCCTGTTTATTGTGTTCAATCTTTTCATTTTCAATATTTGTGAACCAGAGCTTTGTACTAAGCTTTGGCATTATTGGCTCAACAGTCATATGCGGTATACATATGTTAATCATACCCTTTACCTCGCCGACTACTACATTAAGAGTAATCAGGGCAACCATTTCATTTGGGTGAATTATTTGAGCAAACTGTGCGTTGGTTTCAATTTTCTCCAGCCTTGGTTTTATGGAAATGATACTTTCCCAAGGTTCACGCATCAGATTTAAAATTTGTATAATAATCCGCTCAAGTATTGCCAGCTCAATCTCAGTGAAAGACCGGACTCTTTCCATTGCAGAGCCCCGGCCTCCAAGTATCCTGTCTATCAAGGAATAGGCTATACTTGGATCCATTTCAAAAATAACAGAGCCGTTCAGTGGGCTGAAATCCACAATCCCCAATACTACCGGATTTGCCAGTGAATTGCTGAACTCACTGTACTGCAGCGCATCTACCGATAAAACATCCACCTGCACCAGGGACCTCAAATATCCTGACAAAAAGGTCTGAACCAGCCTGGCGTAATTTTCATTTATAAACTGTAAAGTTCTCTTATGGTCATTGGCAAACTTCGGTGGCTTTTTAAAGTCATGTAACTTTACTTTCTTTTCAGTTTTGGTGGTTTGAATCTGCTGGACGTCTATATCCCCTGTAGTAAGTGCTTTCAGCAGTTCATCAATCTCATTTTGAGATAATATATCTCCCAATCGGCTCACCTCCTATTGATAAAACCAGTAATCAAAAACTATGGAGTAAACAAGAGGACTAGCCTTTTTATCATTATTCATTAAAATTTCATTTACTATCTTTTTCAGATCCTCGGAGGCTTTTTGCTTGGCATCTGCCTGACTGACGTCCTCAAGTGTCAAACCCTGGAAGTATGTACCTATGGCTGAGTTTATTTCATTGCCGTAGAAATCTATCTTGGAAGCTATTTCTTCCTCATTTTTAAATCCTTCAACATCCTTAAAATATTTCATATTTGCACTTAAAACAATTACAGCAACCTGTTTGTCACCGGTTTTCTTGAGATTAAAGTTGGTTTTTTCAAAAATTACCTTTTTTGCAAGCTCAGCATCGGTTGGAATCTTTTCTGTCACCATAACTATCTCTTTTTCAGGAGTTGAACCACGGCTGTCGAAAAAGAAATATCCTATTGCAAGGAAAGCAAGCGATATTGAAAGAAATGCGACAATAACCAGTAAAATAAAATAACTGCTTTTTCCTTCCAAAATTTTTTCCCCCTTAACGTTTTAGCGATAATACATTAGCAAGAATTGTTAACGTCTAAACAAATTAGCATAATATAAAAATCAAGTCGAAATTTCTTTCATTTTGATAATATTTCCTTTGTATTGTATCACCTTGTCAACTACTTCATCAACACTTTCTAAAACAACATATTTTTTGCCGTTTATTGTGGAAATAACTGTATCGGGTGTACTCTCTACCGTTTCAATCAATTCACAGTTCAACACAAAGGAGGACCTGTTTAGCTTGGTTAATCTAATCATAATATTTTTACTCCAAAAAGACAATAGATAAATTCCTCAAAACCTACAAAATAAGACTAAAAACATTATATTACTACTACCATGGACCCAAGGTCTTACCCGGGATCCATGGCAGTAATACTATTTAATTACCTCTTTAAGTTTACCAGTTCCTGGAGCATTTCATCAGAAGTTGTTATGATTCTGCTGTTGGCCTGGAATCCTCTCTGTGTAATAATCATGTCGGTAAATTCTCTTGAAAGGTCTACATTTGACATTTCAAGCGTTCCCGGACTCAATGAGCCGACCCCCTCCGAACCTGCCTGAAGTGCTTTTGTAAAGTCACCTGAGTTTGTAGTCGGGATAAACAGGTTATCACCTATCTTCTGCAAGCCCCCGGGATTTGAGAAGCCGGCCAGTGCCACCATTCCCAAAGGCTGCTGCTGTCCGTTGCTGTATATACCTGTAAGTATTCCGTCGGAGCCTATGTTGAAGGTTACCAGATTACCCGTCGTGTACCCGTCAATATTGGTAGGTTTAACCGAACTATCTGCCGAGAACATGGTGACGTTGGAGAAGTCAAGAGTTATATTAAGCTCAGCGGCACCCTCAGGTGTGAAAGTTATTGGGTTTATATCAGTAGAAGTAGAACCTTCAGTAGTATTTAATTTTCCTCCGGTAGTAAACTCAAGTGTCCCAGCGGAATCGTCGATAGGGTCATACACTATATCACCGGTATCTTCATCTATCGTCTTCCTGAACACCGTATAATTCCAGGTATTAGGTCCACCATCCGGTGTTGCATTCCAATAGCTTATTGTAAATTCATGGGCATTTCCCAAGCTGTCATAAGCTGTAAACGGAACCGAGAACTGACCCTTTGAGGGTTCATCCGGAGGTCCGGTTAATTCCGATGGAGGATAAGCAGAGTTCAAGTTACCGGAGAATACAGCAGTTTTAGTTGCTACTGGAGCAATTACTCTCTTGTTTCCATTAAATTCATCATTGTACAAATTAATTGGCTGTATCTCACCTTCAGTATTATATTTTTTTGTAGCAGGGTCATACTCCTGCCACCCATACACATTCATACCGCTGCCAGACACAAGGTTGCCCAGCTTGTCAAGACCGAAGTTGCCTGCTCTTGTAAACTTAAAGGTATCAGCATTTGAGCCTTTTACAATGAAGAAGCCTTCTCCTTCAATTGACAGGTCGGTTGGATTGTCGGGTCTCTGTGAGCTTCCTCTTGTCATCATTGTGTCAATAGCTCCCACACCTGTACCAAGACCGATCTGCATGGGGTTGGTACCTCCTCTGCCCAGGGCTGCGTCAGGTGCACCCGCACCTCTTAAAGTCTGGTTGAACACTTCCTGAAAAGTTACTCTGCCCGACTTAAAACCAACTGTGTTTACATTGGCGACGTTATTACCAATAACGTCCATTCTTGTCTGGTGTGCTCTTAGTCCGGACACACCAGAAAACATAGATCTCATCATAATTAAGTGACCCCCTATTTTAGGTTATCCCGGGTTCCGTCCGTCATTCGGGAACCCTTTCCAGCTTCCCCTCAGGGTCCAGCTGATTAGTTGTTATGCAAAAATTGCACCATCGATATTTGTAAAAACATTTTCCTTCAATTCATTGTTGTTTACTGCAGTAATGACAGTTTTACTTGGTACATTAACCACAAAAGCCATATTGTCCAGTATAACCAATGAATCTTTTACGCCTTTTTGCTGAGCCATGGAGACTGCATTGTTTATCTTGTCCTTTTGAGTCTGTGTCAGATCAATATTTCTGGCCTGCATTCTCATCTCAGCATGTTTTGAAAATTTTACTCCTGTAGTCTTGTCTATTGCCTGCTGCAGGATATTTTCAAAACCAACTCCGTTCACATTAGCGGTATTGTTATTTTTTACACCGTTTGTCTGAATTCTACCGGGTGTTAAAGGCGAATTAATTATCCTGTTTGGAAAATTATTGTTAATCACCATAACTCACCTTCTTTCAATTACCGGTTGTACTGCTATCTGCCGGTGTTTCCTGTTCTCCGGTTTTAGCTTTCTGTTTCTGAATATTTGATACACTGTACACTGAAACATGCAAATCATCAAGAACCGCTGTAATTTTTCCTGTGTTCTCATCAATATTGTAGCTCTTCAATGTGGCCGTTACAGGAACCTTGCTGCCGGTTTCGGAATCCTTGATTGTTATCTTTACTTCCTTGCCTATGTTCTGTTCCAGATAGTCCTTGGTATAACTAGGACTTGTTGATTTAGCACCTGTTACTTCGGCTATTTCCACATCAACACCATCCATTACTGCGTAATCCTCATTAACACCTTTCTGGATCTCTTTTACATCACCGCTCAGGTTGATCAGATTGCCATTGGAAGAATCATAAACAGCACCTTTGACTCTAAAGCCTATCAGGTTTGTGTATTCTGCCAGGTTGCTGTAGGTGTTGTAAACGCTGTCATTTACTTCAACCACCTTATCGGCTTCCACTTCCTGATTGTTCACCAGCAGGAAGGTTTTTCCGTCCCTCAACTTAACTGTGGAAACATTACCGGTTATGGTTTTAACTTCAAATGTTTTTGGATCGGTAATATTAGCGGTTACATCCTTGCCGATCATATTGAACGCCTGGGATTTTGTCAAAACCCCGTTCATGTTCTGCATCTGTTCAAGAGAACTGAACTGTGCCATCTGTGCAATAAATTCCTTGTCGTTTGTAGGTTCCAAAGGATCCTGGTATCTGAGCTGTGTTACCAGCAAGTTAAGAAAATCATCCTTGCCAAGCTCTCCACCGGTTTTTCTGGTTTCCTTCTTGCTCTGGGTGCTCTGAATAATCTGATCTATGGTCGGATTATTTGATACATTGTTTGTTGCCATTCCGAACCTCCTTCCTCTAAGCTGTTAGATTGATTGTATTGGTCTCATATGAATATTGAGCAAGTCTTTCGGGTAAAGTCTCCAGAATATTTCCGGTCACTTTCATACCTTCCTGTCCGCCCTCTCCATACTTGCTTCTGCCGTCTGAACCACTGCTTTTGCCCTCATAGGAATTTTGCTGGCTGTAATCGCCTTTTCTGTCATGTCCCACCTGAACACTCACGGAGTCAATTGCAATACCCTGTTTCTCAAGTGAATCCTTGAGCAGCTGCATATTTGTTTCAATTATTTCTTTGACCTTCTGGTTTTCAGCAATAAACTTTGCAGCAACAATACCCTGTTCTGTAACAACTTTTAATTCAAGCTTGCCCAAGTGGTCAGGCTTTAGCTGGATAACCATTTCGGACTTATCCTGGCCGAGTATGACTTTTGCCTTTTCAACCACCTGACTTACAACTTCCGTACTTCTAACCGGCTGCGGCATTGTAAACTCAGTCTTTGATACGGTATTCTGGGTATTGGCCATATTGACCTTGACATCCCCAAATACCTGCACATTCTGCTGCTGATTCTGATCGTTCGATACGTCCACCTGAACTCCTGATTTAGTATCAACCTGTGAAGTTACTTTATTGGAAGCTGCCTCTTTTTCATTTACAGTTTCTTCAGCCTTATCAGTTTTTGACTCCTGCTTTGCTTCCGGTTTAACACCGGTATTTTCAGCAGTATTTTCCGGTTTTAACGAAATTTCCGAAGAGTTGTCCGAAACGCTGCTCACACTGACTCTATTCTGTGCCTGTGCTTTCATTGATGCAATGATTTTTGAAATTTCCGAACTGATTGATTCAGAATCGGTTTTTCCGTCTTTGATCATAGCGTCAATTTTAGCTTTTAAGTCAGCCGACAGTTTGGAAAGCCTATCAGCATCAATACCTTTACCGTTCTCTGAATCTGCTGCTTTAACTGCTGACTCTGCGGATTGGGCACCTTCGGTCTTTTCAACTGCTCCCGCCTGCCTGTTTGCTTCTTCTGCCATTTTAAGCAAAATCTCTTTTTGAGAATCATTAAGTTCCAGCAGCTCTCCCAATTTTTGAACAAAAAGGGCAAGTTTCTTTACATCTCTAAGGTCTTCTGCAGAAAAACCAAGCTGCTTGGCCAGTTTCATTAATTCGCCTGGCGATATTCCAAACATTTGAGCAAGTAATACGATTTGATCATCATATTTCTCCTCTTTTGTCATGCTTCCGGATACTGAACTGAGTTCCTCCGACTGAGCTCCGCCGGACACTTTCCCGACATTTGACTGATCTGAAGCTGCTGTCCTTTCAACCTGTACATCTCTGAAAGAATTGTACTTCGGTTTCACCTCCGCATTCCCGGAAACTTGTTTGTCGTTACTTGAATTCAAAGCATTTGCGGATGAATTATTTAATGTTTTGTCAAATACCGATTTAAAATCCGACGTTGAAGCTCCCTGAGAAGTTTTTGACTTCAGGTTTATCAGTGAATTTTCATTGTTCTGAGAAACCATTAGCTTTGGTGCATTATTATATGAAATCATTTTTTCACCTCCTTTCAATACATTTTTTCCTTCTATATAATAGGAGCGGCTTATGCCTTACCCTCTATTAACCTGTTGATTATTTCTCTTCGCCGGCAGTACCCACATTATAGACCTTGGCTAACTGTTCAGATACCTTTGCAGCAAATTCCGGGGTCATTTCAGTCAAAATTTCAGCTGCTGTCTCCTTTTTGAGATTTTTCATTATCTCGATTATCAAAGACATCTTGCCCGTTCCCATCTGTTCCATAACACCAGCTACAGCTGACGCATCCATATTTTCATAAATAGAGACATATTTCTTTACTTCAGCACTCATCTTTTGATCCTGGAGTACCTTTTCATATAGATCGGAAGCTGATTTCGGATCGATCTTGTCAAAATAATCCTTATATGCTTTGGAATCTCCTTTAGCTATAACAGCAGACATCTCATCGTAGTCTTTTTTTAGTGCTTCATAATCGGCAGCCTGCTTTTGCTGGGCTGCTTCAGCCGTTTGTTTCTGCTGCTGTAAAAGTGATGAGTCGGTGTCTTTTGCAGACAACTGGCTGTTCAGTTTTTCGACCTGGCCGGTCAGCTCGTCCACCTGCTTCTCAAGTTCCGAATTATCGGCTCTCATCTCGGTGTACTTCTGTCTTACCTGCTCTTCAGTCATATTTTTTTCGTCTTCAGGCTCCGGTTTGGGCGGAAGCGCCAAATTCATTACCGGTATCTTTTCTATGGTATCTCGCATATTGTCGGCAATTCCGTTAACATTATTCTTAATGGCAAAAAAGAATGCGCCTCCGACAATTAAAAATACAAGCAATAATGCTGCCACTATGGATAAAACATAAAACAGAATACTGTTCTTCTGCGGACTTTCTTTATCAGTACCAGGCTTTTTATTCAATTTTTTTAAAGCTTCTTCAACTTCCGGCAATTCGGTGTTTTTTTTATCGGGCATTTTTCTCTCCTGAACCGTCTTTGAATTTATAGCTGTTTAATTCATCTATTAAAAGCTGTTCTGATTTATTTTCTTCTTTTAAAAATTCTTCATATTTTTTTTCTTTCAATTTCTCTATAATTTTGCGCTCCTGCATTGCCTTGATAAGAGCTCCTCTATTTATATCGACATCATTTTGTGCATTATTTACATTTTCTTTCTGGAATATAATCTTATTTTTCATCAAAGCAAAGAAACTGTTGTAATTTTTTACCTGGTATACCGGGATTCCCTGATCAACTGCAGAAGAAAGGCTATTCATTGATGCTTCTTTCACATCCTCCATTTCATTCAGGCATTCCTTCTGGTGCTCCAATTCTCTTGCGGCGCGGGCAAGGCTGTTTTTTGCATTATCCTCAATTTGAGTTCTGAGTTTAAGAACCGATTCAAGCCTGAAACCAAATTTCTGCATTACCCCACCTCCCGGCAATTATAATCTTCTTTATGTTAACATTCTTCAAATATATCTTATGTAATAGCAGAAACTGCCTGTAAACTACTTCAGCAGCTTCAATATATTCTCATGCACTTCTTCAAATGACACCTTGTGTTCTGTTTCCTGCTGCAGAAAAGCGGTTATGTCCTCAATGCATTCAATAGCGTAGTCTATCTTCTCATTGCTGCCTTTTAAATAGGCTCCGATGTTTATGAGATCTTCCGCATCCCTGTGGATAGCCATAGTCTTTTTTATATCCGAAGCACATTTTTTGTGCTCTTTATCAATAATATCACCCATTACCCTGCTGACGCTTGCCAGCACATCTATTGAAGGATAATGATTTTTATTGGCAAGTGCTCTTGACAGCACGATGTGGCCGTCCAATATTCCTCTTGCTGTATCTGTGACCGGCTCGGTCAGATCATCACCGTCAACCAGAACGGTATACAGTCCCGTAATAGAACCTTTATCATCAGTTCCCGCTCTTTCCAGCAATTTCGGGAAAACTGAAAATACTGATGGCGTATATCCCCGTGACACAGGAGGTTCTCCAATGGAAAGTCCAACTTCCCTCTGGGCCATTGCGTATCTGGTCAAGGAATCCATCAGGAGCAATACATCCTTTCCCCGGTCCCTGAAATACTCAGCTATGGCAGTGGCAACCATTGCCCCCTTAAGTCTTATGAGTGCAGGCTGATCGGAGGTTGCAACCACCACTACCGATCTTGCCAACCCCTCTTCAGTTAAATCTCTTTCAATAAATTCGCGGACCTCTCTTCCGCGTTCACCTATCAGAGCGATTACATTGATATCAGCTTTGGTATTTCGTGCAATCATTCCCATCAGAGTACTTTTACCCACGCCGCTGCCTGCAAAGATTCCTACTCTCTGACCTTTGCCTATTGTAAGGAGACCATCTATTGCTCTGACTCCTAAAGGCAAAGGTTCGAATATTCTCTTTCTTGTCATGGGATTTGGAGGCTTATTGTCGGTCCTGTAAAAGATTTTGGTGTTCACAGGGCCTTTATCATCCATTGGCCTGCCAAGTCCGTCCAGTACTCTTCCAATCAGTTCTTCTCCCACCGCTACCTTCAGAATGTCACCATTGGCGGTAACTGTACATCCCGGACTTATTCCGGTCATTTCTCCCAATGGCATGAGAAGGACCTTTTCATCTTTAAATCCTACTACTTCCGCCTTAAGCGGTCCTCCCCGCGCCACATGTATATGACATAAATCGCCAATACTGGCCTGCGGACCGTCAGCCTCTATAGTAAGACCTACAACCTTTGATACTTTACCTATGTAGTCAATATAATCTTTAGCATCCAACGCATCATGGTACTTTTTAAGGTCTATCACTATAATTCCGACCTCCTGAATATAGTTCAAGGTACACTAATGCGTACCTTAACTGATTTTTTCTTCCAGCAGCTCTTCAAAGTCATCTACAATTTTTTCGAATTTTGTATCTGCGCTGGCATCAATGCTTCCAAAAGGTGTTTCTATGACACAGCCGCCTTCCTTCAAGGATAAATCCTTTTTAATCTCAATTTCATCAGATCTTTGGAGCATGTTGGCAAGCTGTTCCTTATTTTCATTGACATAGTCAAAGTCCTGTTCAGATAGTTTAAGCATGGCTTTATGATCCTTTGAACACTTTTCAAAAGCATCTTTAACAAGGAGCAGGATATTTTCCTTACACTGAAGTTCTTTACTGATAACTTTTCTGGCAATATCAATGATTGTATTTACCGCATCCGACTCCAGTGAATCCAATACCTGCCTGTATTCCATTCCTGCCTGCTCTTTTATCTCCCTTGCCTCCTGCAGCAGGCTCTCATATTCTTCCTGAGCCTGAGCAATGCCGGTATTATAACCTTCTTCTCCAGCCTCCTGTAAAGCCTTATCCCTTAATTCCCGCACTTCAACGGAAGCCTTTGATATAATATCCTTGGCTTCCAGAAGTGCTTCCTTTATTATGTAATCAGCTTCAATTTTCGCCTTGTTTAAGATTTCTTCACCCACAGCCTTGTAATCCACCTTCGGAAGCTCTTCCTGCTGAGCTGGATCAAAGCCTATTCCGGGATTACTTACACGTAATACCGGAGGCTGATACGTTACAGGTGATTTTACTAAAAATGGAATTCCCAAATTTACCTGATTATGTTTAAATATCTTGTTATTAGACAATTATTTCATCTCCTCCGCCTCTGGAAATAACTATCTCACCTGCATCCTCTAACTTACGGATGATATTGACAATCTTCTGCTGTGCTTCTTCAACATCCTTAA
>JAEWJR010000024.1:0-7532 GCA_023386445.1 Bacillota bacterium | reverse complement strand
GGTGAGGCCGTGGTTATTCCTGCCGATTCAAAAATTGCCGGCAAGGAAGACCTTAAAGGGAAAACCATTGGAGCTCAGCCGGGTACAACTTTCTACGAAACAGCCAAGATATGGCTTGATGAAGGCAAGATCGGCAAGCTGGAGGCCTATGACAATCAGGCGACTCTGATGACAGCTGTAAATATGGGTAAATTGGACGGTGTTGTAACAGATGGTATAGTAGCAGGGTATACTCTTTCGGCGGACAGTTCTCTGAAGCTGAAACTTCTGTCGCCTTATGAAGCCGAAGCAAGCGGACAGATCGGTGCTGCGGTACGCTTCAAGGACAAGGACTTCCTGGCCGAGGTAAACAAGGCTTTAAATGGAATGAAGGAAGATGGAACACTTATGAAAATATTGGAGAAATACGGTCTGACCAAAGATTATTTTGTCGGTATTGAAGATGGAGTAACAAAAAACGTTAAGTAATTACCATTTGGGGGGATATATATGCTGGAGTTTCAGTATAATCTGCCGGTCAATCTTGTTTTCGGCCGGGGAAAATCGGATACAATCGGGAAAGTAGCAGCTGATCTTGGAAAGCGTGTTTTAATTGTCACCGGGGGCAGCAGTACAAAACGCTCGGGATTATTGTCCAAGACCGTTTCACAGTTGGTTGAAAGCGGTGTTTCATTTGTAATCTATGACAGGGTTACACCAAATCCTGTAACCACAACCGTATATGAGGGGGCGGAAATTGCAGCGGCCGAAAAATGTGATGCGGTAATAGCTCTTGGAGGCGGAAGCAGCCTGGATGCAGGAAAGGCAATTGCTTTCCAGACAGTGAACGGCGGTGATATCAGTGACTATATTTTCGGAAGAAAATTCAGCGACAAAGCCCTTCCCGTACTTGCCGTACCAACTACCTGCGGAACAGGAAGTGAAGGAAACGGATTTGCCGTCATAAACAATCCCGATACTCTGGATAAAAAGTCACTGCGCTGCAAGGCGATAGTACCGGTCTGCTCTATAATAGATCCGCTGCTGATGGCTACCATGCCAAAATCAACACTGGCGGCTGTGGGTTTTGATGCATTATGTCACAATATTGACGCCTATATATCCTCAATATCCCAGCCATTAACGGAAATACAGGCATTGGAAGGCATCCGGCTGGCTGCCGGGAGCCTCCGGAAGGTGTATGCGGATCCTTCGGATCTGGACAGCTGGGACCGACTTTGTCTTGCAAGCACTCTTGGAGGCATGGTTATCAATACTGCCGGAGTGACGGCGCTGCACGGAATGGAGCATCCTGTCAGCGGTCTGAAGGATATTGTGCACGGAATAGGGCTTGCTGCGCTGGCACCTGCCGTATATGAAGAATCCATCTGCGGGCTGCCGGAGAAATTCTCCATATTGTCACAAATTTTAGGCGGCAAAGATGAAAACGACTTTGTGCCAACAATCCGGGAATTGATTGATGAGCTGAATTTGACTGCTACCCTGGGGGAGCAGGGAATTAAAGCTTCAGATGTGGACTGGCTGGCCGAAAACTGCCTGAAGGTATCTGCTCCCAGTATTGCCAACCATCCTGTCATATTTGGTCTTGAGGATATAAAAAGGATATATTTGAAAGCTTTATAAATAAAGTTTACATTATTTAGATTAAACATGTTAAGGGGGACGGATTATGCTTAAAGATGCTTTACCAAAAATAAACACACCTTTGCCCGGGCCGAAAGCCAGGGCCATAATAGAAAGAAGGGCCGAAGCCATGCCCGGCGCAATCAAATGTTCCTATCCCTGTGTGATAAGCAGGGGAGAGGGTGCGATGCTTGAAGATGTTGACGGAAATGTTTTTCTTGACTGGGTAGGGGGAGTCGGAGTATTAAATATCGGGTACAGTCATCCCGAAGTGATTGCCGCCGTAAAAGACCAGTCGGAAAAGTTTTTTCACGCAATGATGAATATAGTCACCCATGAGGGCTATATAAAACTTGCTGAAAAAATGAATCAAATTGTTCCTGTAAAAAATAAAATACGTAAGACAATGTTCGCCAATTCCGGAGCAGAAGCAATAGAAAATGCAGTCAAAATTGCAAAATCATTTACAGGCAAACCCAACATCATAGTTTTTTCAGGTGCTTTCCACGGCAGAACCCTGCTTGCGTCCACAATGACCGCAAAAAAGCCCTATGCACACGGTATCGGTCCGTTGCCGGACGGCGTATACCGTGCGGAATTTCCCTACCTGTACCGAGGACCCAAGGGATATACCGAAGCAGAAGCTATGGAATATTATATTGAAAAGCTTAATAAGGTATTCGATGAGGCTTCTCCTGCGGAATATACAGCCGCAATCGTAGTAGAGCCTGTACAGGGAGAGGGGGGCTTCATTCCCGCCCCGCTGGAATGGGTAAGGGCTGTAAGAAAGATTTGTGATGACAACGGTATATTGCTGATTGCCGACGAGGTTCAGACAGGTTTTGCACGCTCAGGAAAAATGTTCGTCTCAAACTACTGGGAGGAGGCAGACTGTGCACCTGATATAATAGTGGCTGCAAAGTCCATCGCAGGAGGGATTCCATTAAGTGCCGTAACAGCCGGGGCCCACATAATTGACGGCGTAAAAGGCGGTATAATAGGGGGGACTTTCGGCGGTAATGCGCTGGCTTGTGCTTCAGCATTGAAAGTAATAGAAATTATGGAACGCGAGAACTTATGCGCACGCTCTCTGGAAATTGCAAAAAAATGCAGGGGAGAATTCGGCAAATGGATGGAAAAATACCAGGAAGTGGGAGATGTACGGGGTATTGGCTGTATGATGGGTATTGAGTTTGTTACCGATAAAAAAAGCAAAACTCCCAATCCAGGGTTGGTATCGGAAATTGTTTCCCGTGCAGCTCAAAATGGTTTGATAATAGAAAGTGCGGGTGCATATTCTAATGTTATCAGGTTCCTGTGTCCTTTGGTTGTTACCGACGAGCAGCTTGACTGCGGACTGAGGATACTGGAGTCTGCAATTGCGGCATGCAGATAAATTTCATACCAATTTTGTCTCAAGCTCCATACTAACTTCAATAAATGGATTGCTCACAAAGTAAATGCCTGAAATTTGTATGGTTGACCACAATTTCAGGCATTTATTTTTAATAGTTACCATTTTAAAAAAAGTTTTACGAACTTTTACTCTGCTTTGGAATACCTGGACGGAGGCATACCATACTTCTTTTTAAACATTTTTGAAAAGTTATAGATGTCGTCATATCCTGTGCTCCTGGCAGCCTCGCCCACCGAATAGCCGTACTTTGCAAGCAGTACCGCCGCTTTTTCAAGCCTGTAGTTGACCAGAAAATTCTGCGGTGTATCACCAAGGTTCCTGAAAAATACCCTGCAAAGGTAGCGCCTGTCAATACCAAGCATGTTTGCAATACTCTCAACAGATATCCTGTTTGCGTAATTTGCCATTATATAATCTTTTGCTCTCTCGGAATAAATACTTCCGCTGCTTCCCTTCATATCAGGACGGTATTCGGCCTGAAGATTTGAAAACAATTCGAAAATTTTACCGCATAAAAATATTTCAGCAGAATAATGAAGATTGATGGTTTCCTTCATGCTTAAAAATATATTGCGCAGGGACGGTGCGCACAATGTACAATTATCACCTGAAAAGCCGCTGTCCTCAAGCAGGCCTGGAACCAAACATCCGTTAAAGCCAATCCAGATATATTCCCAGGGATCGTTAGCGTCAGCTTTATAGAAGGTAATTTCATAGGGGCGGATCAAAAACATACTTCCCTTGGATAAGGTATAGGTTTTGCCGTTTCTCTGGAAGATACCATGCCCCGACACAATATAGTGAATAAGGTAACAATCCCGTGATGCGGGTCCGAAGGGGTGGCCGCTTTCGCAGGTTTCCCAGCCGCATAACAGGGGATTTATTTCTGTAAAGCCTTTATTTAAAAGTGAAACATTGTGCATCATAAAATATCCTCCCGCGTAAATAAACAATTTTACATTTCCTTGAGGTTACATTATAACAAATTATAGTTACATTATTCAATTTAACTTTTATATTTATATGCTATTCTATACATATAAAATTCTAGATTTGCGAGTATATATTGGAGGTTGACGATATGGTCAAAATAACATTTATGGGTGCGGGAAGTACCGTTTTTGCCAAAAGTGTACTGGGGGACAGTATGTGCACCGAGGCCTTGAAAGACAGCGAAATATGTTTGTATGATATAGCCGGGGACAGGCTGGAGGAATCCCGCATAATGCTTGAAGCCATTAATAACAACGTTAACGGCGGAAGAGCGAAGATCAGGACTTATTTAGGTCCTGAAAACAGAAAGTATGCACTCCGAAGTGCGGACTTTGTTGTAAATGCTATTCAGGTGGGAGGGTATGACCCTTGTACGATAATTGATTTTGAAATACCAAAGAAATACGGCTTAAGGCAGACAATAGCCGATACCCTTGGGATAGGAGGGATAATGAGGGCACTGAGGACCATCCCGGTTCTTGAGGAATTTGCGCATGATATAGAAGAGGTTTGTCCGGATGCATGGTTCCTGAACTATACAAATCCAATGGCTATGCTGACTGGTTACATGCAAAGGTACACCAGGGTGAAGACCGTGGGACTGTGCCACAGTGTGCAGGTTTGCTCTGAAGGGCTTCTGAAGGATCTGGGAATGGAAGACAAACTGGAGGGCAGAAGGGAATTGATAGCCGGAATAAATCATATGGGCTGGCTGCTGAAAATAACCGATAAGGCCGGAAATGACCTGTATCCTCAAATTCGTAAACGTGCTGCTGAAAAGAACAAAAATGAGAAGCATAAGGACATGACCCGCTATGAATATATAAACAGGCTTGGATATTATTGCACTGAATCAAGTGAACATAATTCCGAGTACAATCCGTTCTTTATCAAGTCAAAATACCCTGAATTGATTGAACGGTATAATATTCCGCTGGATGAGTACCCAAGAAGATGTATAAACCAGATTTCCAACTGGAAGAAGCAAAGGGATGAATTGATGAACAATCCTTCATTATCCCATACAAGGACAGTGGAATATGCGTCCTATATAATGGAGGCCATTGTAACCAATACACCTTTCAAGATCGGAGGGAATGTGCTGAACAAGGGAGGACTAATAGAAAATCTGCCATCCGATGCCTGTGTTGAGGTACCCTGTCTGGTTGACGGTATGGGAGTTAACCCTTGCCAGGTTGGGAGATTGCCTGTGCAGCTGGCTGCAATGAATATGACCAACATAAATGTTCAGCTGACAACAATAGAGGCTGCCGTTACAAAAAAGAAAGAACATGTTTATCATGCTGCAATGCTGGATCCACATACAGCTGCAGAGCTTTCAATTGACGAAATAGTGAGCATGGTGGACGATTTAATCGATGCACACGGAACGTGGCTGCCAAAGTTTAAATAATCAGGTCTTTCATAGTAATAAAATGTCTATATAAGAGGTTATCCGGATAACTGTTTTTATGGCTATCCGGATAATCTCTTTTGCCGTCAGAGGGTATCGTACTGTGTTTAATTATTTTGATTGTAATATTTACCGGTGATATTTATAATTTATATGTATATAAGTTAACTATAATAATTTACGGAGGTTTTACATGTTGCAGCAGGATACGTATAACACACACAGAGTTCATAAAGTTAATGTCATAGTTACGGTTTTAGTTGTTGTTCTGATGACTGTTCAGTCCATGATTACACAAGGGATGAATCACGGTATGAAAGTTGGGATTGAGGGTTCGCTTGTAATAATATTGACAATTGTCAATTTTTTTCTGCCTGTAAATAAATACATAAAAGGCTTGCTTTTCGGTCTTATTCCGGGGATAGTGATTTCCGTTCTTTTTTGCATTGATAATTATGCACTGAATAAGCATTACATACTTGTAACATCGGTGGCAATGATTACATTGTACTTCAAAAAGGAAATCATTATGGCTTATGGCATAATACTTGACATTATGCTGGTTGCGGTTTTTCTTATCAAGCCTGAAAATCTGGTAGGCCCGGGAGGCGGAACCGGGGAGTTCGTTTCTTCGCTGGTAGTGCTCAATGGAACGGTTGTGCTGCTGTACTTCCTGAGCAAATGGGGGAGAGACCTTATAAATGAAACATATCAGAGGGAGCTTCAAGCTAAGGAACTGCTTGAAAAACTGAAGGCAACTTTTGTAAAGGTAGATGACAGTACAAATGTCCTTGAGGAAAAGATCGCAAGGTTCAATACAAACATAGACACTATAAGTGAAGGGAGCCGGAATATAACGGAATCCATGCAGGAGATGGCCGGTGCCATACAGCTGGAAGCTTCAAGCGCTCACAGGATTAACGATACAATGGCTCAGTCTCTTGGGGTGGTACGTGAAACACAGGAGGTTTCAACCAGTATATCCGAAAATACAACGCAAATGAGTCATAAGGTTGAGGATGGCCACAGTAAAATTGAGCATGTGAATACTCAGATGAATATAATTGAAAACGCAATAGGTACAGCGGCGGTCACCGTTTCGGAACTTCAGGGCAATATGGAAAAGGTAAACGGTCTCCTTGAAGGAATAACCCAGATTGCAGAACAAACCAATCTTCTGGCACTTAATGCAGCAATAGAGTCAGCCCGCGCAGGAGAACAGGGAAAAGGCTTTGCAGTTGTTGCGGATGAAGTAAGAAAACTTGCCGAACAGAGTGCACATATTGTTAAGGACATAGCTAAAGTAACCGCAGAAATTTCCGGTAAATCACAGGAAGCATATGAAAAGGTCAGCCAGGGAGAAAATGCAACAAAAGAGGGGAAAGAGCTTGTATCGGACATAGCGTTATATTTCAGGGAAATCAGGGAAGTATTTGAGAATACAGGTATTAAATTTGAGCTGGAAGTTCAAAAAATTCAATCCATATCGGAAAAGTTTACGGAGGTGCAGCAGCAGATCGAGAATATTGCCAGCATATCGGAACAAAATGCGGCTGCTACCGAAGAAGTGCTTGCAACCGTTGAGAATGAAAACAGTGAGATAATACAGGTCAGCAGTGTAGTAAAGGACATATATAAATTAAGCAGTGACCTGAGGGAGCTTGTAAAGAATGAGCAAGGCATGGTTTAGAATTCTATAGCTTTTTGATTATAGCAGGGGAGTATTTCAATTGTTTAACTTTTGAGATATTCCCTTTTTGTCTATAATAAACTTGACAAAAAGTCTTGTGAATTACATAATATATCTAAAAGATATAATACCCTCTATTGACAATGTATAACACGCCTCACGCCGGCTATTTTGCCACTTTTCTTTGTCGTCGTCCTTGCCTTGCGTCAGCAAGGCTGCATACATCCTCCTCGAAAATTGCCAAAATATCTCAGCGTGAGGTCGGTGATTTTTGAGTGAGATAATTTGGCTTGCGGCAAGGCAAAGGCGTGCAGTAAGGCTTTGTGCCTTGCAAGCGGCTTCAACGCAGCCGCAGGACAAATTAACCACTCAAAAACGTATTGTACATTGTCAAT
>JAEWJR010000104.1:0-31187 GCA_023386445.1 Bacillota bacterium | reverse complement strand
ATATTATATCAATGCCCCTGTCTTTTTGGATGTTTTTTTTGGAAACCAGAATTCACCTCTGCTTCTAACCTCTCCCCGGCACACACGAAAACCATGATCGGCTCCGTTGCCATTTGCCTCGAACTTACCCCGGTAAGATGACTCGCAGCATTTGACGTCCCCGAGCCAACCGCCGCCCTTCCAGACCCTTAGAGAACCGCTGTTGTCCTCTGTTTCTCCATACCAGTCCCAGCACCATTCCCTTACATTGCCCGACATATCGTAAAGTCCTAACTCATTGGCTTTCTTGGCACCAATAGATTTAGTCTTATTTTTGTTGTTTTCTATTGCGGGCCAGCTCCAATCCCCTGTAAGGTCTTTAATTCCTGCATTTCTCCAATACCATGCCACATCTTCTTCATCATCGCTTCCGCTGTAGGTATAGCTCTTACTCATCTGACCTCCACCCGCGGCATATTCCCACTCAGTCTCTGTCGGCAGCCGGTAACCATTTGCTCCCGGATTGATGGTTACCGTCCATTTTATGTCATCGTTTTCACTCTTATTATTCAGATCCATTTTATTCTTATCTATATTGTAGTACGGCTGCAAACTTTCTTTAATACTCCTTTTATTGCAGTATTCTATACAGTCATACCAGCTTACCATTTCTACCGGCAAATCATCAGCTTTGAATTGTGACGGATTACTTCCCATCACCTCAGTCCATTCTATTTGAGACACCTCATATTTGCCAATATAAAAGTCTGGTAAGGTCACATTTTTTTCATAGTAATTAGACTTTGTGTTTATAAAAGTCCCGCCTTTAACTAATACAAAGCTATCCGGCTCTTCTTGCGAACAAGCGCTGATAACGATCATTGCCGTTAATAAAAGGAAAATAAATACTTTTCTCATGATATCTCTCCTTTAAACCGATAGGAAATATTGTAGCCCGTGACATACTTCCAATGCTTGATATAAGGCTGCCGGCTGTGAAACCGGCAGCCTCTGCAAAATATTGTTTAAAAGACCTTCTCAATACTTCGGAAACGTACATGTTCCCGTCGGTCCTTGTTGAAACTAAAGTGTTACCATACCGTTACGTTAGCGTATCCACTGCTTTGATATCCCTCTACGCATAATGCCTGGTAAGCCCAACTGCTTCCCAGATTCATTCCCTTACCTCTCCAGGCGTTAGAATGGTTGGCAAAATTGATTTGGACATTGCTTCCGGTTGCTCTCTTTGACTGCCTGACACTCCAGAACTGCTGGAAAGTTTGAGTTCCGTCAATAGAAGGTGCGTTGTAACGCATGGTTGTATATATGTCATATGTACCCCCATCGCTGGACACTGTACCCTTATACGTACCAGTAGGCCTGTATGTCCCCCAGGAATCAACAACATAATATTCTATGAGGGAATTTCTAGTCCACCCGTATAAAGTCAAATATCCATTGCCTGACGGTGAAAATGAACCGGCATTGTAGTTTGCCACCCTGGATGCCGATCCGGTATTCCAGCCTTTACCTACAACAAAATTTCCGCAATTTGTCCACGAAACACTAAAATTACCGCCGGATCCATTGGTAGCGTTTACTGTTCCGCCGCCATCAGTCCAATTTTGCCAGTAGTCTGTAGCCGCATATGCAGATCCTGCAAATATGCTTGTAAAACTCATTGTAATTGCAAAGAATAATGCCAAAGCCTTCTTATTTAATTTAATCATACTATAAACCTCCTAAAATTTTATTTTACTTGTTATTACATGCCTGTGTACTACTTTAAGAATCTTTTAACAATCACTCCTTTTCATGCTTGTGACGGTTGTTTCACTTTACCTTACTTATCCTGTGTCATATTCCGAGAACATCTGACTTCACCTCCTTACCTAGAATAATTCTCACTTGAAAACAACAAAATTAAAATCTAAATAGACCATAACCGGTAAATTGGTAAACTAAATACACCTTCAATAATTATTTACATAAAATTATTGTAATGCTGCCTCGGGGTATAAACCGATCCATTTTTAAAGTAGATTTATTAATTAGATTTATATGGAACGTAGAATTTTTTTCATTTACGGAATTAATAAAATACATTCTGATTGAATTGTAGAAAATCTCCTGAAACTTGAAAACTATTGCTGATAATTACATAGTTGTGAACAAGAGTAATTTAATAAGATAAAATATAAAGCAAACTTTCATAAGAAAAGAATATCCAATAAATTTCTTTTTTCACCCCCAACTGTAGATTAATGTAAATTTGTTCTTAAACTAATAATACCATTTATGTATATTTTTGTAAATACATTTTCTTGTAAAATGTTACCAGTTTTATAAAAATATTTTAAAAAGTTACCGTTTGTTGAACATTGATACATTTTGTTGTAATGCTTTCTGCCGTAATGCTTATTAAATCGGACTATATACCGCTGGAAGCCATGCTTACATTCAATTTTATAGCGGCACATTAAAAATAAACGATTGCATAGAAAAAGAAGCTGCGCAAAACTAACCTGGAACATACCACAGGTAAAAATTAGTTTTGTAACAGCTCCTTTGTCTCCATGTTTTTCACACATTATGGAATCCATTTACCGTCAAATCTTTTTATATTCAACTTTTACTTCATTTTTAAAGTCCAAACTATCATCTCAGTCTGACCCCTGTTTGCAAATGCATAGAAAGGAATAAACTTAAGAATTTGCGGTATATATTTGTTTTTCAATGGTTGATAAATATCTGCAAAATTCTCCGGATCCCTTCTGTATCCTTTTGCTTCAATCACATCCAGCCCAAGTACCTCGTCATATTTTATTTTTAAATCCGATGCTTCACATATAGCTACATCTCTTAGATTACTGCCATTGTCTATTCCTTCGAGGCAATAGACAATAGGACCCATTTGCAAGGCTACTCTTCCGGAATTATCCTGAACATTTGGTGAAGCTTCTATAAGCTGCGGTTTCATTTCAAATTCAATATCCAGTACAATGGTGTCGTTTGGGCATTTAATACAAGCATAACCTTTATGTAATTCATAGCTGACATCACTGCCATTGCTCTGAATTTTAAAGTTTTCGCACCAATACGGTACTCTTATAGATAATGACATTCCCATAACTCCTTTAGCATTAATGCTTATGTTTCCGTCACTGGGATACTTGGTTTCCTGCTTTATGCTGATATCTTTTCCGCAGATATTAAAATTCGAAATGCTGTTGGCATAGTGATTAATATAAATTGTATTATTATTATATGTATAGAGCAAATCACCAAATGAAGCTATAAACCTTGATATGTTTGGCGGGCAGCATGAACATTCGAAAACCTTTTGCCGTTCCATTGAAGGAAATCTCGTTCTCCCATCTCCTATGCATATGTCCCTGTTGTGAAGCTTTGGATCAATTTCAAGCGGATTTTCATAGAAGAACGCCGTTCCATCCAATGAAGTACTGGATAAAAATCCGTTATAAATTGCTCTTTCTGCGATATTTGCATACAATGCATCTGCATCCATAAGCAGCATCCTTTTTGTAAACATTACTAAACCTATGCCTGCGCAGCTTTCCGCATATGCTGATTGATTCGGCAGATCATAATCAATCGTAAATGCTTCTCCATTTGAAGAAGAACCGATCCCCCCTGTAATGTACATTTTTTTATAAGCTATGTTTTCAAAAATGCGCCTGCAAGCATTGAACAATTCATGGTCCTCATATTCGTATGCGATATCCGCCATACCGCAATAAAGGTATACGGCCCTTACGGAATGTCCTTCAGCTGTGGATTGTTCCCTGACCGGCAAATGATCCTGAGCATACCTTGAATTTGCCCACGGATAGTACATGCTCGGATCATCCTTCCCCCTGTTATCAATAAAAAACTTGCTTAATTCCAGATATCTCTTCTCTCCTGTGCAGTGATATAGTCTTACAAGTGCAAGTTCAATCTCTTCATGTCCGGGAGTAATAAAAGCTGCAGTCCCTTCTATTTTAAAAACCTTTTCAATATGGTCTGCATAGCTGCACATTAATTTTAAAAACTTATCCCGTTTTGTTGCGTTATAGTAGGCAACAGCCGCTTCAATCAGATGTCCGGCACAATACAACTCATGTTCGGTTCTTTTTGTCCATCTTTTATCCGGTTCAACTACTGTAAAATAAACATTAAAATAGCCGTTCCCGTCCTGGTTTTTTTCTATTAAATCAACAAGTTCATCAACTGCCTGCTCAAGCTTTTCATCCCGTTTTTTCAAGACTACATATGCTACCGCTTCTACCCACTTTGCGATATCGGAATCCCAGAAAATATGCGGTTTGTTCGGCATTCCTTCCTTCCAGTCAAATTTGAACGCATCAAAACGGCCTGTTTCCTTGAATCTTTCCCATACTGCAAATAAAATTGTCTCTGAATTAAGTTTTTGTTTATCCTGCCAAAACCAATTATCTATATCTACATTTTCAAATCCAACAGCAAAATTCTTCTGCACTCTTCTGACTCCTTTAACTATTTATTCTTCTCTCTTTGAGATATAAAGATCATACGGACTACCCTTCCAGGAATCTTCTTCAACTATACTGTCCCTGGTCTTTCTCAGCCAATATACCATTCTTTCCTTCATCCTTCTGAGAACATGCTTATATGCAAGCATAGGTGCCAGATTGTAAAGTTCTTCAGGGTCTGTCTCCAAATCATATAACTCATCTTCACTGCAGGGATTGTATATGTATTTCCATTTTTTAGTTCGGACCATTCGAATAGTACATAATGCAGGCTCATAACCATGGAACTCACACATTACATCTTTTCTCCAATCCTCCGGAATCTTACCCTGGATAAGCGGCAATATTGAACATCCGTCAACATTTTCCGGCACTTCTGCACCGGCAATGTCAAGAAGTGTTGGCATCAAGTCTACCGTACTGATAAACTCATCACATCTGCTTCCTTTGTCAATGAATCCCGGATATGCTGCAAAGAATGGTATATGATGGGTCTCATCATACATATTCATACCCTTATTGAATATCCTGTGGCTTCCCAGCATATCACCATGATCTGCCGTATAAATAATTAATGTGTCATTTACTAATTCTCTTTCTTTCAAGCGGTCGATTATCCTTTGTATTTGAGTATCCATATATGTACAATAGCCATAATATGCAGCTATTACCTTCTGCCAGTCTTTCCACGTCAAATGGCTGGCATTCCACCGCAGCATCTCTTTTTGCTGCACGGTAGGCTTATTAATAAACATATCCTTAAAATTAGGCCATTGTTCAATATCCTCCGGATTGTACATAGTATCGAACGGTGCCGGTACCGAATATGGGAAATGCGGCGCAAAATAATGACAAGCCACCATAAACGGCTTTTCACCTGAAGAAAAATCATTTATCATATCAAGTACATTATTGGTTATCCATGTTTCTTCTGTATTTTCAGCAGTCAGAGCAGAACGTCCGCAAAAAGTAGCATCTCCGCCCCATTCTATAGGCTGGACATTGCTCAGTCCGTATTCAAAATTAATTCCCTTATCCCTGAGTGACTTAAAGTACTCACCTTCCGTATGCCAGCGGTCAAACTCCCAATGCTCACAGTCGCCGCCCTTTGGCAGGTGCCATTTACCTGCAATACCGGTAACATATCCCTGCTGTTTTAGAAAATGAGGGTAGGATTGCTTATCCAGAATCTGTTTGTCAAAAACGCCGTTAAAGTTATCCGTATTAGCCAACTGACCATGATTGTGCGGATACAAGCCTGTCATTATGCTGCCGCGTGCCGGTGAACACAAAGCTGTCGGCGTATATGCCTGTGTAAAATTCATACCATTTTGTGCAATCCAATCAATAGCAGGAGTTTTGCATATGGAGCCATTGCATGATATTGCATCAAACCGGTGCTGATCTGACAATATTAAGATAATATTCGGCTTTTTACCATTGTTCATTATTATCATCCTCTCATCAAGTTAAATATATTAAATATATAAGTTCTATTCCTTAATGGCGCCTACCATAACACCTTTAATAAAATATTTCTGTAGAAATGGATATACCAACAGAATCGGTACTGTTGCGACTATAATAGTTGCATACTTTATAGTTTCAGTTAACGGAGCCTTATCGGAACCTCCGACAGATGTCATCATGCTTTCGGTACTGTTTGTTATTAATATTTCACGTAATATAAGTTGCAGCGGAAACATTTCTCTTTTCTTTATAAATATCATTGCACTAAACCAGGAGCTCCAATGTCCAACTCCATAAAACAGAATCATTACAGCTATAATAGGCATTGAAAGCGGTACAATAATCCTGAACAGAACAAAAATTTCCTTTGCCCCATCCAATCTTGCGGCTTCCTCCAGGCTTTGCGGAATAGTCATAAATGAAGTACGCATAATTATTAAATTCATCGGATTGATGGCATATGGAACGATAACTGCAAGCCAATTACCCATAAGGCCGACTTTATCAACTACCAAATAGAAGGGAATCAACCCTGAAGAAAAAAATAAAGTAAAAACAACCATAAGCCTTAACAATTTACCCCAATAAAGTCCCTTACGGGACAGTACAAATGCACCCAGAATTGTCATTATGACATTAACTGTGGTTCCAACAATAACATACAGGATAGTATTTATATATCCTCTGCTGATCATAGGATTTTCGAAAACCAGCTTATACGAGGAAAAATCAATGCCCAACGGATAAAACAAAGGACCCTGATGACTTATCAATCTTGTTGGATTACTGATTGAGCTTATGGCTACATAGTACATAGGATACAGTGTAACAAGAATGACAATAGACAGTATTACTATAATGACTGCATCAAATGAAGTCATTCGATTCATTTTCTTTCCCATTTTAAACAGCTCCCCCTAAATGTTGTCTGCTACCACAAGCTTGTCTCATTAACCTTGCGCGAAAACCAATTGGCAAAGAATACAAGACCAAAGTTAATAACCGAATTAAAAAGCTCTACCGCCGTACTGTAACTGAAATTCATTTCCAGCAAGCCCTTGCGGTATACATATGAGGAAATTACATCCGCAGTATCATAAATAACCGGATTGTACAAAAGAATTATCCGTTCAAAATCCACATTCATCATACTTCCTATCTTTAGTATCAGCATGATAATTATGGTAGGTGATATGCTTGGAATTGTTATACTTATAAGTTTCCTCATGCGTGAAGCTCCGTCTATATCGGCAGATTCATACAACTGTGTATCAATACTTGCCAAAGCGGCAAGATATATTATCGAATTCCATCCGACACTTTTCCATATATCTGAAATTATGAATATGGGCCGGAACAACTCAGGACGGGTAAGAAGGTTTGTTTTTGACTGGCCGAACAGCCCCAGAAAATAGTTAATTAAACCATTCTGAGAAACAAAATCCATAATGAGACCGCAAAATACAACAATCGAAATAAAATGCGGCAGGTATGAAACTGTCTGAACTACCCTTTTAAATTTATTTGATGTAACTTCGTTTATCATCAATGCTAAAAATATTGGCATCGGAAATACAAAAAGCAAGCTGTATAGATTTATTAACATTGTATTTCGAATAATTCTCCAGAAATAATAGCCGTCTAAAAAATCTATAAAATGCTTCAATCCGACCCACTGACTACCAAAAAAGCCAACTCTCCACTGAAAGTCCTGAAACGCGATAGTTAATCCAAGCATCGGCAGATATTTAAAGATAACAAAGTAAAGTACAACCGGCAAGGCTATAATGTAGATGGATTTGTTTCTTTTAAAGTCAGTAATAATTGCATTCTTCTTCAGCATATACCTCTCCTCCCGGTAATATGGTAATGGCAGAATGTCATTACCATATTACCTGATATTTATTAACGTTTGTAATAACGGTCCACTGCCTGCTGTTTAATATCTATCGCTCTTTGAATTTTTAATTTCTGTAGATTATCAACCATTACAGGCAGTTTATCAATAGATTCTATGCCCATTATTACCTTTGCTTCATACTCCTCCATCAATGTTTTGGCATCATTGATTATTGCCGAAAGTTCTGAAGTTTCGCTCATTGTAGGAGTTACAGGAGGTATCAACCAATCTATGGAGGCTTTCATATAGTTTTCAGCTGCAATCTTTTGTCCCGGATAGGTTGATGCAACCATTCTTGAATATGCCTCATCCTGAACAAATGGTCCCCCCTGGCAAGCCATACCGTATTTTACCAAAATTGAATCTATTGACAAGCCCGGTTCCTGTTTAAGTAATTCATCTTTCTTGTACTCCGGTTTTCCATCAACCATACTGTATACCTTGTCCGGAGTTCCAAAATTCACCAATAAATGTCCTTCAGGAGAATAGAGGTAATCCAGTATTTCTACTGCCCGTTCCTGATTTTTGCAAGATGTGGAAATTGCAGCTCCGCTGCCGGTTACAAATGTATCACTGAATCCGTATGCGTTACCGTCTGGTGCTTTAGGGAAAGGTGTTCCGACTAAGAAGAAGTTTTCATCCTTTTTTTCATTTTTCATTATACTGGTCCAGTTACCCAGAAAGCCCATTCCATAACCTGCATAAGTAGCACCGACCTGATCACTTGTCATTTTTGAGGTTAAGACCTTATTGTCAATGCTGATATATTCAGGGTCGACCAGTCCTTCTGCGTACCATTTTTTCATGGTTTGCAGATAATCTTTATACTGAGGCTGAAGGTATGAATACTGCACTTTTTTATCCTTATCAAGGAAAAATCCGTCAAAATATTCACTTAGACCAAACGCCATTTTAAAATGTCTCAGAGAATTGTGGGATTTTGAAGGAACAAATGGGATCTCATCGTTTTTACCGTTTCCATTCGGATCACCATTCTTGAATGCTGTAAGCACTTTGTACCAGTCATCTATATTTTCAGGCATTTTGAGATTGAGCTTGTCCAGCCAATCCTGCCTGATCTGAAAGCCAACAAATGAGTTTGCAAGCCTGGATTGAAAAATGTATGGAAAATTATAAAAAACCCCCTCGTCAGTTACAGCCTGACGCTTCCATTCAGGATTTTCCTTTAAGAGTGCCATGTAGTTTGGTGCATGCTCTTGCATAAGAGAAGTCAAATCAAGTATAATCCCATCTTTGATTGCCTTATTGGGACCGCCTCCCTGAAAATCTCTCCAACTGGAGTTAATTATATCCGGCAGTGTATTGGTTGCAATCATCAAATTAAAATTCTCTATTTCCTGTCCTACCGGGGGATGAATAAATTCAAAATCAACATTGAATTTGGTCTCAATTTCCTTCCAGCACTCAATTTCATCCCAGGTTTTCAGCTGTTCAGCGACCTTGTTACCGAGTCCTGTCCAGAATGTAAGTTTAATTCTTTCGTTTTCTGCTGATGCACTTGATCCTGTTTGTGACTCTGCCTTTGAACATGCAGTTAATTGAAGAACCATCAAAATACATAGTAAAAATGCCGAACAGGTTATTACTACTCTTTTCATCTTTCTTTTCATCTGTCACTTTTCCTCCTGAAATTTTTTATTTTGCAATCAATATAGGTGCACCTTATGTTGATTTGATATTATGATAGCAACCCGGGCCATAAATAAATATATACAATCTTTTACCTGAATCATCAGAATATTACCTTTTAAATATCTGTTTTTATACTATATATACTATTGATTACCCTTGCTATTCTTTATCTCTTTATACTTGACAAATGTGATACAGAGTAACTTTTTTGAAAGGCCTGATAAATGTGTTGGAATGATAAAAACCAACATTATTGAGATGTAATTACTGCAACTAAATTTTTAAAACAGAAGAAGGAGTGGCTTTAAACTCCGACACTCCTTACCTGGCTATTTTTTCTACGTGCTCCATTGTAGAATATTTACTTTTCAATATCTGCTTTTATACTATATACTATTCATTACCATTGCTTTTCTTTATTTCTTTATACTTACCAGGTGTGATACCACGTAACTTTTTGAAGGTTCTGATAAACGTGTTTGGATTGTAAAAACCAACACTGTTTGAAATATTAACTACGTTTTCTCCTGATAACAAAAGCTGTTCAGCTTGTTGAATCCTATATTGGGCAATAAAGTTTGAGAGAATTTCCCCGGTCTTTTCCTTAAACATCCTGGAAAGATAGGCAGGATTAACCGATAATTTGTCCGCAATATAGTAAACATTAAGTTCCGGATTGTGGAAATTTGCTTTAACATACTCAACCACTTTTTTATCAAGCCCGTTTGAATTGTTTTTTTGAGTCTTTGCTATTGCAGTGCACAGCTCTGACATCACTTTCTGTATCAGACTATATTGTGATTCAATATCTTTACAGTCGATTAATTGTTCTGTATACTCAATAAAGTATTCCTTTTCAATTCCGTAAACCTTACATGCTTCAGTTATTCCTTTAATCAATGAAGTACATAAGTTATAAGATATAAAACGCAATTGTCTTTTTGAAAGATTCAATTTAGAATTTTCTGAAAAAACCTTATTTACACTTTCTATAATCTGTTCAATATTAGCAGCCAAAATATTATTGATAATCCTCGGTTCCATCTCCTGCGGATAATATATCCTATCCAGGGTTACATTCAGTGCATCTTCTCCATAAACAAGTACACTATTATTCCCATTGACTAAACACTTTTCATACATATGCATTGCTTGCGTATACGCTTCGGAGATAGAATAGATACTTTGATGTGTATCACTTACGACTATAGAAAGCCGCAAATGATGATCTTCCAATAAATGTTTGTGAAGGCCGTTTATCGCATATATTAACTTTTGTATGGACTGTCCGTCAAAATTTATAACACCGGACAGCATATGATCAGTATAAAAACAATAAGCCTGCGATTCAGCAATCTGCTCGTTAATATACTCTTCAATAGTTTGAGGCAGTTCTTCCAATAATTCATTTGTGGGAATAAGACCGGTATTCTCCGAGAAGATAATTAGAAATACAATAAAATTTTTATGCACAAACTCGATATTGTATAAAGCCAGGACATCCAATACCGGTGATTCATTATTTGTAACATTCCGCATCAGATTATACAGATAGTTTTTACCTAAACGTATTGACTGAACTTTCAATACTGTGGACATATGCGTATTATCAGAATTAATTTTTTCAAACTGTTTTTCAATAAAACTATATTCAGATTGATACCTTCCTTTTTCAGCCCCCAGACGGGAAACAAACCTCACCAAGCGTTGCACCGGCTGATAATTCCTGTAGGCAAGCATAATAGAAATTGCCATACAACAAAACAACATAAATAATGTTGTTTTTAATGCGACTGAAGTAATATATTCCAATCGCTGCATATATGTACTGCGCAAACTTAATACAGAATAATTCCAACCGTTTACTTTTGAAGTAATGCTGGAAAGGATATAAACTTCATTATTGATTTTTATTTTCCGTACCCCTTCCCCCATGGTTTTAAAGGTTGTAAAATCAGGTATTTCACTAACAATTCCATTATTTTGCGAAAAGACAAGGTTATTGTTGCTATCTGTTATAAACATACAGATTCCTGGCTTTAAGGTAACCAGATTCATCGACTTTAAAATTTTTTCCTCATCCAGCTTTATTAGAATAGTTCCCTTGCTGGTATTATTATCATATCCCATTGGATTTATATAGAGTAATGGCGCCGAGTCGGAGTTTTTACTCTTATAAGCCTTTCCTGTCAAAAGTTTTGAAGCAACAATACCATCCATATTTGACAACCACTCATCATAGCTGTTCCAATACTTCGGCAAACCATACTGATAATACATATCGGGATAATAGTTGGAGTTATTGTTTAAGACTTTGTTCAATTTCGGATAATAAATTGCAATCTCTGTAATAAAATCATTAGAAGTTGAATAAATACGCAGTTTATCTATAATTGTAGCCATACGGTAGATTTGTATATTATTCATTGGATCTTGTATTATCCCAAGATCTTGAATATCCTTGTCAAGCACAAGTTGAAAAACAGTTTTTTTCAGTTCTTCAAATCTTGAATCTATTCCTCCGCATACCTGCTTTAAAACTAATAAATTGGCATTTGTTATCTCTTCTTGAAGTACCTTGCTGGTTTGAAAGTAAATAAGTGTTCCAAAAATAATGGAAATAACCAAAACAATCAAATAAGAACATATCCACCAAATGAGTAATCGGCTTCTTTTATGAAACGACCTTTTGGAAAGTGCAGATAATAAGTTAGACATACATACTCCTTTCTAGTGCCTCAAATATGAAATAATACATAATTTATTCAGGCAGAGTATAGCTTACCAACCAATAATACCGTTAACTGCTTTTTTGCGATATAACTCAATGATTTCTGCCTGCCGGGATATTCCAATCTTATTCATTTTAATGTTTTGATGCATTTTACAGATTATGTAGACATTCAAAATACCGCTCGGGAGGATTTGACAAACCCGGCGCATCTTATCCGTAGAATTTTACTTTTCTCCTTCTACGGAACCTTTCATAGTGATATTTATTTTACACCACTCTTGGCTCCCGGGCAAATCTGCTATAAACCATTTATTTTCATATAAGTAACTTGCCCCATGTTTCACAACCTTTTGCTTATGTTTTCAATTTGAAAAACTTTAACCTAATATGGGACACGAAAAAGAGATAACGGCTGCTATCTCTTTACATATATGTAGATGCAATAAAGAATTAGGGTTCCAGGACTCTTCCGTCTTATTTACACCCTACTTTACAAATGTCCTCTCAACTCTTTTTGATTGCAAAAGATATAAAATCCAAATAGTAGAACTGACTATGCCAAGAAGCATATTTTTAAAGCTCTGAGAAATATCTATGCCGGTGTATCTGGTAACAGAGTACTGTATTATGCGATATATCAGTACAAAAAGCAAATAATAAATCATAATCTTTACAAACAATCTTTTTCTTTTATACATCAGAATAAATAGATAAATACTCAGTACCAACATAACTATAGTATACACAATTCCTATTTTTGCAGGCAAAGTATACACGGTACCATATTCTCCAAGAGCCTTGGCCTTTTGCAGACTAATAACATATAACCACGTAGTTGCAGGAGCTAAAAGCATATTAAATACTATGGAAAAAGCAACAATAACTAGCCAGCCGCCAATCCGGTCATACTTAAAGGATTCTGCAACCTGCGTTCCATTCAAAGTACTTTCATTAAAATTAACCCCACAAGAGCAGCATATTTCTGCATCATCTAAATTTTGATTTCCACACTTCGGACAATCTTTCATATTATACATCCTTTATCTATCTTATATTTTATATATTAATATTACAAGTAATGTACTATTGGCATCAATATCCAATATATAAACTACAATGTCCATTCAAAGTTCTTTAATATTTGGCTGACCTTATAGTAATGACGTATGTAGTTTATTTTAAGCACTTTTAAGTTTCTTTCATTAATATCAAAGATGACGTTACAAATAACAACATATAATTTATTAAATACAAATAATCTAAAAATTTACATTTTTAAACATTTTTATTTACATATCTTGTAAATTATGATATTATTATCATAATTTCATGAAATTGTAGTTAAACGTGCTATATATCATAAAACTTTATTTAATTTAAAGGAGGGTTATATTATGTTTAAAAAACAACTTCGAAAGGTGATAGCAGTTGCCGCTGCTATCTGTTTAATAAGTATCCAAGGAGTAATTCCTGCACAAGCAGCAGAACTTCAGAATCTCAAATCTAATGATGTCTCCTTCGTCCAGGCTTCAAGTGACCCAAATGCAAACATAATAGGTAATGGAGTTCGATTACGTACTTCACCATCCACTAGCGGAAGTATTTTAGAGCTTATGTACAACAATGAAGAAATTATTGTTGATTTTGATAAAAGCTGGAGTGAATCGAATGGTACCTGGTTTTATGTTAAAAGAATGTCGACTGGTACTTGGGGATGGGTTTCGCGAGATTATATTAATTTTTGGGATTAATTTCGTTTGAATACATAAGACTATTTATGTTTATAACCCCTGTGTAAAAGGGGCATTGGACCCTTTTATAGGGACAATGGATTCAACCCCCTCATATATAAACATTTTGTTATTGGGGTAGATTAATAATGCTTTTACTCATATGCAGGATAGGGCAACTCAGGAGTGCGACCCGAACGGCATATGAAGTTTTGCGAGGTGGCGGTTTCTTATTTGAAATCGCTACTTTTTTATTTTTTTGCATGCCACCTTGGAAAACAAAGATGGATGATATATACGACAAATACGCTGGAAGGTTTCAATCGACAATTAAGGAAAGTTACCAAAACAAAAAGTGTTTTCCCAATGGATGATGCTTTAAAGAAATCATTATATCTGGCCACAGTGGATATAATTGTCTATGCCGGTGGCAAACTGGGCACAAAGCATTGCCAAATTTTCCATAGTATTTAAAGTAAGACTGGAATTAGAGATTAACTAGGCAAAACTGTTCTTTCTTACTCCGCAAAGAAAGAACCAAAGAATGCGGTGCCCATTGCCTCACAGCTAGAACACCGTAAAAAAACATTAAAAAGGTTAAAAAAAGTGTGTATGATATACTATTTTTCAAACAAACATCATACACACATTTATAATTATGTTATTCAGTCAAAAGTCTTAAACCACTACTATTAATAAGTAAAAATCACTAATGTACCCGGCTTGCCGCATAGTCGCTCTGCTCCCTCCGGTGGCATTTCTCCTTGCACTGCGCAATAATCGCCTTCGCTTTATCTGCCACCGGCAGCGCTCGGCATTCTTTAATGTACCCGGCTTGCCGCATAGTCGTTCTGCTCCCTCCCGGTCGCATTACTCCTTGCGCTGCGCAATAATCGCCTTCGCTTCATCTGCCTTTGGGCAGCGCTTAGCGATTATTCCCACTCAATCGTCGCCGGTGGCTTCGAGGTGATGTCATACACCACTCTGTTGATGTGTTTTACTTCGTTGACAATACGGTTTGAAATTCTCTCCAGTACATCATAAGGAATTCTTGCCCAGTCGGCTGTCATAAAGTCGGTAGTCGTCACTGCGCGCAGAGCCAGTGTATAGTCATAGGTTCTTTCGTCACCCATAACTCCCACGCTTCTCATGTTTGTCAATACTGTAAAGTACTGGTTTATTTCTCTTCCAAGGCCTGCTGCCTTTATTTCTTCGCGGAAAATATAGTCGGTATCTCTCAATGTATCGAGCTTTTCCTTTGTAAGATCACCGATTACTCTGATAGCGAGACCAGGACCAGGGAAAGGCTGTCTCCAGACAATATCCTCAGGAATATCCATTTCCTCTCCGGCCTTTCTTACCTCATCCTTAAACAGGTTTCTCAAGGGCTCGATTATTTCCTTGAAATCAACATGATCAGGAAGTCCGCCCACATTGTGGTGGCTCTTGATAACCGCCGCATCACCGTGGCCGCTTTCTATTACGTCAGGATAGATGGTTCCCTGAACAAGGAAATCAACCTTCCCGATTTTCTTGGCTTCATCTTCGAATACTCTTATAAATTCTTCACCGATAATTTTTCTCTTGGTCTCAGGGTCAGATACCCCTTTAAGTTTTTCCAAAAATCTGTCTTCACAATTAACACGGATCATATTTATGTCATACTGATTTCTGAATACCTGCTCGACCTGGTCGCCTTCATACTTTCTTAAAAGTCCGTGATCAACAAATATACAGGTCAGCTGCTTTCCGATTGCCTTATGAATGAGAACTGCTGCAACAGAAGAATCCACACCGCCCGACAGGGCGCATAATACCTTCTTGTCTCCAACCTTTTCTCTTATGGCTTTGATTGAGTTCTCAACGAAAGAGGACATTTTCCAGTCACCCTTGCAGTGACAGATGTTAAGGAGGAAATTCCTCAGCATTTCCTTTCCCTTTGGAGTGTGCATAACCTCAGGATGAAACTGAACCGCATACAGATTTTTCTCAACATGCTGCATGGCTCCTGCCGGGCAGTTTGAGGATTTAGCAGTAATCACGAAACCTTCCGGCGGATTGCTTACATAGTATGTGTGGCTCATCCAGCAGGTGGTATTCTCGTCAACATCCTGGAAAAACGGTTGGGACCTGTCCACACAAATCTCCACCTTACCGTATTCACGCTGTTTTGCAGCTTCAACCGCACCTCCGAGCATAACGCTCATAAGCTGCATACCATAGCATATTCCTAAAACAGGAATATCAAGCTCGAATACTCCCGGGTCACATTTGGGTGCGCCTTCATCCAGTACCGAATTAGGCCCTCCTGTAAATATAATGCCTTTGGGGTTATATGATTTAATTCGCTCCAGTGACGCACTGTAAGGAATAACCTCACAGTATACATTAGCTTCTCTGACGCGGCGTGCAATCAATTGGTTGTACTGTCCGCCGAAATCCAGCACCAATACCATCTCATTGTTCAAAAATAACAACTCCTTATTTGTAAAATAGGCATATTTTAAAGCTTAATACTTTAAGTCATCTCAATATTTTAATATTATATCGAATTTTGTTTGGTATGCATAGCATCAAAAGTACTTTTTATGTATAAAAATTTATAGTCAAATCGAATAAATGTTTCATTTTTACCAGGGTAATGGAAATTATTTCATATGCCACTTGACAAAATCGTTCTAAATTATATAATAACATTGTAAATATCGTACTATTTCCACTTATATCGTACATTTTTTCACAGATAATATTAATTTTCCGTACGATTTTTCAAGAACCCTGTTAAAATAAATCAATAAAGGAGATCTGCCATGGATTACGAAACCAAAGTAATAACGGCAACCGAACTCAAATTAAATTTGGGTAAATATCTCGACCTGGTGAGTAATGACAATGAAGTAATCATTACAAAAAACGGTAAAAAAGCCATAAGACTTACACCTTACATCAATGATATCGAAAGGTATTTTACAGTAAAGGAAAAAGCCCTGGACTACCAGTATGGAGGTAAAAAGGTGTCCTATGAGGAGTTTATGGAAATCTATGAAAACAGTGAGCTTCGCATGGAATACATCAACGGTGAGATAATCCTGTTATCTTCACCCAGCACCTTTCACCAGGTAATCTCCGGCAATTTGTATATGATTTTAAGAAATTATCTAAAAGGAAAGCCCTGCAAGGTTTTCTATGCACCCTTTGATGTCCACTTTTTTAAGAAAGACCTGAAAACTCCAGACGTCATGCAGCCCGACTTACTAATAGCCTGTGATCTTGAAAATACCGTTACCGAGAAAGGACGGTATATGGGAACACCCGCATTGGTTGTGGAGATTTTATCCCGGAGTACCCGGTCAAAGGATATGGTGGACAAATTGAACACCTACATGTTGTCAGGTGTTAAGGAATTTAGGGTAATTGATCCAAAAAACAAATCTGTACTACTCTATAGCTTTAAAGATTGTGAAATTGACTTCCATTCTGTCAGTAAAAATGATGATACTGTTAAGTCCTACTGGTTTAGAGATCTGGAAATTTCCCTGGGAGATATTTTTGAAGGCTGAAACAAGCCTCCAAAATACCTCATTGCTCTCATGTTCAATTATATTTAATTTAATATAATTTATTCATAAGGCTGCTGTTTGCTTTATAGAGTCTGCCCTGGCAGGTGTTCTGCTCCGTCATTTTTGCCTCTATCATATCCTGGAGCTTCCACCAGCTGGTATTCCAGTTGCAAAAAACCGTTCTTTCGGCAGGCGCCCTGCCAATCAGCCTCTGTACCACAATATTTGGGTTAAGATGCTCTAAAAAACCTATAGTCCTGTCAATAAACTCCTCAAGGGTTACAGGCTGAATTTCTCCCCGGGAATACATGCTTTCCAGCTCGGTGCCTTTAAGAATAAACAGAGAGTGGCACTTCACCTGTGAAACACCAAGAGCTGAGATTATCTTTGCCCCCTCAGTAACATCGTCCATATTATCCATGGGAAGGTCTGTTATATAATGGGCACAGATCTCAAGCCGGTATTTTCTGATCCTTATTGCGGCATCTATGAATTCTGCAAGCGTATGACCCCGGTTAAGCAGCTTCAGCGTATGATAATTGACAGTTTGCAGTCCAAGTTCAATAACAATATCTATTCCCTTTTCCTTTTTCAGTCCGGCCAGAAATTCCATATATCTGTCGTCAATACAGTCAGGCCGGGTTGAAATATATATTGCAACGATCCCCTCCCTGCAAGCCTCGGACATATTTTTTGTGAATAATTCATAAGGAAGGTAGGTATTTGAATAATTTTGAAAGTAGGCAATAAACTTTTCACTTCCATAGTTCTTCCCTATATACCTTGCATTTTGCTCAAGCTGACCGGCAACAGAGATTTCACAGGACAGATTTTCGAAACCTGCTCCTTCTTCTCCGCAAAAAATACATCCCGCCAAACCCAGGCTGCCATCTCTGTTGGGGCAGGTGACAGGCAGATTGAGCGGGAGCTTGTATACCTTTGAGCCGTATTTATTTTTCAGGTATTGAGAAAATTTATTGTACAGCAACGCAGTTTCCTTCCTGCCTGTAAGTTTCATTTACCATCTCATACACTTTTGTTATGGGTATACCTGCCTTAACAGCTATGCTCTTGCAGTCTTCATACTCCGGAGCAAATTTATGTATATCGCCTATGCTGGCGACTTTTACTCTTACGTCTCCGTACATTGTATTAACCTTCACGAACTCCCTGTTCATACAGAACCTGGCCGACCTTGCTACCCTTATCCCCAGAGTGGAAGTCTCACTGAATATGACATCTGAAAACTTTTTCTCATCTTCACATTTTGCCAGTACTGTCAGCATTACCGAAGGTCTGTTTTTCTTCATGTATATGGGTGTGTAGTACACGTCCAGTGCGCCGCTGTCCAATAGCTTCTCCATGGTATAGCCCAGTATTTCCGGGGACATATTGTCAATATTGGTTTCAAGTATTGAAATTTCATCATTTGGTAAGTTATCCTGCTCATAAAGTGTTCCAACAACCGCTCTCAAGGCATTAAAACGGCCGGTATTTCTTTTTCCCATACCATATCCTGTTTTCTCTATTGCCATAGGAGGCATTTTTCCGAAGGAGGAGCAGGTCATTTTAAGTATTCCTAATCCGGTAGGAGTAACAAGTTCAAATGGGATATCCTCTGTTACCAGCGGAATTTTGCTGTTGCACAGCATTTCCATTACGGCCGGAACAGGCACTGGCAAAAGACCGTGTGCGCATTTTACAAAACCCTTTCCTTCATGCAGCTCAGAGGCATATATTCTTTCAACGCCTAGCATGTCAATACATATGCAAGCGCCGATAATATCTACTATTGAATCAATTGCTCCAACCTCATGAAAATGGACTTCGCTAATATCCTTGCCGTGTACCTTTGCCTCAGCACGGGCTATTTCCCTGAAAATCCTGGTACTCATTGCTTTAACTCCCGGCTTCAGGCCACTCATATTGATGATCTTTTCTATATCGGCAAGGTTTCTCTCCTGATGTGAATGACTATGTTCATGCTGGTGGCTATGCCCATGTTCATGGTCATGTACATGGTCGTGGTCATCGTGGCTATGTCCGTGCTCATGCTCATGGCTGTGAATGTGGTCGTGAGAGTGCTCAGAACCGTGTTCATGGGTTTGCTCACTTTCAGGATGCTGTCCATGATCATGGTCATTGTGGTCGTGGTCATGACTTTGACCGTCTCCATGGTCGTGCCGGTGCTCTCCGCATTCGTCATGCAGAATAACATTTACGTCGGTACCGGTTATACCATTTTTAACAACTTTTTTTATTTCAATGGAATAACCGTCAACCTTAAGCTTGTCTAATTCCTGCAAAAAAGCTTTGCTGTCCAGCCCCAGATCCAGCAGGGCCCCCAGAGTCATATCTCCGCTTATTCCTGAAAAACAGTCAAAATATAAAACTCGCATTAGTTCCTCCGTAACACCAATTATAAATCGGCATTTTAAACATTTCACATTTTAGTAAATCAATGTTGATATACCCTGATATATCTATTAATAAACATCAAAATACCTAATAACTTATTCTGCTAAAAACCGCCTTTTCCACTTCCTGCGCAACTACAGCTTATTGATATTGCTGGCCAGGTAGCCTGCGCCGAAGCCGTTGTCTATATTGACTACGCCTATACCGCTGGCGCAGCTGTTCAGCATGGTAAGCAGCGCTGCCAGACCGCCGAAATTAGCTCCATAGCCTACGCTTGTCGGCACTGCTATGACCGGCTTGTCAACCAAACCGCCTACCACACTTGCCAGGGCGCCTTCCATCCCCGCAACCACAATTACCACATTTGCCTGTGTAATGGCATCAATTTTGGACAAAAGCCTGTGAATACCTGCAACTCCCACATCGTAAATCCTATTGACCCTGTTGCCCAGTACTTCGGCTGTAATTGCAGCCTCCTCCGCAACCGGAATATCCGACGTTCCCGCTGTTATTACCGCAATTTGCTTTTCGTTGACAATTATCTCTTTTCTTTTGACAACAATTATTCTGGCCGCTTCATGATATTCTGCATCGGCTATAACTTCACTTACTGCTGCAAAATCCTCTTTTGACGCCCTTGTGGCCAGTATATTATTATTCTTTTCCATTAATCTCTTAACTATTTCAACAATTTGTCCGCTGGTTTTACCTTCACAGTAGACAACTTCAGGATAACCGACTCTTATACTCCGATGGTGGTCAATCTTTGCAAAGCCCAGATCTTCGTAAGGCAATGCCTTTATTTCCTTGAAGGCCCGGTCTATTTCAACTGTCCCGTTTTTAACTCCTTCAAGCAATGCCTTCAATTCTTCTGAATTCATACCAATCCTTCTTTCTGTTACTTATAAAAATCAAGCAGCTGTTTTTCCTTTATGTGGCAGCATTCCACCGTACTTTCCCACTATTGTGCAGCATTTTCACCGGACTTTTCCATTGAAAGATATGCATTTATAAAACCGTCCAGACTACCATCCATTACACCGTTTACATTTCCTTCTTCATAATTTGTTCGATGATCCTTTACAAGGGTGTACGGACAGAATACATATGACCTTATCTGGCTGCCCCATGCAATATCCAGCTGGACACCTTTCAAGTCTTCAATCTTCTCTTTCTGTTCACGTTCTTTTAATTCAAACAGCTTTGCCTTCAACATCTTCATGGCGGTGTCCTTGTTTTGGAACTGTGAACGCTCTGTCTGGCAGGCTACCACAACACCGGTAGGTATGTGTGTTATTCTGATGGCCGAGTCGGTCTTGTTTATATGCTGTCCTCCGGCTCCTGACGCTCTATAGGTATCAATTCTTAAATCATCGGGATTGATATTGATTTCTATGGTATCATCCAGCTCAGGCAAAACGTCCAGAGATGCAAAGGAAGTATGCCTTCTGCCTGAAGCGTCAAATGGAGAAATCCTGACCAAACGGTGTACTCCCTTTTCTGACTTCAGGTAACCATATGCATTTTCGCCAATAACATGAATCGTTACACTTTTAATTCCTGCCTCATCGCCATCAAGCAAATCCAGTATCTTTACTTCATAACCCTTAGCCTCTCCCCATCTGGTGAACATGCGCAGCAGCATTTCAACCCAGTCCTGCGCTTCTGTTCCCCCGGCACCTGCATGCAGGGTAAGTATGGCGTTGTTTTTATCATAAGGTCCGGTCAGCAGAGTTTCCAGCCTCAGAGACTCAAGATTTTTTTTCAGCTTTCCCAGGCCCTCTCCTACTTCAGGTATCACACTCTCATCCTGTTCCTCAAGCCCCAATTCGGCAAGGGTAATGAGATCCTCCCACTGGGTGGTGAGGTCTGTAAATCTCTCTATTTTTGATTTAAGATTTTTTGTTCTTTGAAGTATCTTCTGCGAATTCTCCATATCATTCCAGAATTCAGGTTCAGAAGCCTTATGCTCCAACTCGGTTATCTCATCGCTTAGTCTGGCGATGTCAAAGTGAAGCCCTCATTTCCTCTAAATTGCTTTCCAAGCCTTGAAGTTCGAGCTTGTATTGTTCCAGTTCAAGCATTTAATCATCCCTCTCATAATTTAATAATTGTTTTCTTACATTACTATTATATCCAACGTCTAGTCTTTTGCCAAAATAAACTTTTCAATAGCCTGCGCAACACCGTCGTCCTCATTGGACGCCGTTATGTAATTTGCCGCGGCTTTGGCAATTTCTTCACTGTTTCCCATAGCTATACTCATACCGGCGTACTCAAACATGGAAATATCATTTTCGTTGTCACCGATGGCTATCATCTGTTGGGCAGGTATACCGTAAAGATCCGTTAATTTGGCCAAAGCCGAGCCTTTGCTGACACCTTTGTTCATCACCTCGAAATTGTCGAAGTTAGAACTCATGACATCAATTTCCTGAAGCTGTTCCATATCAGCTCTCACTTTCCTCAGGAGTTGAAGGTCATCGTTGACAATAACAAATTTCAGCACGGTATCCGGAATACTTCTTAATTTTGCTTCCATGTTTTGTACCACTTCAATATCCACCCGGTCCTCGGACGGCAGAGACTTATTTCTTTCGTAATACTTTTGAGATGTAAAACCTAATTTTTCGGTCAGCATGGTATCTCCGGCATAAACGTGGTAGTATACTCCATGCTTTTGACAGATGCTGTTTATCTTCAAGCTTACCTCCACATCCATATAGTCTGAATATATTATTTTGCCGTCAATTTTATCTGTTATAACCGCTCCGTTACAGGCAATTACCGGATCCCTGGAGCCTATTTCCTTTGCGTACAGCCTTGCTCCGGTATACACCCTGCCCGAACATACAACTATCTTAACACCCTTTTCGATTGCTTTGAAAATTGCCTTCTTATTCCTTTCCGAAATCTCTTTATTCATATTCAACAGTGTTCCATCCAAATCTATTGCAACCAACTTGTACATTAATTCCTCCAACTGCTTATACCGGCCGTAAAGTTCCCCGCAGACTGTCGGTAAAAGTCTTTATCCTCTTCATTGCTTCAATTATATTTTCCATTGAAGATGCATAACAGGCCCGTACATATCCTTCCCCGCAATCTCCGAATGCTGTTCCGGGCACCACCAGCACCTTCTGCTCCATCAGAAGTCTTTCACAGAATTCATCAGAACTGAGGCCCGAGCTTTTTATATTGGGAAATACATAGAAGGCACCCTTTGGTTCAAAGCTGGAATAGCCTGACTTCTGAAATCCGTCCACCATGACTCTTCTGCGCCTGTTATACTCCTTAGCCATCATAAGCACATCATCTTCACTGTTTTGCAGCGCCTCGATTGCAGCATCCTGCGCCGTTGTGGGAGCACACATGATGCCGTACTGATGTATTTTTTTCATTTCACTGATCAAGTCCCGGTGTCCGCAAGCGTAACCCAGGCGCCACCCGGTCATGGCAAAGGATTTTGAGAACCCGTTGATTACAACCGTCTGTTCCTTCATTTCGGGGAAGCTCGCAATGGAAGTATGGCTGCCCTCATAAGTAAGTTCGCAGTATATTTCGTCCGATAGTACTACTATGTTCCTGTCCTTCAGCACCTTGACCAGTTCATATAAATCCTCTCTGGTCATTATAGCTCCTGTAGGATTGTTTGGAAAGGGTATGATTACAACTTTTGTCTTATCGGTTATAGCATTCTCCAATTCTTCAGCCGTCAGTTTGAATTCATTTTCCTGCTTTAGAGGAATTGTAACGGCTGAAGCACCCGTGAACCCGGTGCAGCCCTTATATGCTACAAAACTGGGTTCGGGAATAATGACCTCATCACCTGGACCCACAAGGGCTCTCAATGCTGCATCAATTCCTTCACTTCCTCCGACGGTAACCAATATCTCATCAACCGGATTATATTCCAGTGAAAATTTTCTTTGAAGATACGCGCTTATCTCTTCTCTAAGTTCAATAAAGCCTGCATTGGAAGAATACTGTGTATGCCCGTGCTCCAGGGAATATATACCCGCTTCCCGGATATTCCAGGGTGTTATGAAATCTGGTTCGCCCACTCCCAGAGATATGACATCCTTCATCTCGTTTATCAGATCGAAATATTTTCTGATACCTGAGGGCGGAACCCTTTTTATTCTGTCCAAAATCATGTCTTTCATTATCATATGAAAATCGGCTCCCTTCTGTCGACGGGTTTTTCCTCAAATATGGTTCCTTTATCCTTGTATTTTTTCAGGACAAAATGAGTTGCACAACTGAGGACCGATTCAAGCGGCGCAAGCTTTTCGGATACAAACAGAGCTACCTCTTTCATTGTTTTTCCTTCAATGATAACGGTAAGGTCAAACCCGCCCGACATCAGGTAACAAGCTGTGACCTCAGGATATTTGTAAATTCTGTCGGCTATTTTGTCAAAGCCCAGACCTCTCTGAGGTGTTACTTTTACTTCGATGAGTGCCGTAACCTTTTCTTTCTCGGTTTTATCCCAATTGACCAAAGTACTGTATCCTACAATAACATTTTCAGCTTCATATTTTTTTATGGCTTCTGTTACCTCTTCTACCGATTTACCAAGCATAACTGCTATCTCAGCCGCTGTCGCCTTGCTGTTTTTCTCCAAAATTTCCAGAATCTCTTCCATTCTCAATCTCTCCTTTTCATTTTATATTAACCGCTTTCCGGCCTCCAGTAATATCTGTTCGGTATACTTTTAAAAACAATAATAAAGGTGATACAAAAAAAACCCAAGCCCCCCAAAACAGGGACGAAGGTTTCCGCGGTACCACCCTAATTAATGCTACAATGCATTCACTCAAATAATGCGACATCATTCAATAATGTTTACATTACCCGTCTGTAACGTGACGTCACGTCTTTTTCTACTTGCATTCCAGCTTTCGAAAAAGCTACTCCCGGGCTGCCTTCAATACCAACCAGTACCGGAATCCCACCAACAGCAATCTGTTTACCGGCTCTCTTAAACTGATTCAATATTTACTCTTCCCATTCACAGCATTTTAAATTATAAAATTGTCACTCTATCTATTAATATATGCAATAGCAATCAAAAAAACAACAATAATTATTAAAGCTTATTATAGTTTAAATTATATTTTAATTCAAGTAAAAATATAATTTATGATTTTATTCCTTAATAAAGCCTGACAGCTCACCCTCATATTTTTTAAGCTTGCCCACCACTTCCACCTTTAAGACCTTAAGCTCTTCCTTTATATCCACAAGCTTCTCTTTTTCAACTTCCACCTGCTTTTCAAGATCTTTTTTCTCATTGATGGCCTGAAGTTTTGCCTCGCTGATGATAGTCTCGGCTTTTTCCTGAGCGGTTATAAGAGCATCGGCTATTTTTTCCCTGTCTTCCTTTATCTGCTGAATATTTGTACTAATCTCATCATATTTGGATTTGATATCACGGTACTGGGCTTTAATATCAGCAATTTCCTTTTCCTTAGTTTTAAGCTTTTCTTCATACTCTTTATTTAATCTTTCAAGATAAGCATTCACATGTTTTTTCTTGAAACCGAAAAGGGCCGTAGAAAACAATTTTTCCCCTGCCATAGCACATCCTCCTACAAAAACATTAGTAATAAATGAATTATTTCATAATATCTTCCATTATAGCAAATGAATCTCTTAAGGGCAAGCTTGATCAAACCAGCTGCTGGAAAGAGATTCATTATTATGGAAATAAATAATATTCTCATTTATTATAAAGAAGAATGAAGTATTATACTGTAAAGTCCCGGTCTATAAATGTTTATCTATGAGCTCGGCAAATTCACCTTTTGCTCTGGCTCCGACAATCTTTTCGGCAACCTGGCCGTCTTTAAATATAAGTACGGTTGGTATGCTCATAATTCTGAACTGAGCAGCCAGTTCCCCTTGGTCATCCACGTTTACCTTTGAAATCTGAACTTTCCCCTCATAATCCTCTGCCAGTTCCTCCATTATTGGGGCTACCATTCTGCAAGGACCGCACCATGACGCCCAAAAATCAACCACTACGGGAGTTTCTGATTTAAGAACGGACCCTTCAAATGTATCTTTGGTAATATCAATTATTTTACCTGACATAAATATTTCCTCCTGATTTACATGTTAGTTGCTAAAACTTAATTTATTTATACCCATTTGAAAAATTATTAAACATGCAGGATGACTTAATATTCCTTCAGTGAATTAATGTTGACCTTATTTTCGTCAATGGAAACAAGCGTACCGCTGAGCACTTCCAAAAACTCTCCTCTGTATGAAGCTTTCAAATCATTTTTAACATTAATAATTTTGTTTTCACTCCTATTAATATAATAAACATTTCCGCTGCCTGATACAACTATATCTTCCGGAAGCACAGGTTCCTTTAACGGAGTTTTGACCCAATCATCAGTGAAACTGTTTTCCGTAATCTTTTGCTGGTAGATCTGAGTCACCTTTCCGTCGGTGCCGAGATCAGCAATATACAAAGTATCGTTGGCATCTATATCCAATATCCTCGCATTTTCGGAATCAATATTTATCTTTGATTTTGACCGGCTCGTATCATTATATACATAAACCGGTTCTCCGGGATTCTGATAAACCAGCTTGTTTACATATGCACTCTCCTTGATAATTGCATCAGACCCAAGGGTTATAACATTTGAGTACTGGTTCATGACATTGATCCTGTAAATTCTTGACCTTGTCTCAGAAGTTTTTAATTGTGCATAAACCACGTTTGTATATGGTGATAGATCGATGTCCTTAACCTTACTTTGCGCACTTACAGCTTTTATCTCGGGCAGATCCCTGACAGTTCCGTAATCGGCCTCATAGGTTGAAATCTGTATTACTCCATTTTTACCGTTCTTGGTGTCCGATGAGTAGATAACCATATCCCTGTCGGGCAGCCATTTGAAAAATGTTATCATATCGTCTTCAAGACCGGCAATCTTTTTATCTTTTTTCGCTTTTATATCCACTATATGCAACGCGCCATCGGCATCTACATATGCACCGAATCTTGAATTATATGATACTTTTACTTCCTTGACACCGGATGCAACTGTAAACACTCCGGTTACAGGCTTATCTTTTACCTGGCCTTCGGATGTTGTTATACTTACCGAACCATCACTATTTAAAAATATATTATTAACATAAAACAAAATACAAAATTGAAATATTACCGCTAACAATATCCATTTATACCACCTAGCTAAAGTTTTCAATCAGGTACCATTCGCCTTTCCAGCCCACATATATGAATTAATATTAAAAGCACACACCTACCGTGAGCCCGGTAAGAGGTGAAGCAAAACTTTTATTTTACGGCATTACCATGAATACCGACGGAACGGATCTTTCTCCCAGTGCATCCGAAGGTGTATTTATTACCTTTCCGTCATAATACATTGTTGTTGATGAACCTCCGTCCAAATTCGCGGCATTGACAGCGCCATGCTTGAGCATGATGTTCTGCACTTCTTCCAATGTGGCTCCAAAGGATTTCAAACTTCTTCCGTCAATAACAAGCATAAGTACCGACCCATCTTCCTTTTGCCCGATTACGGTTCTCGGAGATATGCCCCATCCGCCGTCACCTTTTACGGTGGGTTTACCGTTGACTACTATGGGAGGACCAAAGCTTATTGCTTCCTTAACCTTGTATTTTTTCAGATCGTTCTCCGAATGCTTTCCTACTATCAGCATTCCGTCTTCGGTAAAGGCTATGGTATCACGTTTTTTATCCTTATCCTTGATCTGTCCGCTTATATACTTTCCGTTACTGATCAGATACCCCAATGGGGCACCGCCTGTTCCTGCCCATTTGGTATCAATGAAGCCGCCCCCGTTTATAGCTGCAATTGCACCGTTTCTTTTTGCTATACTGCTTGTAGTTTCCCCGGCTCTGGGCATCTGGTTGGAATACCCTACCCTTACTCTTGTAGGATCCTCTATCAAAAGCATCTTTCCTTTAAAATTTGAACTCTCAACATCAAAAAGTTCAATTTCCCCGGTATGTTTTACTCCAAAGTTAAGCATTTTTATTGCTTCGGTATCTAGATCCGATATTGCGTAACCGTCACCCAGTATTCTGGATATTGCACTATCTGACAAAAAGGCTTTTGGAATCTTCTGAAGCGTAAAGGAGTTCCAGGTCATCCCTATTGCTGTTCGCTTTACATTATTGAAAGGACCGTAAAAAACCAGCAGCGGTGTTGTCAGCGACATAAATAAAAACTCAAATATCAAAAAACCGATTATACTTTTCAGTTTTGACTTTTTCTTTTTCTTCTTAACCTGCTTGAACTGATTCTGCAGTTCAAACTGTTCGTTTACCATTGTGTTATTCATTTAGCCCCCTAAATCAATTAAGCCCCCCAAAGTGCAAACAAAAAGCATACACCCTCGTGTATACTTTTCAGTAAATCTAATATAAAAAGTAATTATATTATAATATTGTTATCCGCATATTTCAAATGAATCACAAAAAATTAATATTTGTAACATTTATGACACAGGATACTGGAAATACTGTTATTTTCATACAATCTTTGATCTGTCCAGAACTCCATGCACACGTTCGAATAACAACCCTGCAAGAAACCATGCGGGAGCATAATCCAGTCTGACAATACCCTCAACGGCAAATTTGCCGAAGTACTGCCAAGGATATACGTGTAATATGCTCAAGATCAGTTTTCCGGTTGTGTATTCTATTCCCCATATTATCACAACCCAAACCAAACCCCTCAGAACTAAATTCCAGGAACGTATAATGTCATGAAGAGGTTCAAGGAAAACTCCGCATCCATATATAAAAAACATCCACAGGCTGGTATATGCCTCAAGGGTCAAATTGCCATTAATTAACGAATATAGTCCCGTCCAGACTATTTCCATGCTCCAGCCGATAACACCGTAAATAAAAAATCGTTTTATCATAATATATATTTTTTTCACATTTTGGTACTTTTTATTTATCAAAATCGTAAATTTGTGAAAAGTATTTTTTTCCAGTTAATTTAACGGGTCGGCACCGGTTAATTTAATTGACTTTTCAGCAGACAGGATATCGAGTTTGAGCGACGGCAAAACCACTTTAAATGAGGCGATACAATTTTTATAATTGTTTTGGGGGCGTCCTTATTTTATGAAGTTAGTGCGGAAGTTACCAGTTGATATAGCAAATTACACAGATAAAGAAAATTTAAATTAACTTTAATATTGTATTAATTCCTCATAAATACTACCAATAGCATCTTCTTTATGTTATTATATCAACAACTGAAAATCGGATAAGAAAATGCAGCTTGAGTTATATAAATAACGGGTAGAAATAATATTATCTACTAAATAACAGATTGGAGGATGCACATGTATCTTGTTGGAAAAATCAATGTAATATCAGCCTTACCCGAAGAATTTAAGAGATTAAACGATATCGCATATAATCTATGGTGGTCATGGAATCCTGAAGCAATCGACCTTTACAGGGAGATCGACCTGGAATTGTGGGAAAAGCTGGGCAAAAACCCTGTACGTTTTCTTCAGGAAGTAAGTCAGAAAAAGCTTCAAACCAAACTTGACGATAAGGATTACATGACAAGACTTCATAGTGTGGTTGCCGCTTTTGACAGCTATATGTCTGAAAAAGACACATGGTTTTCAATAAATCATCCTGAAAGCAGCGGAAAAAGAATTGCTTATTTTTCTGCCGAATATGGCCTGAACGAAGTACTGCCTATTTATTCCGGCGGTTTGGGAGTATTGTCGGGCGATCACTGCAAGTCTGCCAGCGATCTGGGCCTTCCCTTTACTGCAATCGGTCTTTTTTACAAGCAGGGTTATTTCAGCCAAAGAATCAATATTGAAGGCTGGCAGGAAACCAGCTTTAACAATTTGAATATTTCCCAGCTTCCCATATTGCCGGCACTCAATGCAAACGGAGAGCAGGCTGAAATTAATATCACCTTCGCCGGAAGAGCCGTATTTGCAAAGGTCTGGAAGGTACAGATAGGAAGGATCAATCTTTACCTGATGGATACCGATGTATCGAAGAACAATCCTTCTGACAGAGCCCTTACCTCAAGGCTGTACGGAGGAGATCATGAAACCCGGATTCAGCAGGAGATTTTCCTGGGTATCGGCGGTATCCGTGTTTTGGATGCATTGGATATCCATCCCACGGTTTATCATATGAATGAAGGGCATTCCTCTTTCATGGGACTGGAACTTATAAGAAAGCTTATTAATGAAAAACATTTAACCTTTAAAGAAGCAAAGCAGATTGTTGCCAATTCAGCCATATTTACAACCCATACACCTGTTCCGGCAGGAAATGACACCTTCCCGCTGTACATGATGGACAAATATTTCGGAGACTTCTGGGGTCAATTGGGACTCAGCAGATATGACTTTCTTGAACTGGGACTAAAGAAACCCGAGGATCAGAATTTCAACATGACAGTCCTTGCTCTGACTCTGGCCGGCAGGAAAAATGGAGTAAGCCAGCTTCACGGTGCTGTCTCCAGGGATATTTTCGGAGATGTTTGGCCTGGCGTGCCTCAGGATGACGTTCCCATAACACACGTAACAAACGGAATCCATACACTGACCTGGCTGTCGCCTAAAATTAAGGAGCTTTATGACAAATACCTTGTCCCTGACTGGAAAACCCGGATATACTCGGGCTCCACTTTTGAAGGTATAGATAATATTCCCTCCGAAGAGCTCTGGAATACTCATGTGGAATTAAAGCACAAGCTGATCGGTTTTGTAAGGGATAGGCTAAAGGCCCAGAAACTGGCCAATGGAGAATCCATGGAAGCAGTGAGGCAGGTTGATTCCTTCCTTGATCCCAATGCTCTTACAATCGGGTTTGCAAGAAGGTTTGCAACCTATAAGAGAGCAAACCTCATATTCAGAAATCTTGCAAGGATACAGAATATTCTTAATAACCCGGAAAAGCCCCTGCAGATTATTTTTGCCGGAAAAGCCCATCCTGCCGATGGTCCGGCTCACGAGGTCATTAAGAATATAAATGATATAGCAAAACAGGAAGGCTTCTACGGAAAGGTTATCCTTCTTGAAAATTATAATATGACTGTTGCCAGAAATCTTGTTCAAGGTGTTGACATATGGATGAATAATCCAAGAAGGCCTCTTGAAGCAAGCGGAACCAGCGGTCAAAAGGTCTGCATTAACGGCGTCATTAATTTC
>JAEWJR010000042.1:0-3078 GCA_023386445.1 Bacillota bacterium | reverse complement strand
CCGATATCCATACCCATCCATCCGTCAGGCATGGCATCTGAAGGAACATATTTGATTTCAGTGTCATTCTTGAATTCCTGTGCAACCATGCTGCCAATTGGAAGCTTCAGGTTGACTCCCTTCGCCTCAGCCTTGACCATCAGAGTCTTTGCAAGCTCAATCTTGTCGTCTTCACAGATTGAATTTCCTATGTGGTAGCCTTTTGCCTTCAGGAAGGTGTAAGCCATGCCGCCGCCGATTATCAAAGTATCAACCTTATCAATAAGATTTTCTATAACTGCAATTTTATCGGAAACCTTTGCACCGCCCAGTATGGCAACGAAAGGTCTTGCCGGGTTGGCCAGCGCCTTGCCCATGAATTCAATTTCCTTCCTGATGAGGTATCCGCATACGGCAGGTAAATAATCTGCAAGACCTGCAGTTGAAGCATGAGCTCTGTGAGCAGTTCCGAATGCATCGTTAACATATATTTCGGCCATGCTTGCAAGCTGCTTGGCAAAAGCCGGATCATTCTTTGTTTCTTCCTTGTGGAATCTTACATTTTCAAGCATAAGAACTTCGCCGTTCTTCAATGCGGCAGCCTTGGCTTTTGCATCCTCACCTATAACGTCCTTTGCCATGATAACTTCTTTTCCGAGCAGCTGGCCCAATTTAACTGCTGTGGGCTTCATGCTGTATTTATCTTCAAAACCTTCCTTTGGTCTTCCCAGGTGGGAAACTAAAATTGTCTTTGCTCCCTTGTCAACAAGGTACTTGATGGTAGGAAGTGCACCAACTATTCTCTTATCGTCAGTGATATTTCTATCGGCATCCAATGGTACGTTAAAATCAACTCTTACAATAACTTTTTTTCCGGCCACATCGATATCTTCGATGGTCTTCTTGTTCATCATGCACATAAGTTCACACTCCTATATATATTTTTATAACGCATAGAATCAATAAAAAATTAATCGGTTGCAGAAAAATTTTTTACCTCATATGCCGTTTCAACGAGGCTCATGCTCACCGTCTGAAAACCAATTTGGTAAAAGGTAAAGGTGTCCCGGAGAACAATTTGGACATCTGCTGCCCCGTTATAAACTGAGTCTAAAATCCAGGAAAATTCTCTTATTGTTTGCTGTCACGCATACTATGTATATTATCCAATTTTCCATAGAATCATTACACTTTGTGCAGTGATTCTTTTTAAATAACCAAAGTAATTTTACCTCTTTTTCGGGGTTATTTCAATAGTTTGTTAGTGAATTAACAAAATACTTTACATGACATATATCAGTCTTTCTGATAAACTTATGGATAGATCTTCTACTAAATTTATCAACAGTAAATCAGGAGCGAAGCGGAAATGAAGATACAGAGACCGCAAATACCGCAGGATATGGCAATATCCGGTAACATTGGCGGGATAATTGATCAACTGATGGAATCGGGCTATGATATAGAGACTTATCAATTTAAAAACAGTACATTTGATTGTACTTCTTACCCGGCCATGTTGTTCTTCAATAAATGCATATTTGAAAAGTGTACCTTTAATAAAAGTAATAACAGTTATGTATTTGAAAACACGGTTTTCAGGGATTGCGATTTGACCGGCATGGACTTTACCGATGCCAGCTTCAACAGTGCGGATTTTGTCAATTGCAATATGACAGGAATTAATATGACCAGGGCCAAGCTGTGCGATGTGACAATAAGTGAATGCAGCATGCGGTATTCTATTTTCTCCAATGCTGATTTTACACGGGTTTCCATCCAAAAATCAAATCTGTCCAACTGCTATATATGGGAAGCAACTCAAAAAGACCTGTTTTTTTCGGAATGCAACCTCACTTCGGCAGAACTGGCAGGCACCATGCTTAAGGGTATTGATCTCACAACCAGCGATATTGACGGACTTTTATTGAGAGGTCCGGAATTAAAAGGTGTAATCGTTAATGAATTTCAGGCTCTGGCATTATCCAAAATACTGGGTATTATAATTAAATAATTACCGAGCTTGAAAAACGTTTTACCGTCCTCCAAGCTCCATATTTAAATATAAAAAAAAAATTTATTTGCGCAGATTGTTAATTGATATTCTTATGCTTTCAAACGGATCTATTCTGATATCATCCTGTTCAACGGCTACCCATTTAAAGCCTGCCTGTGCTGAAATATCATAAAGTCTGCTGCAGTCGATAATACCGGTACCTACTTCGGTCATCTTTTTTTCTGTCCTGTCGGCCATATCCTTGATATGAATGGTCTTTACACGGGAAATATTTTTTGTAAGATATTCAGCAGCCTCCAGGCCCGCATGTGTCACCCAATAGCAGTCAAGTTCCAGGGATACGTTCTCCGGCGATGTGTTTTTAAGTATTATATCTTCTGCCATTTCTCCGGAAAATTTAGGCTCAAATTCATGGGCGTGATTGTGATACATAAAATTTATGCCGTTTCTGCGCATTTTCTCACCCCATTTTTCAGCTTTTTCACAGAGACGCAGCCAGCCGTCCCTATCTCCGGAATCATACCAGGCCAGGCCAATATATTCAATTTCCAGATCATAACAGTATTTGATAAGTTCATCGAGTTCATTAGTCAGAATATCTGCACTGGTGTGTGTTCCCAAAGCCTTTAAATTATATTTTTTGAGTATTTCCCTCATATTATCCGAATTGATATCAAAGAAGGAATAAAACTCAACGCCATTGTAACCGGCTTTTGATACTTCCTTTAATGCATTCTCGAAATTCTCTTCGCATTTCTCTCTTATAGAATAAAGCTGCAGGCCTATATCAGGTTTCATAAATATCAACTCCCTTTATACATTCACCGCGTTCGGCGGATTCAAATATTGCATCGATAATCCTCATTACACGCATTGCCTGGGCAGGTGTAACAATCAATTCCTCCTCGCCCTTCACAGCCTTTGCAACATTATCATAATAATCCTTGCAATCGGGCTCCATTTGGGGCAGAGGGAGTTCATCGATTGTTTCCACCGGCCTCGGCGCCATGGTCTTTGTCGGTCCCGCACTGGTGTGTACGATACCTTCCTCCCATTTGAACTCAACCAGGTTGGCTTTAAGA